>CAVQME010000009.1:0-187987 GCA_963713545.1 uncultured Actinomycetes bacterium | reverse complement strand
TTGCGACCGAGACGCTTCGCCTTATACATCGCGGTATCCGCTCTCTTTATCACGTCCGCCTTGGAGGGTGTGTCGGACGGAAAGTCGGCCACGCCTATGCTGACGGTGATCGGAGACGTTCCAGCCACCAAAGCCGATGTCGCGATCTTGCGGCGGATGCGCTCGGCGACTGCGCAGCCTCTGACAAGGTCGGTGTTGGCGAGGACGGCGATGAACTCCTCCCCTCCGTAGCGGGCGACGACATCGCCCCGCCGGACCTCGCCCTCGATGACGTGCGCAACTGAGCGCAGGACGGCGTCTCCAACCGAGTGGCCCCAGAGATCGTTGAAACGCTTGAAGTGGTCGATATCGATGAACAGGACCACGAACTGCGACTGTTGAAGGGTGGATCTGGCTACTTCTTCGGCGAGGTGCTCATGGACAAAACGGTGGTTGTAGACACCGGTAAGACCGTCGGTGATGGCCTCGGACTCAGCCCGGGTGACCCGCTTGCCCGCCTCACCCAGCAGCGAGGCCAGGAAGCCCGGCGCAGTGTCCTAGCCGTAGTGGTCCCCTGTGGGCCGGCCGGAGAATCAGCGGAGATCAGGCCCACTATGTTCCCTTCGCCATCCGTAGGGCGCCGTGGCCGAGACCCAGACGCCGAACTCGTCGGCGTACAGTGCGTTCCGGTCTGTCTTCACCCCTGCAAGACCTCTCCATCTCCTCGTCGACGACGAACAAGTCGTCCCCGATGTGGGATTTCCGCTGTTCAATCTCTTCCGGATCCACGACGAACAACCCTGGAACCGACCTTCCTCTGCGTGGTCAGGAAACGGATCCCCTCGCTCGCTGTCAGCACGTCCCGAAGGACTTCGGCGATCTCGTGGTACTCAGGCCGGTCTTCGTCCTCCCTTTCTTCAGCCGTTCGTGCTTGTCTCCGTCGACGAGCGCGCGGCTTTTTGGCGACACTCATGCACACCCTTCTTCGCCGGATGTCCTCCAGCACGTCCAGCAAAGCGTCCACGATTTCGGGATCGAATGCGAACCGCGGCCATTCTTCAATTCCCGGAATCCGCGTACCGGAGAGCCGCCGGTAGGGGCGCGGAAAGACATCGCGTCGTAGGCGTCGACCACTCCATGGCGCGAGCGATGAACGGTATCTCATCTCCCTTGAGGCCGTACGGGTAACCGCCCCCGTCGTATCTCTCGTGATGGTGACGGATAGAGTCGGTCGCTCCTCGTCCACCATGCACTGCAGGATGTCCGCACTTGTCTCGGGATGGGCGCGCATTACATCCATTCCCGCTCCGAGAGTGGCCCGGTCTTGTGCAGGATGGTGTCGGAAACGATCAGCTTGCCGATGTCGTGCATGTATCCAGCTTCCTCCGCGCGCTGCACCGGGTCTTCGGTCCAGCCGAGCTTCGCCCCAAGTGCGACGTATTGAGCGACGCGGGCGGCGTGCCCTTGCGTGTAGCGTTCTTTCGCCCCGAGCGCACTGACCAGCGCTTGCGTCCGGCGACGTGGACGCGACGCAACTCCTGGTACTGCCGAGCGTTATGTATGGCCAGGCCGGCTTGTTCCGCCAACCCGCGGGCGAACTCGATATCGGCGTCGCTGAAGAGTCGATCCCTAGTGCACTGCGATATGACCATCGTACCGAGTCTCGAACGACCAAAAGGAAGGGGGATGATCAGGCGGCTTCTCTCTCCGCTTTCCTCCATCTCGGCCTTCATGCGGGTCCAGGTCGGGATCTTGTGAGCGCTGCTGGAGAACCTGCTCGTCCTGGAGTCCTCCAGTCCCTCCAGCTTCGGCCGCGGAGGCCCGTTATCCTCCTCTCCGCGCTGGTACATGGTGCATCCGTCGCAGTCAAGAGCGGTGATGGCCTGATTCGCGACCGCCTCGAGCACCTCGTCCAAGTCCAGGCTGGAATTGATCACCCGGTTCGCGTGGAGGAGAGAGGTGAGCCTCACATTCCGTTCGTCCGTCTGCCGAAGCAACTGCGCAGAGTGTATGGCTTGGCCGGCGAGGGCGGCCAAGCCACGCGCCAGGGCCATCTGCGCATCGTCGAATTCCCTCTCCTCCTCTGCGTCGTAGAAAGCCATGAGCCCCATGCGCTGAGAGCCGACCAGGAGCGGTATCGAGAGGCACGTCTTTTCGCCCCACTTCTGCATGCTTTCCAGGCTCTCCAGAGCCAGATCAGGGTCCGAGATCCTCTCCAGAAGGGGTTGTCCACTCGCTAGAACGGCCTTCTCTGCAGGACACTCCGAGAGTGGCAATCGCTCGCCCAGACCCCTCCAGCCGGACGGCACCCGCTCGTAGATCGCCAACGGGACGATGGTGCTCGAAGGGGCATCGTACTCATACACGATGAATTCCGGTACTTGCAGAGTTTCGGACGCGTGCCAGACCAGCATCTTCAGGGCTTCTTCCAGGCTCTCAGACTCGGCAGCAGCTCGACTCGCCTCCATGAGCGAAAGCAGCGCGTCCTGCGAAGCCCAGGGATCTCCCCGGAGCGGAGAGACCGTTCGAACCGGAGTCTGAGGGGCGTCTACAGGGGAGTGTGCCACGCAGCCGGAGCCGGAGGGGTGTCCCAAGCGCCGCTGCAGGCAGCGGTATTGGCGATATCTTCCTTGATCCAAGTACTCATGGCGCACACCCCGGGACTGCGACTACCTCCCATGGATAATCGACCACACGGGGCGCAGGGTTTAGAGCCGAGGAACTCGGGGTCCCGCTGAGACCACGAGGGGGAACAGCGGTGACCGGTGACCGGCTCTCGAGTGACGCGCGGTGCTTGACAACAATGGCGCTGCTGTCTACGGTTTCGGAAAAAGGAAGGATGGACTGGGGGTGGACGGGCATGGGTACCGCGAGAGCAGTCAGCCGGTCGCCAAGAGGTGGGCGGATGGGCGAACGGGTCCGGCTGGGTAGCGGCGGTGTGACCGTCCGAGCGGCGCTGCCGGCCGGGCTGACGTTATTGCTGACGGTCGCCCTGGTCTTCGCGTTCGGTGTGCTGAGGGCGACAGACGCTCGCGCCTCTGTCGTGCTTTTCGAGGTCGTTTCGTCCTCGGTCCAATTCACTGATATTGGCTCGTCGCCGTACAAGACCGCTATCGAGGCCCTTGCGTCAGCGCAGATCATCAACGGCTACGCGGACGGCACGTTCCGTCCGGACGACCCCGTCATCCGCCAGCAGTTCGCCAAGATGATCGTCCTGAGCCTGGGTCTGACCGTCAAGCTCACCGACGTATGCCCATTCGCCGATGTGGTGGATGGTGGTGGCGTCGATCCCCTCTACCCGGCGCACTACGTTGCCGTCTGTGCGTCGAACAAGATCACCGAAGGCAAGAGTCCCGGCAGATTCGACCCTATGAGAACATCACCCGGGCCCAGATCGCGAGCATGGTGGTCCGCGCCGCACAAGGGCTGGCCCCGGCGGTCCTCACCACTTCGAATGTCGCAGGAGCTCTCCTATATGACGCCCCGCCCCACACCGAGAACCTTGCCAAAGCCACGGTGAACGGGCTGCTCAACGGTCTTGCAGGGTTCGGAAAAGCAGGCTGGGACCCCTGGAAAGATTCCACCCGAGGCGAGGTGGCCCAGGTGCTCTACAACCTGCGCGAACGGGCCAGGCCCGGTTCGCTCCTTTACTCCGACCAGCTTCTGACTCCCTCCGGCAACTGGCAGGATGTTTCCACGGGCGGCGCCCATTTCGACTACGAAGTGGCGGGCTATGTGGGAGAGGCGGCTTCCGGGGGCCAGGCTTCCGAGGCTCGGACGAAGCTGGCCGGTTTGTACGCTGATTTCACGGCCGAGTTCACGGCCACTCCGCTGTCGGGCGCCAACCCCGGGTTCGGCATATGCGTGAGGACCGATCCGACCACCGGCGATCCCGCGACGGGAGGCGGTTACCGCTTCTTGGTGCTTGCGAACAACCACCTCCAGTACTCGAGGTGGGGCGCCGGCGGAGAGCTGGAGGAGACCGGCGACGTCGCTCTGCCTGTGCCTCAGGGGATCGTGGCCCAGGGGATGCAGCCGGCCGACCTAGCAGTCCTGGGTAAACAGAACACCGTCGCCTGCTACTGGAACGGCACCAAAGTGGTTCAGCTCACCGGCTCCTCGAGCACTCCGCAGGCCGGAGCCGTTTCCTTGGTCGTGAACGGAGGGGGATCCGCGGCCCAAGTCTTGTTCAGTGAGTTCAAGATCCTGAACGCCGGTAACGCCACCACGTACAACGTCACCATCAACGCCATCGACAAGAACGGCACTCGTGTGGGATCGGTCCACACCGGTGACGTGGTGGACGTGCAGGCCTCCGGGACCTGGGACATGGGCAACGGCAACATCGGGGGACCGGACGGCATCGTCATGCCGCACCCGGACGAGTCCGACGTGATCCTCGTCACCGAGCCCATCGGAGAGCTGATCGCCCGTATCGGGCCTCAGCTGTTGCCGGTGGGGAGCAACAGGACCTTCGCCGTGCCACGGGACGGCGATCTCTATCTGCTCTTCAACGACCGGCCGGATTACTACGGAGACAACGCGGGCTCCGTAAGTGTCCACGTGACTGTGTACTCGGCGCAATAGCAGGAGATCGGTTCCTTTGCCGGGCTGACGGGTGCCACACCCAGGCGCTGCCGGACTCACCGCACGAGGCCGGACGCCAGGAGGCTGTCGGCGTCGTAGAACACCTCCTCCCGGGTGATCAGGCCGTCCGGATCGAGGGCGAACGATTTCCCTGCCTGGTGCCGAGCTCGAAGGTGGTGAGGCTCTCGACGGTCGTCGGTTCGCCCTCCACGACCAGGTTGCACCGGTAGTGGATCCCCACCGCGATGATGGCCCCCTGCTCGGGTGGTTGCTCGGTAGACGTGTCGAGGCCGTCGTTGGTCTGGACGTAGAGGTCGATCACCTCGAGCGTGAGCGGGCCGCCTGACCCGAACCGCTTGTCGCCCAGCTCGCCGATGGCGGCCGCTCCCTGGGCCTGGATGCCCCGCATGGTGTCGGAGAACACGGCGTCGTCGCGGTAGAGGGCGGCGATCCGGTCCTTGTCCCCCGAGGACCAGGCCGCGAGATACCGGTCGGCGATCGCCCGCAGCTGTTCGGAGCCGCCTTCACCCGGGGCGAAACTGCCATCGACAGCATCTCGAGACTCGCCGGCACAGCCCAGATTTCCCAATTGGCTACCAGGCCGTCCTTGAACCGGAACAGGTCGAGCCCGCCCACCGGAGGATGATCCGCCGGCTCCGGCACCCCGGGGGGCCACAGGTTCTCCATGACGCCTTTGTAGGCGGCGCCATCCCCGAGAGGTACACCGCGTTCTGGCGGAACCTGAAGCCGGGAAAGTTGGAGAACATCCACCGGTGGAGCGCAACTATCTGCTGCTTGCCCTCAATGAGGAAGTCACCATCGCCCGGGTCGTAGAAGGTGGCATCGTCGGCGAACTGGGCGAAACTGGCGTCCACATCCGGCCACGCCCCGTAGAACCGGTCGGCGAAGGCGACGGCATCCGTCTTCCACTGAGCGATCTCGGCCCCCGACATCGGTTCTTCACCGCCGCATGCGGCCACCAGACCCACCAACCCGGCGGCCAGCACAACGACCGAGACGAGGAGCCACCGTTTGGCGAGGAGCCACCGTTTGGCGAGGAGCCATCCTTTACAGTGCCGCTCGGCAGAAACTTGGCTCCCATCGCACACCCCCTCCGATCTGGATTCTCGTCCTTGGTTACGCCGGTCACCCCAACTCAAGCTTTGTACCAAGTCACCAGTGCTAGTTGCTGCCCTGCACCCACTTGAAGACGCCGCCGGTGGTGGTGGCGTAAAGCCCTCCGCTGGAGGCGGGATCGATAACGATGTTGAGGTACCCCGTGTCGGGCAGCTCCCCCATGATGTTCTCCCAGGTGGCTCCTCCGTCGACGGAGCGATACATGCCTGATTTCGCTACGCTTTCGACCACTTGGGACGTGAGCACGTACAGCGTGTCGGGTGATCGAGGATCGAACAGCAACTGCTGGATGTACTTCGCGGGGCCTTCGAGGTCGACCTTCTGCCACGTCGCTCCCCCGTCGACGGAGCGGGAGACCGAGTACGCGCCGGTATCCGAGCACTGGACCGCGTAGACGCCGAAGGGGTCATGCGGATCTACCGCGATGTCTACGACCGCATCCACCCACTCCTCGGGAGAAACGACGGTCCACGCGCCTCCCGTGTCTGTCGATTTGAACACCCGGCTCGACACGGCAGCGAATAGGGTGGAGGGTGTCTTCGGGTCGGCGGCGACGCAGGTCGCCCCTTCAAGGACCTCGCTCCAGGTGTTCCCGCCATCGGTGGATCTGGATAGACCACTCTCCGGGCCCGTCACGCCCGCCGCCATCGGGGCGTTGCGAACACGATATCGGGGTTGTCGGCCGCGACGCTGAGCAGCGCACTTGCGGTGGGTCCGCTCAGGCCCTCGCCCGTCAGCCCGGCCCACTTCTCCCCGCCATCGTCGCTCGGAACAGTCCAATGGAGGTCCAAGCGTAGAGTCTCGATGGAGTCGAGGGCGCCAGGGCCACGGAGCCCTCGCCCGCCAGGATCAGGGTCCACTCTGTTCCGCCATCGGTGGATCGAAAGATGCCGGCGGTCGTGGCGGCGTAGAGAGTCGAGGGAGTAAGCGGATCGACTACAAATCTTCTGATCGCCGGAACCCCGAGAGCCGGTGCTCGCCTTCCTCCAGCTCCGCCCGCCGTCGGTGGATTTGTACACGCCCTCCATGGTCGGGGCGTAGAGGATCGAGGGTTGATCGGGGTCAACGATCACCGATTCAGCCCTGGCGCCATCGGAGGCAGATACCCCACCAGGTAGCCCGTTGTTGCCAGGGACGACGCCGACAACAGCGCCCGTGTCCGCATCGGTCACGGTGCCGTCAAAAGAAGCCAGGAACGCATCAAGAGCCTGCTGCGCAGCGGCGGGCAGGCTGGAAACTCCGTCGCGATAGGCATGTTGACGAAGGTTATCAGCGCCCGGGGCGCCGATAGCTTGGTCTGCTTCTTCCTCGGTAAGCCCGGTCCAGGTCCCGCCCCGGTCGGTCGAGCGGCACCACCTGTCGTTCCCAAACATGAAGACCGTGGAGGGGGTGAATGCCGTGTCAAACGATATAGCTTCGAAATACCCGTTTAAACGAGGGGTGCTTGCGTCGGTCAGGTGCGCCCAGGTGGCGCCGCCGTCATCAGATCTAAGCAGCTGTGGCAGCCCCGGAGAACCGCCCGACAGCCACGCGATCATGTAGACCGTCGAAGGGGAAGCGGGATCGAATGCGACCACGAACACCTGGCCCGCGAACGCCGAGAAGCTCAGGGTTTGGTCCCAGCTCGCCGCCCCATCACTCGACTTGTACAGGCCGGCGGCGGTTTGGGCGTAAAGGACCGACGTGTTGCTGGGATCCATGACCAGGGTCTGGACAGGAACGTCACTGCGCGCCAACGGCAGGCGCTCCCAGTACCCGCTTTGCGCGTCGTTCCCCGTCGGCTGGCCGCCGGTATCGATGTCGGTGTCGTCGGTGATCCTCAGCACGAAGTCCGGCTTCGCCAGGTATTTGAAAGCTTCGAGGCCGCCCAAGGCTACGGCGGCCACCAGGACGACGGCGATGGAGGCAAAGACCGCGATGCGCAAGCCGCTCCTCCGCCTCGGCGTGGACGCTCTCGGCGCGGAGGCTTCTCTGGGCGCGGACGACCGCTTCTGGCCACCAACCCGCTCGTCAACCCCAGCCGTCAATGGCCAACGTTCCCGAGATGCTCTCTTATCCTTCTGCGCCCGTCCCTCGATGACGTCCCATACTCCGCTTGGATCCACGGGCACCGCGAGGCGCTTCAGTCTCTCTTCGAGTTGCCGGTTCCCGTTCACCGCTGTCCCTCCAGTGTTTCTCGTAGTGTCCGCAGGGCGCGATGCAGGTGCTGGTCGACCGTGCCCTCCGAGACGTGCATGACTTCGGCCACCTCGCGCGCGGTCAGGTCGCCCACGTAGTAGAGGGCAACCGCCGCGCGCTGTTTCGGAGGCAGGGCCCTCAGCTGCTCCCAGAGCTCCGGGTCAAGTGACCAGACCTCCTCCGGCACTGTGGGCTGCTGTTCGATCTTGAGCAGGAGTCTGGCTTGTTTCCAGATCGAGCGCTGATGCTGATGGATCTGGTTCAAAGCGACTCGACGCACCCAGCCGGCTGGATCCTCATAGGTGGCTAGACGGTCCCACCCGCGGACAAGGCAGACGAAGGCCTCTTGGACCGCGTCGGCGGCTGTCTCCCGGTCGCCGGCCACGATCGCCAGGGCTTGGACGAGACGGACGTACTCGTGCTCGAACACGTCTTCAGGGCACGTGTAGCGCGTACGCTCCCGGAGTCTGTCATCGCTCATCGGCCAGTCGCTCAAACGGGTCACGCTCCCCGCCTTCAACAACGTTTTGCCGTTCGTGTGCACCTTAGTCAGCCCCATCTCCGCATCCCTATTGTCCTGCTTTCGGCATAGACTCGCACGAGGGGGTCAAATCCTTGACATGGGGCGAGAAGAGATCTCGGGGGCTCGAGGGCGAGGGGAGGTTAAGCCGTCCTTGCGCCGGCGCGCAGCCCTCCGCCGGAGGCCGAGCGGAGACCCGGTCCACCGGGGTCTGGGGGGTGGGGTCAGCCGAATCTTGCTTCACCCCGATGGTTCCGCGCCAACTCTACGCGGTCACGCCCGCGCCGCCTATGACGCCGTACGCTCCAGCCGCTCGGCGATCCACATCTTGATCAGCGACTGCCTCGTGACTCCGAGACGCTCAGCCTCGCGGTCGAGTGATTCGACCATCCAGGAGGGGAAGTCGACGTTCACGCGCCGGGCCGTCCGCAGTGGCCGATGTGCAGCCGCCAGGTCGAGATTATCCGTCAGATCGTGGCCCGCATCGAACTTCTCGTCAAACTCTCTAGCCTTCATAGATGGCCACCTCCTCGTCGCGGGACCGGCGCACGGAGATCACCCGGATCCGGTCCTTACGGTGGGTGATAACCGCCGACCAGTGTTTGCCGACGATGGTCCCGATCACCACGAACCGTGGTTTGTCTTCTGTGTGGGCCGTCAGATCTCGATCGAGCCTGCGAACGGGCGGCCGGGGATCGCGGAGAAGGCACGGAGCTTGCGAGCACTCCCGCGGTTTCGGGCATAGCACGGATCAGCCTCATGAGCCGGTCGGCGGTCGCGCTCTGAAACACGGTGCCCTTTTCCCAACGCACGACGGTCTTCGGGCCGACCCCGATCAGCTTCTCGAACGCGGCTTGCGAAAGATCGAGCGAGTGCCTCAGTGCCCGGATCTCGTCCGCAGTCAACAGTCCCCGCGCTCGCTTCATGAGCTGGATCGCTTCCTTCTGAGCTTTTCCATCGCCTCGACGCTCAAGAAGGTTTCCCCGCAGTCAGTGCACACCGCGTGTTCGATACCGCTCACTGCGATGGTCTCGCCGCGCATCTCTACTGGCAATGGGTCGCAGGAGATCGATACGGTACCGCCGCACGCCCCGCACGTATTGGGAAAAACGTTCACATCAGCCTCCGCAGTGACCATCAATGGGCTGTTCCTTCCCACCAGCTCGACCACACGTTTCACCGCAGCCTGCTCTTCGTCAACATAGATCTTCACGTACCACTCGACACCCTCGACCGCGACATGTACTCGTCGGCGATCTCACCGTTGGCGAGGACGCAGGAACCCACCCACACTGCAGATCGGCTCACCCGAACAAGCGTCTTGGTTAGCTGCTCTCTTGCGTCATAACCATGGTTGATGAGCCACCCTGCGACTCGCAGTGTAGAAACGACCCGGTTCTCGCGTGCGAGTCGACGCACGAGCGCCGGGTCATAACGGGGCCCGCCAGCGCTCACACTGAATCGTCCGCCCGTGCGCATGGTAGCATTATGCTACCTTCTTCTCAACCATCGAAGTCACCTCCCGCAATGCAGCCAGTTGGGTCCAGTCTGACTCGAGGGAGCCTGGTTCCTCTCCACCCTTGGTACTGGTATGGCGGCGAATTCGTAGATGAATCGCGGGAGGACGCGCGTGGGCACTGATGAGGGCTATCTGTCGACCGGCTGGTTGGCGCCCGCGTTCCCCGCACCGACCGCCTTGAAGATCAGAGCTCAGCCGGCGAGCTCTGCCAAACCAAGTTGGATGGTGACTGCCCGCTCCACGAGTTGAAGGTCGGAGGGCGAGAGGCGGCCGGCCAGGCCCACAAGCCGCGCCTTGGCTACGGTGGTTAGCTGATCGGCCATTGCTTTGGCCGGCCTCCCCGCCAGATCGACCAAAGCCTCACTGGGATAGATTCGGTCGACATTGCCGGTGAGAGGCACCACCTGGACCCGGTTCAAATGGCGGTTAGAGGCATCGTTACTGATGATGAGCGCCGGTCGCTGCTTGCGGATCTCTCCACCTTGGGATGGGCCGAACGCAACCCACCAAACCTCACCCCGCTGCACTGCCGTTTCCCTCGAACCCAGCGATGTCCCCAGCCGTGGCTTCGGCCCAATCAAGGGCGTCCCGTTCGCGGGCCTCGTCGGCAGCCATAGCCGCGTAGGCCTCATCCATGTCGGCTAGAAGCACGTGTGGACGCGCCAACGACTCGAGAAACCGGCTGATACGCCGCGGTCCCACCACTTTGCGCAGGCCGTTATACACGTCTTCATCGATGGTCACGGTGAGTTTCTTCCTCACGGCGGCGTCCTTTATACGTATTTTACACGTATAGAGTACCATCGCGGCGGCTCCGACGCGCCGCCCACCACCAGGCGCACCGGTAGCGGATATCCCTACCGACCTAGAACCACGTCGATCCCGGAGAGCACGAGCTCGAGCTTGGGGTGTGGCAGCTTGCCCATCGGATGGGTGAGCACGTCTCGGTCGAGCGTCACGGGCTGGGAGACATTTGCCACGGAATCCCTGGGGAGGCCGGTCACACCTGCGGTCAGGAGAACGTTGCCGGGGGCGTCGGCCCAGCGCAGGTTGCTCGTGAGCGGGATGCAGACGACCGTGGCGATCCGGCTGCGGTTGAACGCGTCACACTGCACCACGACCACGGGGCGGCGATACCCAGGCTCAGAGCCGGAGGCCGCGCCCAGATCGGCCCAGCACACGTCCCCCTGTGAGATCACCACTCCGTACGCTCGAGGGTTTGTTTCGACGCCGCACGAACGAAGTCGGACCCCGAGTTGGATCCCACTGCACACACGGAATCGAGGGCGGCGGTGACGCTGTCCGCCGAGTGACGGGCGACGTACTCCCGCACTGCGCGGCTGTATAGCTGGCTGCGGGACTGCTTGAGCTCTGCCGCCAGCCGTTCAGCGTCCTGGAATACGTCATCAGGAATGGAGATGGCGGTCTTCATACCGCGAGTATAACCAGTTGGTGGTTCGACGCCAACCCCGACAGGTGGGTCGCCCTCGCTGCCGACGTCAACGTGGTCTTTCATGGGACACAGTGTCGCCCGGATTCCCCGCCGGTCGCGTCGGTCTTTCGTACGAGATTGGCGAGGAACCCTTGGAAGGCGCCCGCCCTGCTCCCTACGGCTGCTTGTCCGGCACCAGCGCGTCGAGGAAGCTCTCCATGCCCTGCGGGCCCAGATTCATGTGGCTGGAATCGGTGAGTCTGACGTAGGTGACCGTATCGCCGTCCGCTTTGAGTCGCTCCACGAGCAGCTGTTCGATGCTCTCGTTGGTTATTCGGTCGCCTTCAAAGGCCCCGAGCTTCTCCAGGCCCCGACGGATGTCTCCAGACGGGTCCCGCACCACGAGCCAGGAGTCCTCGGCCCAGGGATCGCCCAGTTCCCTGCTTAGGTTGGGGTCGCCCGATCCGATAACGGTGATGGGGAAGTCCACCCGGCGGCCCAGGCTGGGCCACGGGGTCATGAGCTGCATGATGCTGGGGTCCCCAGCCAACCACTCATCCCACATGGGGTCGCCGGCGAGCAGGTAATCGGCGTCGAAGATCACGAGCGATTCCGGGATGGTCGAGCCCGCGCCCTCAAGAGCACCTTCGGAAGCGGAGGCGCCGCTGAAGGGTTCCATCAATGCCTCGCTAGCTCCTCCTGAATGGCCGAAGAGCGTGAGGTGCTCGGGGTCCCCTCCATAGCGCGCGCCGGTGGCCCGGGCGAAACGCACGATGGCAGCGATATCGCCGATCTCTCCGTCGAGCACTCGCCCGCAGCTCTTCTCCGCCGATCGTCGCGGGGGTGATCGTGGAGCCATAGTTGGAGATGGCGCGGCCCCAGTCGGGCACGAACACCACGGCGCCGCGCTGGGCCACCTTAGTCGCCCAGGCCTGCAACCACGTCTTGTTAGCGTGGCCCCATGCAGCATCACCACCAGGGGCCAGGGGCCCGCCTCTTTCGGGGCATACACGTCGAGTAACGGGGGATCCCACCCTTCCCTCTGGGTCATGTAGGGGATGTCGCGAGTGATCTCTATCTCGAGCCCGGCCTGGGTGGTTGTGGTGGGCGCCACGCTCGTGGTCGTCGTGGAGGCCGTCGTGGTCGTAGTGGTCAGCCTCAGGGTCGTCGTGGTCGAGGTCGCGCCGCGCCGCTGCTCGTCGTCTCTGTGTCCTCCCACCGCACGCGGCCGCCGTACCGCCCAGTCCCACGACAAGCGCAACGACCAAGACGAGGAGCCACAGGTTCACCTTGCCGCCCGGCACACACTTGGCTTCCATCGCACACCTCCTGGGATCTGGATTCTCGCCCATGCTGAGATCGGTCGCCGTCGGCTGGTCTCACCCGCGGTCGCCTCGGCCACCCTGCGTCAATCCCTCGGCACCCACTTGAACAGGCCGCCGGCGGTCGCGGCATAGAGCGCTCCCCCCGGAGCGGCGGGGCCAGGGCCTGATCGGGGACCAGGACCGGCATGTGTCCGGTGGGGATGTTTCTGCCGATGTTCTCCCAGGTGGCCCCGCCGTCGGTAGACCGGTAAATGGTGCCCTCCCAGGGATTCTTCGGCCCCGCCCACGCGTAGAGCGTGTTAGGCGACCGCTGGTCGAACAGTAGCCACGTGATCCATTGCTCGAGACCATCGAGTTTCACGTTCTCCCACGTGGCCCCGCCATCGGTAGAGCGACGGATGATGCTGCGCCCGTTGTCGGACAGGTTGTCCTGGACCACCCAGATTTTCGCGGGGTTGTACGGGTCCACCGCGAGGCTAACGACCACCAGCATGCTTGCGTCCGGCACGCCCCACCCTTCGGGTCGAGATCGGTCTCCGTCCAGCTCGCACCGGCGTCGGTGGACCTGAACATATGGGAGGAAGAATCCCCTTTGTGGCCCTAGGCATAGATCGTGGAGGGATGTTGTGGATCCGCCACCACGAGGGGGCCGAAGGAGCCGGGGCCAACCCCGAGGTCGGTGCGCTGCCAGCTGTTGCCGGCATCGGTGGACCTATAGAGGTAGCCGGGGCCCCAGTAGACCTCCTCCGCAATGGCGAACAGCGTATCGGGCTGGTCGGCGATTGCCAGGACCACTTGAGAGAAGCAGATGTCCGAACCCTTAGGATCGTTCAGCCGGGTCCAGTTCGTGCCTCCGTCATCCGAGCGGAACAGTCCGTCGGAGCGGGACAGTCCGTTGCGTTCGTCGCATAGAGTCTGTTGGGACCGAGGGCGCCAGAACCACGGAGTCTCTAACCTCCGCCCCCCAGGATCAGGGTCCATTCTGTTCCGCCGTCGGTGGAGCGGAAGATCCCGGCGCCTGTAGTGGCATAGAGAGTCGACGGATTGTTTGGGTCGACCAGGACGCCATTGACTGCCGGATCCGAACACCAGGTCGCGGCTTGCCTTCCTCCAGGTGCGGCCGCTGTCGGTGGACTTGTACACGCCCATCGGCTGGTGGCCGCTGTAAAAGGTCGATGTATGGTCGGGGTCGACCAGGATCGGTCTCCCACTCGCCTACGGTCCGATCGACACAACAGCACCTGTGTCCGCATCGGTCGATAGTCCCGTCGAGACAAGGGCCAGGAAGTCGTCAAGCGCCTGTTGCGCGGCGGCGGGTATCGGCACAGATTGGTATCGGCAAGCGCAGCCGCCCGCTGTCCCTCGTCCACGCTGAGTCTGGTCCAGGTCGTGCCCCGGTCGGTCGACCGGCACACGTAGCCGGTGTCGTCATACATGTAGAGCGTGGAGGGGATGGTCGTCGTGTCGAGCCAAGGGCCAGAGCTGGTGCTTCCGATTCTCGGGGCCCCGGCCTCGTTTAGGTCCATCCAAGTTAGGCCGCCGTCATCCGAGCGCAGCAGGCACGTGGTCCATTTCGTGTCAGCCTCCGCGAAGTTCGCATAGGCGATGGTGTAGATCGTGGAGGGGGAGTTGGGATCGAGAAGCAACCACATGCCTCCCGGCTCGATTCCCGGAATCGTGGGGAGCCGGCTCCAACTCCCTGCCCCATCGGTCGACTTGAACAGGCCCTCAGCTGTGGCAACGTAGAGGATCGCGGGGTCGCTGGGGTCCATGACCAGGGTACCCACGGGTCCGCCCTCCGCCAGCAGAGGCAGCCGCATCCAGGTGCCGCTGGGTAGTTCCCCGGGCGTGGTCTGGGTGGTCTGACCGGGCGCCGCGGTTTCCGTGGTTTGATCTCCTATGACGATGCCCGGTTCGCTCACCACGGTCGGGCTGCCCTCTCCCAGATTCCCCAGATAGGTGGCAAGCTCGAAGACTCCGACCCCGACGGCGGTCAGGATGACAAGGGCGGCAAAAGCCACGGCAGCGATGCGCAGGCCACTCGTCCGCCTGGGCGCGGAGACTCGCTTCCGGCTGGTAATCGTCTTCCTTCTCAGGCGATCTGAGAAAGCGGCTTCGTCGAAGGGGGGTGAGTTCCGCTCGTAGACCTCGCGCAGTTGCTCCTCTATGCCATATGTGTCGTGTGTGTCCACTATTCCGTCTCCAATACCTTCCGCAGTGATTCTCGTGCTTTGTGAAGATGGCTGCCCACCGCACCCTCGGATATGCTCATGGTGTTGGCGATCTCCGAGGTGGAGAAACCGGCCAGATAGTGGAGGGCGGCCGCGGCGCGCTGACGCTTCGGCAAAGGCCGGAGGATGGCCAGGAAGTCGGCTTCCGGCGACCACTGTCCTTGGGGGCCATCGTCGACCGATTTGCCCAAGCGCTCGACCAGTCGGGCCGCGCGTCCCAGGGCCCGTCGATAGTCCTTGCACCGGTTCATCCCCACCCTATAGAGCCAGGCTGCCGGATCTCTCATGCCGGGCACCTCGCGCCAATGCAGGTAGAGTTGAAGAAACGCCTCCTGCGCCGCGTCCTCCGCCAGTCCCCGGTCCAGTGTGATGAGCCCGAGGGTCTTGACCAGGCGGGCGCTGTGACGGTTCACGAAGGCCTCGAAGTCGGCCGGCCATTCCTCATCCCGGCTCAGAGTTCGGCTCCTCTCCCGGCTAGCCGCGCTTATGGCTGTGACCTGGTTCGTCGCTCCTCCCGGTGTCTGCTTCCATCATCCACAGAGTAAGACGCCGGGCAGGCCGTATATCTTTACTTTAGCTCGGAAGGCGATTGTTCTTACGAAGCCTTGACTTTCCGAGGGCGCGCGAGTTGAGTCAGGGGCACGGATGGAGGCTGTCGGTCGACCCGCTTCTGGGGCCCACGTTCCTCGTGTCGAGCGCCGGTGGCCCAGCGAGTCGCGACCTCAGGATCATCGGCGGCGATGAAGTGAACGATCTCGTCGACACGGCCAAGCGCATTCTCGGACCACTCGATCTTCACCTCTCAAGCCGGCGAAGAACTCGAGCTTTCCTTCTTCTGCCACGCCTTGACCGCGCTCAGTTGCTGCTGGCCGCACGATGTCCTCGCTCGCGCCCTGCTGCTTCACTCGCACTCGGCACGCGACACCGCGCCCGCGTTCAGTCACGCTCGGACGCCCGGTCTCACTCCTGTTGTCGAGGCGACGCCGGCTCTGCTCCGTCAGAGCCGGACATCTTGTCGAGCCTGATGCGCGCATGTCGCCTCCTGCATCTTGCGTACGCCTAACTGTCCTGGACTGCCGGAGTGTCCGACTCCCGTTCACCGCTCTCCTCCCAGCTCCGCCGCTCCGCGCTTGCTCCGTGCTCTCCCTTTCACTCCTTCCTCTTCTCCCCCCCCCCTCCCCTGCTTCTTCCCCAGATTCTATCACGAACATGTACGACACCCACTGGTTGGCCATTCTTCCGTAACCATCGCCCCGACGCCCCTCTTGGCTCAAGCCGTACGTCGAAGTCCGCCGGCCAGTTCCGACCATGGCCTGATCTTCCCGAGTTCGGGCGACAGCGCCTTCCGAACCTCTATTCTTCCCTGCCCCGCACCGTAGCCGTTGGCAGCCCGAGGAACTTGCACAGACGCAGATCGGTGTCCGCGGTGATAGAACGCGGCCCGCCACGATCTCGCCGATACGCTGCGCAGGCACGCCGATCTCCTTGGCAAGGCGGTACTTCGAGATGCCCATGGGCACCAAGAACTCTTCGCGCAGCAGTTCTCCCGGAGTGACGGGCTTGAGTTCGATCTCGTCCACCGCCCACCTCCTCTAATGGTAGTCCACGATCTCCACGTCCAAGGCGCTCGTCCTTGACCACCTGAAGCAGACGCGGTACCTGTCGTTGATCCTGATGCTGTACTGGCCGGCCCGGTCGCCCTTGAGGCTTTCGAGCCGGTTGCCCGGCGGTATGCGGAGATCCTCTAAGAGGCGGCGATCTCCAGTTGCCGTAGCTTCCGTCTTGCCACCGTCTCGATCTCGACGAAGCGAGGTACTCTTCGGCCACCGCAGAGGGCCTCGGTGTCGGCGTCCTTGAAGGAGGCGATCAAAGCTGAATAATAACGCGCGACGTTAATAACGTCAAGCGTTATGTTGAAAGGTATGGGGAAGGAACTGCTCACGAAACCTATGCTGCCCCCGGTGCCGATCGCTTGCATCGGACCTTCGTACCATCGAGGCAAGTCGGCCGGACCAACAGCGCGTGTTGCCTCCCGTCGACAGGGCGCGCGGAGATTGTGTCGAAGCCCGGAAAGCTCCCGAAGTGCCGGCGGCTGCCGGCGCTGGAGTGCTCATCTCGCTCAGATCCAAGAGCGTGCAGGAGGCCCAGCAACTGCTCACCACGATTATCCTCCTACCTCGACTGCTACCCGCTTACCGGCACGATCGGCCCTTCGATGGCCACCCGGGTGGGCTTGGCCCTGTCGAAACGCACGGCGACCCGCGCCCCGGGCTGCAAGACCGCCTCCATCGCCTCGGTCACGAACTGGGTCACCCGGGCACGGTAGGGCGAGCCTCCCTCCGGGCACACCTCGAGTTCGCAGGTCAGCTGACGTTGGAGGCCTCCACGGATCTGCCGTCGAGCACCGGTCTTCTCCACTCTTCACCACGGTGCCTCCGCCGAGGCGCCACTCCGCAACACCCGGCCCGCCCTCCACTGAGGAAGGATGTAGATCGCCAGCCCGGCGAGCCATACGAAGAGCACGGCCATGCCTATCGCCAGCAAGATCGCGCCCGTACCGCCCCCGATGTTCCGGGGCCAGTCGGCGTTCTCGCTCCACCCGGCTGCATGGCCGATCCAGTAGCCCGCCCAGCCCCCAATGATTCCGAAGATCACCATGACAATGACGTTCAGCGCTCTTCTCATGATGCACGCTCCTCCATCACGACTCCCACTAATCTCTTTATGGGGCAAGTGGCTCCGAGTTGCAAGGCCCTTGCCCGCAACGGATCTGACGTCGGCGCCAAGACCGGCCTGGTTGGGGAACAGCCGCCCCGGGTAATTAGGAAAGGAGAAGCCCAAGACCCGGTCGAACCGGCGAAGAGCCGGCTCCCCTGAACGAGAGGCAGAATGAAGAAAGGACTTGTCATCGCCGGGGCGGCTTGTATCGCCGTCGCGGTGGCACTGATCGTGTGCTGTCGGTCTTCTGGACGTCCGGTTCGGACACGGTGGGGATGGTGACTGATATCGATCGCCACTTCATCGAGCAGATGATCCCGCATCACGAGGACGCCGTACTCATGGCCGAACTGGCGCTCACCAAAGCGGAGCACCCCGAACTGAGAGAGCTCGCGACCAACATCAAGAGAGATCAATCCCGAGAGATCGACCAGATGCGCTCCTGGTACCGATCGTGGTACGGGTCGATCCCCCCGAATACGGAGAAGACGGCAGCAGCTCGGGTGAGGGCATGATGGGGATGGGCATGATGGGGATGGGCATGATGGACGAGGGCACCGACCTGGAGGTACTCGAAGTCGCTCAGCCTTTCGATCGGGAGTTCATTCGGCAAATGGTGCCTCACCACCAGATGGGAATCATGATGGCCCAGATGGTCTTGCGCGGGTCGGATCGTCCCGAGATCCGGGAGCTTGCCCGCTCGATCATCGAGACCCAGAGCGCCGAGATAGAGCAGATGCTTGCTTGGTATCGAGACTGGTACGGGGACTGAGACTGGTACGGGAACCAGATGTAGGTCGGTCATCTTGAGGCGACCAGCACTGAAGGAGGCATATGATGATGTGGGGCGGAGGCTACGGATGGGACTGGTTTGGAGGCGCGATCGGCACCCTGCTCATGCTGGTGATCTTGGCGTTGATAGCAGTGGGGGTCTACCTGCTGGTCAAAGGTCTGACCAGCCGCCCGAGCTCCGGTGAGACGAACCGGTTCCAGCAGGCACCTCCCGCCGGGACGCCCCCTGGGGGAGCGACCCCTGCCGGGGCACCCCCTGCCGATACCGGTTCGCAGACGGCGCTGCGAATACTGGAGGAACGCTACGCCCGTGGTGAGATCGACCGGGACGAGTTCTTGCAGCGCAAGCAGGATCTGCTCGGGGGCTGATACCGAAGCGGCGTTCGGAGGGCGCGCAACCAGGGCACGAGCGCGTCCGGCTCTGGAGCACGACCGCGGAGCCCGCGCAGCTTACGCGATCTCCCACTCCTTGACGACCTCGGTCTTGATGAGCCGCACCAGCTCCTGCAGCCCGCCGAAGACGTTCTCCCTGATGTCCCCCGCCACCAGCGCGTACATGATGTCGTCGCCGATGCTCAACCTGCCCTCGTTGATCCAGACACGCACCGCGATGACCCCCTGCCTGGCCTCTACCTGCTCGACCACTTCCGCCAGGCGCCCGCGGTCGTAGGAGAGGTCCATGCCGGCTACCGGCGAGCCGTCGCGTGCCGTGCCCCTGACTACTCCGTTGTGCATGAGGTACATGCCTATCCGCGCGCTGTCTGGACCGCTCTTGATCTCGTCCAACCAAGTTTGCAAGGACGGGGGTTCATGGTGCATAGTGTCCTCCTTGTCTTTGCAAGAATACATTGGACCGCGCCTCGCGTCGCTTTGGACCGCGTCCGTAGAGGAGACGGTGAGTCATGGGGGAACGATCGAACGAGTCGCGCTCAGTCGGCATGAGGACGGCCGGCATGAGGACAGCCGCCGTACACGCGGGGCATCCCCCCAACCCCCTCACAGGAGCCTCGGCCCCCGACGTTGTCATGTCGACCACCTTCATCATCGACCCGGGGATCTCGTTCTCCGCCGACATGATCACCGACGAGACCCCCTTCGTCTACACGCGCTGGGGCAATCCGACAGTGGAGCAATTGGAACGTAAGCTCGCGGTGCTCGAAGGTACGGAGGAGTGCGTGGCCTTCGCGAGCGGGATGGCGGCGATCACCGCCCTGTTCCTCCACGTGCTCAAGGACGGCGGCCACGTCGTGATGAGCGACGTATGTTATGCCGCCGCCTCCGAGCTCGCCAACGATACCCTCCCCCACCTGGGCATCGAGGTGACCCGCGTCGACACGTCGAACCCCGAGAACGTGTCGTGCCGCTCTGCGCCCGAACACGCGCCTCGTGTACGTCGAGACGCCGGCCAACCCTTTGTTGCGCCTCACCGACATCGAGGCTGTGGCCGAGATCGCCCACGCTGCCGGAGCCGCGGTCGCCGTCGACTCCACCTTCGCCACCCCGATAAGCATCCGGCCGGCCGAGCTCGGCGCCGACTACGTGGTCCAGTCCCTCACCAAGTACATCTGCGGTCACGGCGACGCCCTCGGGGGCGCCGTGGCCGGCCGGCGCACCGATCTGGTGAAGCTGCGCTCCCTGGCGATCCACATGGGAGGCATCCTCAGCCCGTTCAACGCCTGGCTCATCATCCGCGGCGCCGCCACCCTGCCCATCAGGATGGCGGCGCACGAAGAAGGCGCGTTCGCTATCGCCCGGCACCTCGAGGAGCATCCCAAGGTCACCCGGGTGATCTACCCCGGACTACCGTCTCATCCCCAACACGAGCTCGCAGTACGCCAGATGAAGAACTTCTCAGGGATGATCACGTTCCAGGTCAAGGACGGCCTGGCTGCTGCCCGATCGTTCTCCGAGCGGCTGAAGGTGCTCCACTACGCGGTCTCGCTGGGACACCACCGCAGCCTCATCTGCTACCTGCCGACTGCGGATCTGATGCGCACATCCTTCCGCCTGACGCCCGAGCAGGAGGCCTCATATCGGGCGTACGCCGGAGACGGCGTCTTCCGTTTGTCGGTGGGACTGGAGGACCCGGCCGACCTGATCGCCGACATCGACGACGCTCTCGCCCCGCTCAGCTGACCGCGCGGGTCAAGGGCGCCCCTGATCCAGGGCCTCGAGACGCAGCGGCTCTTCTGCTGGACTCTTCCGCGATGGTTTCCTCCCTGATATTCTCGGGTAGGAGTGGAAGACGTGGGGCATGTTCAGCGCAAACGGTGGGGAAAGGAGCAGGTCATGGAAGAAGTCGGGCGTTCCTGGGGGTGGGTGCTGTTCTTCGGGTTTCTCACTCTGGTGATAGGGATCCTTGTCATGGTGTGGCCGGACGCGACGTTGAAGGTCTTGGCCCTGCTGTTCGGCCTTCAGTTGCTGGTGGTGGGAATCTACCGCCTGGTCAAATCGTTCGGAGCCGGCCAGCAGCACAGGGTGTGGTCCATCCTGCTGGGCATCATCGCCATCTTCGTGGGCGTGATCGTGCTGCGCAACATATGGGATACGGTGGTTGTGATAGCGGTCATCCTGGGCGTCTATTGGATCATCTCCGGCATCGTCGACTTCATCATGGCCGTCGGCGACAAGGACTATCCTCAACGTGGTTTCACCATCTTCCTGGGGATCGTCCAGGTCATCGCCGGTATCGTCATCGTGGCCTGGCCGGCTGAATCCGTGACCGCCCTGACTTGGCTGCTCGGCTTGTGGTTCGTGATCCTGGGAGTCATCGGCATAGTCCTCGCGTTCGTCGTGAGGAGCGAGAGCAAACATCCCGACAAGTACGCGACTGCCTAGAACAGCTCGAATCCCTGGGGAGGAACCATGACTGACTCGAGCGTCGAGTCGCCGCCAGGCGCCCCTGGCCGAGCCTGGCGACGCATCCTGGCCTGGGTCCTGCTGGTGCTGGCATGCATAATCCTTCCCATCGCCGTGACCGGGGCCTGGGTCCGCGGGACCATCTACAGTACCGACGGGTTCGTCAACGCCGTCGGCCCCCTGGCTTCCGAGCCGGCCGTGCAGGATGCCATCGCCACTTCAATCACCAATCAGATCTTCGAGCGCCTGGCTCTCGAGGAGCGACTCCAGAGTGTCTTCCCCGACAGGCTCGGCTTCCTGGCCGCGCCCGTGGTGAACCAGTTGCAGGAGTGGACTGCCACTGCAGCCGAGCGTCTGGTGGCCAGTGATGAATTCCCGGCGATCTGGACCGCCGCGGTCCGCGCAGTGCACTCGACAGTCGTCGACTTCATGAACGGCACCGGACGGGAGTCACTGGGCGAGGAAGGCGTCATCGAACTCGACATGAGCGGTCTCTCTACTCGCATCTTGGACCGATTGGAGCAGTTGGGCATCGAGATCCCCGAGGGCGAACGGCCCATCCTTAGCAGCAGCAAGGTGCCTATCGCTCAGGTCGCTGCGCTGGATAAGGTCAGGGGCCTTCTCAACTTCCTCAACAAGCTGTTCATCGTGCTGCCCATCCTGGCAGTGATCTTCCTGGCCGGGTCGGTCGCCGTCGCCGCCAAGGGCCGGCGACAGAGAACCGCCGTCCGTGCGGGGATCGGCATCATGATCAGCATGGCGATCTTCGTCATCATGCTGCTGATAGCCCGCATGATCCTCTTCAACTCGGTCGAGGACGCAGGCATGTCCACCGACGTCGCGGGAGTGATCTGGGGCGATCTCACTATCGCTCTGCGGGGCACGGCCTGGGGTCTATTCTTCCTTGGCTTCCTCC
Organism: uncultured Actinomycetes bacterium; assembly: GCA_963713545.1. Lineage (GTDB taxonomy): Bacteria > Actinomycetota > Thermoleophilia > RBG-16-64-13 > RBG-16-64-13 > CAVPLM01. The sequence goes on along the minus strand of CAVQME010000009.1, from coordinate 165,794 downwards.
TGCTCATCCACCGCCGCCTGATCGGGGCGTTTCAGGGGGAAGCGATGTCCCGGGCGGCCGGCCGTGTGACCGAAGCCGGGTGGGATACCGGGCAGGCGGGCAGGTGGCTCTCGCGCCACCGCCTCTGGCTGAACCTGGGTCTGCTGATCGTGGGCTTCCTCGTTTTGGTGCTGTGGGAGAGCCCGAGTCTGGCGGTGATCATCGTGGTGGCCGTGATGGTGATAGTCCTGGAGGGCCTTGTCTTCTTCGTGGCGCGCCAGAGCGACCTTGCCGCCCAGGCCGCAGGCGAACTGGCCGCGCCGACTGCCGGGCCAGACCCGCCGGGAGCGAGTTTGGAGCCGTAGCGAGCAAGGCTGCGACATGACGGAACCCCCAGAGCCCGAGGCCGAGATCGTACGAGGTGAGCTTGGTTCCGGCCGTTTCCGGCTGGTCGAGGACAACTACTTCCTCGTGCTGGTCGCTATGGTCATCGCCTTCGTCATGGTGGGTCTGTTCAGCGAATTCGCCATAGCCAGAGCCCTTGGACTGGCCGTGATGGGAGTGGTCTTCTTCCTCACGATGCGGGTCTCGCGTCCGCGCCGCCAAGGGAACCGTGTGGCGGCAGTGATCGGCCCCCCCATTCTGGTGGTGATCGTAGCGGCAGTGGTCATCGGCTCCGACTCCGTGATAGGAAGCATCGCCTCGATCTTGTCCGCCGTCTTCGTGGTCGCCTGTACTGTGGTCATAGCCAAGCGACTGGCACAGCACAGGCGTATCTCCATGCAGACGGTCATGGGGACTCTCTGCATATACCTGTTCGTCGCGCTCCTCTTCGCCCTGGTCTACGGCGTCATCGCGCTCCTGGGCGACGGCGCTTTCTTCGCTCAGACCGAAGAACCGACGGGCACTGACTTCATCTACTTCAGCCTCATTACGATCACGACCACGGGTTTTGGCGATCTGTCTCCGGTGACCGGCTTGGGAAGGATGATGGCCGCCGTCGAGGCCATCTTGGGGAACTTGTACTTGGTGACGGTGGTCGCGCTTTTCGTGAGCAACCTGGGACGGACCCGAAGAGAAAGACCGGCGGACGATCACTGATCGGGCTCGGCGGGAGGAGAGCCATGTCCAGCCCCGCCCGTCTCCCGGTCACTCGCAGCGACACCCGTCGGACCGTCCCCAGGCTTGCATGCGGTAGTTTCGGCGCTCCCCCGCGCTATTCCGAAGATCGTCTCCGGGGAACCCGCCTGCCAGGCCGGCCCTCGGGCAGGAGACAAGGGAACCGATGAGAACATCAACCCGGTGGGACTCATGCGCCGCGCGGCTCGGGTGCCCCGAACGATCGACGACCGGAGGACAGAGACATGGCGGACGACCAACCGAAGCAGGCGCGGGGATTCAGCAACGCCTACGAGATGTTCACGCTCGTGTTCACCGTGCTCTCGCTCGTCATCATGGTCCTTCTCCTGCTGCCGCTGCCGGAAGCCACCCAGCAACTACTGAGGGTATACGACAACCTGATCTGCGTCGTGTTTCTCTTCGACTTCTGCCTACGACTGAGCCGCGCTACCTCGGCCAGGCAGTACTTCTTCCGGGAAGGGGGCTGGCTCGACCTCCTGGGCTCTATCCCCAGCTTGGGAGCCTTCAAGTACGCGGGGCTCTTCCGGCTGGCGCGACTGAGCCGTCTTGCCCGGATCATTCGCCTTATGCGTGGCAAGAGGGGGAAGGAAATCATCGCCGACGTGCTTGCCCACCGGGGGCAGTACGCGGCGTTCGTCACCGTATTGGCCGCGTTCGTCCTTCTCGTCATAACGAGCATCCTGGTGCTGACCTTCGAGAGTCGTTCGGGAGAGGGCAACATCACCACCGGAGGAGATGCCCTCTGGTGGGCGATCGTCACGCTGACCACCGTCGGCTACGGAGACACGTTCCCGATAACGGCCGCCGGGCGCATAACCGGGATCTTCGTGATGTTCGCCGGTGTGGGGATAATCGGCTCCCTGGCCAGTATCCTCGCGAGCGTCTTGGTTGCTCCCACGGAGGCGGAGCCGGCCGGCGCCTCGAACGAGCCGCTCATTGAATCATCGACCGGACCGTCTCCGGAGCTACACGACGAGCTGCGGGCGATCCGCGCCGAGCTGGAAGCCTTGCGCAGGACGATGGGTGCCCAGAGCGAACAGCCGTAGCACGGCGACCTGGTCCTCCGGGGTCACCGGCTGCGGCCGAGTGTCGAGCCGGCTTTTCCAGCCGCGCCCGCCCAGGCGGACCATGTCCATTCTTGGACCCTTGCGGTGCTATCCAAATCTGCCCCAATCGACTATCCTGGGGCGAAACATCCTAACTATCAGGAGAGGCGGCCCATGCCGTGTTGACCGGATATCTCGTCCTGGTCGGTCTCATAGCGCTGTACGCTCTGGGAGCGGCCCGGCTGGAGTATCTGATGGTCACCGGGCCCATCGTGTTCGTGGTGCTCGGCTTCGTGCTTGGCCCGGAACTGGGATCCGTGGTCGACGCGACCATCGGTTCGGAGATAGTCCGGGTGGTGACCGGAGTGACCTTGGCCATGTTGCTCTTCTCCGATGCCTCCAGCGTCAACCTTCGCGCTCTGCGCCGCGACGCTTCGGTCCTCATACTGCTCCTCTTTGTTGCTCTCCCCCTGGCGGTCGTCTTCGGGGCGCTATCGGCCTGGCTCCTACTGCCCGCACTCGGTCTCGCCACCTGTGCCCTCCTTGCCTCCATCCTGGCGCCGACCGACCTCTCCCTTGGGCTCGCCATGTTCAGGAATCCGCGGGTACCCGATAGGGTGCGCCGCGAGATCAATGTGGAGAGCGGTCTCAACGACGGTGTGGCGACCCCAGTCGTGATGCTCTTCATCGGCCTCGTCATTGCGGAGTCGGCGGAGAGTGCACGTCCGTTCGTCGTGGCCATCGAGGAGCTGGCGATCGGCGTGGGCATCGGCGTGGTCATCGGTCTTGCAGCCGGCCTTCTCATGCGTCTTTCCATCAGGCGGCAGTGGTCGTCCGTGGCCTCGCGTCAATTCGCCGCCCTAGCCTTCGCGTTGCTGGCCTACGGCGGCGCCCTCGCACTCGAGGGCAACGGGTTCATCGCGGCCTTTGTAGCCGGCATCACATTCGGGGCCGTGAACCATGAGGCAGCCACCGAGGCGGTCGAATACGTCGAGAGGACGGGGGTCCTGCTCACGCTCGCAGTCTGGTTCATCTTCGGAGCGGCCATCGCGCCGGTCCTGCTCACCGACGGACTTGCCTGGCAGCCCATCGTGTACGCGCTTCTGAGCCTCACGGTCGTGCGCATGTTGGCTGTGGCCTTGGCGCTCTTGAGGAAACGGCTGCACTGGTCGACCGTCTTGTTCGTGGGCTGGTTCGGTCCCCGCGGCCTGGCCAGTATCGCCTTTCTGATCCTCGCTCTTCAGTCGCTCAGTGAGGCCGGCATCGACACGACGCTGCTCGCCGCCGCCGCCGGTTGGACGATCGTCCTCAGCGTGATCCTGCATGGTATTTCGGCCGGCCCGGTAGCCGCGTGGTACAGCTCGAAGGCGGCTGGTTTCGCGCACGGTAGCCCCGAGCTCGGGGCGACCACATTGGTCAACACACGGCAGGGGATATCGTCGCCGACGTCACGGCTGCCGGGAACTGACGGTGGTCACACCGACTGACGACCTGCACCGGCCTGGACTTTCCAAGCGAACGGAGGGCGGGATGACTACAGAGACTCCGACCAGCGTCGCATCGATCGAGAACCTACCGGCCAGGAGGAGCCCACGCGCCGCCGCCATCGCCGGCGTGGTGTTCGCCGTCCTATTCTCGGTGAGTTTGATTCTCATCCGCTTTGCCTTGACCGGAGCCGCCGCCGAAGGCGAGGTGTGGCTGACCGAACGGGCCGGGTGGTTCGAGTTCGCCATCTTCCTCATGCCTTTCGCCGGCATCGCCTTCTTGTGGTTCATCGCCGTCGTGCGCAGTCTCCTGGGCCGCTTCGAAGACCAGTTCTACGCCACCGTCATGCTGGGAGCCGGACTGATCTTCCTGGCCATGGTGTTCGTGGCCGCGGGCGTCGCCGGGGGCATCCTCGTGAGCTACACTCGTAACCCGGTCACCTTCGGGGGTAGCGTCTCCTACGACTTCGCCCGCGACGTCGTGGCACAGATCTTCACCATCTATGCCGTGCGCATGGCCGCGGTGTTCGTCATGTCGCTCGCGACCTTGTGGCTACGTACCAAAGTCGTGCCCCGCTGGCTGGCGTTTCTCAGCTTTGCCGTCGCCCTGGTGCTGCTGTTCGTCGTTACGCAGTCGATATGGGTGGTCCTCGCCTTCCCAGCCTGGGTGCTGCTCGTGAGCACGTACATTCTGATCACCACCTTCAGGCGGCGGCACGAGGCTCCCGAAGATGGCGTCGCGCCGAGAGCGGCTGAGCCGATCACGCGGAGCGAGGTAGACGGCTCGTGAAACTACCCGGCTTCTTCAAACGGTTCAAGTTCGATAAGAGGACGGTCCGGCCCGATCTGACGGCGGGCGTCGTTCTGGGCGTGGAGAGCGTGCCTGACGCGCTCGCCTCCGGCGTGCTCGCGGGCGTGAATCCACTCTATGCCCTTTACGCGGTCATGCTGGCGACGCCGGTGGGGGCGTTCTTCTCGAGTTCGGTGTTTCTGAGCGTGCAGACCACCAGCGCTATGGCGCTGGTGGTCGCTAGCGTCCCCGCGATCGTGAGCGGCGATTCCCCCGGTGTACTTTTCACTCTCGCTCTCTTCACCGGGGCCATCATGTTGATCGCCGGCTTCCTCAAGTTGGGCCGACTCATGCGCTTCGTGCCCAATTCGGAGATGGTGGGGTTCATGAATGGGGTGGCCATTCTCATCATCCTCGGCCAATTAGGCGACTTCACCGGGTACGCGAGCGAATACAGCAACAAGGTCGCCCGCACGGTGGACCTGCTTTTCAACCTCGACCAGGTCGATCTCCCCACCCTCGCGGTGGGGTTGAGCGTGGTGATCCTCATCATCGTACTCGAGAAGACCCGGCTCCACGGACTGGGCCTGGTGGTGGCCATTATTGTGGCCTCGATCCTCCCGTTTCTTTTCGGCTGGGATTCAGTCCCCAGGGTTTCCGACATAGCGGAGATCACGAGGGGCCTCCCCAGACCCACCCTGCCTGATTTCTCCGGATGGGCCACGCTGGTCGTGCCCGCGCTCTCCCTGGCCATCATCGGACTGATCCAGGGAGCAGGAGTGAGCCAGGCGTATGCCAACCCGGATGGACGGTACCCCAACGCCTCGCGGGACTTCATAGGGCAGGGGGCAGCCAACGTGGCCGTCAGCTTCTTTCAGGGCATGCCGGTCGGGGGTTCGGCCTCCGCGACCTCATTAGTGGTCAGCAGCGGAGCCAGGACGCGCATCGCGAACATCTTCGCCGGCGTGGTGATCGCTATCGTCGTCCTGCTCTTCGCCGGCGCGGTGGGCAAGCTCGCCGTCCCGGCTCTTGCCGGCCTGCTGATCGTGATCGGCTTCCGCATCCTCAAGCCGGCGAACGTCCTGGCGGTATGGCGTACGGGCAACATCCAGCGGGTGATCATGGTGATCACCTTCGCCCTGGTCTTGTTGATACCCCTGCAATACGCGGTGCTGGCCGGCGTCGCTCTGTCGATCTTGCTGTACACCGTCAAACAATCGAACCGAGTCACGGTGAAAGAGTGGAAGCTCAAGGAGGGGAAGCTCCCGCTCGAGCAACCGCCGCCGAGTACCGTCCTCCCCGGGACTGTGACGGTGCTCGTTCCCTACGGAAGCCTCTTTTACGCAGCATCGGCGGTATTCGAAGGCAAACTGCCGGAGGTAGACGAGGAGACGAGCCACGCGGTGGTGATCGTCAACCTCCGCGGCCGCACTGAACTGGGTAGCACCTTCATGGGTATGATCGAGCGTTACGCAGGTGACCTGCTGGAGCACGGGAGCCGCCTGATGCTGGCGGAGGTCGAGCCATCTGTCAGGGAACAGTTGGCGCGCGCCGGGATAGTGGATTCCGTCTCGCGCAAGAACATCTTCGTGAAGACGGACCGTGTGGGAGAGTCCCTCTACGAAGCCTGGGATGCCGCTCAGGACTGGGTTTCAGAACGTGAGCCACCGGAAACATCTACGTGACGAGCACGGGGCAAGAAAAGGAGATTCTCATGGCCCTCAAGACCTACAAAGATGGAACCCCCTTCACCGGTGTCATCGGACGAACCACCGCGGAGTCCTCGCCGGCCTGGCCGGAGCCGCCGCGCCCTCCGGAGGGCGCGCCCAACGTGCTCTTCTTCGTGCTGGACGACGTCGGATACGGGCAACTCTCCTGCTTCGGCGGGTTGGTCGAGACGCCCGTCATCGACAGCCTGGCCGCCAACGGCCTGCGTTATACGAATATGCACACCACGGCCCTGTGCTCGCCCTCACGGGGCTGCATCCTGACCGGGCGCAACCACCACTCGCTGGGGCTGGCCTCGATCACCGAGACCTCCACCGGCTACCCGGGCTACAACGGCGTCCTGCCCTTCGACAGGGCGATGATCAGCGAGATGCTGCTGCAGAACGGCTATAACACCTTCTGCGTCGGCAAGTGGCACCTCACGCCGCCCGAGCACACGACCGCCGCCGGCCCCTACGATCGCTGGCCGCTCGGTCGCGGCTTCGAGCGCTACTACGGCTTCCTGGGTGGCGAGACCAACCAGTGGTATCCCGAACTGACCTACGACAACCACGAGGTGGAGCAGCCGGCACTGCCGGAGGACGGCTACCATCTGAGCGTCGATCTGGCCGACAAGGCCATCGAGTTCATCCAGGACGCGCACGTCAACGCGCCCGATAAGCCCTTCTTCCTCTACTACGCCACAGGCGCCGGTCACGCACCGCACCACGTGCCCAAGGAGTGGGCGGACAAGTACAAGGGCAAGTTCGACGGCGGCTGGGAAGAGTACCGCAAGGCCGTCCATCAGCGGCAGTTGGAGATGGGCGTCATACCGGCGGGAACCGAACTGTCGGCGCGGGACCCTGACGTGCCCGAGTGGGACACCCTGTCGGACGATGCCAAGCGGCTCTACGCCCGGTACATGGAGGTCTACGCCGGCTTCCTCAGCTTCACCGACCACCACTTCGGTCGCGTCGTGGAGTTCCTCAAGGAGATCGGCCGGCTGGACAACACGCTCATCATGGTCATCTCGGATAACGGCGCCAGCTCCGAGGGCAGCCCGGTCGGCTCACTCAACGAGATGTTCTTCTTCAACAATGTTCAGGAGTCGCTCGAAGCCAACCTCAAGATGATCGACGAGCTGGGCGGCGTGGAGACCTGCAACCATTACCCCTGGGGCTGGGCCAACGCGGGCAACACGCCGTTCCGCCGTTGGAAGCGTGAGACCTACCGGGGCGGCACCACCGACCCGTGCATCGTATCGTGGCCCAAGGGGATCCAGACCCGAGGCGAGCTGCGAACGCAGTACGGGCACTGCATCGATCTGGTCCCCACGGTCCTGGAAGCTCTAGGCGTCGAGGCGCCGGCGGCAGTCCGCGGTGTGACTCAGGCTCCCGTCGACGGGATCAGCTTCGCCCACACCTTCAACGAGCCGGCTGCGCCGAGCAATCACCACACTCAGTACTTCGAGATGTTCGCCCACCGTTCGATCTACCACGACGGCTGGCGTGCGGTCTGCCCGTGGCCCGGACGGAACTTCACCGAGGCCGCGAAGAAGGGGCGCAAGTTCGGCTCGGCCATCACCAACGATGTGCTCCTCGACATCGAGACCCATGACTGGGAGCTCTTCCACGTCGACGAGGACTACTCCGAGACCCGGAACCTCGCGGAGGAGCATCGCGACAAGCTGATCGAGCTGATCGGCAGATGGTGGGCAGAAGCGGGCAAGTACCAGGTGCTGCCCATCGACGGCACCGCCCTCGAACGGCTCAACGTGGAGCGCCCCACGATCGCCCGGCCGAGGAACACGTTCGTCTACTACCAGGGCGGGTCGGGGATCCCCTTCACCGCCGCGCCCAAGGGCTATAACCGCCCCTGGAGCATAACGGCCGACGTCGTGATACCGCAGGGAGGGGCGGAAGGAGTGTTGCTGGCCCAGGGCGGCCGCACCGGCGGCTACGTCTTCTTCGTCCAGGATCAGAAGCTCTTCTTCCTCTACAACTGGCTGGGCCGGGAGCGGTTCTGGCTCACGTCCGACGCGGTGATCCCGGAGGGCGAGGTGGAGCTGCGCTACGAGTTCGAGCCGACGGGCAAGCCCGACGTCGCTAAGGGGCTCGGGGTGCCGGCCAGAAGCCAGCTCTACATCGATCGCAAGCTCGTCGGCATGTCGACATGCCCTACTCGGTCCTGAACATGTTCGGAACACAGGGCCTGACCTGCGGCTACGACGGCGGTGAGCCGGCTGCGCCGGAGAAGTACACCGGGCGATTCCCGTTCACCGGGACCATCAAGCGGGTCACGCTGGACCTGTCCGGCGAGCTGATCCAGGACACGGAGGCCGAGATGAAGATCGCCATGGCGCGGCAGTAGAGCGCGCGGGTGCGCTAAGTAGCGTTAGGCGCGAGTGGGGGCACAAGCCCCCACTTCGCGTCGAGCATTATCTGAAGACGCCCCGCCCTGCTATTCCGCGAGCGCCGCTTCGTCCTCCGGGGTCACCGGCTGCGACTGGATGTCGAGCTCGGCCATCGTCTCCTGGAGATCGTCATCTTCGAGTTCCTCCGGAGGCATACCGGTGGCTTCTTCGATCTTCTGGGCGTCCTGCTGGCTGAGTTTGACGGCCTTTGCTCCGGCGCTGGCCGCCAGCACCACGGCTCCACCGACGATGATCCGTCTCCGCCGGACTCTTCGCCGGACGTGTCGCCTCGCCGCTCGGCGGCCCGGGCCGCCCATACCCCTTCTACGCATGAGAGATCTCCCTTCTCTGGGGAGGCAGGTGGGCTCCTCTCATCATTTTACTCTCCAGCCATGGCCCCCGGAACATCGCGGCCGCACGCGCGAGCGTCGGCTGGGTCAGATTCTCGCATCTGCCGGATGACGCGTTCGACGATCTGGTCGACGGTGAGTCCGGCGTCCACCGTCAGCGCGCCGACCGGCTCCTCCAGATCCTCGAACTGGCTCCTGAGCAGCTCGGGTTTCATGTAGTGCCCGGTGCGTGCCGCTATGCGGGAGCAGATCAGGTCGTAGTCGCCTTTGAGGTAGACAACATCCGCCCCCGAGTTCCCCGACAGCAAGACCAGCCGGTACCGCTCCTTGAGCGCGGAACAGGCCAGCACCCCCGGGCGGTTCTGGGCGAGACGCGACGCGATCAGGTCGTGCAGGGTGGCAAGCCACGGAGCCCGGTCATCATCGTCAAGCGCGATACCGGCGCTCATCTTGGCGACGTTCTCGGGCGGGTGGAAGTCGTCGGCGTCGTAGAAGTCCCACCCCAGTCGCGACGCCAGGGCTCGACCCACTGAGGTCTTCCCGCAACTGGAGACGCCCATAACGATCAAGAAACGTGGGGGCAACATACCCACCTATCGTCAACGAGACGTGGCCGACTTCCAACCATTGCTCGGGACCACGGCCGGCGGCTTGCCGGAGCCGACTAACACAGCAGCCCGACGCCGCGATCAAGCCTACGCCCTCTCGATCGCGGGTTCGGCAGATCCAGGCTCACCATTGCCGCCGCGGTCGCGCGTCAAAACTCAGGATCAGGGTACGTCGGCTCGCGGCCTTCGGTGAAGGCGAGGATGCCCTCGACACGATCGGGATGGACCACCGAGCGCCAGTGCTGATCCATCATGATCTCGATGGCCTGCTCTACAGTCTCTCCCTGTCCCAGCTTGACGGCACGTTTGACCGCCTGCGCCGCCGTCGGAGAATTGTCGGCAATCTTCTCGGCGATAGCCATTACAGCGTCCATCAGTTCGGCCCGGGGATGGACCTCGTTGACCATACCGAGCCGGTGCGCCTCTTGCGCAGTTATCGCTTCTCCGGTCATGAGCATCTGCATGGCCTTGCCCGGTGGAAGAACACGGGGAAGAAAGACCGGGCCGCCGCCGCCCGCGGACAAACCGACCATCGCCTCGGGCTGGCCGAAGACGGCATCGTCGGAAGCGATGATGAAGTCCGTGCTTATGGCGATCTCGCAGCCACCGCCGTAGGCCATGCCCTGGACAGCAGCGATGATAGGCCGACGTAACTGGCGGATCGTGTAGAGCACGCGGTCGAAGACCAGGCGCTGGCGCAGCCATTCCTCCTTCGTCATGCTCTTGCGCTGGTACAGGTCGCCGCCGACCGAGAAGGCTCTGTCACCGGCTCCGGTTAGGATGGCGACGCGCACGGAGGGACGGGCTGCGACAGTCTCGAGGATCTCGATCAGTTGCGCCGCCAGTTCCGTCGTGATGGCGTTGTCGGCGTGGGGTCGATTGAGGGTGATGATCGCCACGCGCCCAACGGAGACGTATTCGACGAGCACGAGCTGATCAGGCTCAGCGACATCAGCCGGGGCACGGTAACCGAGTCGTTTCATTCGAGTATCTGTATTGTCGGTCATATTCTCCTCCAATGTGTTTCTTTCACGTCGTCCGTTCGAGGTGTAAGGCCCTCAGATCCACGTCACCTCGACCCGCCTGCGCGCAGGAATCCGCTGATATCTTTCGGCCGGATAGCCAATGACGCACGTCGCATGGGGAATATGGCCTTCCGGCAGCCCAAGCATCTCAACCAGGGGCGGGTAGCCCTGGCCGGCTGTGTTGATACTGCCGGTGAACGTAGTTCCGAGACCGAGTGCGGGCGCTGCCAGTTGGATTTGGTGAATGGCGATCATGGCCGCCGGTGGGGCCGTCCGCTCATCTTTCGGGGCGCAAGCCATCAGGATGCACGGTGCTCCCCGGGAAATGCGATCCTGGCCCAACTCCCATGGCTCGACAAACAACTCAAGCTTGGCTTCCTCGTAAAGCGCAGGGTTCTTCTGCTTCACGATCTTCATCCAGTCGATCGTCATCTCGGCCATTCGATGAACTTTCGCCGGGTCGTTGATCACGACCCAGCGGATCACCTGACGGTTCGCTCCATTCGGGGCCCAGCGGGCAACATCCAGCAGTTGCAGGATCTCTTGTTCTTCTATTGGTTTGTTGATATAGCCACGGATTGAACGCCGCGAGATCAGATACTGTCTGACCCGATCCCATTGGGGGATCAGATGAATGTCGATCTCCTCGCAATCTTCAGGCCCCATCGAGCGCTGATGCATGGCGCCGGTAGGACAGATGCCCACGCAATGGCCACAGTCGATGCAGAGGTCCCACGAGTCCGCGATGGGAACGGGGAAGTCCTCTTTGGTGATCAGACCACCTGGGCAGGCCCTTATGCAGCTGCCGCAGCCGATACACAGACTGTCATCCGCTTTGATGATCATATCTAGTTTGTAGGAGCCGTTCATTCCTCTCTCCTCACAGCACCGGATGGGCGCCAAGCGCCAATAGCTTGGCGTTTGGCGCCCGTGCTCAACCTAGCCTCGGCTGCTACCTATGTGCCGAGACCACCATGTGCTGCGCGCACGTTGTGCGCCGCTTCCTCGCGACTACCCGAGCCGCGTGCCTTCCACCTCGAGCCCGCCTCCCTGAGGAAGCTTGCTCCAGCTCCTGCTTCTGCCACTCCTCCTTGAGCACTTCGACTGCCGCCTGCTCCAGGAATTCCGGCGCCGCCCACGCATCCACATCGAAGTCGTTCTTGATGTAGCCGTGGCTCTTCATGAAGTCCTTGCCGATCTTGATGCATTGCAGGTTCTGCGCGCTCAGGCTCGGCACCATGTCGACGTGCTTGATGCCTTCGTAGGTGTGCTCGGCATCCAGGTAGAAGGTCTGGCGGTTGAGGATTAACGCCGCGGCGTGTTTGTGCTCGTTCGCCCAGCGGCCGACCTTGATCATGGCTTTCATATAGGCGACGACCAGTTCGGGATGTTCCTTGGCCATCACGTCGGTGCAGGTGATGACAGCGGGAGTGTTGGCAACCTGAATCGTCCAGTCCGGGAGCTTGGACAGGTCGAAGATGGCCTTGATTTCGCCCGTGGCCTCCGAGAGCTGTCCTAATTGTCCCATCTGGTTGTAGATGGCATCGACGGTCCCGTTCAGCAGTGCCTTCTCCAATGGTCGGAAGGCATAGTCGTGCTTGTGGTCACGGCGTCAGCCACAGCTCAGACGGGTTGTTCATCGGCGGCACAAGCATCTCGGGCTTGTCGTACCAGTCGTCCGGGTAGGGGAACTCGACAAGCTCGATATCATCCATGGTCATGTCGTTCAGCATCAGGATATTTTCGATGCCCATGTGCTCCTGGATCCGCCACCAGTCGTTCTTGATGGTGTTGAGGCTCTTGGTGATGCCGATCTTCTTGCCTTTCAGGTCCTTCACGCGGAAGATCTTGTCGCGGGCGCGCACCTGCATCACCCCACCCTCGTAGACCCACGTCGCCCCCAGCAGCACGGTGCGGCGGATGTCGGCGTTGACGGCGATCGGGGGATACAGGCCGCCGAAGCGGATCAGGTTATCGAGGTTGTGGACATAGTGCGGGTAGAAGTTGTTCTCGGGTGCGGAGCGGAAGTAGGCGTACTCAACGCCGATCTTCTTGTACTCCTCACGGCACCAGCCCAGCTCCTGGTCAACGTTGTTGGCGGATATCATGGGGCAGTTGGTGTACCACACCTCTTTCCAGTTCAATGGTACCGTTGTGGATACTTTTTCTGTAGACATGGTTTGCTCCTTTCTTAGAATCACTGGTTTTGAGATTTTTGAGAGGTCTCCGGGAAAACACGCAGTCGGTTCTCCGCTGTGGTCTGCTTGATCAGCCTCATCCACGCTTTCGCATTCCTCCTTACTCGGTGGTCTACCTACGCTCCGTGAGCCACAGCAGTTCTGGATCGACCTCGTAGGTCCACGGCGATCCGGAGTTCTTCCAGCCGTTCTTCATCCGCTTCCCGTGGTAGGCACTGCCCGGATCGTCGACCTTGTCTCCTTCGAACCCGTCGATGACGTTATAGGCACGGGTGAAGCCCGCTTTGGCGAGACCGTTGACGGCCAAAGCACTCCTTCCCCCCGAGCGGCACATGACCAAGAGAGTGCCAGTGGGATCGAAGGCTTTCATCACAGCCGGGGCGAAATCGGGGTTGGGTGCCACGACCGGTTGGTCCTTCTCCGTATCCCACGCGTACTCGACGAAGAGCAGGGGGATGTTCCTCGCCATCTCCGGGTGGCCCACGAAGATGTACTCCTCTGGAGTGCGGACGTCGAGGACCTTCACCCCTTGCGGGTCCGCCTTCCACATCTCGTACCCCTCCTGGGCCGTCACATAGAGCCCCAGGACCGTTTGTTTCTTCTCGGGAACTTGATGCTCCGTCATGAAATCAGCACCTCCTGTGAGTTGTCGATGATCAGATCTCCACCGATTCGATCACCGGGTTCGCCGGTTGCTCCGCCATCGTGGCTTCCGTTCGCGGGAGCAGGCGCGCCCTCAGCCACCACCCGCTTGCGCGCCAAGAAGGAGGCGAAGAGGATGGAGATGACGGTCCCTATCAGCATGATGGCCGTGGCGGCCCCCAGGATGGCGGGGTCGTTCGCGAATGCGATCCCGATGGCGGCGAATACGGGACCGGCATTCCGGTTGGGCGCAAGCAGCCGACAGTGGTCCTGATCCTGCGTTTGCCCCACCGCCATTAGCATCCCCAGCGCGAGGGCGACGACGCCAGGACCACGGCCGCCAGCATGGTCCTCGACCCGATCAGGTCGACTATCTGCTGCCAACTCCCAAGCAGGGCCAGAGCAAGAGCCGCGAAGAAGAATCATCCCCGAGACCCTCATGCTCTTCTTGAGCCAACCTCCGGCTGCGTGCGGGGCCCAGTTGCGCACCGCCATGCCCACGATGAAGGGAACGATCTGGAGCACCACGACCGTGCGGACGAGTTCGACTCACGGGAAGCGAGATGCCCTCTCCCAGATCCGCGGCGGACAGGATCCAGTTCGCCGTGAAGGGAAAGGTGAAGCTCCCGAGCGCCGCCATGAGGATCTGCAGCGAACTGGCAGTGACGACATCGCCCCCCGAGATGACCGCGGCCTTGACGCCGAACGGCGCTCCCGGGGAACAGGCCACCAGCACCATGGCTATGAAGGCTGGAGTGGCAAGAGCGAAGAGCTCCGCGATCCCCCACCCCAGAAGCGGGATGAGCACGAAGTTGACCACCAAGACGAGGATGACCAGCCAGAACCTGCGGAACACCCGGCCGAGGGACGCAATGGTCGCGCTGAGCCCTGCGGCCAGCATCATCGAGACGATGAACACGACGAGAACCAGCGAGAACAGAGCGGCTGAGGACCTCCATCTAACCTCTCCTTTTCCGGAGGCGTGTCGACGCCGGCTAGCGCAGCAGCCCGCGGCCGTTGCGGCGTCCGACACCCACGCCGCCCACGGGCCCCGGGGGGTTTATCCCGCCGCCCGGGCCACCGATGGGGCCGGGCGGGTTCGGTCCGCGACCGCGCCGCCCCTCCCGGTTTATCCCGCGCACCCCGCCGACAGGCCCGGGGGGATTCGGTCCGCGGCCCACGCCGCCGACAGGTCCGGGGGGATTCGGTCCTCTTCTACGTGCCATGATGCTGCCTCCTCTTCGAAAGTGACGATCGACGGATGGTGACCTTCGGATTCCAGGGTTACTCCGCGGCGAGGTCCTGCTTGAACTCCTCGACTACTTCGGGAGCGATCTGCACGCGCTCCACCAGCCGGCCGCCTGCATCCACGATGGCCGCGCGGAGATCGGCGACCCACAGGTTCTCCCACAGGAAGAGCACGGCGGCCGAACCCTTGGGGAGTCTGCTCGCCGCTATCTCCAGGTCGTCGTTCGTGAGCAGACTGGAAACATGCTCGCCTATGGGAACGAACAGCTCGTACGTTTCCGGGTCGAGATCGTTGATCTCGAGGGTGCGTGTGTTGCCGTCCGCCTCCTTTTCGATGAAGACGATATCCAAGAAGCGTACGATGCCCCGCTCTGCCAGATGCAGGAGCTCGGGAATGATCTTGCCCGAGAACTTGGGATCCTCGAACTCGATCAGGGCATACTCCAGCGGAAGATCAAGCATTGTCTGACTCCTTTGGTCGGGATCTAGGAGGTTCACTACTGGTCACTCTCCCATCAGTTCGATTGGTCTTCTGTGCTACATGCCTGCGCTTGCCACGTGGCTCAGGAAGCACCCGCGACCGCCGGGCCATCCGAACCTGCGGGGTAGTCCAGCAACGGCACCATGTCCTCCGCCCAAGCCTGCAGAACGGGCTCCATGATGCGCCACGACTCCTCGGCCTCATCGTCGCGGATGGTGAGCATCGCGTTCCCCTCGAGCATCGAGAGGAGCAGGTTCGCGTACGCAGGCCGACCCTCCGCGAACGAGAACAGTTCCAGATCGTGCTGATGAAGAGTCAGGTCGGGAGAGAGAAGGCTTATCGACAGCTGAACCGAGGGAACCATCAGCCCCAGGCGGAGAACGTTGTGCTCTTGAAGGCGGCGCCGATGAGCAGCGTCGGGCACCTTTCGGAAGGTGACGATCACTTCCCCCGCGTCCCGGCCAAGTGCCTTGCCCGACCTCAGAGTGAAGGGCACCCCCGCCCATCGCCAGTTGGCCACCTCCAGCGTGACTTGAGCGAAGGTCTCCGTGCCCCGCGCCGGGACGATGCCCGGTTCGTCCACGTAAGCGGGCACCGAGCGGTCGCCAATGTGGCCGGCGACATACCGGCCCCGGACCGAGCGTTCCTTACCTGGTCCGCCGACATGGTGGGGATCGCACGCAGAACGGCAACGCGGGCATCCCGGTAAGAGGGCTCATCGAGCCTGGATGGTTGATCCATCGCCACGATGGCCAGGACCTCGAGCAGATGGTTCTGGATCATGTCCTTCAACGCCCCGGCGGTGTCGTAGTAGGACGCCCTGCCTTCCAGGGTGAGCGTCTCGTCCCAGACGATGTCCACCCGCTCGATGTGCTGGTTGTTCCAGAGGGGCTCGAAGAACCGGTTGGCGAAGCGCAGGACCACGACCTGCTGGACGAGCGCGTCCGAAAGGAAGTGGTCCACGCGAAAGATGGTCGTGGCCGGGAAATGCTGCCGGAGAAGACCGTTGAGGCGGACGGCCGACTGCAGACTATCGCCAAACGGCTTCTCGACTGCGATGACGCTCTCCGGGGGGAGGCCCGACCGGGCGATAGCCAGGAGGGCGGGTTCGAACAAGTGCGGAGCCAGGGCCAAGTAGACAAGAGCAGGCCGATCGTTACCCTGCAGCGCCGCGGCGACCTCCTCCGGCGCACCGACGTCCGTCCGGCGGTACTGGATGGCCCCTACGAGGCTGTCCCTTACCCGAGGGTCGACCTGGGGAGCGTGCTCTTCCAGAGCTGCCGCGATCTTCCCGCGGAACGATTCGGTCTGTATAGTCCTGACGCCCCAGTCCGAGGACGGCCAAGTCTGGAGGGACCTTGCCGTCCTCCATGAGCACGGCCAGCGACGGGAGGAGCAGCCGGGCGGCGAGGTCCCCCGTCGCGCCAAAGAGTACGATGCGATCGATCATGCAGCCTCTCCCTTGGCGTCTTCGCTGCTTGGTTTGCGCCGAGACCTCAAGCCTTCCAGTACTTCTCCACATGGATCTGGCCGGGCTCGGCCTTCGTATCTTCCACGAACCCCTCTTGCCCCAGTAGTTCGAGCATGGATTCACTCATATGCGGACTGCCGCACATGAACACGTGCGTGTCGGCCGGACTGGGCTTGTGGCCCCAGGCCTTCTCGATGAGGCCGCTCTTCCACACGTCCTGGACGTGCCCGGTGGCGCCTTTCCAGGGGACCGGCTCTTCCTGCGGCCTGCTGACCACGGGGATGTACGTGACGTTGTCGCGCAGATGCTGCATGGCCATCAGAATGGAGCGGTACCCCAGGTCCCACGAATGGCGCACGCCATGCAGAACGGCGATGCGGCGCTGCGGCTGGAGTCGCAGGTGCGTGCTCAGCATGCTCACGAAGGGGGCCAGGCCGGAGCTGGTGGCGACGAGAACCAGATTCGATCCTTGAGGGATGCGCTCGTCGTCGTAGGTGAACCGGCCCACCACCCTGTCGGAGAGGTAGATGCGATCCCCGATCTCGAGGTCGAACAGGCGCGGCGAGAGAGACCCCGCCGGGGACCAGGGCGATGTAGAACTCCAGGAACTCACGATTGACGGGAGACGAGGCGATGGAGTAGACGCGCCTGATCAGCTTGTCCGGCTCGGGGGGAGCCGCCTCGGGCTCGGCGAGGGCGCACCGCGAGGCTGATCCGTACAGTCCCAGAGACATTGATTGGCCGGGAACGTAGTCGGGCAGGACCCCCCCGTCCGGTACCACCTGCAGGACCATGAGCCAAGGCGAGACCTGGTTGCGCAGGGTGACGACGGCGTTCAGCGTTGGTTCGGTCACGGGCGGGCCTCCTTCTGATGCTTGTCTGGGCGCCCCTTGGTCACAGTCTACTTGGCCCCGATGGGCGCCACGTGCTAGTCGTTCTCCGCGGCGAGGAACTCCAAGCGCCTGTCTTCCCATTCCTGGAAACTGGAGGGGGTATGGAACCACTCCTCTTCCGACACGGGCTCCAGGTGGAGCGCATCAAACGGACAACCCATGACACACGCTCCACAGCCGATGCACAGCTCGCGGTGGAACACAGGCTTGTCATCCGTGGCTTTGTCGAACGTGTGCGCAAACACCTGGCAACGCCTGACGCACTCCCCGCAGGAAGTACATTTGTCGTGGTCTTTGACAGCGCGGTAGTTCGAGCGCTGGACGGTTTCCTTGATATTGGGGTCTAGGCGCGGGGCGTTCAACAAAGCACAGCAACAGCCGCAGCAGTGGCAACCACCGACGAACTGAGGCTTCTCCGCTCCCAAGGTGAACCCATAGGCTCCTTCGACGACCATGGTTCCCATGGCATCGAACTGCTCCCAGAGCTCCATCGCCTCTTCCCGGGTGAGCACGTTCTCCGAGAGCGGCGTCGAAGGCGGCAGGCCGACGAAGCCGCACCTCTTGGTGGGAAGGTCGCAACTGTGGCCGTGGGCCGCGGCCTTCTCCCTCTTGCATACGCAATCGATCACGAGGAAGCGCTCGTGCCTTCGGAAGTGAGCGTCGATGTCGTTGTGGGGCTCCCGTTCGAGCCACTCCGGCTTGAGTGAGCCACGCATCGGGATGACGCCCTGCGGACCCGGTCGGGGCGCAATGACCCTCTCGCCCCCGCCCTCGATCACGTATTGCTCGTATAGCTGGGCGAATTCCCTGGTCGTCGGCTTGTCCTGCTTAAGAAAGGCCTCGTACCAGCCAACGAGGAAAGGGTTGAGCCGGTATTCCTTCGCGCGCTCGGCCTCGGGCGTTAGACCGAGGGATGCCTCGGCTCTTCCCGCACCTCGCGAGGCAGGGACTAGTTGCGCAGCGGCATCAACGGCCGGCCCGCCGGCACGGACCATGCCCCGGGGGATCATGCTCTCCAGGAGCACGGCGACCTCGGCCTCGGGAATCCAACCCGCTTCGCGATCTCGGCGGCAGTCTCGAGCTTGCGGCTCATCGTGCCGGCAACCAGGGCCTCCTCGGGAGTGAACACGAGCTTCATCAGCTTGATCTCCACCTTGGAGGGTGTCCTGGTGAAGCCGGATGGCAGTGCGTCCAGCGCATCCGCCAGCCGTTCGTAGACATCCACCGTATCGCCCGTGCTGCTCATGGATACCCTCCCTCACTTCTCCGCAGCCAGGAACTCCAAGCGCCTCTCTTCCCATTCCTCGAAACTGGAGGGGTATGGAACCACTCCTCTTCCGACACGGGCTCCAGGTGGAGCGCATCAAACAGGCACCCCATGACACAAGCGCCACATCCGACGCACTTTTCCCGGTCGAATACAGGCTTGTCATCCTTCGCCTTGTCGAAGGTATGCGCAAACACCTGGCAACGCCTGACGCACTCCCCGCAGGAGGTACATTTCTCGTAGTCTTTGACAGCGCGGTAGTTGGAGCGCTGAACGGTTTCCTTCACATTGGGGTCCAAACGGGCGGCGCTCATCCAACAGCAGCAACCGCAGCAGTGACAGCCACCGACAAACTGCGGTTCCTCCGCTCCCATCGTGAATCCATAGAATCCTTCGACGATCATGGTCCCCATGGCATCCAGCTCATCCCAAAGCTTCGAGGCCTCCTCACGGTTGAGCACGTTCTCCGATAGCGGCGCCCCGGGCGGCAGGCCGACGAAGCCACACCGCTTGATCGGCATGTCGCAACTGTGACCGTAAACCGCAGCCTTCTCCTTCTTGCAGACGCAGTCGATCACCAGGAAGCGCTCATGTCTCTGGAAGTGAGCGTCTATATCGTTGTGGGGCTCCCGCTTGAGCCACTCAGGCTTGAGCGAGCCGCGGTACGGGATTACCCCTTGTGGTCCGGGCCGCGGGGAAAAGATCCTCTCGCCCCCGCCCTCGATCACGTATTGCTCGTAGACCTCGGCGAATTCCTGAGTCGTCGGCTTGCTCTGCTGCAGAAAGGCCTCGTACCAGCCGACCAGGAAAGAGTGCAACCGATACCTCTTCACGCTCGGGGTTTTGGGCTCCTCTCCCGGCTTTGCCTCCACCTTTCCCAGGCCTGGCACGCCGGTTTCAAGAGCTAGTGTGTCGGCGCGGATCATGCGCCGGGGAATCATACTTTCGAGCAATACGGTCACCGTGGCCTCGTCGAGACCGACCCGATCCGCGATCTCGGCAGCGGTCTCGAGCTTGCGGCTCAGTTGGCCGGCAAGCGCGGCCTCCTCGGGAGTGAAGACAAGCTCGAGGAGTCGGATCTCCAGCTGAGAGGGTGTTCTGGTGAAGCCGGCAGGCAGCGCTTCCAGCGCATCGCCAGTCGTTCGTAGATGTCCACCGGCGTCACGGTATCGCCTCGTTCTCATAGCGGCGTCCCCAGATACACGCCGAGCGACTGGGCGATCCTCATGAATTCGCTTTCCGGTGGCACTGTTCGGACTTTGTCCATCGCTTCCGCCAGGGGCACGAACTTGATGTCGGGCGGTACGAACGCCACCATCGCCCCGGTGTGACCGGCCTTCAGCACCTGAACAGCCCCGGCCCCGTAGGCCATCCCCAGTTGGAGGTCGAGTGCGGTGGGATCGCCGCCCCTCGCCCAGGGACCGATGACCAGAGGATAGACTTCCTGGGCGACCAGCGGCTGCAGTCCCTTCGTGACGATCTCGGCGGCTTGACCGGAGCGCCGCGTGGCCTGGGCATCGGCCTGGCCTGTTGCCGGGGCGTCGCCGGTGAACTTCGCCCCTTCAGCCACCACCACCAGACCGTAAGGGCGCCTGAGGCGATATCTTGTCCTTCAACCGGGCGGCCACCCGCTTCAGATCGCAGGGGATCTCGGGAATCAGCACGACATCGGCCCGGGCGGCGACACCGGCCTGCAGGGCGATCCATCCGGCCTGCTCTCCCGGAACCTCGACCACGGCGATCTTCCGGGCCGACCGGGCCGCCTGATAGGCCTTGTTCAGCATCTCGATGGTCACGCTGAGGGCGGTGTTGAACCCAAAGGACACGGCGGTGGAGGCGACGTCGTTCTCGATCGACCGAGGGATGCATACCGTATGGAGTCCCTTGCGATGGAGCTTGTAGAGGATACTCAGGCCGCGGCCGCCCACAACGGAAATAAGGGCGTCAATATTCTCTGCCTTGAGTCTTGCCAGCAACTCATCGGACAGGTCGGCTTCTTCTTCGCCCGCGGTGGGCGCATGGAAGGGATCCACCTCGGGCGCCTGGCCGAGGATGCCACCGGTGGCAGGATCGAGATTCTCGACCAGCTCGGGGCTGAGGATGACCAATCCCCCATCGGGATAGCGGTCCGGATGCAGCAGCCCTTCAAATCCGTCCCGGATGCCGAGCATCTCCCATCCCAGCTTGCCCGCTGCCAGAGCCGCCCCCATCAGTACGGAGTTCATGCCCGGGACGAAGCCCGCCCCTACATTGATGGCAACGCGTCTATGCAGACCTGCGTGACCCAGCGTCTCAATCATGATATGTCTTCCTCCAAGGACTCACGCAGAGGGTAGAAGGATGGAGTGTTTGGGCGGGCAACACCCACCCAAACACTCCCCGGTTCCCATTTGAACTCGGTGCCCTCTAACAACTGTGGTTCTATCCATTTCTTCCAAAGGCTTCGTCGATGATGGCCTGCAGGTGTGCGACCGACTCTTCCGAGGGCGTCTTGTAGTCTTCCAACTCATACACCACACCCAGACTCTCGTACTTGCCCAGGCCAAAGCGGTGGTATGGCAAGAGTTCATAGTCGATCACGTTCTTGTACGGGCGAATGAAGGCCAGGACCGCCCGGATGTGCTCCTCATCGGCGTTGACGCCGGGGATCAGCGGCGTGCGGGCGATGAAGTCGATGTCGGGGAAGGTCTCGTAGGCTCGCTTCAGGTTGGCCAGGATGCGCGTGTTGCTGACGCCGGTCCACTTCTTGTGGCGCTCGGGGATGGTGAGCTTATGGTCGTGCAGCACGGTATCGACGTGTGGCAGCACCTTTTCCACGAACGACCAGGGCACGTTGAACGCCGTTTCGATGGCCGTGTTGAAGCCGCGCTCGTGGGCGCCTGCCAATAGTGCCGCGGCGAAGTCCGGCTGCAGCTGACACTCGCCGCCGCTCAGGGTCATGCCGCCGCCTGAGGAGCGGTAGAAGGAGTCGTCCTTCTCCACCTCTTCGAGCACTTCTTCAACCGTCATCCGTTTGCCGTACATATCCAGTGCCTTGGTCGGGCAGAGCGCAACAAGCGCCTCGTCGATGTCCGCGGCCAGGTCCCAGTTGACTCTTACCTTGTCATCGGCCCCCTCGACGACGTAGAAGGCGCCTTCGGGGAAGGGGGGCTTCAGGCACAGGCCGCACTCCTTCTTGCCGGCGCACATGTTAGGGGCGTAGGCAAGCTCCGGGTTGCGGTGGATGCTTTCGGGGTTGGAACACCATTTGCAGCGCAACGAGCAGCCTTTGAGAAAGACGTTGGTGCGGATGCCCGGACCGTCATGGCTGCAATAGCGCTGGATATTCAGGACAATACCGGTGGGCCCGGACGATTTGTCGGATGGGCTGCTCATAGTTCCCCTCCCAGACAGATGCCAAGCGATTGGGCGATCTTCACAAATAGGCTGTCCGTCGGCACCCTTCTGACTTTGTTGATCGCCTCCGCCAACGGCACGAACCTTATGTCTGGTGGGACGAAAGCAACCATAGTTCCGGTCTTGCCGGCATTGAGGCCCCTTATTGCCCCAGCCCCGTACGCCAACCCTAGTTGGCGATCGACGGCGGTGGGGGCGCCACCCCTGACCCAAAGGCCCAGGACCAGTGGCTGGGTCTCCTCGGCGATCAAGAGTTGCAGCCTGTCGGCCACGGTCTGCGCGGCCCGTCCCGAGCGGAGTATGACGTGCTCGCCCGCTGCGCCCTCTGCGAGGGGCGACAGCGAAGCCTTGAAGGATTCGGTCGACGGCTCGGCCGCCTGAGCCTGCGGTTGATCGGCGAAGTCGACGCCTTCGGCCACCACCACCAGGCCGTACGGCCGCCGGGGTGTCATCTTCTCCTTCAACCGTGCCGCCACCGTCGACAGATCGCAGGGGATCTCGGGAATCAGCACCGCGTCGGCGCCGACGGCGATGCCGGCCTGTAGCGCCACCCACCCCGCCTGCTCACCGAGAACCTCCACCACTGCGATCTTGCGCGCGGACTCGGCCGCTTGGCGGGCCCGGTCGAGCATCTCGATGGTGAAGCTGAGCGCGCTGTTGAAGCCAAAGGACACCGAGGTGGCGGCGATATCGTTCTCAATCGACCGGGGGATGCACACGGTGTTGAGCCCTTTGCGGTGGAGCTTGTAGAGGATGCTCAGCCCTCGACCGCCCACGACGGAGATCACGGCATCGATCTGCTCCGCCTTCAGCGCTTCCAGCAGATCATCGGACGTGTCCACTTCCTGAACCATGTCGTCTTCATCGATCGTACGGACATGGAATGGATCCACCCGACCCGACTGGCCCAGAATGCCCCCGCCCCCGGGATCAAGACTCTCCGCCAGTCGACTGCTGAGGGTCACAAGCCCACCATCGGGGTAGCGGTCGGGGTACATCAGACCGTCAAAACCATCGCGGATGCCGACGATCTCCCACCCCAGCT
The DNA here is from genome assembly GCA_963713545.1 of uncultured Actinomycetes bacterium. Classification (GTDB taxonomy): domain Bacteria; phylum Actinomycetota; class Thermoleophilia; order RBG-16-64-13; family RBG-16-64-13; genus CAVPLM01. The sequence goes on along the minus strand of CAVQME010000009.1, from coordinate 142,611 downwards.
CGCCCGCCGCCAGAGCTGCGCCCATGACCACGGCGTTCATGCCTGGAACGAAACCGGCGCCCGTCATGATGGCGATGCGTTTCGGGGGGCCGGTATGGCCCGTTTCTAGATTCATCACGTACCTTCCTTTCGGTACAACTTGACCCATCCTAATGGGGTTGCCACCTTACCGTCGCCTACGCCGACCCTGACGCGAGCGCCCGGCCCGGGTTCCTTCCAGGGCAGGCTCTCCCAATCGATCGAGACGCCCATGGTTCCCTTCCTTTCTTTGCTGATCATCCTCATTCGATCGGCTGGTTCTTGGCCCGGTCATTGGCGATCAGGGCCGCCCCCACCGCCCCGACGATCATCGGTTCCTGTGGCAGGTAGACCGTCAATCCGTCGATCTTCTCTTCGATCCTGCTCACGAGCCCGACATTCCTGCCGATGCCGCCGGAGATCGCGAACTTGTCCGCAACGCCGACCTTTCGAACCAGGGCCATGACCCGGTTGGCGATCGCCTCGTGCAGCCCGGCCAGAATGTCCTCCTTGCGCTCGCCTTCCTTGAGCAGCGTTACCGCCGCCCCTCGGCCGAAGGCCGCGCAGGTAGAGCTGAACGGCAGGACCTTTGTGCTCTGCAGCGACAGGGGGCCGATCTCGGACAACGGAACGTGCAGGGCCTCAGCGACGATCTCCATGAAGCGACCGGTGCCGGCGGCGCACTTGTCGTTCATCGCGAAGTCGACGACCTCGCCCATGGGACCGACCCGGATGCCCTTGCTGTCCTGCCCGCCGACGTCGAGGACGGTGGAGACCCCCGGCACGAACCACTGCGCCCCGCGGCAGTGGCAGGTGATCTCGGTGATGGCGTGATGGGCAAAGGGCACGACGGCGCGTCCGTATCCGGTCGACACGATGCAGGCCATGTCGTCGATCCTGAGGTGGTCGACCTTGACGCCGGGCAACGGCATCCGGTACTCGCCCCACAGGCCCGTGCGGCGGTGGACGGCCGCATCCACCACCGCCTCGGCCGTCTTGATGATGTCGGGCCCGGTCTCAATGGTGCCGTAGGTCAGCAATTGCCCGTCGTCGAGGATGACACACTTGGAGCTGCGCGAACCGATGTCGATTCCCATGGTCAGCATCACGCGCCTCCCTCCCGCTCCATTCGGCGGGCGAACACGGCCGCGCCCAGGGCCCGTACGTACTGCGGCTGCGCAGGAACCAGCACCGGTTCTCCCAGGTGGGCTTCAATCGCCTTGACGATGCCCACATTCCGGGCCACCCCTCCGCAGATCAGCAACCCGGAGGGCACGCCCACCTTCTGCACCATCCCCCACAGGCCATCGGCGATACACTGGTTCACGCCCGCGAGCACATCGGGAGCGGGCACCGGCGGGTCCTTATGGACAAAGGACAATATCTCGCCCTCGGCGAAGACCACGCACCGGCTGGACACCGTCTGCGGGGCGGTAGCCTGCAGCGACTGCGGGCCTAACTCCTCCACCGGAATTTCGAGCATGCGGCTCACAAGGTCCAGCAGCGCGCCCGAGGACACCGCGCAGCGCTCGTTCTTCGCCTGGTCCTCGACCTGGCCGTCAACGGACAGCCGGATGGCCATGGAGCTGTCGGCACCGATATAGAGGACCGTCCGCGCCTGAGGAAAGCGGAAGTAGGCTCCCGTGGCGATGCAACTCGCCGCCGAGCGCTGCCCCAAGGCGGCGATGTTCACCGCAGCGGTGACAGGCACACTGAGGGTGCCGGTCGCCACCGCGGCCTTCAGGTCCTCGCGCTCTAGGCCAGTCTGCCGCAGTGCCTCCTGCACCGCCATCCGGGCCTCGGTCTCCGCAGACTCCCCGGTCTGCACCGAGGCGCCACCGAGGATCACATCGCCTTCGAGGATCACCACCTTGGTGGATTGCGATCCCAGGTCGATTCCAGCGACAGCCACGCTTCGTCCTCCTTCTACAGCACGGAGGATCGGAAGCGTACGGGTGGATCCACACGGGTCCTCTCGTACACCCCTTCCCCAGTGCTCACTTGATTCGCGTGGCGTGGAGTTCCTTGTTCCCCTTCACACCGAAATATCGGTAGATGAAATGGTCGTGATCGGGTATCTCGACCGCAACCGACCATTCGACCGGATCGGCGCCGTCTGCAGGCACGTCGTGAATGTAGCCGTAGAGCGTGTTGCCCTCCTGGTACGTGTACTGGAGCTCACCATACCCACCTCTGTCGTTGTACCAGTGCCCATACCATTTCTGGACGTCGCAGCGCCACCCGGCCATGGCGATCTGCCGTACACCTTTCTCAACGGTGACTTCTTCCGAAACGTACTTCCCTGGCTCGACTCCGATGCACAACCCGAATGCGTCCGGCCAATCCATGATGAGGTGAGACACCTGCTTGCCGCCTACAACGACATCGATATCCCACTTGCCGGTCAGGGCTCCCCTGATGAATTTGACGTCCAGCTTAGCCATGTCGATACTCCTTCTTCTTGTTGTGTCGCGCCTCACCGACCCGAGGGTCGCGACGCGTTGGCTGCCAATGAGGCCCAGTCGCCTGCCGGCCTAGCCGGCCCGGCTTTCCAGCATCTCCATGAACGCTTCGGCGCGGATCGCCACCTGCGCTCCCGACGGATGGCCGTACTCCAGGTCGAGCTCCAGGATCGGGATGCCACGCTGTGTCATCTGCTTCTTGAGATCGAACTTGTCCCAACCGTTGTAGGTGCAGAAGCGCACGATCTCGGACACGATGCCGTCGACCCTGTACTGCTCGGCCAGGTCGCCGATGAACTCGAGCCGCCCGTCGGAATTCCAGTTGTGCATGTCGACCGGGCGGCCCAGCACGTGGTAGCGGGCCAGCGCCTCCATCGGGCTCAGTTGGATGTCGGCCTGTCCCCACGCATATCGGATGCCGCAGTTCATCTCGTCGACGACCACCAGCGCGTCCAGCGACTCGAGCGCGGCGACCTGGTTGGTGTTGTGCAGGTCGTTGCCGATGACCATCAGGCGCCTGGTCTTCTTGATCTCGCGTCCCGTGCGCTGGATCTCGTCGAGCAGCTGCTCCATCAGCTCGTTGAACCGCTCGCGCGGCAGGCGCGCAGCCGCCTTGCTCACTTCCAGGGCCTCGGCTCCGGTCACCGGGGGTCGATCGCGTTTGCGCAGCTCATAGAGCTGGTGCATGAGCTCGCGTCCCCGGTTGTAGATGCGGATCGAGTTCGCGATGTCTTGGTCGGGGATCCTGCTCAGCCGGTACAGGGAAAGCCTGTCCCTGAAGTCCTCGAGATCGGCCAGGTAAAGCTTCACGGCCTCCTCGTCCCGCTTGCGCGGCGCGTAGAGGATGTCCATGTAGGGCAGATTCCTGTAATACTCCCACACGCTGTGCAGCCGCTTATCCTGGTCACAGAAGCAGGAGGAGACCAAGCCGTCCAGGAAGCCGTACTTGCCGTCGAGCTGCAGTTGCCAGCAGGTGCGGATCTTGGAGCAGGAGTTGGTGTAGATGTAGGCCTCGGCCCCCTGCATCTGGACCGGCTCGTTGTCGCCGGTAACCTCGAACGGCAGCATCCCGGCCGCGTGGAGGATCTCCTCCGGTACGTAGGGGTTGAACCAGCCGATCACCTTCCGGCCCGAAGCCTTCCAGTCCTTGACGGTGACGCTCTCCGGGAACGGAGAGGTCAACCTCTGCATCTCGTTCAGACTGTGCAGCGGCGCGTTCATGCGTTCGCCCTCCTGGACTGGTACGCCTTGCTCCCCTCGATCATCTCGAAGAAGCCGTCCAACTGGCTCTCGACCTCCGCCCGGCTGGTGAACGTGCTGTCGATCACGTCACAATCGATGGTGAGCGACGGCACGCCACACTGGCTTAACAGCTCGTCCCTGACGATTGCGCCGAGGCCCGAAGCCTGCTTGCAGCCCCAGTTGTTGTTGAAGATCGCCCCATCCACCCTGTATTGGCGGGCCTGGGCGACAAGGTTCTCCGCCCAGTCGATCGAGGGCGAGTATTGGCAGTTGCCGGGCGCGACCTGGGTCCGGTAGGCGAGGTTGCCCAAAGGATCGTCCGGGTCGAGCAGCCACTTCGCCTCTCCGCGCCAGTTCGACAGCACCTCGCACACGGAGACTGCTCCGTACTTCTGCTGCATGAAGGCCATGAGAGTCGGGTCCCAGAACGGACTGAAGCTGCTCCACATGACCCGGAAGCGCTCGTCCTTGACAGCGCCGATGCCCTTGTCCACGCGCTCCTGGAGTTCGTCGCGCAATGCCGTAAGAAAGTCCACGGCATCCTGGGTCCCGGGCAGCAGGCGAAGCGCCAACAGTACGCCGCCGAAGCACTCGGCGGACATGGGTGACGGGACATGGGCGGTGAGCCGCTGGACCTCTAGGCTGACCTCGGTGAGACGGTAGGATAGGCGCACCACCTCCTTGAGGCGGTCGTAGTCCATCCTCTTCCCCGTGTGCTCCTCCAGGAAGGCGATCAACCGCTTGTGCTCGTTCTTCCACTGATCCATCGCCTGGCGCGTGAAAGGGTAGTAGGGCCGCTCCATGCCGAAGTCCGGGATGCCGTACCGCCGGCCCAGCGTGTGGAAGGCCTTCACGTTATCGCACGACGAGGTCGCGTAGAGAAAGACATCCGTGTGGGGCCACTTGCCGGTGTGCAGCAGGCCGTCCATGTTCCGGAAGAAGGAGCAGACCTCTAAAGGTGTACCGGTCGAGGCCGCGATGCTCAAGGCCTCGGGGACAGACTCCGGCATCCCCACCAGGTCCGAGATGACGCCCCAGAATTCGTTGAACACGCCCACGACGTCCATCGCCTCGAAGATCTCGAGGGGCTGCTGGGTGCCGTGGGTCGCCACCAACCGGCCCTGCTCCTTGGCCGTGACAATCCGGTCCACGTACTTGTGAACCATCTCCATGTAGCCGACGGTGGACTTCATCAAGCCGGACTTCTGCTTGACGCCTTCGGCGGCCATTTTGAGGCGCCCCGCCAGTTCTTCGACCGTGATCAGGTTGTCAGTGTTCATCCTGTCACGCCCCCCTTCAATGAGGCAGATCCCGAAGCGCGGCCTGTTCTCGTCTTCATGTCCTCCTGGGCCCTCAGGAGACGTGCCCGCCGGTCATTACGCGGAGATAGGCGCGTCAGACTTGTCACCTTTGTTGCTGCCCAGAAACGCCCGGTGCGGCGTGGCCCACGGCCACGCCGCACCGCTCAGGTTGAATCTCAGCACTACCCGATCTGATGCTCGGTGCGTTCGATGATCTCGTTCTGCACGCCCGGCGCCAGCCGGACGAAGAAGGCGCTGAAACCGGCTACCCGGACCACGAGGTCGCGATAGTTCTCCGGGTGCTTCTGCGCATCCCTGAGAATGGCGGTATCCAGGACGTTGAACTGGATGTGATAACCACCATTGGCAAACAGGGTCCTGACAAGATTCAGAGTGCTCTCCCTGCCCTTGCGGGTCTTGAGCGCGTCGGGCACAAGCTTCACGTTCATGTGCGTCGCGGTGTACTTGACGGCATCCTGGCTTTTCGCCGCCGACATCACCAACGCGGTGGGTCCATTGACGTCGGTGCCCGGCATGGCCGATAGACTGCCGTCTGTGAGGGCGACCCCAGCCTTCTTGCCGGTCGGCAGCGCGCCCGTCACCAGCCCCATCAGGTTGTGGATGCTCTTGGTATAGGCATCCGGGGTCGACTTGATCTCTGGGCTGAGGTAGTTGCCGCCTCCATCTACACTGTTGAAAGCCTTCAAGATACTTTCGTACACCCTGTACGTGAACCGGTTCATTTCGGGAATGTCGTTGCCGTGTTTGGGCGCGTCATAACACAGCTTCCTGACCTTCTCGTATTCCCCGTCGAAGTTGGCTGCCAGGGCCTTCTTCAGTTCGGCCATGGTGATCTTCTTCTCGTCGAAGACCAGGTGCTTCACCGCCATCAGCCCGTTGGCGGCGTCGATGCCGCCGACCACGATCTGGGCGACTGTGTAGTAGTTGGCGCCGCCGTTCCAGACTTCGGTGCCGGTCTCGATGCAGCCCCCGGTCAGCAGCGAGCGCCAGGGAACGGGGATGTACTCGGCGCACAGCATGCTGGCGATCCATGCTCCCCTGCGGAGGACCTCCTCATTGAAGGTCAATTGCTTCTCGAAGGCCGCGTACAGTTCTTCGAAATCCTTGAAGGTCTCGGGGTCTCCGGTCTTGGGTCCGATCTGCTGCTTGGTGCGGGGATCGAAGCCGTCGTTCATCGTGAGCTCGAGGACCTTGCCCATGTTGGGCTGCCCTTCCACCGGATGGCCGGTTTCGTAAGGGACGTAGCTTCCCACGCAGGCGCCGATACAGGTGCGCCTGGCTTGTTCGAGTGTGAGGCCCTTCTTTGAGGAGCCGAACAGATTCATGGCGCGTTGCACCATCACGTCGCCGTTACAGAACTGAGGCATGCCGACACCGGTGCCGATGACATCCAGGACCTTGTCAAGAAACTTGCTGCTCATCTTCTCCGTGACGATGCACGATAGCGGAGGCTGGGGCAGATGAAGGTACTTAGATGCTTCCAGGATGTGGTAGTCCATCTCCGCGGTGGCGTCTTCCCCAGTCTCGGTATAGCCTCCGAGTGAGATGCTCTGGCCCAGGTCGGCCGAGTTCTGCAGAAGGACCTTCTCGCCATAGTAGTAGCCGATCTCGTTCAGCTTGATGAAGAGGTTCTGGAGCATGAAGACTGCTTCGTCAGGACCGACCAGGCCCGCCGCCTTGTCGCGCTGATAGAACGGCTCGAAGTTCTGGCCCAGGTAGGCCTCTGAGTAACCGCAGCCCACCTGCTCGATCTCCGCAATGACGTGACAGAAGAAGTGAGCCTGGATGGCTTCGCGCAGGTTACGGGCCGGGTGTTCCGGCACCCTCTCGCAGACCTCGGCGATGTCGAGCAGTTCCTGCTTGCGGCCGGGATCCGCCTCCTTCGCCGCCATCTCTCTGGCCAGCTCAGCATAGCGGTTGGCCAGGCGCACGATGGCGCGCATGACGATGAGACTGGCTTCGTAGAAGTAGAACTTGCTGGCATTCGGCAGCCGCATGTCGAGGGCCATCTGCCGCTCCTCGACCTCTTTGATCATGCTGGCAAGACCATTGTTGTAGACCCTGGGGTAGTTCAGGTTGCCGCCGCCGCCGGGCCAGTCGAAGAAGCTGATGACGAAGCCGGACTCATAACAGGGACGCGGGTCGAACCCGTACCTCTTCTCGAAGATCTCGAGCGTGCGCGGCTTCAGCGCACGCTTCTCCCAGTACCCGAGCGCCCACTCGTTGGCCTTGCGGTCTTCCGGGGTCTTCGACTTCTCAACAGTGTTCTCTTCCTTCATCCAATCCACGTTCCATTCCGGATACGTGTAGATGCCATTGGTAGTGCTTGCCATGCTACCCACGAAGAGGTTGTCGTCGATGTACAGTTTCTTCCTCTCGAGCAGCGTGGCCATGAATTTGGCTCTACGGATGATCTGCTGGTAGCCGGCGGTATCCTCGTAGACCTCTTCCATTATCCTGACCCGCTCGAAATCGACCTCGGGCGGGGTGCTCATGAGTTGTTCTTTCAGCCGGTCGATCCGCGCGATATCGGCTTTGACCCTTCCGGTGCTGACTTTCTGCTTTCGTGGCTGCCTTCGCCATAACGGTCCCTCCTGTTCTTTTGGCCGCCGGCACCGCCTGCCGGCGATCTGTTTGTCAGTCTCCCCGGAGTCCTGCTACAGGCGTTCCACGGCCTTGACCGACAGCACCGTAGCGTTGATTCCGAATAGAGCGGTGATAAGACCGGCCAGCGCGGCCTGGTCCTGCACAACGACCCGGACAACCGTCGCGGGCCGACCGTCGTCCTCAGCGACCTCGATCGTCATCCCGTCGTAAAATTCCCGCCACTCCTCGTCCAGGACCCCGCGCACGCAGATCTCGTAAAGAGCCGGAGTGGCGGCGGAGATATCGGGCAGACTGTCGGGTGCCACAAGGCCTCCTGGCGCGATGTGCCGGTTGAGTCCAGTCTAGACTGGGAGGCCGCCGCCAGGGGAGGACCCAGAATGGTCCAAGTACGGTCTGGAGGGGCTGCGAGGGTGAGGCGCATGGCCTCGCCGGCCATCTATTGAGAGACCGGAAGGATCCCCAGTTCCCGGGCTCTCGCGACCGCCTCTCGCCGCCCAGCCACGTCAAGCTTCGAGTAGATGCTGAGCGTGTGACGCTTCACCGTAGCGGGAGAGATGACCAGTCGTCTGGCGATCTCCTTATTGCTGAGGCGCTCGGCGAGGAGCATCAGCACCTCGAGTTCGCGGTTGGTCAGCAGAGTCTCAATCAGGTATTCCTGGGGCTGGTCCTGAGAGGGAGGTGTATGTCCGGCGGAGGATGACGGTGCTCCCGTAGTGAATGAGGCCATCAGTTCGTCCAGGAAGGAATCCGTGCCGCTTCGGATCCGCACGGTCTGCAGAAGCGCCCGCATCCGTCCACCCATATCGGGGAACAAGCGGATCATCCGGCCGGGTCTCGCGAGCTTCACAGCCCGGGCCAGTGAGTCGAGGGCTTCAGCATTCCGACCTTGCCGGTCGAACAGAAGCGACTGCAGGAGGAGACACTCGACCAATCTGTAGACGTTGCCATTGAGCTCTGCAGTCGTCAGCAAACGCTGCAGCACTCCATGGCAAGCCTCGGCATCGTCTTCGCTTCCGCGGAGCGTCAATACCGAGATGGTACTGATCAAGCTGAACTCGTAGGTAACGTGGAGAGATGATATCGGTCCGTCGCCCGCTGCTTGGAGGACACCGCGAGCCAGGACTTCCTGGGGGGAGGGCCGGCCGGAGAGCACTTCCAAGCGGGCTTCGAGCAGCTGGGTCTCAGCCAGGAGGGTGACGTCCAGGTCCGCGGCAATGGACCGGAACTTGTCCAGCACCTCAACAGCCTTATCCGACCTGCCCTGCGCGCGCCGCACCCAAGCCAGACCGTAGTAGCACTGCTTGACCGCCACAATGTGCGCCGCGTAAGGTTCCACTCCCGCATAGTGCTCCTCGGCCAGGGCAAGGTCGTTCCTCAAATACGCAGCCAGTCCCAGGAAGTAGTGGGCCCAGCCGGCGCTCTCCATAAGTCCCTGCTTGAGCGACTCCTTGAGCATCAGGTCCGCGGAGCGTTGCGCATAGTCCACCTCGCCGGTCATGAATCCCATCAGACACAGCCCGACCATGACCCGAGGGTGGACAGACCCGTAGTCTCCGAACGAGTACCTACGGAAGACCTCGAAGGCTTCGTCATTTCGGCCAAGGAGGTGCAGACTGCCGCCTTCGAACCAGGCTGCCGTAGCGCGGGCGAGCTCGTAGTCTGGGGGAAGGTGGGCCAGTGCTTCCCGAGCGTGGAACAGCCCCTCGTCTCCCATACCTGTCCAGAAGCAGACCTCTGCCCTCAGGGCGCTGATCACTGCTCTGAGGGCCAGCTCGTCCTGGAGAGGCGGCTGCTGCAGGCCAAGCAACTGCTCGGCCCGCTCGCAGTGGCGAATCGTGCCGACCAGGTCTTGCCGGATGTGTGCGAGCCAGGCCTGGAACAAGACCAGCCGAGGACGACTGTCGAGGAGGCCGGCCTCGATCGTCCCCATCCAGCGCTCGAGTGCTCGCCACTCTTCGTGTTCGATGGCCGCCTTCCCGTGCATCTCGACTACATCGGCCGCCGACTCCGGCCTGTCCGCGGTTAGGAAGTGCATCAGCGCGTCGTCTACCATTCCGCGGTCACTCAGCCATTGGGCGGCGCGCGTATGAAGAGCAGCGATGTCCTCCGGTGACCAGGTGGAGTTCAGCGAGCGGCGCAAGACGTCGCGGAACAGATGGTGGTAGCGGAACCATTCCCGCTGATCGTCGAGCGAGACGGTAAAGAGATTCGCGTCCTCCAACCACTCCAGTACCGGCTGTCCTTGGACGGAGTCAAGATCCTCCTCCCCCACGACCGCCCGGCACAAGGGAGCGCACAGCCTATCTAGTATCGAGGTCGCCAAAAGGTAGCGCTCGACCTTCGGATCCAGCCGTGCCCAGAGTTCGTCCATCAGGTACTCGACGACGTAGCGGTTGTTGCCGGTGAACTCGGCGATCCCTTGCTCGATGTTCTCGCGTCCTGCAAGAGAGAGCGCGGCTAGATGGAGTCCCGCGATCCAGCCCTCCGTCCGCTGAAGGAGCGCCGTCAGTTCCTCCTCGGTCAAAGCTGGGCCGAATGCCCCCCGAAGATACTCTGCCGCCTCCTCATGGCTGAAGCACAGGTCGGCGGCCCGTATCTCGTTCATCAGACCCCGTCCCCGCAGGGCTCCCAGCGGGAGGACGGGATCCGCCCGGGACGCGAGCACAAGATGAAGTGACTTGGGCGCTTGCCAGATGAGAGTCTTGAGGATTTCGAGGACGTCCGGATTGTTCACGCTGTGAACATCGTCCAACACCAGGACGAACTCGTCGAGCTCATCCAGGCCGTTCGCCAACTCCTGGTTCAACAGCTTGACCGGCGGCAGTCCCGGCCGAGCAAGCAAAGCCATTACGCGCGTGCAGGAGTCTGGGAATTTGGTGCGAACCGCCGCCACGATCTCTTCCACGAGCACGTCGACTTCGTTATCACCCTCGTCCAGTGTCAGCCACGCGACGGGACGATCCTGATGCTGGATCCACTGGGCCAGCAGCGTCGTCTTGCCGTAGCCGGCGGGCGCGCCTAACAGCGTCAGCGGCTTCGAGAGACCGTCGTCTAGGCGGGCAAGGAGACGAGGGCGCTCGAGCACGTCCGGACCCAGCCGGGGTGGCCGCAGCTTGGTTAGGAGGGTGTGGCGCCTCTCTTGCACGCCAAAACTATACCCCGCCCGACCGTCGTCATGGGAATGTCAAGTCCCGATACCCATGTAGCTCAGGAGGCTTGTTCCCGTGACCCAGCTTGTTCAGGTCCTACCGGATGGAGCTATCTATCTCCGCCCCCCAGCATCGACCGCGACAGCATGCCTCCAGAGAGGTTCCTGACTTTGAACCCGTTCTGCATCAGGATGCGCGTCGCGTAGTAGGCGCGCTGAGCTGAGCGGCAGATCACGAGGATCTCGCGATCGCGCGGCAGTTCGCCCAAGCGCCCGCGCAGCTCGGGTAGCGGGATGTTGACCGCGCCGGGAACGGATTCCGCGGCCAACTCGGCAGGGTTGCGCACATCGAGGAGGAACTGGCCGTCCACCGAGGTCCAGTGGGCGAGTGGCATGTCGCCGCGAAGAACGTCGGCGGCGACCATCCCCGCGAAGTTGACGGGGTCCTTCGCGCTTCCGAACGGCGGCGCATAGCAGAGCTCGGCCTCTTCCAGGTCGTATACGGTCGCGCCCATCTGGATGGCCAGAGCCAGTACGTCGATGCGCTTCTCGACGCCGTCCAGCCCCAGCGCCTGCGCCCCCAAGAGACGGCCGTCGGACTTCCGGAAGATGACCTTGAGTACGATCGTCTTGGCGCCCGGATAGTAGCCGGCGTGCGAATTCGGGAAGAGATAGATCTTCTCGAAGTCGGTCTGGCCCGACCGAACGAGCAGCTTCTCATTGGCGCCGGTCATGGCCACCGTGGCTCCGAAGATCCCGATCACCGAGGTGCCCTGCGTGCCGCGGAAGCGCGAGTCGCGCCCGGAGATCACATCGGCCACGATCCGGCCCTGCCGGTTTGCCGGCCCGGCCAGGGGGATGAGGGACCATTCACCGGTGACATAGTCCTTGACTTCGACCGCGTCACCCACGGCGAAGATGTCCGGGTCGCTGGTGCGCATCTGTTCGTCCACACGGATCCCGCCGCGCTCTCCGATCTCGAGCCCGGCCGCTTTGGCAAGCGCTGTCTCCGGACGCACGCCGATGGCCAGGATCACGATGTCTGCCGGATGGACCTTGCCGGCCTTGGTGAAGACCTCGAGCGAGCCGCTCGCGGTCTGCTCGAACCCGGCCACCGCGTCGTTGAGGGCGAGGTGGACGCCGTGGTGTTCCAGGTGGCTCTCGACGAGCCGAGCGCACTCCGGATCGAGCGGAGCCATGACCTGGTCGAGCATCTCGACCACCGTCACGTCGAGCCCGCGATGGACCAGGTTCTCCGCCATCTCGAGACCGATGTATCCCCCGCCGACCACCACCGCACGCCTTGCGCCGCCCACCGCGTGGAATACGGAGGACTTGCGCTCTTCCGACAGACCACTGGCTCCCTGTTCGAGCCACTCCCGGATCTCCCTCGCGTCGGGCACGGTCCGGACCGAGAAGATCCCAGGGAGGTCGATGCCGGGAAGCGGTGGACGGATGGGAGCCGCCCCGGGCGAGAGCACGAGCTTGTCGTATTTCTCGGTAGTCACCTCGCCGGTGGCGTGGTTCTTGAGCTCCACCGTCTTCGCTTTGGGCGAGATGGCGGTCACCTCGCAGCGGGTCCGGCAGTCGATCGCGAACGTGTGGCGAAATGTCTCCTCTGTCGCCACCAGGAGGCTCGACTCTTTTTCGATCACGTCACCGATGTGGTAGGGAAGCCCGCAGTTTGCGTACGACACGTACGGGCCGCGCTCAACCATGAGGATCTCGGCCGTTTCGTCCAGCCGGCGCAGACGCGCCGCGCACGACGCGCCACCGGCCACTCCACCCACGATGATGACCTTCATGATCGTCTCTCCTTTGATGACCTAGTTGATGCCGGTCGGCGCCTGCCCGTCGCCGTCGTCGCCGAGTTGACGCACGAGCGCTCGGGCCGGCGCGCCGTCGCCCCCGGCGATCTTGAGAGGCAGACAGACCAGCTCCACTCGACCCGGTCGCACCTGCTTCAGGTCCAGCCCCTCGATGATCCAGATGCCGGCTTTGAGCAGGGCCTGGTGCGTCTCTTCTCCGTCCGCCTGAAAACCACCGACGGAGAGATAGTCGATCCCCACGAGCCTCACCCCTCGCTCGACGAGAAACTGGGCCGCCGGTGCCGACAGGTAGACGAAGTCCTCCACGAAGCTGTCGGTATCCCAGCAGTGTTCAGAGTTGTGGGTCTTGAAAAGGATCCGCTCGCCAGGCTGGATGTCGTGCCCTGTCAACTCGTCGACCTTGACGGACTCGCGGTCGCGGATGGGGATCACCCGCGCCGGTCCGATGGCTGCTTCAAGCGGCATGGTGTCGATGCCTGTTCCGCCGCGCACGAAGTGCGCCGGCGCGTCCATGTGCGTGCCCGTATGCGCGCCCAACTCAAGCTGGGAGACCGTGCATGGGTCGCCCCGCTCGATGCTCAGAGCGTGGCTGAAACGGACCGGCGGATCGCCCGGCCAGTTGACCATGCCGGTTCGCAGAGTCACCGAAACGTCGATCCAGGGTGAAGCCATCGTCCCTCCTGTCAAGATTCTCCGGCCATCGCGATATTCACGCCACCGTGACGACCGTCTTGATCCCGCCCCGCGCAAGAACGGCCTCGCGGGCTTCATCGAGAGGTACGCGGGCCGTGATCATGGCGCGAACGGCTTCCGGGAAGCGCCCCATGAAGGCCCCCAGATCCTCGAGCCCTTCCTCGAAGGAGGCGCGGCCCGCGTTGACCGTGCCGCACATGACCTGGTTGTTGAGGACCAGGTTGCGCATGATCTGCTGAGCGCCGATCTCGATCGGGTCCCCTATCGCCGGTACGCCCGTGGAGAGAAACACACCGTTCACACCGAGCACGCTCAGCGCGTCGAAGGCCACCTTGGCGATGCCGGTAGCCTCGTACATCAGGCTGATGTTGCCGACTATGGCGGCCAGTTCTGTCGGTGGGTGCTCGGCCGCGGAGATGAACTGGGCGCCGATGGCAGTCGCGATCTGGACGTTGGGGCTGTCGGCTCGATCCATTGAGTAGACCCAGGTGTTGAAACCGGCATCCATCAGTTTCATCGCCCCCAACAGCCCGATAGGGCCCGCCCCAAGAACGACCGCGTGGAGGTTACTCGGATCATACTTGAGGTCGCCGGGCAGTCTTTGCACCAAGACCCGGGCCTGCTCGCCCGCTTTCTCGGCCACAGTCAGTGGTTCCAGCAAGACCGCGACGTCGCGCAAGCTCCTTGGGCACCTTCACCATGTAACGCTCGTCGTCGACGACGAACTCGGTCATGTAGCCGTGCGCCCCTTTGATGCCCCGCTCGGTGAAATCGCCGGTGATGCAGAAGTCCTGGCGACCGTGACGGCAAGGGCCACACCAATCGTCTGAGCAGGGACGGCGCACCATCGGCACTGCGAGGTCGCCGAGAGTCAGGCCGAGTGACATCACTCCCGACTTCGACCACTTCGCCAAGCGCTTCGTGACCGATGACGAGATAGGGAGAGTCGACGGGCGGGGTCCCGTACTCGAACGAGGTGATCTCACGGTCGGTCCCGCAGATCCCGGCCTCGAGTATCCGCAGCTTGACTTCGGTGGGCCCCGCAACCACCGGCTCGGGGTGGTCTATGAGTCGCACCTCTCGACTGCCGGGAAAAGCCGCCAATGCTTTCATGATGTCTCCTATCTGGCCGCCCTGCCGGTCTCTTATGCCGCTTCCAGGGCCGTGACCGAAAGCACGGTGGCGTTGACGCCGAACAGCGCGTCCAGAAGGCCTGCCAGCGCGGCCTGGTCGGGCACGACCACGCGAAGCGCCGTCACCGGCTGAGGGTCGTCGGGCAACACCTCCAGTGTCATCCCTTCGATCAGTCCGCACCACGTCTGGTCCAGAGCACCGCGGACCCGGATCTCGTAGAGAGCCGGGGCGTCGCTGGGGAAATCAGGTAGGTCGGTAGATGCCATACTCTTCCCCCAATACCGGAGTGGTAGTTCTATTCCAGGCTAGACCAGGGAGGTGCTTCCGCACAGCACCACAAGGGTGCAAGTATGGTCGCCTTCGGGCGGGCGCGGCCGACTGGTTGGCGCGATAGGGAGACTGCTGCCCTGCGGGGAGGCTAGTGCGGGGCCGAAAGGATCCCCAGGTGCCGGGCTTTGGCGGCCGCCTCGCGCCTGCTGCCCACGCCCAGCTTACTGTAGATGCTGAGGGTATGGCGCTTGACCGTGGCGGGGGAGATGACGAGCCGCCTGGCGATCTCTTTGTTACTCAAGCGCTGTTCCAGCAGTTCGAGCACATCGAGTTCCCGATTTGTCAGCAGAGTGTCCAAGAGGTAGCCCCCACCGGCATCCGCCGGGTGAATCCGAGAGCTGACGCCCTTTGCAGACTCCTGCCCTGCGAACGAGGCTATCAAACCGTCTAGAAAAGCATCGGCGCTTCCGCGAACGCGTAGCGCCCGCAGGAACGTGTGCGCCCGCGCACCCATCTCCGGGAACAGCCGGACCAGGCGACCGGGCCTCGCCAGCGCGACTGCTTGGGCAAGCGAGGCCAGCGCTTCAGGATTGCGGTCCTGTCGGTCGTGAAGAAGCGCCTGGAGGATGAGGCATTGCACGGAGCGGAAGATGTTTCCGGTCGCCTCGGCGCTGGCGAGTAGGCGTCCCAGCCCCGCTTGGCAGGCAACCAGATCATCCTCGCTCCCCTCCATCAGCAGAACCGCTAGGGCACTGATCCCGCTGAGCTCGTGGCACATGTTCAGCTGCAGAAGTCCTTCGCCTGGCGCAGGAAGGAGGCTTCGAGCAAGATCCTCTTCGCCTGAGGGGCGACCAGACAGAGCGGCCAAGCGTCCGCGCAGCAGCCGGATCTCGGGCTCGAGAGGTAGTTTGAGATCGGAAGCGACAGAGCTGAACCGGTCCATGACCCCAAGGGCCTCCTCCGGTCTGCCCTGAGCGCAATCCAGCCACGCCAAACCGTACGCGGACTGCTTGGCCGGAACGACGTAAGTTGCGTACGGGTCGACCGATCCGAAATGCTCCTCTGCCATGGAGAGGTTATTGCGCAGGTAGGCAGCCAACCCGAGGAAGTCGTAACCCCAGCCTAGGCTGTCCCCCAGATCGAGAGTGATCGCCTGAGATAGGAGGGTATTTGCCACACGTTCTGCGTAGTCGACTTGGCCGGTCGCGAATCCCAATAGGGCCAATCCAACCATGACCCGGGGATGGAGGCCCCTTCCGTAATCGCCGAAAGAGCCCCGGCGGAAGACGTCGAAGGCTTCTTGGTTCCGACCGAGCAGGTGCAGACCAGCACCCTCGAAGACCGCGGCTGTGGCCCGGGCGTGGCGATAATCGGGAGGAAGACTTGTCTGCGCCTGGCGGGAATACAGCAAGGCCTTCTCGCCATCAGCTCGCCAGTAGCTGAGGTGCGCACGCAGAGTGGCGACCTCTCCCCGAAGGGCCCCATCGTCATCGACCGGCTGCTCCGACTGCCCGAGCAGTTGCTCGGCCCGGTCGCAGTAGCTGCCCATCTCCGCGAAGTCAGCCCGTTGCTGCGCCAGCCAAGCGTAGACCAGCATAAGACGAGGCCGAGCAGCGACTACGTCTGGGCCCAACCTATCCACCCAACGCTCCAGCGCCCGCCACTGCTCCCGGTCGATGGCGACTTGGCGTTTCCCTTCGACCAACTCCGCGGCAAGCTCCGGTCTTCCCGCATGCAGAAGGTGGCCCAACGCATCGTCGACGAGATCATGGGCGCCCAGCCATCCGGCCGCACGAACGTGGAGAGCGGACACGTCCGCTTCGGACCCGGTGGTGTGGAGTGAGCGGCGCAACATGTCTCTGAAGAGGTGGTGATAACGGAACCATTCCCGCTGCTCGTCAACAGAGACCACGAAGAGGTTCGCTTCTTCCAACCACTCCAGGATGGAACGCCCTTCGATGAAGTCGATAGCCCCCTCACCGATGACCGCCCTGCCCAGCGGCGCAGACACGCGGTCAAGGATCGAAGTGGCCAGAAGGTACTCTCTAACCGTCGGATCGAGCCGGGTCCAAAGCTCGTCCATGAGGTAGTCGGCGATGTAGCGGTCGCTGCCGGCGAACTCTCGGATGCCCTTTTCGAAATCCTCCCGACCCACAAGCGAGAGCACGGCCAGATGCAGGCCGGCAATCCAGCCTTCTGTCCGATCGAGCAGCGACTTCAGCTGACTCTCCGTCAAAGGCCGCTCGAATACTTGATCAAGGTATGCCTCCGCTTCCTCGTAATTGAAGCGGAGGTCGGCAGCCCGGATCTCCTGCAGAAGCCCCCGCCCGCGTAGGGCGCCGAGGGGCAGTAGGGGGTCCGCCCGGCACGAGAGAACCAGGTGGAGTGAGGCGGGGGGCTGGTAGGTGAGGCGGCGGAGGATCTCGAGGACGCGCGGGTCCTTCAGGTTGTGGCAATCATCAAGCACCAAGATGAACTCATCAAGGTCATCCAGATCGTTTGCGAACTCCCGAGTCATTATCTCGAGGGATGGGAGCCCTGGACGGCCGAGCAGGGAGCTGATGCCCTGGCAGGAGTCGGGAAACACGGTCCTGACCGCTGCGGCCAGCTCTTCCAAGAGGAGGCTGGGCTCGTTGTCCCCCTCGTCCAGTGCCAGCCAGGCCGAAGGCAGATCTTGATACCTGATCCATTGGGCGAGCAGCGTCGTCTTGCCATAGCCCGCCGGGGCCGCGACCAAGGTGAACTGTCCGGTCAGCCCCTGGTCCAGCCGGGCGAGCAGCCGTTGCCGTTCCAACCGATCCGGCCCCAGCCGCGGCGGCCGCAGCTTCGGACGTAGGATACCGCCCGTGGTTCTCATGTTTCGGCAGCCCGCATCTTGATCGGCAGTGACCGCACCTCTGAGGAGTCTTCGGCTTGAAGCCGGCGACGGCGTATTTTAGCCTACCGGCTGCACCATCATTAGCCCCTTATGGTGCTTCCCGAGCTTCCGGGCATCTCTTACAATGAATCTGGACTCGCGGTGCTAGGCTGTTCACGCGGCACGCGATGGAACACGTTCTCATAAGCACTACGGAGGAAAGCGAGGCAAAATTATGTCGTTGGGGCCCGTTGAATACATCGTGATCGGGTTTCCGGGGAACAAGTTCAAGGGAGAGATCCTTCCTGCTCTGGGGGATCTAGTAGACAACGGCACCATCCGGGTGATGGACCTAGCCTTCGTCAAGAAAGATGCGGATGGTTCGGTGATGGCATTTGAGTTCGAAGAGCTGGCCACCGAGGAGGCGGAAGCCTTCGCGTTTGAAAAGGCCATCGGCGATCTCATAAACGAAGAGGACCTCATGTTCATCGCCGACGAGCTCGAACCCAATAGTTCAGCCGCGGTGCTCATCTGGGAGAACCTCTGGGCCCGGAGATTCGCCGACACTGTGCGAGAAGCGGGCGGCGTCCTCGTCGGCTCGAACCGCATCCCCTACGAGCTGGTGCAGGCGGCCATCGACTACGCGGACGCGGGCTGACACTGACTACCACTGAACTGAAAGGAGACCAAGGATGAGGCGCAGAAGAGGACCCGGCCTGGTGAGAGTGGCGGCCACGACCGCCGTGGTAGCTGGAACAGTTGGGGCGGTGAGCCACCATCAGCAGACGAAGGCCGCCGGTCAGCAGCAAGCGGCCGCCGATCAGCAGGAATTGGCCGCCTATCAGGCGCAGGAGCAGCAAGCCGCCATGGAGGCCGCTGCCGCGCAAGCTGCAGCCGCAGCCGTAGCCCAGCAGCAGGCCATGGCGCCGCCACCAGCTGCCGCCCCGGCGGCCGCGGCGGCTCCCGACACCATGGCGCAGCTCCAGCAACTCGCCGAGATGCAGCAGGCAGGCATCCTGTCGCCGGAAGAGTTCGCAGCCGCGAAGGCCAAGCTGCTAGGATTGTAGCCGATCAAAGTCCAAGAGAAAGGGTGGGGTTATGAAGCAAGTCCTGAAGCGGTGGTTCTTCCCAGTTCTGTTGATCGGCATCCTGTTGCTCACCCTTACGGGGTGCGGCCCGCAAGTCAACCAGTGGGGAACCGGCAGCGTTCTATGGACTATGGCTGTGTTCTTCTTCTGGATGATCTACATCTGGATCTTCATCACGGTCTTCTCCGACATCTTTCGTCGGAACGACATCGGCGGCGGGGCCAAAGCGGGCTGGGTCATCTTCCTGATCTTCATCCCGCTGGTAGGCCTTCTGGTCTACATGATCGCCCGACCCAAGATGACCGAGCAGGACAAGCAGATGATCGATGAGGCCCAGGCGCGGCAGAAGCGAGCGGCCGGGTACTCTGCGGCCGAGGAGATCGCCAAAGCACAGGCACTCAAAGACTCGGGCGCCATCACCGAGGAGGAGTTCCAGGAGCTCAAGCGGAAGGCCATGGTCTAGGACCCGACCGCGACAAAGAGACGGCGCGACTGAAGGCCGGCCCCCAAAGGCCGGCCTTCCTTTTTTTGTGGCGGACCGGCCTGGCGACAGCCGTCGCGCTTCTGGCCGGCGGACCAGGACCGACGCGCAGGCGGGGTTTCGAGCGCCCACAGTCAGGGGAATCCTGCAACTTAGTAGAGCACTCTTAGGAGAGAAGGGCCATGGGCGAAGCAGTCGAAAACAAGCGCTTGCGTGAGACTAAGGAGACAGGAGTGCCCTGGCGCAAGTGGGGCCCCTATCTATCCGAGCGCCAATGGGGGACCGTACGCGAGGACTACAGCGAGACGGGCGATGCGTGGAGCTACTTCACCCATGATCAGGCCCGGTCTCGGGCGTATCTCTGGGGTGAGGATGGGATAGCGGGCGTCTCGGACGACAAGCAGAATCTCTGTTTCGCCCTGGCCCTCTGGAACGGGGTCGATCCCATCATCAAGGAACGCCTCTTCGGGCTCACCAACAGCGAGGGAAACCACGGAGAGGACGTCAAGGAGTACTACTACTACCTGGACTCCACACCCACCCATTCCTACATGAAGTATCTGTACAAGTATCCTCAATCCGCCTTTCCCTACGACGACCTGGTGCGGACCAACGCGTCCCGCGGCCGGCACGAGCAGGAGTACGAGCTCATCAACACGGGTGTCTTCGACGAAGACCGCTATTTCGACGTGTTCGTGGAGTATGCGAAGGCCTCCCCCGACGACCTCCTCATCCGGGTGACGGCCTGGAACCGCGGTCCGGAGCCGGCGGTGTTGGTCCTGCTGCCCACACTCTGGTTCCGCAACACGTGGTGGCACCTGCCCGAGGACGAGCCCCGGCCGCGGATCCGCACGCTGCCTGCCCCGTCGGGGAAATCGCGGGCGGCCGGGGGCAAATCGGGCGCGGCATCATGCCGGACTCTGGAGGCCCAGCACTCCCTCCTGGGGACCTACTACCTCGCCTGCGAGGGCGATCCCCAGTTCCTCGTGGTGAACAACGAGACCAACACCCAGCGAGTCTTCGGCACTCCCAGCACGACGAAGTATGTCAAGGACGGCATAAACGACTATGTGGTGGCCGGCGCCGAGGACGCGGTGAACCCCGAAGGTGAAGGCACCAAGGCCGCCGCCCACTACCTGGTGACTATCGCACCTGGCGACAGCTCCGTTCTACGCCTCAGACTGCGGGCCGGGGATGGCGAGCCAGCCAAGGGCGACGCACCTGGCGCCGAAGCTTCGATCGGCTCTGACTTCGACGCCATCTTCTCCGCCCGCGAGGCCGAGGCCGACGACTTCTACGCCGCTCTCACTCCGCCCGAGCTCGGCGAGGACGGAGCATTGGTCATGCGCCAGGCGATGGCCGGGATGCTGTGGACCAAGCAGTGCTATACCTACGACGTCGATCGGTGGCTGCGCGACCGCGGGGCCAAGAAGGAAGGGGGTCCGAAGCCCCCTACCCGCAACTCCAACTGGTTCCATATGGTGAACCAGGACATCATCTCCATGCCGGACAAATGGGAATACCCATGGTTCGCCGCCTGGGACCTGGCCTTCCACACCATAGCCCTCTCGGTGGTTGACCTGGACTTCGCCAAGCAGCAGCTCGAACTCATGCTCAGCGAGAACTACATGCACCCCAACGGTCAGCTACCCGCCTACGAGTGGGACTTCGGCGATGTGAACCCGCCGGTGCATGCCTGGGCCGCTGAGTTCCTGTTCAACCTCGAGCGGGAGATAAACGGCGAGGGGGACCTGGAGTTCCTCGAGCGGATGTTCGTCAAGCTGCTCATGACCTTCACCTGGTGGGTCAACCGCAAAGACCGTACCGGCAGTAACGTCTTCGAGGGCGGCTTCCTCGGCCTGGACAATATCGGTGTGTTCGATCGGAGCGCCCCCCTGCCTACAGGAGGTTACCTCGAGCAGGCAGACGGCACTGCCTGGATGGCCTTCTTCTGCCAGAACATGCTGTCGATGGCAGTGAAGCTGGCCATCGCCAACCCGGCGTACGAGCTACTGGCCTGCAAGTTCTACGAGCACTTCCTGTGGATCGCCGGAGCGATGGACCGCATGGGCGAGCACGAAGACGAGATGTGGGACCCGGAAGATGGCTTCTTCTACGATCTCCTCCGCCTGCCCGACGGCTCAGCCACTCGTTTGAAAGTGCGCTCTTTGGTCGGACTGCTCTCGCTGTGCGCGAGCAGCGTCTTCCCCCATGAGGGCTTGGAGAAGCTGCCCAAGTTCAGAGAACGAGCCGTCTGGTTCACGCAGAACCATCCCGAGCTCGTGGCCAACATCGCGTCGCCGGCCGTCAAAGACGGCCGTCACCTCCTCGCGCTTCTCAACGAGGAGAAGCTCCGACTGGTCCTGGCCCGGCTTCTGGACGAGGACGAATTTCTCAGTCCGTATGGGGTGAGGTCGCTGTCCAGATACCATCTCGAGCATCCCTACGTCTTCGGGACGAACGGCCAGGAGTTCCGGGTGGGATATCTCCCCGCCGAGTCCGACACCGGTATGTTCGGCGGTAACTCGAACTGGCGCGGGCCCATCTGGTTCCCCACCAGCGCGCTGCTGGTCCGGGCGCTTCTCACCCTCTATAGCTACTACGGCGACGACTTCACCATCGAATGCCCCACCGGTTCGGGAGTCCAGGCTACGCTTTTCGACGCGGCTATGGAGATCATGCGCCGCTCGTCGGCGATCTTCCTGCGGGACGCCGACGGCCGTCGTCCCGTCTTTGGCGGAGCGGAGAAGTTCCAGACAGACCCCCACTGGCGGGACTACATCCTGTTCTACGAGTACTTCCACGGCGATAACGGGGCCGGTCTGGGCGCCAGCCACCAGACCGGCTGGACCGGAGTGGTGGCGCGCTTCTTGCGCATGTCCGCCACCTTCACCAAGGAAGCTGTCCGCAGCGGCGAGTCCGCCAAGAGGCTGGCCTACGGATTGGCGGAGGAAGAGGTGGAGGTATGAGCGCCTCCGGCACCGAGCCGGCGCCCCGGCCGGTACCCAGGCGGGCGGCGACCCAGGCGCCCCGGCCGGGTCACAACCCCCTTCTCTACCAGGTCAACACCCGGACCTGGCTCAATGACCTCTCCCGAGACCTCGGCCGCCCGGCCACTCTGGACGATGTGCCCGACAGCGACCTCGATGGCTGGGTCGCGGCGGGCGTGGACCTGGTCTACTTCCTCGGTGTCTGGCAGACCGGCGCCGCGGGGCGGGCCGTGTCGCGCAGCAACCCGGCGTGGCGGGAGGAGTTTGCCCGGGTGCTCCCCGACTTGAGCGAGGACGACATCTGCGGATCGTGCTTCGCGATCACGGGTTACGAAGTGTCGGCTACGCTCGGAGGCGACGAGGCACTTGGACGCCTCCGTGCCCGCCTACACGAGCGAGGCCTGCGGCTGATCCTCGATTTCGTCCCGAATCACACGGCCCCCGACCACCCCTGGGCCATGCAGCATCCCGACCACTACGTCCGCGGCAGCGAGGAAGACATCGCTCGCGAGCCCCACAACTTCTGCAAGGTGGGCGACGCGGTGCTGGCCTACGGGCGCGACCCCTATTTCGACGGCTGGCCGGACACGCTGCAACTCGACTACGGAAACCCGGCGCTCCGGGAAGCCATGCTGGCCGAACTCGGCCGAGTGGCCGAACGGTGCGATGGGGTGCGCTGCGACATGGCCATGCTGATCCTGCCGGAGGTGTTCGAGCGTACCTGGGGGATACCCACCGAGCCCTTCTGGCCGGACGCGATCGCGAAGATCAAGGCGGATCACCCTGGCTTCTTGTTCATGGCCGAGGTCTATTGGGACCTCGAATGGGAGCTCCAGCGACAGGGCTTCGACTTCACCTACGACAAGCGGCTGTACGACCGGCTGGTGGAGGGCGACGTCCCCAAGGTGCGCGATCACCTTCACGCGCACATGGACTTCCAGGAGCATTCGGCCCGGTTCCTCGAGAACCACGACGAGCCCAGGGCCGCCGCGACCTTCTCTCTCGAGAAGCACAAGGCGGCCGCGGTCATCGCGTTCCTCTGCCCAGGGCTGCGGTTCCTCCATCAGGGACAGCTGGAGGGAGCCAAGATCCGCCTACCCGTGCATCTCTGCCGGCGACCGCTCGAGCCCGTGGACGAGGAGTTGCGGGCCTTCTATCGGTCGCTGCTTGCCTGCCTGCGAAACCCCGGGTTGCGCGAGGGCATGTGGACCGTGCTCGATTGCCGGCCGGCGTGGGACGGCAACTGGACCCACGAGAGCTTCGTAGCCCAAGGGTGGCGGGGTGACCTGGGCGACAGGTTCGTGATCGTCGTCAACTTCTCCGACCACCAGAGTCAGTGCTACGTCTCTCCGCCGTTCAGCGACCTGGCCGGGGAACGCTGGACGCTGCGCGACCTGCTGAACGACATCACCTACAAACGGGAGGGGGGCGGACTGGTGGAGCCGGGGTTGTACCTCGACATGCCGCCCTGGGGTTGCCACGTCTTTGAAATGGTTCCCTGCACCTAGAACTCGTTTCAGAATGAAGCTCCGCCGCCAGGGACGGGCTGGGCACGCGCCAGAGAAGGACGCAGGGAGCGCGAATAGCAGCGCTATGTGCGGGACCGAGGACGCACTATCGTGCCGCCCAGGGCGCACTGGGCGGCCGCGGCTTTGTTCTGAAACGAGTTGACAGGAGGCCCAGCCATGGAGCGGTCCGTCAAAGAGCTGGTCGAAGCGCTATCAGGCGACAACGGCATGGCGCGCAAACGGGCCCGGGAGACCCTGGTCCTTATGGGGGAACCGGCAGCGGAGCCGGTGCGGGCCCTCCTCGAAAGCCCGAAGAAGCGCGCCCGTTGGGAAGCGGCCAAAACCCTGGCCGCGATGGTCGATCCCCCTTCGGTGGATGCGCTGGCCCGATTGCTGAGCGACCCGCTTTCGGACGTGCGCTGGCTGGCCGGGGACGGCCTGATCAACCTGGGCCCGCGGTCGGTCAGACCCGTTCTCCAGTCTCTTCTCCACGACTCGCCGTCCCCTGGGCTCCTGGAATCGGCCCATAGGGTCCTCGGTCGGCTCGCAGCCGACAATCAGGTGCTCGCCGAGATCGTCGGGCCGGTCGTCGAGGTGCTGGCGACGGATAGCCCGGACTTCGGCGTCGTAGCCACCAAGGCCGGGCGCGCGCTGAGCGATCTCGATCGGATCACGGGGCGGCTGCCCGCTCTTTAGCGTAAGCTGAGCCAAGTCGTGTGTACCGTCTTGGTTTCGGGGGGGACCCGGCATGAGCGATAACGAGGTCGTCAGAACCACGTGTCAACTCTGGTGTGGGGCCGGCTGCGGTATGCTGGTCCACCTGGAAGACGGCCGACCGGTCAGGATCGAGGGCGACCCCGACCATCCGGTCAACCGGGGCACGCTGTGCGTCAACGGCCAAGCGGCGCTCGAGTACTTGAACAGCCCTTACCGCCTCACGCACCCGCTGAAGAGAGCCGGAGCCCGGGGCGAGGGCAAGTGGGAGCGGATCGGTTGGGACGAAGCCCTGGACACCATCGCCCGGGGTCTCGACGAGACCCGAGCGCGATACTCCGCCGACTCCGTTGCCTTCATGCAGGGATGCGCCAAAGGATATGGGGACAGCTACCTCTCCCGACTCGCCAATGCCTTCGGTACCCCCAACATCGCTTCGATGTCGTACATCTGCTTCCACCCCCGGCTGCGGGGCATGCTCGGCACCTATGGCTTCCTGTCTCATCCTGATATCGATTTCCCGCCGCGCACGATCGTGGCCTGGGGCGCCAACCTGACCGCCACCTCGTATCCGGAGGGCTCTCGCATCCTGGCGGCCAAGGAACGGGGGTCTACGCTGGTCGTCATAGACCCGGCAAAGACCGCCCTGGCCGAGCGGGCCGACCTCTGGATCCGGCCGCGCCCCTCCTCAGACCTGGCCCTCGCTCTGGCGCTGCTGAACGTGACCGTGAACGAGGAGCTCTACGACAAAGACTTCGTCCGAGATTGGACGGTGGGGTTCGAGGAGTTGAAACAGCACGTTCAGGCCTACCCGCCCGAGCAGGTAGCCGATATCACATGGGTGCCGGCGGCCCAGATCGAGGAGCTGGCCAAGACTATCGCTCGGGGCAGACCGGCCGTCGTCTACTCGGGCAACGGCCAGGACAACAACATCAACAACTACCAGTTCAACCGGGCCGCCTCCATACTCCGGGCGATCACCGGCAATCTTGGAATCCCGGGCGGCGAGATCGACTACATCCCGCCCCCGGTCGAGTTCGGCGGTTCGCCCGAGCTCCACCTGCGCGATCTGGTCCCCCTGAAAAAACGGTACGAAAGGGTGGGGGCAGAAGAGAAGGTGCTCCCCAACTATTTCTCCGCTCTCCCCCAGAAGCTGATCAAGGCCATGCTCACCTCGGAGCCCTATCCGGTGCGGGCCGCCTTCATCCAGGGAGGCAGCTTCCTCCACACCTACAGCAACGTCCAGGAAGTGAGAGAGGCTCTGGAAAGCCTCGATTTCCTGGCGGTGAGCGACTACTTCATGACCCCCACGGCTGAGCTGGCCGACATCGTGCTCCCGGTAGCGATGTTCCTCGAGATCGACAGCATCAACAACGCCGAGAACGCGCCGGTGGCCAGCATCATCCAGAAGGTGGCACAGGTGGGCGAGTGTCGCTCCGACCTGAGCATCGTGAGCGGGCTGGGTAGGAGACTCGGGCTGGAAGAGCACTTCTGGAACACGGAGGAAGAGGTGCTCGACTACCTGTTAAAGCCGGCCGGCCTCACCTTCGCCGAGTTCCGCGAGGCCGGCATCCTCACGGGGGAGAAAGCGTATGGCGCCCATCTTCATAGCGGCTTCGACACGCCGTCGGGGAAGGTCGAGCTGTATTCGCGGCAGCTGGAGGAGTGGGGCTTCGATCCCCTGCCCGTCTACCGGGAGCCACCGGAGTCACCCCTCAGCGCCCCCGAGCTGGCCGAGGAGTATCCCCTGGTGCTGACCAATTCCAAAACCGCCGGATACGTCCATTCCGGAGGCCGGCAGATCGGGTCGCTCCGCGCGGCCCATCCGGAGCCCCTCGCGACGATCCACGCCGACACGGCGGCTCGGTACGGGATCGAGCCGGGCGACTGGGTGGAGATCAGCACGAAGAGGGGCGCCATCAAGCAGCGGGCCGTGCTCTCGGACGAGATCGACCCGCGGGTGGTGATCCTTGAGCACGGCTGGTATTTCCCAGAGAAGGAGGGGGATCTGCACGGCTGGGCGGAGTCCAACCTGAATGTCCTCACCGGTAACGACCCGCCCTACGCCCGCGAGCTGGGCTCCGTGACCCTGCGCGGGATCTTGTGCCGGATCGCCAGGGCTTGCTGAACACGTGCGGGACTCCTTCGCTTCTGGGGGCCCGAAGTCCTCAAGCCCTCTTTCACCCCTGCCGATAATGAATCCGGCCTTGCTACCAGGTCATATTGTCAAGTTCCGGGAACGGCGCTAGCGGTACCGGCCCCCATAGAGGCGGGCACGAGAGATCCGAGAGGGCCGGCTAACGGGATACTCCGCCGGAAGTCGGTATCGATCTCGGCTTGTCTCTTACTAGGAGGGGCGCAATGGATGTAACGCAGCGACGAGTCCTGTTCCTGATTCTGGCTTTGGTCCTCATACTCGCTATGATGACCGCTCCGGCTCTGGCCGCGCCGCCGACGACCTATGCCACCAGCCAGGGTTTCACGGCAACGTTGAACGCGGCGGACACGGGCAGCTACCAGATCTCGCTCATGGGCAACAGCCTCGATTTCACCACGTACGCGCTGAATCAGTCGGTCCCGAGCCAGAACCCCTTGTCCATCTATAACATGGGCTCACGAGCCTTCGACGTGTACGTCAGCGCGGACAGCGCGCCTTCCTACATGGGCATGTATTGGCTGGGGTTCTACGACTATCCCGGCCAGGACCAGGTACGTTGGACCCTCACCCAGTGGCCGAACATGGGTATGGACACCTCGGTGAACGAGATGTACGCCACCAACTTCGGCCCGCTCTATTCTTACAGCACTATGACACTCTACTCGAACCTTCTCATGGGTAGCGGTCTGACCTACCCGGCATGGTACACGTGGACCGGCACGGTGTACGCGGTGCCCACCCCGTAGTCCGGGCAGAAGGTCTTTAGGCCCACGTCGAGAATCTGATCCGTAATGGGCTTGGCTGAAGGCCGGCGGGAGAGCCCGCCGGCCTTCAGCACATATGCTCCCGCCCATTCGCGGGGGCGGTACCGGCCGACCCACTAGAGGAGGGAGACGGTGAGGCGACCGATCTTGTTCTTGCTTTCTGTGGCGGCGGTCATCGCTCTTGCCGTGACCGTCCCAGCGCTGGCGACGCCGCCATCGACGGACTATGCCGACAGTGAGACGTTCACCTCAACGATGGACGCCGAAGACCCGGGCACCTACCACATGTCGCTCTTGGGTAGTCTCGATTTCGGCACGTGCGCTGTCAACCAGACGGTCTCGAGCCAGAACCCCCTGTTCATATCCAATGACGGCACAAAAGCCTTCGACGTGTATGTGAGCGCGAACGACGTGCCCTCCCTTGCGGGCGCACATCACCTGGCATTCTCGGATTCCCCCGGCCAGGACCAGGTGCGCTGGGCCCTCACGCAGACGCCCAATCCAGGTTCGGGTACGGCGATCAGTGAGTCCGCCGCCGCCAATTTCGGGTCAGTCGGTCCCGGCGACGGCATGACCCTGTATTCGACCGTGCACGTGGGTACCGGTTTGACCCACCCGGGTGAGTACACCTGGAGCGCAACGGTGTACGCAGTGCCCACGTCCTAGTCTAGGTGGAAGGGTGATCAACGAGTGCTGACAAAACGTTCTGGAGGTCGAGTGTGAGCAACGCGCGAAGACTCGCGTGCGTGGTCGTCGCGGCCGTGGTCTTACTGTCCCTGGCGGCGCCTAGAGCTTCGGCGTCCGACTACGTCATCGCCAGCGATGCGGAGAGCATCACGGTCGATCAGGCCATCCATCCTGGCCAGACGGTCACGCTGCCGGCGTTCGGCATCTACAACAAAGGCACGAAGCGGGCGGACTACGAGATGGTGGTAGTGGCGGTCGACAAGGCCGGCGGGCTCGATGCGACTTGGGTGGAGTTCAGCCCGCGCACCTTCAGTCTCGACCCGGGAGGAGTCAGCAAGATAAGCGCCAGCGTGGTCATTCCCTCCGACACTCGTCCCGGTACGTACCGCGCCCTTCTCGCCGGGCGCGTCGTCAATCCCGGCGGGTCGGACGTGCAGATGAGCGTGGGCATCGGACCCATGCTCACCATGGAGGTCGCCGGCGGATGGTGGTTGTCGGCTGCCTGGTACAAGTTCACCGATCTCTTCGACCGCTCCGCCCCTTGGTCGTACTTCGGCGCCATCGTGGTCGCTCTTGCCATCCTCGCGGTCGTCCTCGCTTTGCTCAGCAGAAGGTCGGCGCGCCTGGGCCGCCACGGCCAGAGCCGCGCGGACAACACCGGCACAAGACCAGCGGGTTCGAGGGATCCGGATGAGAGCGCTCAGAGTGAAGCCTAGCCGGGTGGAGACCAAGCCAGCGGACGCCGGGCGGGCGGACGACAAGCGGGCTGAGAACAAGCCCGCCCTGCGGTGGGCATGGCCCCTCCTGGCCGTGCTCGCAGTGGTCATCCTGTGCGGCTTCACTCTCTACTGGAGCCAATCGAAGGTCGATGCCGTGTCCGCTCGCCTCGAGGGCTTGGAGCGAAGCGTGGAAGCCGCCGCCGGCCAGCAATCCTCTGGGCAAGCCGGGCAGTCCGATGCCCCTGCGGCGTCCGCCGGGCCAGATGCTGTGCAGCCCTCTACGGCCGGACCGGTGCGGCTGGCGCGAATCGTCAAGTGCGATACTTCCGAGAACCTAGTCGCCGTCACCTACGACCCTGCGCAGCTATTCACCGGCGCGGACGCCGTCAGATTGGCGGCCTCCTACGGCGAGGCTGTCACCGGGGACGCGTACGTCTTCGACCCGACCAAGGACGTGTTCGTAGGCCAATCCCCGGTCAATGCGATGCTGACCGTGCATCGGGCACCGGCGGGTTGGACCGGCCCTTCCCCGACCACTATTGCCGAGCTTGCCACCCATCTACAGGCCGCGGGAGGACAGGCATGGCTCGAGGAGTATTTCTGGCTCCACTTCAACCAGGAATACATCGTGAGTATAGAGCAGTACGAGGAGACCGCGACCCCCTGAGCAACCCCCGAGGCCACTCCTCCCCGCCCTGCGCTACGCGCAATACACCCGGACGTTGTCCCCGTTGACCGCGTCCACGTTCACTTCCATCTCGCGCAGGGCTTCGATCAGCTCTTCCAGGTCTTCGGCCTTGAAGTTGAGGAGGTCTATAGACAATCCCTGATCGCCCATGGACTTGTTGATCTGCTCCATGGCCGGTTGCGGTATGAACGAGGTGAGCTTGAGCCCCGCCCGGACCAGGCTGAGCGGCACCTTGACGTTCACATTGTCACCCTTCGCGCTCAGGACCTTGACGAACATGTACTTCGGGGTCCCGTTGGGCCTGACCTCGGGGATCGTCCCGGTGGCGACGGCTTGCGAGGAGCGCGCCTCGAGCGCATCAAGCAGGCGCCCGGCCTCCTCCGCCGTGATCTTGCCCGAGACCAGCAGATCGAGGATACGTTCGCGTTCTTGACCCATGGTGTTCTCCTTTCGAGTCAGCGGACAGTCACTGCGACGGTCCGGCCCTTGTCTTGGATGAAGACCTCTGTGCCCCGAGTCTCGCCGACGACCCCAAGGCATCCCAGCACCAGGCGCGTGTAGCACTGCCGCCGGCCCGCGATGAGCTGAGCGGCATCGACGACCAGGGTGGCGATCAGCGTCAGCAGGAGGAAGACGAGTATGAGAGGCCATAGCAGGAAAAGCGGGAACCAGATGCGGAACTTGGTGCGCTCCTGCTCGGCTACCCGCACCCTGAGAGCATAGGGCGGTACTTTCATTGCTCCAGCCTTTCTGCAGCTTGCTGGACCGATATCTCCCCCCGCTCGAGCAGGTCGAAGATCTCGTCGTGCTCGGAGACGTGCTCCACTTCGACCAGGCGAAGCTGCTGGGTGATCCGGTTCAGCCGGTTCTTCACAGTGGGATAGCTGACGCCGAACGCCTTCTCCATGTGCTTGATCGAACCGTGGCTCCGTACGAACTCGCTGACGAAGACCTGGTCCTCGTAGCGCAGACCGGCCAGCGGCGGCAACTCGAATTCGCCGGCGATGGTGATGCCGCTCCCCTCGAGCCGTACTTCGGTGATCAGGAACGGACGATCGCCGGTCAGGTCGGTCAAATCGTTCCATTGGCTCATACGCATACCCTCCTGTGATTCACTATCCTTAGTCATAATAGGTCGAAAGATTAACAAAGTCAAGATGGATATTGATAAATCTTATTCATGGCAATTCATGCCGCCTCACTTGGAGATGCCGGCGACCGCTCGGAGACCGTCCAGAGACCGCCCGGTGGCCGTTTGGAGACCGCTCGGAGCCTACCGCGAGCGCACGAACGCGTCAGCCTTAACAGGCTCCTTATTGCCGGGGCGCTACGCTTCGCCTAAGAACTCGTTGTAAGTCACAGGTAAGCTCACGGGTCACCTGTTCCATGCCCGGTAGCGGAGGAATGCACCAGCGATGGAAGAAAGCGACACGAGGAACAACGGTTGGCGCCCACGCTCCTGGTGGAGCGTGGGCGCCCTCGCCGCTGTGGCCGTGCTCGCCCTCGCGCTCTACACCTGGGCGCTCTCCCGAAACGGCATGGCCAACAGCTACTACGCGGCCGCAGTCAAGAGCGCGGCGGTGAGTTGGAAGGCCTTCTTCTTCGGATCGCTCGATCCCGGATCGTTCGTGACCGTCGACAAGCCACCCGCGTCTCTCTGGATCCCCGCCCTCTTCGCCAGAGCGTTCGGCTTTTCCAGTTGGAGCATCTTGCTTCCCCAGGCCCTGGCAGGGGTCGCCTCGGTCCTCATCCTCCATCGGCTCGTGCGCAGTTGGGCAGGCGAGGTGGCTGCGCTCCTCGCCGCCTCGGTCTTCGCGCTCACACCAGTCGCCGTGCTGATCTTCCGGTTCAACAATCCCGATGCCTTCCTGACGCTGATCCTGCTGGCGGCGACCTGGGCGGTGTGGTCGGCGGTGAAGTCGGGGTCGACCTGGAAGCTGGTGGCTGCCGGCACGCTGCTGGGGCTCGGATTCCTTACGAAGATGCTGGAGGTGCTCATGGTCGTTCCGGCCCTCGCGCTCGTCTACGCGCTGTGCGGGCCGCCGCGGCTCGGTCGCCGGCTGCTGCAGCTTCTGGCGGCGCTGGGAGCGCTCGTGCTTTCGTCGGCTTGGTGGGTGGCCATCGTCGAGCTGTGGCCGGAATCCACCCGCCCGTACATAGGCGGCAGCGACGGCAACTCGCTCCTGGAGCTCATCTTCAGCCGCAGCGGCGGCTATCTGACCGAAGCGAGCCAGACCCGCACCATGAGCGGAGACCCGGGGTTGCTGCGCATGTTCAACGAGTCCCTGGGGGACCAGATCTCGTGGCTGCTGCCCTTGGCATTGGTCGGATTGGTGGCGGGACTCTACGTCACTCGAGGGGCGCAGCGGACCGACAGGAAACGAGCGGGCTACCTCCTCTGGGGACTGTGGTTGGTGGTCATGCTGGTGGTGTTCAGCTACGCGACCGGGACGTTCCACCCCTACTACGTGGTGATCCTCGCCCCTGCAATAGCGGCGCTGGCCGGTGCTGGGTCCGTCGATCTATGGAGACTCGGCCGCCGCAGAAGCTGGCTCGCCTGGCTCCTTCCGGCTGCGGTGGCCGGCACGGCCGTCTGGTCCGCAGCGCTGCTTGGACGCGTCGAGGGCTATGCTCCCGGACTGGCGATCGCCGTCGTCGCGCTCGGAGCCGTGGCAGCCGTGGCCTTGTTCCTGGCGGCCACTGCGCTGATCAAGAAGCACGCCTTTCTCCGGGGCGCAGTCGTCGTAGCGGCTATCGCCCTGCTCGCCGGTCCCACAGCGTATGCGGTCAGCACGATCGGCCGGAGCATCACCGGCAACCAAGCGGCCGCGGGTCCGGCGACCGGCAGGACGACCGCCGGAGGGAGCAGTACCAGCCAGGAGGTCGACGAGGATCTGGTCACCTACCTCCGGGAGAACCAGGGCTCGGCCAGGTTCCTGGTAGCGGTGGAAGGCTCGTCGGCGTCGGTGCCCGTCATCCTCGCTACCGGCGAACCCGTGGTGACCCTCGGCGGCTACAAGGAACGCGATCCGGTTCCGACCGCGGGCCAACTCGCCAAACTGGTCGAAGAGGGCGAGCTCCACTACGTGCTCATCAGCGACGACGCGAGCGGCTCGGGGAGCTCCGACGCCACGAGTAGCTCTGACGAGGTACTGACCGGCGTCCGCGACTGGGTGGTCGCGAACGGGACACCCGTCGACTCGACCGACTATGGGGGCGCGTCAGGCGCGGGCACCCTCTATTACCTTCCTTAGCGGGCCCCGCTTCCAGGGAATGTTCGGCAGCACTTGACGACTCGCTGCGCCTGCCTTAAGATATATCGCGATATATCGAATTATAGATAGGAGGGGTTCATGCATCACATGCACGGACCAGGCTCTCGCTTCTTCGAACGAGGCGGCATCAAGTTCGCCATCCTGGAGCTTCTCAAAGACAAGCCGCGTCACGGCTACGAGATCATCCGGGAGATGGAAGAACGTTCGGGAGGCTTCTACAGCCCCAGCCCCGGCGCCGTCTACCCCACGCTGCAGGCCCTCGAGGATCAGGACTTCGTCACTTCCGCGACCGAGGGCGGCAAACGGGTGTACTCGGTCACCGACGCCGGACTCGCCTACCTGGAGACCCACAGGGAACAGGCGCGCGGCCATCGGGAACGGTGGGAGGCTCACTGGGGTCCGCACGATCATGGGCGGGGCGGCACGAAGGACATGCGAGAGACCCTGGCCGACATCATGCGGGCGGTGCGCAGGAGCGCCGGAGATCCCGACAAGATGAACGAGATAAACGAGGTTCTCCAGGAAGCCGCCAAGAAGATCAGAGATGTGTCCAAGCGCTGACCTGGCCTCGCCGACCCACCGGGGTTGAGTGCCCCCTGCACGATGCCCGCTCGCGGGCCAGCCGGTGTATGCTGACACTACCTGAGCTTGGCTGCGCGGACGTCTAGGGGGCATCGCATGTCGGAGACATCGTCGTGGATCACTGTGGGAGAGCTGGCGCACGCCTTCGCCGCCGACAACAACGCTCCGCCGGCGACGGCCGATCTGGCCGGGAGGACCCTCACGTGCGCTTTCGAGAACGGCCAGGTCATCGAGCACCGGTTCGCGACGGCCGCCGAACTGGCCTGGGAGATCACCAGCGGAGCGGATAAGGGGCGCTGCGCTGAAGATACCTACTTCGCCGCAAAGATCCGAGAAGGGATCTACTTCGTCGACTTCGTGAACCACCTGGAACGGGCGACGACAGTCTCGCTGGTACTCGATCTTCCGCAGGCGATCGTGACCGCCCTGATCGGGCGGTTGCCCCAGGAGTCGGAGACCAGAGCCACTCTGATGGAGCGCATCATCCAAGGCAAGGAGTTGACCAGCGTCGACGCGCGCTTTCTGAGCGGCGCGGTGGACGCACCCTTCAGCGCGGAGACGCCGCGTCATCATCCCACCGACGACCTCGTGGGCAGACGGGTCGAATACACGTACAGCCCCACGGAGCGCTACGAGCACATCTACCTCAACGAGCGCTTCTACACCTGGCACTGTCTGCTGGGCTCGGAGAAAGGTCTGGCCGACACCGACCGCTGCCACTACGTCAAGTTGGCCGAGGATCTCTACCTGTTCGTGTGGAGGGAGAAGATCGTTCCGACGCTCGGAGTGGTAGTAGTCGACTTCGGACAGATGCGGACCGCGGGCAAGATCTTCGGCTACGACGGCGGTGATCCGGGCAAGCTCTCGAACTTCCCGGTCGGAGCGCGTGCGCAACTGGTGAACGTGACCGAGCGAGTCTAGAGCGAGTCCGGGGCCACTCAGCAGAAGCCGCAGACGACGTTACGCGAGCGACCCTCCCCGACGCCGTATCAGATCGTCGAGGAACTTGGCGTGAAGCGAGCTCTTCGGGTCGTCCGCCCAGCGGCACAGCAGCTCGAACATGGGCTTCGTGACCGTGAAGGCCACCGTGCAGGGCTCGAGGTAGATTCGCATCGCGTGGTCCATGGCCCCGACCAGGGCCTGAGGTGCCTCCAGGTCGTCGAACAGCGTGGTGAGCTGCATACAACCAGAGCCGAACCGTGCAAGCACCGGCGGCAGGTCATCAGGCCGGTTGTAGTACGTCGCCCCCACGCTCAGCACCGATAGCTGATCCGGGTTCACGTAGAAGGTGACCGTACGCAGATACTGGTATTGACCGGGTCGCAGCGGACCGATCAGCAGGTGGTCGTGGACCGGCTGATAGTCATTGGCCGAATCCAACCAGAGGTCCATGAGCTCGTGCGAGGCCCGAAGGCCTTCCTCGTCGCAGAGGAATTCGACCATCTCCTTGCGCGGCCGCACATCGACCCCCAAGAGGTGGCCGGCTCCGCAGCCGTGCTTCTCCCGAGTGATGTGGAGAGTCTTCCCCGTGTTCCAGGACTTGAAGGAGGCAAAGATGCACTGGCGGCCCTTGGGTTCCACCAGCGGCTCGAAGGGAGCCGGATCGGGCGCATCGTAGAAGCCGATCAGCGGGATCGTGATCGATAGCCGGTCCAGGATCTTCGACGGATCGGGCTGCATGGTAGCTCCTTTGCGCGCGTGCGGTGGCCCCCGGCATGTCCTATTCTAGAGTCAATCTCCTCACCTGGGGGAACACGCGAAAGGACAGCCATGTTTGTGGTCAAGGTCAATGTCTTGGTGAAACCAGAATACGTGGAGCAGTTCAAGACGGCTACCAGCGCGAACGCCGGCCAGAGTCTCCAGGAGCCGGGGATCGCACGGTTCGATGTGCTGCAACGCGAGGACGATCCCACCTCCTTCCTTCTGGTGGAGGTGTACCGTACTGCCGAGGCGCCGGCGGCCCACAAGGAGGCCGAGCACTACCGGACCTGGAGAGACACGGTGGAGCCGATGATGGCCGAGCCCCGCACCAGCGAGAAATATGTGAGCGTGTTCCCTGCCGACGAGGATCGGTGACGTGCGCTTCGAGTTCGCGACAGCCGGTAGGATCGTTTTCGGTCCGGGCACGCTAG
This sequence comes from uncultured Actinomycetes bacterium, assembly GCA_963713545.1. Taxonomy (GTDB): domain Bacteria; phylum Actinomycetota; class Thermoleophilia; order RBG-16-64-13; family RBG-16-64-13; genus CAVPLM01. The sequence continues at coordinate 107,243 of CAVQME010000009.1, read as the reverse complement.
GCGAAGCCGGACCGATCGCTCGGAACTTGGGCGGGCGAGCGCTCGTGGTGACGGGCGGCACACCCGGCCGCGCCGAACCCTTGCTTAGGGTTCTGAGCGAGCACAGGGTCGAGGCGGTAACGTTCCCCGTCGCCGGCGAGCCGCGGCTGGACACGGTCCGCACCGGCACGGAGATGGCGAGACGCGAGCATTGCGATCAGGTCATCGCGTGCGGTGGGGGCGCGGCCATCGACGCCGGCAAGGCCATCGCCGCCATGCTGACGAATCCGGGCGAGCTTCTGGACTACTTGGAGATCGTCGGTCGCGGACAAGAGCTGACCCGGTCCCCTGCTCCGTTCATGGCCATACCGACCACGGCCGGCACGGGGTCGGAGGTCACGCGCAACTCCGTGCTCGCGGCCCCGGAGCATCGGGTCAAAGTGAGCCTGCGCAGCCCTCTGATGCTGCCGAAGGTCGCCTTGGTGGATCCGGAGCTGACCTACGACCTCCCCCCGGACGTCACCGCGACCACCGGCATGGACGCCCTGGCGCAGCTGATCGAGCCCTTCGTCAGCACTCGGGCCAATCCCATGACCGACGGCCTCTGCCTGGAGGGGATCGAGCGGGTGGCGCGGTCGCTGCCGCGGGCGGTGGAAGACGGGCGGGACGAGGCGGCGCGTGAGGATATGGCGGTCGCGAGCCTGTTCGGGGGGCTGGCTCTGGCGAACGCGGGCTTGGGCGCCGTGCACGGCCTGGCCGGGCCGCTGGGAGGGATGCACCCGGTGCCCCATGGAGCGGTCTGCGCGGCCCTGCTGGCGCCTGTCGTGGAAGCCAACCTGCGCGCCCTGCGCGAACGCGCCCCGCAAAGCGAGGCGCTCGACCGCTACCGAAGGATCGCCATTCTACTCACAGGTCGCGATGGAGCCGCCGCCGAGGACGCCGTGCAGTGGCTCCGCGATCTTGTGGCCGAGCTCCGCGTCCCGCCACTCGGTAGCTACGGCGTCCCGCGTGACGCTACCGCCGAGCTCGCGGACAAAGCGGCGCGCGCCAGCAGCATGAGGGCCAACCCGATCACTCTGACACCGGAAGAACTGGCGGGCATATTCGTATCAGCGCTTTGACTCCCCGAGCGTCTCTGGACAGATGTGAACGGCGTCGTCAGGTATCCACAGCCCCACACGTGAACCCACGCTGAGGCCCATCCGCTGCACTTCAGGCCGGAGTACGTGGACGGTGAAAACGGGCGGCACGTCCACTTCCACCGAGGCGTGGACGCTGCGCATCTGTACGTCGATGACGGTGCCTTCCAGCAGGTTTCCACTCGGCAGATCACCGGCCAACGGATCAGCGGAGCTCACCTGATCTCGCGTGACGCGCCCGAGGATCGCCTCGCCCGGAGGGAGAAGGACGATCTCCTCTGCTCGGACCACGGCGACCAGGTTGCGGCCGAGCAACTCATCGGAGAGGACGCCGATCCCCAACTCGAGGCCGTCGGCTCCGTCGGCTGTGGTCCGACCGACGTCGCCCCCACCCGCGCCTGGGCCTCTCGCCAATCTCACTCTCCCGACCCCGTCTTCCCGGTATATGCCGACCACGGAGTACACGTTGGTCATACCGAGCAGCCGGGCTGTCTCCCCGTCGGCGGGCCGCCGAATCACGTCCTCCGGTGTGCCGATCTGTCTCAGAGCGCCGTCGATCAACACGGCTATGCGGTCCCCCAGCACAAGCGCCTCATCGAGATCGTGGGTCACGTGAAGGACCGTCGCGCCCAGCTCTCGGTGTAGGCGCCTCAATTCGATCCTCAACTCCCGACGCGTCTTGCGATCGAGAGCTGAGAGGGGCTCGTCCAGCAGGAGGACCTCGGGTTCGATGGCGAGCGCGCGAGCCAGGGCGACCCTCTGTTGCTCCCCGCCGGACAACGTGTCAGGGTAGCGGTCCATCAGTTGCTCGATACCGAGTAACGATGCCAGCGCCGCCCCCCGATCTTGATCGGCCCCACCGCCCGACTCACCCCCGCCCGCCCGGACGTTGCGCGCCCGGCCGCGGGCCGCCCCCGTGCTCAGCCCGAAAGCGATGTTCTTCCCCACGGAGAGATGGGGGAACAGAGCGTAGTCCTGATAGACGAAACCGACACGGCGCCGCTCCGGCGGCTCTGCCGTCACATCGCGATCGCCGAACCAGATACGCCCGCTAATGGGTCGTCGCAGCCCCGCGATGGTCTCGAGGAGCACGGTCTTGCCCGACCCGGTGGGACCGAGAAAGACCAGGAACTCGCCCTTCTCCACCGAGAGCTCGTCGACACGCAGCGAGAAGTCGCCGGCGGCAACGTTAAGTCCCTCCAGCCGGATCATCGCCCCCCGTTCCTCCTGCGCCGGGGAAGCAGAAAGACCCGAGTGACCACGAAGATAACCAAGGCTAGGACAAGCAAGAGCGCTGTTATCGGCAGCGCGGCCGACAGACCGAAGCCGGCAAAGCGCTCGTAGACGAGCACGGAGATGACCTTGGGGTTGTAGGCGAGGATCACGACCGCTCCGAATTCGCTGATGCCCCGCGCCCACATGAGCACCGACCCTCCCACGATCCCCCTCCACGCCAGAGGCAGAGTCACTCTTCGGAAGGCCGTCAGGGGGCTCGCCCCCAGAGTGCGCGCCACCCTCTCCAAGCGCTCGTCCACCAGGGCGATCGACTCGCGGGCGGTGTCGATGAGTATCGGCACGCTCACGAAGAGCATGGCGATGACGATGCCGGCCATGTTCTCGGTGAAGTACACGCCCACCGATTCGAGCGGTTCCCCGAGAAGCCCCCCGCGGCCGAAGACCATGAGCAACGCGATCCCAGCCGCCGTGTGAGGGATGATGATCGGCAGGTCTATGAGACCCTGCAGCAGGCTCTTGCCCGGGAACTCGCGGCGGGCAAGAAGGTAGGCCAGCGGCACTCCCAGTACCAGGGCGATAAGGGTCGCGATGAACGCAGCCACGAAGGTGATCCAGAGGGAGGTGAGCACGCTCCGGTCGCTGAGACTCGAGGCCACTTCTCCAGGGGACGAGCCGAGGAACGTGGCGAGCAGAGGGAGCACGAGAAAGAGGACGACGAGTAGCCCTGCGAACGAGAAGACCCAGTCGAGTCGACTGAGTGCACGGATCCGCTTCATCGGGAGGACCTCGTCAGTCGCCGGGGGTGCAGAGCGCCTTGACCGTCTCGGGCATCGCATCGCGATTGTCGGCCAGGGCCGGAACGATCATGGGTTGGTAATTCTCCGCCATGATGCGTTGCCCTTCGGGACCGAGCAGGAAGGCCAGGAACTTCGCGGCAGCCTCCGGTTCCCGAGCGTTGCTGGGGATCGTGGCCCCGTACCGTATCGACTCTCCCGGGAACTCCGGCTTCACGCTGGCGAAGCGCTGGAAGTCGAGCTTGACCATCACCTTCGAGTACTGGTCGTTCAAGGCCTCGTCGGCCAGATTCACCTGAGCGGGAAGAGACACAGACTCCATGCCGTGCTGAGTGGCTACGCTCGCATACTCGAAGCAGTAGTCGATGTCGCCCGACTCGAGCAGGGGCAGCAACTGGACGCTGTATGGACGCATGACCAGATTCGAGTCGCTCTTCGTCTCGAGAACTTCGGGCACCTTGATCACGGTCACGCCCTCGCTCTCGCTCACCCGGATCGGCACCCGGAACTTGCCCCCGAAGACGTCGGCGAAAAGCTCGGGCCGATCGTAGACCTCCTCAGCCAATTGCACCATCATCAGCGCCCGGTAACCGTTGGCGTCGAGGCGCGGATCGGCGCAACCTACCCGGACATCCGGCCGCGTGATGATGTCGGTCCATGTGTCGGGGCTCATCTCCGCCGCGTAGGGGCTCTCGGATGTGTAGGCCAGAGTCATCTCGTTGGTGGCGAAGACCGTATACCAGTCGGCGTAGGGCTTGCCGGTATCGGGATCCTTCACCTCGTAGAGCAGCATCGGGATCAGCCTGTAATCGGCCGTGACCACCACGTCGGCCCGCTCGTGAAGATCGCTCACCAGGCGGATGGCCTGGATGCTACCGTGCCCTTCCATATTGACGTCGATGCCGGGATGAGCCGCCTCAAACTCGCTCTCCAGTTGTGCGAAGGGGATGATCAGGCTGCCGGCGAAAAGCACACGTATGCTGGCTTCTTCTCCACCGCCCGAGGGATCGTCCGAGCAGCCCGGCACCAACACCAGCGTCGCGATGAGATGGACCGCGAGAAGCAAGACGCCGACCGCGGCGAGCCTGCCACCAGTGCGAGCCAGCATCAAGACCCCCGATACCTTATTGGGTCGGGACCAAGGCCTTGATCTCGATCACTCCACCAAGCATGTCTGTCGCCGGGATACCCTCCCCCACGAGGCGGAGCGGCCAGTACTCCTCGGGAAGAGCCTCCCCGTTCATCTTGTTGGCCACAATCAGATCCTTGTTGTAGTACATGGCCGTGCTGTTCACGGTGACCGAACTCCCGTCGGCCGCGACGAGCTGGACGTCGTAACCGGCCTGGGCCAGCTCCCGGTTGTAGGCGGGGCCTTCGTGGACGTTCTCGTCGTCGCACCGACCCACAAGGAGATACAGGGGGATACCCGTCCATGTATTCCCATCAGCGTCGGTCCAACCGGTCCCATGGCAGCCCTCGTTGGCTCCCGTCTCGAAGGTCGGCCGATCCATCTCCTCGGTGACTGCTCCCGAGAGCGTCAGCGTCCACTCCTCTTCGATGGGCTTGACCTGTGACTTGGTGACCCACTTGACCCACCAGTGGCCGTCGGTCACTTGGTCCTTCTTCGGACCGATGATGGCCAGCCGCAGCGTCCCCTCCCCCTCCGGGTCGAGGGGCTGCCCATCCCTCTCGTAGGCGATGATCACTTGCAGCGGCCCTTCAGGATCGTTCTCGGCCCCCGTGACCATGTCGTAGGTAAGGAAATCACCCGCCGTGACCTGCGCCGCGGAGACTGTCATCTCATAGCCGTCCTTGGCCACGATGCTGACTGCCATGTCCTCCGGCAGGCCCCCCACTGAGGCGAAGAGATCCGCGAGCAGAACGCCTTTCATCAAGCCGGGCGGAGTGATTCGTCCGGTGGAGCTCTTCATGCCCCCATAGCCCTCCGTGACCGGCAAAGCCTCGATCTGCTCGAGCGTGAACGACGCGGTACCGTCGGGACCGATGACCTCCAGCAGTGTGTCATCCTCTCCGCCCCCAGCGGAGGTGACCGACGAAGCAGGCGCGCCTGAGGTGCCTGTCGTATTCTCGTCCGATCCCCCACAGGCACCGGCGAAGACCAGAACCATGACAAGCACAAGGGCCACTATGGCCAGCCAGCGACCATCCCTATCCGACTTCCACATGCTCCGGCTCCTTGACGCGAGTTATTCGTTGTGAGACGGTTTCTTATACCATTGTATGGACTCAAATGCTACATGAGCAGGACCGCACTAGTCGAAGCCGGGCCTGCGGGCAGGACGGCTTGGGGGTCGAGGGGCAGGGGAAGCACGTGGGATTCTCTTCAAAACGGTATCTGAGGTTTGGGCCCTTGTTGGCTGCGGCCCTTTTGGTCATCCTCGCGACCGGCGTCTTCGCGTGCGCCGGAAACGACGAGTCCTCACCGAACCCTACTTCGAACACGGCGTCGAGCGACGACGGCCAGGCGAGCGGCACGACCACCGAGTCCGCGACCGCAAGCACGCTCTCCCTTCATGACAAGATCCAGCAGGAGCAGTCCGGCACGAGCGAAGTCGCGCCCGCGACCACCGCAACCAGCGGGGCTACAGGACAGACCGACACCACATCCGCCGTGACGACCACGGCCTCCGAGAGCGCGGCCACGACCGTCCAGCCCACCAGCAGCACGACCAGGTCAACCACAACCACTGTCAAGCCCACCACGACCACGGCCAGGGGCCCGATCGTCCTCACGCTTACCGGACCCGCCGGGACAAAGGAGCTGAGCATGGCCGAACTCAAGGCTATGTGGGCGACTTCGGGCTACGGCGGCTGGAAGAACCAACTGGGCAACATCACGGCCCCCATTCCCTGGAAAGGCGTGGCGCTGACCAACCTTATTGAACTCGCGGGTGGAGGGAGCTCGGTCGTGATCACCGCTTCCGATGGGTACGAGCAGCCGCTCTCTGCCGGCGAGGTCGGCGGAGCGGTCACCACGTACGACCCCGCCACCGGTGAGCAGATATCCAGCATGAACGGCAGCATCACCGTCATCGTCGCCTACGCCAAGAATGGAGGCGCGATCACCGGTGAAGAGGGTCCGCTTCGGATCGCCTTTGTGAGCCCCGCGAAAGACCAAGTCACCGACAGCTTCATGTGGGTGAGGATGGTCAAGAAGATCGTTGTGCAATGAAATGGCTAGTTGTCAGGGGAGGATGCCGGTGAGAAGAAGAACACTGCTCGTGGGTCTTGTGCTCGCGGCCGTGCTGATCGTGGCGATCGCAGTACCCGCTTTTGCTGCGTGGTTTCCAGACACCGAGGACCATCCCTACGAGGCGAGCATCCTGGCCTTGGCCGACCGAGGGATCATCGGGGGCTATACCAACGGTAACTTCGGTCCCGACGACCCGGTCATCCGCCAGCAGTTCGCCAAGATGATCGTGCTCACCCTGGCTCTGCCGGTGGTAGAGGAAGACTTCCCGGATCCCGCCGTACCCTTCATCGATCTGGACACAGACGACCCGGCCAAGCTCTATCCCCACGAGTATGTAGCCGTCTGTGCTCTCAACGAAATCACCAATGGAACGGACGCCACCCATTTCTCTCCCACAAAGAACATCACCCGACAGCAGGTGATCACAATGGTGGTGCGGGCGGTCGACAATCTGAAGCCCGGCACTCTCGAGGCCGTACCCGCCGGTTGGAACGGGGTGCTCCCTGCCGGAGACCCCACCCACGGGTCGAACATCAAGAAGGCCGAGTACAACGGACTGCTCGATGGCATCTGGGCTTCGACCACCGTCCCCACCCCCGGGCTGGCCGGCTGGGACACGACCAAGAACGCTACCCGGGGTGAAGTGGCCGAGGTGCTCGCCCAACTCCTCTACCGCGCCGGGACGGTGCTCACCGTCAAAGGGCCGAGCGGCACCCAGGAGCTCACCATGGACGACATCAAAGCCCTCCCCGCCGTGGAGGGCTACGGGGGCTATAAGAACAGGCTCGACAACGTGACCGGGCCCCTCATCTGGAAGGGGGTATCGGTCCAGACCCTTATGGGCATGGTCGGGGGAGGGACCAGGGTGACCGTGGTCGCCTCCGACGGATGGAAGCTGGAATTCGACGCGGCAACCTATTCTGACGATGTCTACGGCGCATTCGAGATGTACAACCCGGCCACCGGTGCGACCATCACCGAGATCGAAGGAGAGATCACCATGATCCTGGCTTACGCCATGGATGGAGGGCCGCTGCCGTCCGAGGATGGTGCTTTGCGTATTGCCTTCGTCAGTCCCGACGACGATCAGGTGACCTGGAGCGGCAGGTGGGTGAGCCAGGTGGCTCGCATCGAAGTGGAATAGCGGAACCGTCCGGCCAAAGGCAACGCGAAGCGAAAGGAATCAAGATGAAGAAGCGTCTGGTGTTGGGGCTGCTGATCGGGATGACGATGTTGTTGGCGCTGGCAGTGCCGGCATCGGCTGCGTCGCAGTTCACGGACGTCGATGGACCCTACGCGGCGGACATCGACAACCTGGCCTGGTGGGGCATCGTGGGTGGCTATCCCGATCATACCTTCAAGCCCGACAACCTACTGTTGCGGCAGCAGTTCGCCAAGATGGCCGACCTCACGGCAGGTTATCCGGTCACCACCGCGGACGTCTGCACCTTCAAAGATGCGCCGGCTATCGATCCGGCCAATCCTCTCTATCCTGGCAGTTACGTGGCAGTCGCCGCCGAGAACGGGATCATCCTGGGATATACCGACAACACCTTCGGCTTCTACGACAATGTCACTCGCCAACAGGTGATCAGCGTGGTGGTACGAGCCGCTGGTGCGACATTGAGAGAGGCTCCGGCCGGTTGGCAGGGCATCTTCGACTACTCCGATCCGACCCACGGCCAGAACGTCAAGAAGGCTGAATACAACGGTCTGCTGGCAGGCATCGAAGACATCTACAACTGGGATCCCGCCCTCGAGGCCACTCGGGCCGAGGCGTCGTACCTACTGAACCAACTACTCGGCAAGATCGGCAACCCGGCCGAGGGGACCAGCGGATCCATCAAGGTGAGCGGCATGGTGGACCATCCAATGGGACTGACCACCGGCCGGCTCCAGAATATGGGGCCCGTGACCTTGACGCTCGAGCATCCCAAGAATGGGCCCACCGAGTACACGGGGGTGCGCTTCAGCGTGCTATTTGAGAAGCTAGGAGTGCAGGCCGGGGCAGTCGACATGGTGGCCGTTGCCAGCGATGGCTACAAGTTCACCGTCAAGATAGCCGACATCAAAGCGGCCCCCGACGCGATGCTGGCCATCGATGGCAGCAAACTCAATCTCGCCATTCCCGGGCAGTCGAGTAAGGCCTGGGTCAAGGATGTAGTGACGCTCGAGTTCAAGTAGCGGCCGTCGGTCGCCTTGCGTATCCGGGGCGCCCCGAGCAAGCTCGGGGCGCCCCTTTGCTTGGTAGTCACCGGCGTGCCCGCGCGTCGCCGATTGACCAGCCGCTCATATGGGAATAGACGAGCTACCGCCGCTCACCGCCTCCCACCGAAAGGAGACCGCGCCGACATGAGCATCAAAGGGACCAAGACGGAGCAGAACCTGCTAAAAGCGTTCGCCGGCGAAAGCCAGGCCCGCAATCGTTATACCTTCTTCGCCAGCAAGGCCAAGAAAGAAGGCTTCGAGCAGATCAGCGCCATCTTCCTCGAGACAGCAGACAACGAGAAAGAGCATGCCCAGGTGTACTTCGACTATCTGGAGGGTGGCCCAGCGGAGATCACCGCCACCTACCCGGCCGGCAAGACGGCCACTACCGCCGACAACCTCCTCGCCGCCGCCGAAGGCGAGAAGGAGGAGTGGGGCGAGCTCTACCCGAACTTTGGCGAGGTGGCCGAGAAAGAGGGCTTCGCGGACGTTGCCACCTCGTTCCGGGAGATAGCCGAGGTCGAGGAGCAGCACGAACTCCGCTACCGGAAGCTTCTGGCGAACGTCCAGAGCGGCAAGGTCTTCGCGCGCGACACCGTGGTCAAGTGGCACTGCCGCAACTGCGGCTACATCCACGAGGGGACGTCGGCCCCCGACGTGTGCCCGGCCTGCAAGCACGCACAGGCGTACTTCGAGCTGTGGGCAGAAACGTACTGAATGGGGCACGCCACACTCGCTGCTTCAGCTCCAATACCGGCGGATGCCCGGCCGCCGCATCGCGGCCGCCGGGCATCTTGTGAGTCCGCATCTCGAGAAGATCTCCGTGAAGGCTGTTGTTGTCTATGAATCTCACTGGGGGAACACCGCTGCGGTAGCCCGTGCCATCGCTGAAGGATTGGGGCCGGAAGCGCAGGCGCTGTCAACCACGGAGGCCACGCCCGATGCGCTCGCCGGCGTCGACCTATTGGTCGCCGGGGCGCCCGTCATCGCCTTCGGCCTCCCCAGCGAGAAGACCTTGGAGGGCATCCGGACCAACCCTGGCAAGGCGCCGGCGCCCCCCGACTTGTCCCACCCGGCCCTGCGGTCCTGGCTGGTGGGGCTACCCGCCGGGAACGGTCGGTTCGCCGCCTTCGAAACAAGGGTTCGCGGTCCGTTCGGTCACGCCACCTCGACCATCGGCGAGATGCTGGAGAAGGCGGGGTATCGCCCGGCGGGTAAGCCCGAGGGGTTTTTGGTCAAGGGCAGATACGGACCACTTCGAGACGGTGAATTGGAGCGAGCCCGCCTCTGGGGGGCTGCGCTAGCCGCCGCCGGCTAGAGGTTCGTCGCGCAGGACCGCCGCCGAGGTGGCACTCAGCGTGGCCTGACGTGCCCGACGGCAGTGGGAGTGGGTACGGCCTCCGCCTCTGCGGACAGGCATTCGACGAACACCCGGACTATTCCGGGGTCGAACTGGGTCCCGCTCCCCTTCACGAGTTGGGCGATAGCCTCTTTATGCCCCAAAGCGGCCCGGTACGGGCGATCGGTGATCATCGCCGAGTAGGCGTCCGCAACCGCGAGGATCCTTCCCAGAAGGGGGATATCCGTGCCGTGCAAACGTCCGGGGTAACCGCTTCCGTCCCAGCGTTCGTGGTGCGAAACCACGGCCTCCCGCACCTCGGCCAGATCGGGGAGGTGCTGGGCGATCATCATGCTCCCGATGAGGGAATGCTGGTCCATAAACTCCACTTCTTCCCGCGTTAGCGCCCCCGGCTTGCGCAGGATACGGTCGGGCACGCCTATCTTCCCGACGTCGTGGAGGAGGGCTGCCACCCGCAGCATCTCTTGCCGTTCCGTGCTGAAGCCGAGGACCCGAGCCACAGCCGCGGTGTATTCAGCCAACTGAGCGGAGTGCCGTCTCGTGTAGTGGTCCTTGTTGTCGACGGCGCTCACCAGCGCGTCCAGGGTGCTGAAGGCCTGCGAATCGACGGCCTCACCGCCGACCGGTTCGGCCCTGACAGTGACAGTATCGCCTCCCCAGCGCTTTGACTCGTACAGGTTCGCGTCCGCGATAGCGATGAGCGACGCCGCGTCCTGCCCATCCTCGGGAAATGACGCGGCGCCAAAGCTCATCCGGAGGGGAATCGAAGCGCCGTCGGGAGCGAGGTACGGGAGCGAATTGAGGGCGACCCTAAGATGGTCGGCCAAGGTCCTCGCCCCGGCCCGGTAGGTTTCCGGGAGGATCAAGATGAACTCGTCGCCGCCGAACCGGCCGACGAAGTCGGAAACACGACTCCGGTGCTGCAGAAGACCGGCGACCCGCTTGATGATCTCATCGCCCACGGGATGCCCGTAGGTGTCGTTGAAGAGCTTGAAGTTGTCGATGTCGGTGATGAGAACCGAAAAGGTCCCCTGGTAGCGGCGGGCCCGCCCTACCTCTATCTCCAGCTGCTCGAGCGACCTACGTCTATTGTAGAGACCGCTCAAGGAGTCGATCTCGCCCAGAGCCTTGATCTCCTCGTACAGGTGAGTGTTCTTGAGCGCTTGAGCGATCTGGCTTGCGAAGAGTAGGATCGTCGATCTCTTGTCGCCTGTGAACGTGCTCGTCCGCGCAGACGCGGAGATGATGAGACCCACCGGGATCTCTTCGGCATAGAGGGGCACCAGCGCCAATGAATGGAAACCGCCGAGGTCGGGCAGCGAGCGACCGAACAGACGTTGATGCTCGTCTGGTGGAAGATCGGCGATGGACTCGATGAACACGGCCGGGGAACCGCCGAAGACCACTCGCAAGAGGCTGTTTGCCTCCTGGTCCAGGACTCCGTCCGCCTGCTCACACCCGAACACCTTCGGCAGAGTCGCGTATCCGGGCTTCTGCCGGAAGAAAGCCCGCAGACCTTGCAGCTGGTGTTGATCGGCGTGAAACCGGAGCAGCCACACTTCGTCCGCATCGAAGATGTCCAGAGCGACCTGCTCGAGCTGCGCCAGCGCATCGGTTATCTCCAGGCTTCCGCCGAGCGAGACGCTGGCCTCCTGGAGATGTTGAAGGTGGCGGTGCGCTTTCTCCAGATCGCGGTGTCTCCCCTGCAGTTCCTCCAGGGTCTGAGAAAGGCTCCTGGCCTGCTTCTCCTGCTGGGTACGGGTGTTGTCCAGTTGGGAAAGGCTCGAATTGATGCTCCGGGCAAGCACGGTGAGCTCGTCTTTGCCCCCGACGGCGACCGGCGCAAGTTCGCCCTGGCCCGGCTTCACGTGCGTGACCTGGGCGGTCAGTTGGGCCAGCCTGCGAAAAAGCGACCTCTCCAGGAGCCGGTTCGCGACCGTCCCGAGCACTACCACAACGCCGATCAGGGCCAGCATGAAATAGAGCACGCTCTGCGTGCCCTCCTCATAGACGGCCCTGGGGATATCGACCTCGAGCACTGCGGCCGGCTGACCGAAGACGTCCTTGAGCGTGGAGAAGCCCCCGATCATGCCTGAGCTAAGCGGCACCGCCAGCGTTTCTCCTTCAGCCTCGGCCAATGCGCTCACCTCTGTCGACGCGGCTGCCTGCTTGACCTCAGCGGGAAGTTCGTTCGCCGAAAGCGGGAGGAAGTCCAACGACAGCCGGGTCTGTTTCTCGAGCCCGGCCACCAGAGCGGGATCGAGCCACCTGCCCATGATGAGTGTCCCCCGGACCGGACCTTCGCCCTCGCCATCGAGGATGGGTTGGGAACCGACGAGCATCGGTCCCTCGGGGAGCATGAGGAGGCCCAACAGCCCAGCGTCTGCACTCGAGTGCCTAACAAGGGGGCTGTCTGGGTCCAGGTATCGACTTAGTCCCTTGGGCGGGGTAGTGGATTTCGCCTCGTCCGAATCGAAGGCTCGATTTAGGATGATCGAACCATCGTCTCGGGTCATGACCGCCAGGTCGACATCGTTCGCGGTGAAGAAGGAGTCTCCGAAATTGGCGTCGATGTAGGCCTGGTTCTGCTCCTCGAGGAAGGCCGCGGTGTCGTCCGACGAGGAATAGTCGTAGACGACGGCGTTCAGATCGGCCAGTTCCTGATCCAAGGCAGCCTGCGCTCGAGCCACCTCCTCGTGGACCTCTTTGGTCTCGACGGTGGAGAAACTGCGCATAAGGACCAATTGCGAGACCAGGTAGATCGCCGCCACGGCGGTGACCAGGGTGGCACCCACGATCAGATATGTCTTCAGACGCAGCGACATGTGGACTCCCAGGGGGAACGGCCTGCGACACATGCTTCTCTCATAGCGGTATCGGCCCCGAACGACCCTCACTTGAGATTGGCACTTGCCCGGGTGGGGGGCGATAATGGCGGGAATGAGCACCTACGAAGATATAAGGCTCGAAGGGCACATCATCGATTCGCTTCTACTGCCTCGAGTGCTCGACGATATCCTCGAACGAGGCGGTGAGTACCGCATCCTGCGCTTCCGCATGGGACGCGAGAAGGACGACCATTCTCTGGCCATGCTTCGGGTCACTGCCTCCAGCCAGGAGCAGCTCGACGCCATCCTTCGCGACCTCCAGCAGCACGGGGTCGAGATCATCGAGCAGAACGACGTGCGGCTGGAGCCGGCGCCGTCTGACGGCGTGTTCCCCGAGGACTTCTATTCCACCACCAACCTGGAGACCTTCGTGCGCCTCGACGGACACTGGATCCCGGTGCAGTGGCCTGAGATGGACTGCGGCATCATGGTCGACGCTGCGGCGGGCACTGCCCGTACCGTACCGCTCATCCAGGTACAAGCCGGGGACCCCATAGTGGTCGGGACTCGGGGCATCCGGGCGGTGCCGCTGGGACGCGATCGCGCTTCCCGGGCCTTCGAGTTCATGGGCTCAGCGGTGTCGTCGGAGAAACCCAAGCGCCTGGTGGTGGCCAGGGTGGCCCGGCTCATGCGGGATATCCGAGCCGAGGGCAAGAAGACGGTGGCGGTGCTGGGACCGGCAGTGGTCCACACCGGAGCCGGCCCGGCTCTGGCCCGGCTGGTGGCCGAAGGCTGGATCGACGTGATCTTCGGGGGCAACGCTGTGGCGGTGCACGACATCGAGTCGGCCTTCTTCGGCACCTCCCTGGGCATCAATCTGGCCGAGGGCCAATCGGTCGAAGGAGGCCACGAGCACCACCTGCGCGCGATCAACCGCATCCGCCGCTGCGGCGGCATCCGCCAGGCGGTAGAGCAAGGAGTGCTTACGTCGGGTCTGTTCTACGAGATCGTCAGGCACGGCATCCCCTACGTTCTTGCGGGGTCTATCCGCGATGACGGCCCCCTGCCGGATGTGATCACCGATGCCGTGGAGGCGCAGCAGCTCATGCGCGAGCATGTGCGCGACGCCGGTCTCTGCCTGATGCTGTGCAGCATGCTTCATTCCATCGCCACCGGGAACCTGCTCCCGGCGTCAGTGCACACTGTCTGCGTGGATATCAATCCGGCTGTCGCGACCAAGCTTTCGGATAGGGGAAGCTTCCAGACCATCGGCATCGTGACCGACGTGGGGCTCTTCCTGGACGAACTGGCCGCCCAGTTAGACGCACCATCGTTCACCTAAGGGAGTGGCGGGCATGAAGAGAGCGATTGACGAGAACGGCGGCTCGACGAGCCACGGCTCCACGGGCGACGGCGCCACGAGCGACGGCGCCACGAGCGGCGACACCAGGAGTGGCGGCGCCGGATCAAAACGCGGGGTCTACTTGATCCTGGCCGGTCTGGTAGTCACCGGTCTCGTCGCCGGCTATAGCTGGCTGCGAGGTCTGCCCAAATAGGGAAGAAGGCCATGCGACGGACCTTCCTATGAGCCATCGACTCGGCGCTAAGAGCGGCCCGGCGTTGAGAGCGCTGTTCGTACTCGCACTCTGCTTTGTCACGCTGGCCTTGCCCCTCGTAGGCTGCGGAATGGACACGACCACGACCAGCGACGGATGGAGGACCTCGATGAAGGGCTGGGAGCTCTACAGCTGGCAGACGGACGGGGAGTGGCGCTTCTCGCTCCTCGAGGGCACGAACAGGGAGAAGAGCCGCGCGGAGATCCAGGCACCGGACGCGACCCTCGAAGGCATCGACGCCCTCCAGACGGCGCTGGAGCTGATCGCGCCCGGCCAATACGTCACCTGGTGGTCACCGAGTTGGGTCGAGGGAGGGCTCGCCTTTCCCTCAGACGAGATGATCGCCGAGGTAGAGCGTATCTGCCACCAGCGGGAGCTGGAACTCTCGATCGCGAAGTAGCTGCGGCCGAGCCGCCCGCCCACTTCCGCCGCTGGACCGGCGAGCCCCTCGGGAGGCGACGCCACGGGGCCGCTGCCGCTCGCGCCGCGCCGCGGAGTCGACCACCCGGCGCATCGGCCTCGCTATCCCTCTTTGCGCACCTTCCAGATCATCTCTCCAGGCCAGCGCCTATACCACTCCCGGTCGGAGTCGTCGCGGTAGCTGCTGACGGCGTCTGGGGTGGGCCGCGGTTCGATGAGGTCCTCGATCACGAATCCATGGGCCCGGAAGAGCCGGATCCAGGCCCCATAAGGCAGCATGAAGTCCACATAGCCATCGTAGGGGAACGACCACATCCCGAAATAGTCGGAGAGCAGCCGGTCTCCGGGGTGATCGCCGTCCTCCGGATAGCACATCTGAACGATGGGAGTGGCCCCTGAAAACGCCAGCAACCCGCGCGGCTTCAGTAGACGGGCGGCCTCGGGCACAGTGGCGTAGGGATCGGCGAACGTCATGCCCCCGTAGTCACAGAACACGATGTCGAAGCTCTCATCGGGAAAGGGCACAGCCTCGGCGCTCGCGTGCACCAGGGGGAAGTCCACTCCTGCCTCGGCCATGAGACGCCGGGCGTAAGCCAGCTGATTGTCCGAAAGGTCAAGCCCCACAGGGCGAGCCCCGGCCTTCGCCAGAGCGATCGACCACTGAGCTGCGCCGCATCCCAGCTCCAGAATATCCCGGCCTTTCACCTCCCCCAGCACGTGGAGTTCGCTCTCGGGGATCTGCCAGACCCCCCAGGCCAGACCGCCCGACGCGGCGAGCTGGGGGCCATGGTCGTTCTGGTAAGTGTCGCTGTCGGCGTTCCAGCTCTCACGATTACAGGCTGCGTGCTCTGAGAGCGAACCAGGATCAAGCTCTGGTATGTCCACCATGCTGCGCTCCTTCTTCATGTCGGCGGCTCATGCATGCTACCCCGGACAGTTGGGCAGTGCCACCCCGGAGCGACGCCTGAGCGTGGCGACCGGCGCGGCGCCGTCGAGACGGCCGACCAGCCCCACTGACCCGGCGCCCGCGAACGTGAGAAGATTGCACGCGCGACGCGCAGCATCATCCGACTTCCGGCCCAGCGGGGAAAGGCGAGACTCATGCAGGAACAGGCGAACCCTCGGGTGCTCCTCAGCACCTCACACGGCGATATCATCTTGGAGCTCGACCAGGAGAAGGCTCCGATCTCCAGCGAGAACTTCCTTGCCTACGCAGCTGATGGCCACTTCGATGGAACCATCTTCCATCGGGTGATACCGGGCTTCATGATCCAGGGGGGCGGTTTCGCCGCGGATATGCGCCAGAAGTCCACCAAGGCCCCCATCGCCAACGAGGCCGACAACGGACTCAAGAACGGTCGTGGGACCATCGCCATGGCCCGCACCTCCGACCCGCATAGCGCAACCAGCCAGTTCTTCGTCAACCTGACCGACAACGCCTTCCTCGATCACAAAGGCAAGACCCCGCAAGGGTGGGGATACGCGGTGTTCGGCGAAGTGGTGGAGGGTATGGAGGTCGTCGATGCCATCGCCCGAGTGGCGACCGGAACATCCGGACCGCATTCAGACGTCCCCAAAGAACCAGTGGTAATGGACCGCGTGAGCCTGGTGGAGTAACAGGAGACGGTTCCTGCCCGTTGCCACAGCTGCAGAGCTAGGAATGACGGAGATAACGCTGCCATGAAGTCCCCGCCGAGCGGAGGCCGAGCGACGACCGTTTCGTGGTCGCTTGCCGCGGCATGTTTCCTGCTCGCCCTCGCCGTCTTCTGGGCAGCCGCGCTTTTCGGCCCGGCGTCATCGGCATCGGCCTCTACCCAGATAGCCAGAGACAAGATCACGCCGGTCTTTGCTCAGGATAGAGCGGCTCCTCCGACCATCACCGCCACGGCGGCTATCGTTATGGACATGGACAGCGGGCGGATAGTCTTTTCCCACAACGCCAATGCCCGCCTGCCGATGGCGTCCACCACCAAGATCATGACCGCGGTCATAGTCTTGGAATCGCTCCCGTTGGACAAGAAGGTGACCATATCCGGAGCCGCCGCCGCGACCGGCGGGTCGGCGCTAGGGCTGCTGAGAGGCGAAGTGCTGACCGTGGAGCAGCTCCTGTACTGCCTGTTGGTCCCGAGCGCCAACGATGCCGCGGTCGCGCTGGCCCAAGCCACCGCCGGGAGCGTCAAGGAGTTCGTCAAGATGATGAACGCCAAAGCCAAGACCCTCGGCCTTTCCAACACGCACTTCGTCAATCCCAGCGGGCTCCACGATGAGAAGCACTTCTCTTCCGCCAAGGACCTCGCCACCCTGACCCAATACGCGATGCAGGACCCGGTATTCCGTCGCATCGTTCGCACCCACTCCTACGATCTCCCCCGACCCGGGCAGGACGCCCCCCGCAAGCTGAAGAACCACAACGCGCTGCTGGCAGCCAACTCCTGGGTGACCGGGGTGAAGACGGGGTCGACCCCCTACGCCGACTACTGCCTGGTCGCTTCAGGCAGCAAAGATGGGGTCTCCTTCGTGAGCGTGCTCTTGGGTGCGGCGGACGACGAAACACGCTGGGAAGAGAGCCAGGCCCTGCTCGACTACGGCTTCACTCGCTACACTCGGACGGTCCTCGCCGACCAGGGCCGGTTTGTGGCCGAGCTGGACGTGCCGGACAGCCTGGGTGAGCAGATCCGACTGGTCGAGGGACAGACCCTCGTCACCAGCCTGTTCGAGGAAGATGTCGTCACATCGACGGCGACTCTGGACCGCGATCCGGAATTGCCTGTGCAGATCGGTGATGTGTACGGAACGGTCGAGTTCGCCCTGGACGGTGAAAGCATTGGCTCGGTGGACCTTGTCGCCGCCCAGCCGATCGAACGGGTCACCTTGGAGATGCTCCTTTCCGCCCTAAGAGAGCCGTGGGCGCCGGGGCTGCGCCTCGATGGCCTGCTCCGGTCCGCGTCGACCGGGTGAGGGACTTCACCTGTGAAGACGCCAGCGCAGAAGATGGGCCTTACGCCCGGATGACCGCGGTCGTTCTGATCTCGTGACCAACGTCTCCGTCGACGAAGTCGGGTCGGTCGTGCGTATACGCCCGGCGAGATAGCCGAGCGGTAACATGCGGCGGCCGCCCGTCCTCCGGTTGCAGACCTCTCGCTCCGGGGCTAGGCTAGAGTAGTACAGCCCCGAAAAGATGGAGGCTACTTCATGGGACTCTTCGATTCCCTCAAGAACGCCGGTAAGAAGGCCGCTGAGAGCGCCGCGCCAGTTGGGACAGCCCCTGCGGCAACCGGCGCGGGCAGTGGAGGAGGCTCGGTCACCGCGGGCTCAGCAGAAGAGGGTGCCGTCGGCGCGCTCCTCGGGGAGGGCGGAAGCCAGCTTCCCGCATTGCTGGACAAGCTCAATGCAGGCGGATTGGGCGACACCGTGGCGTCTTGGGTGAGCAAGGGGTCCAACCTCCCGGTGAACGCCGACCAGATCAAGACGGTGCTGGAGTCCGACCAAGTAGCCGCGGTGGCGGGCAAGTTGGGTATCTCCGAGGATGCGGCTGCCGCCAAGATCGCCGATGTCCTTCCGGGCATCATCGACAAGGTGACCCCCGACGGGGTGGTCCCCGATCCGGATGCGCTCGCCGCGAACCTCACCGGCCTCATCAAGAAGCAGTTCTAGGTTCACCTCAGACTGCGAGAATCGGGGCGGGCGTCCGGCGGGGCGCCCGCCCCGCCCCTTCTCAGGCTCTTCACAGATTCTGCTTCATCCAGCGCGTGTAGCTCCTGCGCACCGACATCCCCACATGTTCGTAGAGACCCAGGGCGCCGGTTCGCGAATCGGTCGAGACCCCGCACTGCCGCCGGCCGAGCTCCCAGAAACGCCGGAAGCTCTCTTGGAGAAGCGCTCGGCCGAGGCCCTGCCCCCTGCGCCCCTTCTCCACGGCCACCTGCTCGATCCAGCCCTCGACATCCTCGCCGTAGTCATGGCCGATCGCCGCGCCCACTACGGTCGGGCCGCTCTCGATCAGGACGACCAGTTCGGCCGGCACTTTGTAGAGCGTCGAGTTGACCCAGTTCTCGAATCCCATGGACTCGCTCGACAGCCCACGCCATTCGTCAAAAGCGCTATCGATCAGTGTGTAGACTTCGCGGTCATCCTTACCGGGGCGGTAGGGCCGGAAGCGGTAGCCGGCAGGCAGGACGATCGGCGCTGGAGACGCCTCCAGCTCGACGCGAAGGATCCACGAGGTGTGTCCATACTCGTAGCCGTTCGCTCTGAACAAAGCCTCCGCGGCGGTCTCGTTGTCGGATATCGTCTGGCCGACACGCGCCCTGCCTTCCCGGCGCGCGACCTCCCACGTCCATCGCATCAATACGCTGCCGATACCCTCCCCTCGATGCTTCGGGTGGACGAGGGCCTCGGCTCGACCTTGGAAGACCTTCGCGTACGCCACCAATCGGTCATCCCGAAAGACGCCCATCGACATCACGGCCGGGTCGAAATCGGGCTGGCGCCATTCGGCCACGAGGTCGGAGAGTTCCACCTCGACCACGCCATCGTCGAAGACCTCTCCCGCTGCTTCCAGTTCCCACAAGGCGTTCACGTCGCCTGTTGTCAGGGGACGCGAGACATACCCTAGAGGCAGAGCCTCGACCGCCCGCGAGCGGGCGACTGCACCCGTCTCGGGGGTAGCGCCGGCCTCATCCTGGCTCAGCAACCGTGGCTCAGCAACCGTGACTCACCTCCTTGAACTCGTGGGGCCATTCTGCCAGACCGGGGGCCGCCGGGGCCCCGTCGGACCCCACCCCTTACGGCCTGGCCGCACGAACTGATAGCCTGGGAGCATGCTACCGCCGCTTCTGATCGTCAACCCGGCTTGTGGCGCGCGCAGCACGGCGCGTAGCCTACCCCAGATACTGGCCAGAGTGGAGCAAGCGCTCGGTGATGTGGCCATCCGTTACACATCACGCCGCGGTCATGCCCGGGAGTTGGCCGAAGAGGGAGCACGGGAAGGCTACCCGCTCATAGTGGCTGTGGGAGGCGACGGCACGTTCAGCGAGGTGGCGAACGGGGTGCTGGCGCTAGAGGACGAGTCGGCACCCGTCCCCTCCCAGGTCACTGGACCCGCGGGCGACTCACCGACACCGACTGCCGGCGGTCCTCCCCCCGTGGCCGGTGGTCCGGCCCCAGCCGCGGCCGCCGCTCCCCCGGCCGGCCCGGCGGTGGGGCTCATAAATGTCGGCACAGGCGGCGATTTCCGCCGCAGTCTGGCGATCGAGGCCGGTGTCGAGCATTGTCTGGAGGCGCTCACGTCGGGACGGGAGCGCCTGGTCGACGTGGGCCGGGCGTCCTTTCGGGCGATGGACGGCCGTCCAGTGCAACAGTACTTCGTCAACGTCCTGTCGGCGGGCTTGGGCGGTCTGGTCGATCGCTACATCGATCGGATGCCGACGTTCATCGGAGGGCGTGTCGGCTACTACCTAGCCTCCATAGGGGCGGTGATCATGAGCAAGGAGCAGCCTCTCCAGGCGCGGATCACCTGGCAAGGAGCCACGCGGGACGAGATCATCCCCGCCTACCTCGTCGCCATCTGCAACGGACGTTGGTTCGGCGGCGGAATGGACGTCGCCCCGATGGCTCTCCCGGACGATGGGCGCCTGGAAGTGGTGACCGTCACGGCCCCGAGCAAGCCCTACCTGGCCGACCGGGTGCGTGGTGTGTACACCGGACGCCATCTGCAGGAGCCCACTGTGCATCATTTCTCCTGCGAAGGACTGGAACTGAAGCTCGAGCAGGAGACCGCCGAGAGCCGCTTCTTCCTCGATGTCGACGGTGAGGCGTTGGGCTCGCTCCCGCTGCGCGTGCAGGTGGTGCCGCGACGGTTGCGGGTGCGCGCTTGACCGCCCGGGCCCGACTTCGTGCACACGTGACTCCAGAGCCTTGACCATGCGCGCCGATGTCGTTCGACTGCTCCTCTGCCCCCACTGCGGCAGCGGATTATCGCTCGCGGAGCGTTCCTTGCGGTGCGCGACTGGTCATTCCTTCGACATCGCCCGCCAAGGCTACGTGAACCTGTTGCCGGGTGACTCCCCGCCTGGGACCGGAGACACCGCCTCCATGGTGCGCGCCCGCGAGGCCTTCCTGGAAGCCGGCCATTTCTCAGGGCTCCGTGATGCCGTGGCCGAGGCGGCGGAGCGCGCCGTCCTCGCGGCTGGAAGCAAGCCGCCGCCGGCCGGGCTCGAGCCGGAGCCCGGCTCGGCCGGCGGCATCATCGACGTGGGAGCCGGGACCGGATACTACCTCGCGCGAGTGCTCGACCGCCTGCCCGACAGGATCGGGCTCGCTCTCGATCTGTCCAAGTTCGCCCTACGCCGGGCGGCCCGCGCGCACGAGCGCATGGGCGCAGCCGCATGCGACATATGGCGCCGGCTGCCGGTCCGCGACAACTGCGCCGCCCTCATCCTCGATGTCTTCGCGCCCCGCAACCCCCCGGAGTTCAGACGGATCATCGAGCCCGAAGGGCGGTTGCTGATCGTCACTCCTACGAACCGCCATCTCGCGGAACTCATCCCGCTCCTCGGCATGCTCGGGGTCGATACGCGGAAGCAGGATCGCCTCGATGCCAAAGTGACCGGCGACTTCGCCCTGGTCGCGGTGACCGACTACGAAGAGTCTCTGAGGCTCACGCGCACCGATGCGGCCACGCTGGCCGGCATGGGGCCGAGCGCCTATCACATCCCGGACGAGGAGCTCAAGCGAAGAACGGCGGAGCTGAAGGAAACCACGGCAGTCAGTGTGTCGGTCACGATATCGGTCTACCGGCCCGCCTGACGTGGACCGTGCGAAGGCGCCCGCGAAAGACGGGCGCCGGCCGAGATACGGGGTGGCCCGCCCCGCCTAGCAGACTCTGGTGTCGAGATAGTGCATGGCGTGGTATACCGCGAAGGCTCCGCGCGCGCATGCGGTCACAACTTGTTTCAGCTCGTAGTCGGATACGTCTCCCGCAGCATAGAGGCCTGGGCGTGAGGTCAAGCCGTTATGGTCGACCTTGACGAAGCCCAGTTCGTCCAGTTCGCAGAGGTCGGCGACCAACTGGCTCTGCGCATCGATCCCCACGAACTCGAACACGCCGTCCACGGCCAGGATCTCCTCGCTACCGTCCTCCTTGGAGCGCAGCCGGAGGGCGGTGATCTTTCCGTCCTCGCCCACTATCTCCTCGATCACACGCGAGAGGTGCATGATGATCTTGGGGTTGAAGAAGCATTGCTCCTGGATGCAGGGGGTTGCGCGGAACTCGTCCCGCCGATGGATCAGGTGCACCTCACTGGCGATCTTGCTCAGATAGAGAGCCTCCTGTGTGGCCGAGTCTCCCCCGCCGACCACTGCCACCACTTTGTCACGGTAGAGAGGTCCATCGCACGTCGCACACCACGAGACCCCGTGGCCGGTGAACTGGGCTTCCCCGGGCACGCCCAGCTTCTTCGGGATGGCCCCCGTGGCCAATATGACCGCCCGAGCCCCGACATCCTCGCCACTCACCGTGAGTACGTAGTCGCATCCCTCCGGACGGATCGCCTCGACGGGGGAGATGGTATGGAACTCGGCGCCCGCGTTCTGGGCCTGCTTCAACATGAGCTCGGCCAGCTCGTATCCGCCGATGCCGTCGGGAAAGCCGGGGTAGTTCTCCACCCAGGAGGCCGATACGATCTGACCTCCGGTGAGGCCGGTCTCGAACACTACCGTGCGAGCTCGGCCCCGCGCGCCGTAGATGGCTGCCGTGAGACCGGCCGGCCCGCCGCCCACGATCGCGATGTCTATCTTCTCCGTCACGCCGTCCTCCCGGTGTTCGGCTGGTGTGCCCGCCTATTATGCCCACCCGCTGCCAAGTCTACCCCTGTAACCGGGGGGCGCGTGAGGAAGCCACTCCTTGGCTGCTAACATCATGAGCGCGCACAGAACCTCGGACAAAGGAGCCCTCATGGCCGGCGGAGCCTTTCGCATGATCGTACGGCAAGCCATCAAGCCCGGGAAACTGGAGGAATTCAAGAAGATGTCCGAGAGCCTGACCTCGGGCGTCGAAGCGGACGAACCGACCACGCTCGGGTACGAGTGGTTCATCGACGAGGCCGGCTCCAGCTGCTACCTGATCGAGTCCTACGGCGACGCGGAATCGTTCCTGCTCCACTTCCAGGGCCTGGGGGACAAACTCGGAGCCATGCTGGAGATCTCCCCGCTCGAGGACATGGTGGTGATAGGTGACCCGAGCCCAGAGGTCAAGGAGATGCTGGCCGGTCTGGGGGCCAAGTTCTATTCGCCGCACGTCGGTTTCGCGCGCTAGCAGCGCGCGAGTCCCAGCGGGATAGCGGTCAGGCGCCCGGCGGCGCCCCGATGGGTCCGACGCCGACTCTTTCGGCGCCGAGGCCACCGGTCGGCTTCTAGCGAGCGGTGATGGTGACACCTCGCAGCTCGACGGCGCGGTCGGCCACGTAGATCTCAAGCACGAAGGGGCCGCGGACGATGGCGTTGGCGATTATGGCGCTGGTCAGACCGTCGGTCGATTTGAGCCGGGCCCAGTATCCGAAGCTGCCGTCCACCGTTCCGTCATAGGTTCCTGGGGCGATGTCCTCACCCACCAGGTACACCCCATCCCCGTAGGCACCGGCCGGACGAACGGGGCCGGGGACGGTCGTGGCGGTAGAGCCGCCCGCCATCGCCTCCTCGAGTTGGGTCCTGAGAGCTTGGTTGGCTCGATAGTAGGCCCAGTTGCGATCCTCGGCCTGGGAAAGCGCCTTCTGCAGCTGGCTCAGCTCGTCCCGCGCGTCGGCCAGAAGAGTGTCGTCACCCGAGGTCTGCCCACGCGCGATGAAGAAGCCTATCATCATGCCGGCAAGCAGGATGACGATGGCAATACCCATCAGCACGGCTGGGTGGGCTCCACGTAGCCAGCTGATCCGACGCACCTGGGGGGCGCCGTCTTGGAGGGCCGGCCTCTCCCCCGGGGCGCCTTCTCGGAGGACCGGCGCCGCAGTGGGTGCTCCCGCTCCGAAGAAAGAGTCCGACGGCGCCGTTCCCGGCACGACGGGTGACGCCTGGGGCGAGCCGGCCGGAACAGGGGCGGATGGGGGCGACCCCGGAGGTGACGCCCGCTTCTGCTCGGGGGGTTCCAGTTCCCAGTCGTCCATCACAGCAGCTATCCTATCAGCATGACCAGAAAGCGTTGGGGATGGATACTCATCCCAGCCGTCATCGTGGCAGTCGCGGTGATCGGCTTGGTGATATCGAGCTTCCAGGAGGAAGCCGGCCTCATAGAGGCCGGGAAGAGCGGACGGGCGGCCGTCGCCGCGGCGGCGCAGGCTCAGCAAGCCCTCTCGGCCACAACCGATCCGGCTGGCTACTCTGAGTTCAGCGCGGCTCTTCTCGTCGCGATGGTGGCCCACAAGAACATGCCGGTCACCAACCCAGCCGAGACCAGACTCGACCACCAGCTCAGCAGCATACTGGATTGCCTTGCCGCCGCTCGCGAGGCCTGGCAGGCGGAGGCAGACGGCGCCTGGGATCCCGACATCCAGGGACGGTCCGCATACTGGAGCACCTTGCACCCCTCTTTGACCTCCCTGGCCGGCGACGCACTGACTGCCTCGGACGTACGGGATGCCTGCGGCGCCCGGGCTGCCGAGCTACTGGAGAAGGCCATCGATCTAGCCGGCTGAGAGGGCCCGAGCCGCGTGTCTGGTACAATCGCCGCGCCCGCGCGATCCCGCACAACGAAAGGTCTGCTGTGCTCGCGACCGAGACAGCCGAACTACTGCCCGTGCTGCAAACGGCCATCGGGCCGGTCGTGGTCATATCTGGCGTCGGTCTGCTGCTTTTGACCATGAGCAATCGATTGGGCCGCGTGGTCGACCGTTCCCGGATGCTCGCCCATCAGGTGAGGGAGGCCGACGATGCGGCCAAAGAGCCCATCCGGGCCCAATTGCGTATCCTCAAGCACCGGGCGGAGCTGATACGCCGGGCCATCGCTCTGGCCGCGTTCTGCGTGCTGTTCGCCGCCATCCTGATCATCTGCCTGTTTATCACCGCGCTGTTCAGCGTGGAAGTCCCCTGGCTGGTGGCTGTGCTGTTCATCCTCAGCATGGGGAGTCTGATCGCTTCGCTGGTGTACTTCATCCGGGACGTGAACGATTCGCTGACCGCCACCAAGCTCGAGGTGGGCGAGGACTGGAAAGACTGAGCGGGGGACGCCGACCGGCCCCTGCCGAAGCACGGCCGGGCCAGATGCCACCCGAGTGGTGCCGCCGGCGCGCTAGCTAGGTTCCCGGACCGTCGGGATCGACCAGCGTGGCTCGGCGAAGGCTCGGCACCAGCATAGGCGTCCGCTCCCGGTAGTCCAGGTACCCCTCCCGGTTGGCCGAAGCCCGCTTCTCCATCATGGGGACGCTCACGAAGACGAAGAGCAGGGTGATGGCCAGTGCTCCGACCACCGTCCACCACCAGGAAAGACCGGCGGCGAGCGCGAACAGCCACAAGCCCCACCAGGTGGCCAATTCCCCCAGGTAATTGGGGTGCCGGCTGTGTGCCCAGAGCCCACTGCCGATACTGCGGCCCCTGTTCTCAGGATCCCTGCGGAAAGCGCGCAGCTGCTCGTCCGCCACGAAGGCGAGGACGATCGCTCCCGCCAGCACGACCGTGGCCACTCCATCGAGCCAACTCAGGCCCGCGGCCCCCGGTCTCGTCACCGCGTACAGCGGCAGGCACCCGAGATACACCATGATGGTCGGAAACAGGTGTATGCCCGCGAAACTCACCGGCCAATACGCCCGGCCGGCATTCGCCCGAAAGGCCCGGTAGCGGAAGTCTTCTTTCGACAGTCCAGGCCAATCACGGTAGAAGTTGCTGGTGAGCCGCAGGGCGTAGAAGAACACGAGCCCGGTCACGAGCACTTGACGCGCATCGATGCCGTGCCGATGCGCTGCCAGGTAGTACACGGTAATGGCCAGAGGCTGGAGGCTCCAGTAGGGGTCGTAGATGCTGGAGTTGTCGACGGCCATCGACACGGCGAACACCACCACGGTAGCAACGAGGGTACCAAGGCCGATGGCGACCAGCGGGTGACCTGGGTCCACCAGGGCGACCACCAGCGCAGCGGCGATCAGCGCGGCGGCGTACGCGAACCCGCTGATCGCCCGGCTCACCGCTCTGCTCGTACGTGTCGTCTCGTTCATCGCCGCTCCACAATACGCGACCTGGCCGGCTCCCGCTCGCTCTTTTCGCTATGCTTGAACACGTGGACCTCTCCCGCTTCAACAGCATGGACCCCTCCGAACTCAGGAGTTACCTGGCGTTTCTGCTCTGGCACTATCGGGTGATGGACAGCTTCTGGTTCTTGTATCTGGCTGAAGAGCAGGGCCAAACGGCCGCCGAGCAGCTGAACGAGCGCGTTTGGGCCCGTGTCTCGGGCCTTGCCGCCCGCGACCTCGTGACCCGTTTCAAGGTCACCGAGAAGGGCCTCGAGGGGTTCGTCGAAGTCTTGCGCCTCTATCCCTGGACCGCCCTGCTCGGCTATCAGATCGAGCAGTCTCCCGACGAGGTGGTGGTTACCGTGCCGTGCTGCGACACGCAGGAGGCGCGGCGACGGAGAGGCCTGGAGGAGTACCTATGCGCCGACATGCACCGTCGTGAATTCGTGGGCATAGCAGGCGAAGTGGACCCCCGTATCCAGGTTCACTGCGATTTCGCGCCCCCTGGGCGACGACCAGCCGGGCTCGACTGCCGCTGGCGTTTCACCCTCGGCGCCGAGCCCGCCGAGGACCGCCCCGCCACGGTCCGCGCCGCGGACGGCTCCTCGTGAGAGCGCGGGCTCTGCTCCTCGCGGCGATCCTATCGGCGGGACTCCTCTCCGTCTCCTTCGCGACAATGGCCTGCGAGGACGCCGTGACCGATAGCGGGGTCAAGGGCGAGGTACGCATCGGTCCGCTGAACCCGGTGGAGCAGCCGGGGGTCGACAACACCGGGGGACTACATTCTTGTGCCCGAGAACGGTGATCCTCTGCCGGTCGCCGAGTCGCAGGTCTTCACGGTCGCGCCCGGCCGCTTCACCACGGTGAACGTGGCCTACGATTCGGGCATCCGCTGACGCTGATCCTCCCGGCCCCTCATGGTGACGATATGCACTGTCACCCCCACGGCTACCAGAAAGAGAAGAGCCCGCACCCACCACTGCGACACGAACAGGACGGCGCTCAGAGTGATCACTCCCCAGAGCAGGATCAGGGTCACGGTCTTGACCTTCCAGGAGATCCGGCGGCCGTGCAGGTAGTCATCGACGTACCGTCCGAACAGACGATTGGTGAGCAGCCAGCGATAGCTCCGCTCCGAGCTCCGCCCGTAGCAGATAGCCGCCAACAGCAGGAAGGGGGTGGTCGGCAGCACAGGGACCACGATGCCGACCACACCCAGAGCCAGAGACAACGAGCCGGCTACGATCAACCCGATGCGGCCGGCGCGCCGAGTGGTGATGGGTCTTGGGGGAGATGGGGAGCCGGTATTCATGGCCTCAGCTTACCAATGTCGCCGGGGGCCGGTCGCCTGTACCCGTGATCTTTCCCATATGGACTTCATCCCAGGGGCGCTCAGCGGGTAGAATCAGGAGTACGCCGAAATCTCGAACAGAAAGGGACCACCGTGCTGACGGAGGTAGAGCAGCTGCGGGAGTTCAAGATCTTCGAGGAATTGAACGACCGCGAGTTGGAGCAGATAGCGAAGATCGCCAAGACCGAGCACCTGGGCCCAGGAGCGCACCTGACCGAAGTGGGCGCCGTGGCGTCCAACCTCTATCTCATCAGAGAGGGCAAGGTCACCATCTTGGCAAGAGGTCCGAAGGGCAAAGAGGTGCCGGTGGATGAGGTCGGCGCGGGGAATGTCGTTGGTTGGTCGACCCTCACAGGCCCATATCTCTACACCGCCACCACAGTGACGGCTGAGAGATCGACGCTGATCGTCCTCAACGGTAACAAGCTCAGGCAGGTCTTCGAGGTGAACAATCACATCGGGTACCGCGTGCTGAAGGGCATTGGGAGCGTGGTCGCCCAAAGGATCGCCGCCTTCGAGAAGAGATCGGCCAATATGCCGAACGACCTCGCCTGAGCGAGACTCGCTCGCCGCTTCCGAGCGATTCTTGCGTCGGGCTCCTTTGCCCGCCTTGAAGCTCCGGCCGGCTCAGGCAGCCCTGCTCCCACTCTCCACGTACTCGCTCAGCGCGTCAGCCAGGGTGCGGAAGATCCACGCCCTTTTGGCATCGTCCGTCTCGAGCAGGGTGAAGCGGAAGCCGGGGTGGGGGGAGCAGAAGCCGCTCAGAGGGACCACGCAGATGCCGGTCGATCCCAGCAGCTGGTAGACGAAGCGAGCGTCGGGAGCGGCGGTCTTGCACTGGCGCTCGACGGTCTCCCTCAGAGGCTGGTCGGATATGGATAGCCTGTTGTGGCCGTTGAGGGCACCGGGCTCGAAGAGCGCGGTCATGTAGAAGGCGCCCTGGGCCGGGTTCACCCTGATGCCGGGAACGTCCTGCAACGCTCGACACGCCTCTTCTCCCCGATCGGCGAAAGTGCGGGCGCGCTCGGCCAGGTGGTCCGGGTAGCGCGGGTCACCGAAGATCCGGGGGATGGCCAACTGTGGACCGCTGGTTGAGCAGACTTCCAGGCGCTTGGCCGCGACCACCGAGTCTATGTACGCGGAGAAATTCTGATCGCGCGAGCGATTGAGCACCTCGATCCATCCGCACCGAGACCCGGGCCAGGGCAATTCCTTCGAGATCCCCCGCATGACGATGGCGGGCACGTCGGTCGCCACCTCGGAAAGGTGGACGGTCTCAACTCCGGGAAAGACCATGTGGATGTAGATCTCATCGGCCACCAGGAACAACCCGAACTCCCGAGCGAGGGCCACGATATTTTCCAGCACCTCGATCGGATAGGCAGCGCCTGTCGGATTGTTGGGGTTGATTATGAGGATCCCGGCGATATAAGGATTGGCCTGGATCTTGTGGCGGAGGTCCGCCAGGTCGGGGAGCCAGCCGTTCTCGGGATCGAGATCGTAGGTGAGATGCGGTAGCGCACAGTGCGCGGATTCGGCGGATGAGTGCGTGCTGTAGGCCGGAGAAGGACCGATGACCCGGGCATGCGCGCTCAGGAATCCATACACCTTCGCGACCGCGTCGGCCACACCGTTGAAGAAGACGATGTCCTTGGCCGAGATACGCGCGCCCGAGCGTTGGTTCACGTGAGCGGCCAGAGCCTCGCGCGCCTCAAGAAAGCCCTCGGTGGGACAGTATCCCCATGAATCGTCAATATCCAGCACTTCGTGGACGATGTCGCGGATCCACGGAGCGACCTTCTCCCCTTTGGCGATGGGGTCGCCGATGTTCTCCCACGCGATCTCCACTCCATGCTGGCGCACAAGATCGGCGAAGGTCACGATATCGCGGATGGCGTACGACAGATGAGCGGATGAAGGGCTGACCAGATTGGCCCTCATGGTGACTTCCTCAATGCTTTCGATCTCGGGAACAGAATCCGGAACAGAAGGACGGAGTATACAGGGCAGGGTTCGTCTCCTCTACCCGGACTCCTCCCCTTCGCCCGACACTCGGTGGAGGTACAACGACAGTCCGGCGAGGACGGCAGCCAGAACGAAGGCCAGGCCGATGGCTATCCGGAAACCAAGAGAATCGGCTATCGGTCCGATCACGTAGGGGAAGACGATCCGCCCCAGCGCCCCAGCCATGATCACCGCCGAGAAGACCACTCCGGCGTGCCATTTGGGGAACCGGGCGGAAAAGCTCAGAATGAGAGGGAACGCGGCCGAAGCTCCCAGCCCCGAGCAGAATGCCATGACCATGGACATGGCGGAGCTGGTGGAAAGGGCCACCCCCAGCGCGAAGACGGCCATGACGGCGCTGCCTACCAGCAGCAATCTCGAGGCGAGGTACTTCTTGGTCAAGGGCATGACGATGAGCCTGCCGATGAGCAGGCCGACCCAGAACAGCGTCACGGCCAGGCTGGCCACCGTCTTGCTCACGTCGAACACCTCGATCTCGAACTTGGCCAGCCAGACGTTGAGGATGAACTCAGCTCCGATATAGAGGATGGAGGCGCCTAATACCGCCCAAAACAGACTGCGGTTGAAGCCGATCACCTGCCGGAGCTTGTGCATCCGCAGGTTCTCTCGGCCTCTGATGTCCGACACCGGCATGACTGTGAGCAGCACGGCCAGGGCCAAGGAGAGTACGGCCTCGGCGCCGAGCACCCACCGCCAGGAGACCCCCCAGCCCAATGCGGCGCCGATGATGAGGGGAGTCACCATCATCCCCGCAGCGAAGAAGAGGAGCAACACGACCATCGCGTGGCCGGCTCCCGCCTTGACGTGCGAGGTGACCCACATGCCCGGAAGGCTGTTCAAGAAGACGCAGCCGGCACCTACGACCACGTAGGCCCCGAAAAGCGACCACAGCCCTGAGGCGAGCAGTCCCGCAGCCGCCAGCCCCAGGGTCTGCAGCCAAGCGGCCCCGATCAGCGTCCACTTCACCGGCACCCGGGCCAGAGCCAGATTCAGGGCCAGGACCCCGATGAGCATCCCGACGGCATAGCCCACCGAGGTGAGACCCGCCTGCGCCAGGGGTATGCCCAGGTCTTTGATGGTGGGATCGAGGATGGGACCCAAGGAGATCATCACCACGCCCACGGTGAACGTCGTAGCGTAGAGCGGTATGGGGGTGGCGGGAGAGTATGAGTCGGGTTCAGGATTCACCGGCCTAGTATGAATGGGCCTAGGGCTCAGCACAAGCGGCCGTTGCTGCGCCATCCGCCGGCGTTCCTTGATACGCTGAATCACCATGAAGTCACCAAGCGCGGAGCCACCCAGCAGGACCGACTCCCGTCTGACCCAACGCGAGCAATTACTCGTGCTCGTGGTCACCAGCGTGGCCGGGTTCCTGGCCACGTTCATGGCTTCGGCCATCAACATCGCCCTGCCAGTCATCGGGTCGGAGTTCGATGCCTCCGCGGTGACTCTCAGTTGGGTGTCGCTTGCCTATATCCTCGCAGCGGGATCGGTGCTCATGCCTGTAGGCCGACTCGCTGATCTTTACGGCCGCAAACGCATCTTCGTGTGGGGCCTGTTCCTGTTCGCCGTCATGGCCTTTGCTCTAGCCCTTTCGCCATCGGCGTCGGTGCTGATCGGACTGCGAGTCGTCCAGGGTCTGTCGGCAGCCCTGGTGTTCGCCATCGGCACGGCGATGGTCACGCTGGCCTACCCGCCCGAGAGGCGCGGACGCGCTCTGGGCCTCAACGTAGCCGGCGTCTACCTGGGCCTCACCCTGGGGCCGGTGCTCGGGGGAGTCATCGTCCACAACCTTGGGTGGCGGGCGATGTTCTACATCGTGGGCGCCCTGGGCCTCGTCAACTGGATCCTTGCCGTGTGGGGACTGCGCAGGGTGGAGTGGAGGGAACCCAAACTGGCTCCCTTTGATATCCTCGGTTCAGTGATCTACGCGCTGGCTTTGCCGGCCTTTCTCCTAGGTTTCACCTGGCTCCCCGGCTGGCGGGGCGTTGTGTTGATCGTTATCGGCGCAGCCGGGCTCGCGCTCTTCCTCTGGTGGGAGACGAGGGCCGCAGACCCTGTGCTGAACGTCGACCTGTTGGGCCGCAACCGGGTCTTCGCCTATTCGAACGCCGCCGCGCTCATCAACTACGCCGCCACTTTCGCCCTGTCGTTCCTCATGAGTCTCTACCTGCAGTACATCAGGGGCCTCGACGCCCAGACCGCGGGCCTTGTACTGGTGGCCGGTATGTTCTTCCAGACGGTCTTCTCCCCGGTCGCGGGGAGAGTCGCGGACCGGGTGCAGGCCCGTTGGGTGGCATCCGCCGGGATGGCCGCATGTACCCTGGGGCTGTTCGCCTTGGTCTTCTTGGGCGACGAGACCTCCTATTGGTACATCATTCCGGTGCTGTGCGTACTGGGCCTGGGTTTTGCCTTCTTCGCCTCGCCCATCACGCACACGGTCATGGGGAGCGTGGAGAAGCGCTACCTGGGCGTGGCCTCCGCGACCTTGGGGACGATGCGTCTGGCCGGACAGAACATCAGTCTCGGCATCGCGACGCTGGTCTTGGCTCTCGTGGTAGGCAAAGGTGTCATCGAAGCCGCGGACTATCCGAACCTGCTCACCAGCGTGCGCATCTGCTTCGCCATCTTCACCGTGCTCTGCGCCCTCGGCGTCGGCGCCTCGCTCGTAGGTCCGCGGCCCGATGAGGCGGGAGGCGTGATGGCCGAAGGACCGGCCGACCGATGAGCAGACACCCGCGCCCGTTCTCCCTCGAGCGCTATTTCGCCCGACACGAGTTCAATGCCCGCTACCTTCTGTCCACCTCCGACTGTCAAGGGTTGGCGATGGCAGATCTGCTAGCTGAAGCCGATCCCGACCTGAGAAGACGCTGGGAGACCCTGCGCCTGGGCTACACCGAGTCTCAAGGCTTGCCTGATCTGCGCGAGGAGATAGCCCGACTGTACCGGGATGTGAGGCACGACGAGATCCTGGTCTCGGCCCCGGAGGAGGCGATCTTCCTGCTCATGAACGTCCTTCTCGAGCCAGGTGACCACGTCGTTTGCACCTTCCCCGGGTACCAGTCCCTCTACGAGCTCGGGTTGTCGATAGGCTGCCAGCTGACGTACTGGGAACCGGCCGAAGCCGAGGGATGGCGGTTCGACCCCCACCGGCTCAGAGCCTCGCTGCGCCCCGACACCAAGCTTGTGATCTGGAACTTCCCGCACAACCCCACCGGGGCCCTTCCATCGAAAGAGGACTTCGCCGCCATCGTGGCCGCGGCTGCTGCAGTCGGTGCCTGGGTGCTCTCCGACGAGATGTACCGTCTGCTGGAACCGGCCGCCGTGGCTTGTTTGCCCGCGGGTGTGGACGTTTACGAGAGAGCCGTATCCCTGTCCGGGATGTCCAAGGCTTTCGGTCTGGCCGGGCTGCGCATAGGCTGGGTGGCTACCCACGACTCTGACCTTCTGGAGAGAATGAGCGCCCTCAAGGACTACACCACCATCTGCAGCAGTGCGCCCGGCGAGCTCTTGGCGCTCATGGCCTTGCGTTCGCGGGAGAGCATCCTCCGCGCCCACCGGGAACGGGTGCGCAGGAACGTCGCGACCGCCGGCGAGTTCTTCGACCGGCACGGCGATCGGTTCAGGTGGGTGCCCCCACGGGGCGGCACCGTCTGCTTCCCGTGTCTCCTGCCTCGCGGTGGTGGAACTGAGGCCGAGGCCGGCGACGGGTCCGCGAGCACCGGCCATGAGACCTCGTCGCTCGACCGGCCACAGGGCGAGGGCGCCGAGGCTTTCTGCGACCGCGTGCTGGGCGACACAGGTGTGCTGCTGCTGCCCTCCACCGTCTACGACTACGGCGACGAGCATTTCCGCCTGGGACTGGGTAGAGAGGACTTCGCGGAGGGCCTGGCCGTTCTGGACAACTACCTCAGCGAACCCCGCCTCTGAGGCCGTTGGCAAGGACGATCTGTAGAGACGCGTAGGGGGGCGGGCCCGCGCGACGCGGGCCCGCCCCCCGACATCCCTTTGACCGAGACGAGGTCTAGAACCCGAGCGTCCGGGCATTCTCCTCGTACAACTTCGTCTTCTCTTCCTCGCTCAGAGGCAGGCTCTTCAAGAATCCCATGCAATCGGTCATGTCTTCGTAGGGGAAGTCGGTGCCCAGCAGGATCCTATCCAGACCCAACCCATCCCGGGTGCAGACATAGGCTGCGGGCAGGTAGTTGCCGCTGGTGGTCACCCACAGGTGCCTCTTGACGTAGTAGCTCGCCCAGTGCTTGCTTCCCGCGCCGATCTCGGGGTTGGGGGTCTCGTGCTTCTGCATGTAGGCGCGATCCACGCGATCGACCAGGAACGGGAATGCCTCACCGTAGTGACCCATGATGATCTTCAGGTTGGGGAACTCGTCGAACACCCCGCGCACGATCATGCGCATGAACGTGTACATCACCTCGACGCCGAAGCCGAACGTGGGACCGCCGAGCACCATGCCGAACTCGCGCAGCTCGGGGATCATGGGCACAGCCGGATGCAGGTAGATGGGGATATCCAGCTCCTGCGCCTTCGCCAGCAGCGGCCAGTGCTTCTCCTCGTCGAGATGCGAGTCGCCGAAGTTCGAGTGGGTCTCCCAACCGGAGAAGCCCAACTCTTTGACGCACCGCTCCAGTTCCTGCACCGACCACTCGGTGTCTTTGGGAGCGAGAGAGGCGAAACCACCGAACCGGTCTGGGTATTCCTTTATTACGGCCGCAAGAACGTCATTCGCGTTCTCCGCGACCCTCTTGCCCACCTCGACCTCGAACTGCTCAGCCCCCGGGGAGGTCAGAGAGATGACGGCGTGGTCGACTCCGGCCGCGTCCATGAGCTTGATGCGACCTTCGCCCATATCCGCCAGTTTGGCCCCGGTATCCGACAGAGGCAGCCAGGCATCGGCGGCGAAGCCGAGCCCCCTGGCCGGGTCGATCCTGGGATAGCCCTTGTTGGTGCGCAGAGCTTCCGCCCACATGTCGGTGGTGAAATGGTTCTCGAGGTCGATGGTCTTCACGCGTTTGACTCCTTTGACTGGACTTTTGGTGACTCAGTTTACGGCAGATATTGCTCGGCGATGCTCACAATCTCGTCGCCGTCCCGCTCGATCCACCAGGGCATGACATGGAGATGCTCGGCGCCGGCGGGGGGAGTGGCATCCCAGAAGCTCTTGAATTCGGCCCACGTGACGGGCTGAGGGTCGTCCGGACCTCCACCCAGATAGGTGGCCGTTGTGATGGAGACGTCCGACGCAACCGTGAATTCCCGTAACTGCGGATTGACGTTGCTTATGAAGTAGTCGTTGGGCAAGTCCTCACCAGGCGCGATCTCCCCGGCCTCGATGGCCGCGGCAACAGCTTCCTCTCCGGTGAGCATCTCCGCATAATCGATGCTCAGGTGGCGGACTCCTCCAGACTCCCACACCTCCGAGATGAAGCCCATGGCGCGGATGTTCCCGTTCGGGAGGCGGGTCTCGGCACTGGAGAGAGCTTCGGTGGTGGTCGTGCTGGAAGAGGTGGTCGTATCGGGGTGGGTCGGGGGAGATGGGATGGTGCTCGAAGTGACCGACCCAGAGCTGCCGCCCGAGGTGGAAGTGGTAC
The DNA here is from genome assembly GCA_963713545.1 of uncultured Actinomycetes bacterium. GTDB lineage: Bacteria > Actinomycetota > Thermoleophilia > RBG-16-64-13 > RBG-16-64-13 > CAVPLM01. The sequence continues at coordinate 72,251 of CAVQME010000009.1, read as the reverse complement.
TGGCGACCGTTCCGCTCGTGGTGGCGGGAGCAGTCGTAGACGTTTCCTCGCCGGACCCGCAGCCTACCACACCCCAGAGAGCGCCCACCAAGACGACCGCCGCGACGAGCGCGGTGATGGTCGCGGCCCGCTGCATCCGCCGGCGCGGCCGCCTCCCAACGTTCTGCCCCGACCTGTGCTCCATGATGTCCCTCCCTAGCCGATGGGCCTGACCATAAGACAGTCCGGGCGGTGGGGGCTTCGCCGGTGGAGGCCCCGGCAGCACAGCTTGCCCCGCACATCCTGGTCGCCCACGGCCAAGCGCGATGCCTCCTCGTCGCGACCATCTTACACTGAAGACAGAGTTGGTATTCTGGTTCCAGCACGCAAGTAGCCTAGGCAACGGATATGACCGGCCGGGGCTCCAGGATCAAACGGTTTGAACGGCCCACAAGACGCGAGGAGGTCGCAGGTGAAATCTACGAGGGTCTGCCTTCTCGACGGAGGCTCGATGGCCATAGACGGCCACAAGGTCTACTGGAATCGTGGTCCCGCCGGAGACATCCGCTTCCCCGTCTACAGCGTGCTCGTGGAGCATCAAGACGGCCTCTTTCTGTACGACACCGGCTTCGATCTCGAGTACATGCAGAAATACGTGCCTCAGGACCAGCCCATCCAATCCCCGGACCAGACCCTGCCGGCCCAGCTGGCCAAGGTGGGATACAATCCTGAGGACGTGACCCACCTGCTCCTCTCCCATCTTCACATCGACCATTGCGGCGGCAGCCACCTCTTCCCGAAGGCTAAGGTCGTCTGCCACGAGAAGGAGTACGAGCAGGCACAGAACCCCGAGCTGTTCGAGAAGTTGAGCTACGGGGCTGTGGCGTGGTTCGCTCCCCAACTGGTCAAGCACCGTATGGACATCCCGGCGAACGTGGATCCGAACCTGACGCCGGAGTTCCAGCTTTTCAGCGGGGACCTAGAGTTCGCCCCGGGGGTGCGGCTCTTGGAGACCCTCGGCCATTCGGCCGGACACTACAGCATGCTGGTCGAGCTCGCGGGGCGGAAGCCGATGCTTTTCACCGGCGATGCGGCCATGACCCCATTGAACCTCGAGATGATGGTGATCGGCGGTTTCCATCTCGACCCGGTGGCAGCGACCCATTCGCTGCAGCGGCTGAAGGACCTTGGGGAAGAGCACGACGCCCAGCTTTTCTGCTCGCACAGCATGCCCGAGTTCGAGACCTGGAAGAAAGCACCGAAGTGGCATCAGTGACGATGCAACGCTTCGTCAACGGAACGAACGGCGGGCCGGTCCACGTGTACGTGAAGGACGGCCGTATCGTCCGCATCGTCCCTATCGTGTTCGACAAGACCGACGCGCCGTCCTGGGAGATCGAAGCCAGGGGGCGGCGCTTCGCGCCGCCCCGCAGAGTCACGCTCTCGCCCCCCACGGTGGCGCACCGATCGCTCATCTACTCGCCCAAGCGCATCCTTGCGCCGCTCAAGCGGATCGACTTCGACCCCAAGGGCAAGCGCAACATCCAGAACCGAGGGGTCTCAGGCTACGAGCCCATCTCCTGGGAAGAGGCCCTCGACACCGTCGCCGAAGAGATGGTGCGGGTCAAGCGGGAAGTCGGACCGGCAGCCATCCTCTCCACCCCCAGCTCGCACCATATGTGGGGCAACATCGGCTACCGCCACAGCGCGTACTTCCGTTTCATGAACCTGGTCGGGTTCACCTACGGCGAGCACAACCCGGACAGCTGGGAGGGCTGGCACTGGGGGGCTACCCATATGTGGGGATTCAGTCACCGTCTGGGGCTTCCCGAACAGTACGACCTCCTGGAGGACGCCCTCAAGCACACCGAGCTGATCGTGTTATGGTCTGCCGACCCCGAAGCTACCTGCGGCGGGATCTACGCCGCGTTCGAGAGCACTCCCCGCCGTTTCTGGCTCAAGGAGCTGGGCATCGAGATGGTCGTCATCGATCCTTACTACAACCACACGGCCGGCCTGTTCGCCGACAAGTGGCTGGCCCCCCGGGTCGGTACCGACGTGTGCCTGGCACTGGCCATCGCCTTCGTATGGCTCACCGAAGGCACCTACGACACGGAGTACGTCGCCGGCCGTACCGTGGGTTTCGACCAATGGAAAGAGTACGTGCTGGGCGTGACCGACGGGGCGCCCAAGACCCCGGAATGGGCCGAGCAGGAATCCGGTATCCCCGCCCGGGAGATCAGGGCCCTGGCCCGCAACTGGGCCCGCAAGAAGACCATGCTCACCCCCGGCAGCAACCACGGCATGGGCGGCGCCTGCCGCTCAGCTACAGGCAACGAGTGGACCCGGGCGATGGTCGCCCTGGCGGCGATGCAGGGCATGGGTAAGCCCGGGAGCAACATCTGGTGCACTACAGCGGGCGCGCCGGTCGACACCTCTTTCTGCTTCCCCGGCTATGCTGAGGGCGGCATCTCCGGCGACGTCGACAACTCGGCGGCAGGCTTCCGCTGGCTCTATCGCATGTTTCCGACCGGGGGCGCCACGCGCTGCACCCACCACTCCACCGAAGGTCAGACCGTGCCGCGCCTCCACATCCCCGAAGCCATGAGAGGCGAGCGTTTGGAGTGGAGAGGCAAGGGCTTCTGCGGTTCCTCCATCGAGTCTCAATTCCAGAAGTACGAGTACCCAGCTCCCGGCTATCCTCCCATTCAGATGTACTATAGATATGGAGGTTCGTTCATCGGCACCATGACCGCCACGAACCGTTACGCTGCGGCATACCGGGAGGGGGTGGTGCCGTTCGTGGTGAATCAAGCGATTTGGTTCGAGGGCGAGACAAGGTTCGCCGACATTATCCTGCCGGCGTGCACCAACTTCGAACGCTGGGATATTAGCGAGTTTGCGAACTGCTCGGGCTACGTTGCCGACTCATACACCTACTGCAACCACCGAGTGATCACCCTGCAGCAGAAGTGCATCGAACCCCTAGGCGAGAGCAAGTCGGACTACGAGATCTTTGCCGAACTGGCAAGGCGTCTGGGTATCTGGGAGATCTTCACCGATGGCGGCAAGACGGAGCTCGACTGGACGAAGCAGATGTTCGCCGCCAGCGACCTGCCTACGGCGATGACCTGGGAGGAGTTCGAGAAGAAGGGCTACTACGTGGTGCCGGCGCCGGTCGACCGGACGCCGACCCCGGCGTTCCGCTGGTTTGCCGAGGACCGTGTCCGCGATACCCCGGACTGGGGCCCACACCCGGCCGACACCGTAGGTCTGAGAGGCCTCCAGACCACTTCGGGCAAGATCGAATTCGTATCTTCCAGCCTGACCCGGTTCGAGCAGTCCGGAGCCGTCGACCCGGAGAGGCCTATCCTGGGACCTCAATACATCCCGAGTTGGGAAGGGCACCATACCGAAGGTCTTTATGCGAAGTACCCCCTCCAGATGATCTCTCCGCATCCGCGCTACTCCTTCCATACCATGGGCGACGGCAAGGAGAGTTGGATAAACGAGGTGAAGGATCACCGCTCGCTCTCACCGGACGGCCGCTACTACTGGATCATGCGCCTCAACACTGCCGACGCCGCTGCCCGTGGTATCAGTGATGGCGACCTTATCCGAGCCTTCAACGACCGGGGCTCGGTGATCCTCGCGGCCCAGGTGACGGAGCGCCTGCCGCCGGGCACCGTGCACTCGTACGAGAGCTGCTCCGACTATCTGCCGGACGGAGAGCCCGGCCATTCACCGGACCGGGCGGGATGCGTGAACATCCTTACCCCCGACCGGCACATCACGCCCACATCCCCAGGTCAGGCTCCCAACTCCTGCCTGGTGCAGGTCGAGAAGTGGGACTAAACTGGATAGAAACGCAAGATTGCTCGAGCTACGCAAGGAGAGGGGGAGGCGAACGAGCAGCGAGTGCAAGGACAGGGTAGGCCACACCAACAAGAAGGGGAACAAGATGCCTGAGAAAGAAGACAAGACCTACAGTAGACGTGACTTCCTTAAAATCGCCGGCGTGGCCGGAGCGGCCGTAGGCGTGGGCGCCGGCCTGGGTGGCCTCGTCGCCGCCTGCGGCGAGGAAGAAGAGACCACTACCACCGCAGCGGAGAGCACCACCACCACCGGGGCGGAGAGCACCACCACCACCGGGGCGGAGAGCACCACCACCGTGAGCGCCGCCCCAGAAGAAGGCCGGGCCATCAAGCTGGGACTGGTCTCGCCCCAGACCGGGAACTTCGCCGTCTTTGCCATCGCTGATGAGTGGTACGTCGGCCACGCTAACGAGGCCTTAAAAGACGGCATCATCACCGGCGACGGCAAGAAGCGCATGGTCGAGATCATCGTCAAAGACACCCAGTCCGACTCCAACCGGGCCGCCACGGTGGCGGCCGACCTGGTGCAGATAGACCAGGTCGACATCCTCCTTGCCTCGGGCACCCCGGACACGGCCAACCCGGTGGCCGACCAGGGCGAGGCCCTGGGCTGCCCGGTCCTTATGAGCTTTGCCCCCTGGCAGGCGCTCTACATCCGTAACGGCCAGCCGGTGGAGTTCAAGTGGGCCTGGGGCAACATGCTGGGTTCAGAACAGACCATCGCCTCCTTCACCGACGCCTTCGAGGTGAGCGGCGTCCAGACCAACAAGAAGGTGGGCATGCTCTTCCAGAACGACGCCGACTACCAGGGCTGGATGGACCCCTCGGCCGCGCCCAAGGTGTTCGCCGAGAAGGGCTACACCCTGGTGGTGCCCGAGCCCTACGCGGTCCCGGCCGAAGACTTCACCAAGCAGATTTCCCAATTCAAGAACGAGGGCTGCGAGATCGTCTGCGGCACCAACGACCCCCCCTGGTTCTCCAACTTCCTCACCCAGAGCCTGCAGCAGGGTTTCCAGCCCAAGTTCATCAGCTCCGGTAAAGCCCTCATCTTCCCCCAGGCGGTCTTGAGCTATCCCAACCAGGGCCTGGGCCTGATCGGCGAGGCCGCCTGGCACCCCAGCTGGAAGCTAAAAGACACCCTCTCCGAGCTTGATTCCGAAGGGCTGGCCGCCGACTACGAGGCCAAGACGGGCGAGCAATGGACGGCGGCCATCGGCTGCTACGGGAAGATCGAGTGGGCCATCGACGTGTACAAGCGGGCCACCAACGCCGAAGACAAAGAGACCGTGCTCGCGGCCATCAAGACCACCAAGGGCACCTTCCAGCAGGGCTACATCGACTACACCGAGCCGGTCGACCCCAACGGCTTCCATCCCCATCCCAACGTCTACAAGCCCTTCATCGGCGCTCAGCAGTGGATCAAGGGCACTAAGAATCCGGTCGAGGCCGTGGTAGTGAGCAACGCCACCGCCCCGGGGACCACGGTGCAGGCCAAAGCTACGCCGATGGTGTACTCGTAGACCATCCGGTCAAGCAATGAGCTCGCCGCCCGGGCGAAGCCCGGGCGGCGACTAGAACGGAAGTGAGGGGGCCGGCGGTCGCCGCGCAAGCGCGGATCGCCGGCCCCACCTATCGTCGGCGCACGTGAATCGATCCCAGGGGGGCCCTTGTATTCGAAGGCGCTCAGGCCGGAGATCATGTCCACCATGCTCCCCCGGGACTTCCCGACCGACGCGCTCAGCAAGCTCGAGGAAGATCTGGGGGTGTCGGGCAACATCGTCCTCGTACTGTGGGCTTCCTCCGACCGCGGCTGGCTGAAAGCCTCGCACGCCTGCACCAACTCGCGCAGTACTGCTCCTATGAGCTAGGATGCACGGAACAGGTCGAAAGGAGCCACTACGGACGCCAGAACGAGCAAAGGGGGCCGGCTCAAGGCCGCCGACCGCAGGAGGCAGATTGTCGAAGTGACAATGGACGTCGTGGCCAAGTACGGCGTCCAGGGGACCACCACTTCCCGCATCGCCGCGGCTGCCGGAGTGTCCGAGGCCACCTTGTACAGGCATTTCTCCAGCCGGACCGAGATGCTGCTCGCGGCGCTCGATCTCGTTTACGAGCGCGTGTTCAAAGTGATCGGTGCAGGTGATCAGGGCAACGCGCTCGACCGCCTGCGGGCGATCGGCAGACTGCACTCCACCGTGGTCTCCTCGGAGATAGAAGGTTATGTCTACCCTCTGTTCGAATTTGTGGCCGCTCCGCCGGAGGTCGGGTTGCGAGAGGCGCTGACTGAAAGAGAGCGCTCGTCCATCCATGCGATCGCCGCCATATTGGAGGAGGGGAAGGTCCAGGGGGTGATCCGGGCAGATACGGACACCGACCAGTTGGCCTGGGAGCTCGTGGGCGTCTACTGGGCCCAGGATGTCTCCTACCTCATGGGGCTGAGTGAATACGTCACCGCCGACCGGGCCCAGCGCATGCTCGAGCGCATCCTCGACAGTATCGCGGTCACCCCTGGCCTCAGGCCGGCTTGACAAAGCACTGAGTACAGGTATTGTTTCCAAAGTGAGCGCTTACTGATATCAGCCGCGCGGGCTGATGCCGGGAGCGTGCACCCCCTTTCTGGACCCGCGGGTCAAGACCGGCTTGAGCGGCCCGCGGGTCCGCAAGATAAACCTCGTCAAGCAGTTCGTCAAGACAGCCAACAGGAACGCGGGGGTCCATGTCGTGAAGAAGATCGACACCGAGAACCACTTTGCCACCGAAGCCTACGTGGACGCTCTGTATAGAAACCCAGGCTATCCCCGTTTCGTCGACGACAAGGAGACCGGGGAACGCCACGTCTACCATTCGGCCGATTACTGGCAGCCTTTCGGCGATCCCTTGGTCGACCGGCTTCTCGATCTCGACCACCTGCGTCTCCAGTCGATGGACGCCATAGGCATTGACGTGGCGGTGCTCTCCCACACGGCGCCGGCGCTGGAGCAGTTGGAGCCAAAGGTCGCGACAACCCTGGCCAGAGACGCGAACGACAAGCTGGCCGAGGCCATCGACCGCCATCCCGACCGGTACCTGGGATTCGCCACCCTGGGACCTAGAGAGCCCGAAGAGGCGGTCAAGGAGCTTGAGCGCGCCGTCAAGGAGCTAGGATTTAAAGGCTGGAACACCCACTCCAACTTCGGTGACTCGTATCTGGACGACAAAGGCTACTGGCCCATATTGGCCAAGGCTGAGGAGCTGGGGGTGCCCATCTACCTGCACCCGACGTTTCCCATTATCCGTCAGCTGACGGACTACGGGCTGGCTCTGGCCGGCCCCGGCTTCGGCTTCGGCATCGAGACCTCGACGGTGATGATGCGACTCATCCTGAGCGGGGTGTTCGACGCCTTCCCGAGACTCACGATCATACTCGGCCACTACGGCGAAGCCCTCCCCTTCCTGCTCAAGCGAGTGGACCGCTCGTTCCTCCAGTACCACGTGCCCAAGGGATCAGGTTCGATGCCGGCGATAAGCAAGCGGCCGAGCCAGTACCTTCTGGAGAACATGTACGCCACGACCAGCGGCAACTTCTTTGCCGCGGCCTTCGAGTGCACTCGCACCGCTCTGGGGATGGAAAGGATCATGCTCGGCACCGACTACCCGTACGAGACCACTGAGGAGAGCGGGGCGTTCCTCGACGGGCTCGGACTGTCGGACGAGGAACAAGCCAAGATGTACGAGGAGAATCCCGCCAGATTGGGATTTGCGCTCTCTAGTCGAGGTCCACAAACGTGAGCGCGACGGCCCCTGCGGCCCGTCGCCCGTGCGCAAGGAGGTAGCTGATGTACACCAAGATCCTCAAGCCCGAGATCATGTCCACCCTGCTCCCCGGGGGTTTTCCAGCCGACAAGCTGAGCCCTCCCCAGTACAAGATGGTCGTGGAGAGGGACGTCATGGTCACCATGCGCGACGGAGTACGGGTGGCCTGCGACGTCTTCCGTCCCGACGCGCCAGGGCGATTCCCCGCCCTCTACGCGACCAGCGCCTACCAGAAGGATCTCGAATACCTGCCTCAGTGGCCGGTGTATCACTTCCGCGAGACCAACGATATCGAGTGGTTCGTTTCCCGGGGCTATACCTACGTGCATCAGGACATTCGGGGGAGCGGCAAGTCGGTGGAGGGCGAGTTCCAGCTCTTCAGTCAGGAGGAGCAGAACGACCTCTACGACATGGTGGAGTGGATCGCGGTCCAGCCCTGGTGCACCGGTAAGGTGGGGATGATCGGGGAGTCCCTGCTTGCCTGGGTGCAGTGGTTCACCGCCGCCATGCAGCCACCCCATCTCTGCTGCATCGCCCCGTTCGACGCCGGGGCCGACATGTATCGAGACGTGGCCTTCCACGGCGGGATCATGGGCCTGGGCTTCCCGGCCAACTGGTGGACGGCTGAGATCCGAGCCAATTACCGCCTGGGCAAGTACGGACCGTCGCCAAACGTGGGCAAGTGGGATCTCCCCTGGAACGTCATGCACCATCCCGTGTGTGACGAGTTCTGGAAGGTAAGAAACCCGGACTTCAACAAGATCCAGGTCCCCGTCTACAGCATCGGCATCCTGCACAAGGTCGGCATCCACCTGAGGGGCAACATCCGTGGCTACGAGATGGTGACGACGCCCAAGAAGCTGCTCCTGTGCCACGGCGACTTTGAGGGCGATGAGATGGCCATCTTTAATTCCAGGGAGATGCAGCTCCTGCATCTGCGCTGGTACGACCACTGGCTCAAGGGCAACGATACCGGCTTCATGGAGGAAGACCCGGTGACGGTGTTCGTGCGCAACCGCGAGGTCTACCGGCCCGAGAAAGATTGGCCTATCCCGGACACGCGGTACCGGAACCTCTACCTGGCGCCGGGGCCGAGCGGCGCCGTGGGCTCGCTCAACGACGGAGCCCTCACCTGGGAGGCGCCGACCGTGGCAGCCGCCGCCGGTCCGCCGCCGGTCCCTGCCGGGGCGACTGTCGATGCCGCCGGCAGGCCGCGGACCGCCTGGGCCCCCGAAGCGATCATGGCTGCCGGGGAGACGAAAGCTACGGTCACTCCAGCTTCGACCAGCTACGACTACCCGGACCCCGACTGGTCCCACTTCTCCGGACTGGGCACCGCCGTCATGGAGGACGGGATCCCGAACCCTGTGCGCAAGATCCTCACGTTCACCAGCGAACCCCTGGCCGAAGACGTGGAAGTGATCGGCAGTATCGTCCTCAATCTCTGGGCCTCCTCGGACCAGACCGACACCGACTTCTTCGTGCGCCTGACGGACCAACTGCCCGACTCTGAGCAGATACCGGGCATGGCCCCGCGAGGGCGGATGCTGACCCGGGGCTGGCTGAAGGCGTCGCATGCCTGTACCAAGGACGAGGCCAAGAGCCTGCCCTATCGGCCCTACTACCGGCACGACGAGCCGAGGCCTCTCGAGCCCAACAAGGTCTATAAGTTCGAGATCGAGGTCTGGGCGACATCGTGTTGCTTCCCCAAGGGGCACCGCATCCGGGTGGACCTCGCCTGCTACGACTCGAACGCCTTCGACTTCGGCGGCCACTATTACGGCCTCAAAGTGGGGAGGGATACCGTCTATCACGACAATGACCATCCGTCGCACATCGTGCTGCCCGTGATCGCGCGCGATTAGCCGATTCCCTCCGGTAGGCGGGGGGCCTATCGGGATCTTCGCGGGGCCGCTGCGCGCCTCGGAAGCAGAGCGGCCCCGCAGTCCCGCCGAGGTGCTGCGGCCCGCGGCCAGATACGGTATGCGTCGCTGCTTACAAAATGGGCTATACTACTGCAACACTATTACAGACTCGGTTGTCCCCGCGCTCTTTCCCAAAGACTCGATCGGATCAACTGCGTCTACAATCGCAGTGCATCCCTCGAGACGCACGGCAAGGAGCTAACCGCTATATGAGTTTCGCCGAACTAGGCCTGGAACCAGGTCTCCTGAAGGCTGTACAGAACCTCGGCTACGTAGATCCCACCCCCATCCAAGAACAAGCCATCCCTCTGGCCCTCACCGGGCGCGATCTTCTCGGCTGCGCCCAGACCGGCACGGGCAAGACGGCCGCCTTCATCCTACCCGCCCTGCAGCTCATGGGGCACCGGTCGGGCAACTCCGACCGGCCCAGCGAAACCGGGCGCGCGCCCAATGGTGGCAGCAACAACGGCCGCCGTCCGGCCGTAGGGACCCTGGTGGTCACGCCCACGCGCGAGCTCGCCGGCCAGATCGACGATGTGGCCCGAGCCTGTGCCAGCTACACCGGTCAGCGGATCGCTGCAGTCTACGGAGGCGTCGGGTACGAACCCCAATTGAAGAAGCTGCGCCGCGGCGTCGACCTGTTGGTGGCCACTCCGGGCCGCCTCTTGGACCTTCATCAGCGCGGAGAGGTCGACCTCTCCCAGGTGCAGATCCTGGTGCTCGACGAAGCTGACCGCATGCTCGACATGGGCTTCTGGCCCGATGTGCGCCGAATCATGAGTCTGCTGCCGCCCAAACGCCAGAATATGCTGTTCTCAGCCACCCTCTCGAACGACATCATGCGCATCGCCGGACCGATCCTGAGCGATCCGGCCCGGGTGGAAGTCGCTCCGAGCGCGACGCCGGTCGAAGCCGTGAGTCAGGCGATCTATCCGGTAGCCGAGTTGCAGAAGACCGACCTCTTGGTTCGTCTCCTTGAGGAGGAGAAGCTCGACCGGGTGCTGGTCTTCACCCGCACCAAGCACCGCGCCGACCGGGTATGCCGCCATCTTGAGCGCAACCGCATCAAGGGGGTCGCCATCCATTCGAACCGCACCCAGGCGCAGCGGCAACGGGCCCTTGACGGCTTCAAGGATGGCACCTACCGCGTGCTGGTGGCCACCGATATCGTGGCCCGGGGTATCGACGTCGACAGCATCTCGCACGTCGTCAACTACGACCTCCCCGCCGTGGCTCAGGACTACGTGCACCGCATTGGCCGCACTGCCCGGGCGGGCGCGTCCGGCACGGCGATCAGCTTTCTGGCCGCAGAACAGGCCAACGAATTGCGCGAGATCGAGGTCATGCTCGGCGAGACTCTCCCCTGCCACGACCTGGAGGATTTCGCCTACATGCAGCGACTCATCCCCAATCCCGACCGAACCGCCAAGAAGCCCAAGCCTCGCCTCGTCTACAACGGCAGCGCGCGCAGGCGGCGCTAACAACCCGTTTCCGAATGAAGCCGCGGCCGCCCAGTGCGCCCTGGGCGGCACGATAGTGCGTCCTCGGTCCCGCAAATAGCGCTGCTATTCGCGCTCCCTGCGCTCTTCTCTGGCGCGTGCCCAGCCCGTCCCTGGCGGCGGAGCTTCATTCTGAAACGAGTTCTAGGAGGTCAGGCGCTCTAGGGCCTCCTGGTATTTCTCCCGGGTCTTCTCGACCACGTCGTCGGGCAGCCCGGGAGCGGGAGCTTCTTTGTTCCAGCGGATCGACTCGAGGTAGTCGCGCACGAACTGCTTGTCGAAGCTGGCCTGAGGCCTTCCAGGTTCGTACGAATCGGCGGGCCAGAACCGGGAGGAATCGGGCGTGAGCACCTCGTCGATGAGGATGAGTTCCCCGTCTTCGACACTGCCATCGTCCAGCAGCCCGAACTCGAACTTGGTGTCGGCGATGATGATGCCTCGCTCTAAGGCGTGCCCGGCGGCGAAGCGATAGAGGGCGAGGCTTGTCTCCCGCACCTTCTCGGCCAGGTCGCGGCCCAAGATCGAGGCTGCCTCATCGAACGGTATGTTCTCGTCGTGCCCGGTCTGAGCTTTGGTGGACGGGGTGAACATCGCCTCCGGCAGTCTAGCTGACTCCTTGAGCCCTTCGGGCAGGCTGATGCCGCAGACCGTCCCCAGATCCTGATACTCCTTCCAGCCCGACCCGGACAAATAGCCGCGCACGATCGCTTCGATGGCGAGAGGCCGAGCGTTGCGCACCAGGACGGTCCGCCCCTTCAGGTCGTCGTAGTGCCAGTCCAGCTCGGGGTACCAACTCAGGACCCGGGTCGCTATCCACGATGTGGTTGGCGATCAGGTGCTCCGTCTTCCCGAACCAGAAGTTGGACATCTGGGTGAGGATCCTGCCCTTGTCGGGCACCGGCGTGGGAAGAACGTGGTCGAAGGCGGAGATGCGGTCGCAGGCGACGATCAACAGATGCCTGTCGCTTGGCTTGTAGACGTCGCGCACCTTGCCTCGCCTGTAGAGAGGGAGACCTCGTTCTTGGGATGCGAACATCGCGGTCTGCGTCATGGGCGTTCCTCCTCCAGGCATGCGGCAGCGATGGCGGTCGCGATGCCGGCTATTGTAGCCTGGTGCTAGGATGATCGCCATGGAGGGCAAAGATACACACTCAGAATCCGGCCCGGTGCGGCCGGGCGCGGACGGTCTGAGCGGGCTGGTCGGCGACCATTCGGGCGACGTGCGCATCGGCCCGACCGTCCCCCCGCGCGCCGGCGAGCCCGGCAGCGCCGCCGACGCGGTCCGCGCCAACCGCGATCTCTGGGACGCGTGGACCGAGCTCCACGTCACCAGCGAGTTCTACGACGTGGAGGGTTTCAAGGCCGGGCGCGAGACGTTGGATGCCGTCGAACTCGAAGGGGTGGGTGATGTGCGCGGGAAGTCGCTCCTCCACCTGCAGTGCCACTTCGGGCTCGATACCCTGTCGTGGGCGCGCCGCGGCGCCCGGGTGACCGGGGTCGACTTCTCGGAGAGAGCGGTCTCTCACGCCCGGCGCCTCGCGCTCGAGCTGGCGATCGAGGCCCGCTTCGTCCAAGCCGATGTGAGCGATGCCGCCGCCCTCACGGCGCAGGTGGCGAACGAGCAGTTCGACGTGGTCTTCACTTCACACGGGGCCATTTCCTGGCTGCCGGACCTCGGCCCCTGGGCCCGTACGGTGGCCGAGGTCCTGAAGCCAGGTGGGCTGTTCTTCGTCGCCGACTCCCATCCCTTCACCTGGATGTTCGATGAGACCACGGATATCGAGCTCCGCTTCCGCTTCCCCTATTTCGACCGAGCGGCGCTCCGCTGTGAGGAAAAGGGTTCTTACGCCGTCCCCGATGCCGATCTCCAAAGCGTCTCGTTCTCCTGGCAGCATACGTTCGAGGAGATAGTGAGCTCGCTGACAGCCGCGGGTCTTTCCGTCACTTCCCTCCGCGAGTATCCGTATCTCTTCTGGAAGTGGTTCCCATGGATGGAGAGAGGCGAGCAAGGCGCGTACAGGTTGCCTCTGGACGTGCCTCAGATACCGCTCATGTTCTCGCTCACCGCGACCAAAACCGTCGACCCGGCACCTGCGACGGTCGGGACCCATCCCCCGCGCTCCGAGAGCCGTCCGCCCTCATGAAGATAGAGACCGCCCAACGACACGAGATCGACGTCGTGTTCACTCTGATCCAGGAACTGCTCGCCGAACTGGGAACTGAAGGACAAGAATTCGCCCACATCGATCGCGAGAAGCTGCTCGCGGACATCGAAGAGAATCTTGACTCGGGACGATTTTTGGCTCTTTTGGCCAAGGAAGAAAGCGGAACCGCGGTGGGAGTCCTAACCCTTTCCCAGAGTTTCGCCCTCTACGCGGGGGGAGAGTATGGCACGATCGACGAGATGTACGTCCGGCCGGCATATCGTTGCCGCGGCATCGGCGGTAGCTTGCTCGACGCGGCATTGGCAGAGGCCAGAATAAGGGGATGGTTCCGCCTAGATGTCACCGGTCCAGAGGACAGAAGCGCCGAACGGGCGGTGGACTTCTACAAGCGCAGGGGCTTCGAGTTCACGGGGCCGAAACTCCGGCGCATCCTCTAGGCCAGGCTCGCCCGCCCGATTGGCGGCAGGGGAAGGGCCTATCTTCTCCTCCCGATGCGGGTGGCGCTGAGCGCCAGCAGAAGTACGACGGAGACCCCGATGGCTATGAGGAAGCTCCAGATGCTGAAGTCGTTCACCACTCCGCCGTAGCCGAGCGCCCTACCCAGGAAGCCGCCCAGCACGGCTCCCACGATGCCCACGACGAGCGTCCAGAACCAGCCGATCCGCCGCCGCGTGACCCACTTGGCGATGACGCCCAGGACTATCCCGACCACGATCCACAGAATGAGTGCCATACGCTCTCCCCTTGACGGCGACCCTACCCAGAAGCACCGCCCTCAGTAGAACACAACCTCGGCCGGTTCGCCAGGCAGGGCACCGGCCTGGTCAGCCTCCGAGCCGGCTGCGGGGCGCCCCAGCTCGCGACTTGGCGAACTCCACGTGCGTATAGACGATGCGAAACCCGAGCCGCTCCATGTTCCGTTGCGAAACACCGCCCGGCACCGCCTCGGTGACCGCGAGATCACAGCCCGCTTCCTCGGCCAGCATTAGCCTGTGCCGCTGGATGGCCTGCTGCACCCCGCGCCCCCGGTATTGGGGAAGCGTGGAATCCCCAGACAGCCAGCCCACTCCGCCGTCGATCACCAGAGCGCCGGTCCCGGCGGGCGTACCCTCCACCCAGGACAGGACCAGGACGGCGTCCTGACGCCCGGCCATGATCGCGCCGAACTCCTCGTGCCGCCGTTGGGGCTGTTCGCCATCCGCGAACCCGTGCGCCGCGATCTGTCCCCATAGCTTCCGCTCCTCGGTGGTACAGACCCGCACGTCCACATCCGCCGCGGCAGAGATCGCCGGGCCGGTGGTCGCCGCGCCCGCGCCCGCGGCCGCGCCGGGCGGCGTCCGTCCCCCGAGCTCCAGCGCGAGCACGTGCTCGAAATCCGAAGCACGCCACCCCCGTCGTCCCAGGCTCTCGAGGAGCGACCGATCTGCCAGCGGGCACATGCTGATCAGGGCCTCAGCTCCTCGGTCGTGGTAGAAGGCCTCGACACATCCCAGTTCCCCGTCTGCTACAGGCCCGGCCATACCCATACCGACCCCCAGGTTCACCGGCGAGCCTTCACCCAGCCACAGCGCCACCCCACCGCCTGCCTCGAGATACTCCGCAGAAACATCGGGCAGGGCCGCCGGAGCGACCTTAGCCAGACGCCGGAACTCGGCGCTGATGAGGTCCTCCAGGCGGCGGGCCAAAGCGGGTCCCGCGTGGATCAAGTGTCAGTCCTGAGCCTCATCAGCCAATGGGAACCCATCGAGACAAGGAATGCAAGGCCAAGGAGGGCGATTTGGTAACCTTTGTCTCGAGTAACCCTGGCGCAAGAGAGGGGAGAGCGGGTGAACGTTGCTCCGCCGGCAAGCGACACCGTAGAAGTCGACGTCAGACCGCCGGTCGGCGGGCTCACGTCCGCCGAGGTCCGCGAGCGCATCGCAGCCGGCCAGACCAACGTCACCCCTCGCCCAGGTGGCCGGACCACCTGGGACATCATACGCAGCAACACTCTCACCTACTTTAACCTCATCCTGGGTGTGCTCTTCATCTTCATGATCACGTTCGGCTCGTGGCGCGACGCCCTGTTCGGAGCCATCATCGTGATCAACTCCTTCATCGGAATCGCTCAGGAGATGCGGGCAAAGGTCGCCCTCGACCGGCTTCACGTGCTCACAGCACCGGCGGCGCGGGTGATACGAGACGGCGAGGAGCAGGAAGTCCCTGTGAGCGAGGTGGTCCTCGATGACGTGCTCCGCATCACGGTGGGCGACCAGATCGTGGCCGACGGCGAAACGCTGGAGTCACTGAGCCTGGAGGCGGATGAATCCCTGCTCACTGGGGAATCTGTGCCCGTGCTCAAGGAAGTGGGAGATCCCCTCATGTCCGGCAGTTTCGTGGTGGCGGGGAGCGGGCTGCTCCGCACGACCGCGGTCGGCGCGGACGCCTACGCCCAGCGGCTGACGGGCGAGGGCAAGCGCTACGTCCGTCTGCGCTCCGACCTCATGACGGGCATCAACAACATCCTGCGCATCATAGGTATCGGGATCATTCCCGTCGGCGCCCTTCTGATCTGGGCCCAGTTCCGCATGGATGTGAGCATGGAGCAGGGAGTGACCAACGCGGTGGCTGCCCTGGTGGCCATGATCCCGCAAGGACTGGTCCTGCTGACGAGCATAGCCTTTGCCGTATCGGCCATTACGCTGGCGCGCAGGAAGGTCCTCACCCGGGAGTTACCGGCGGTGGAAGGCCTTGCCCGGGTGGATGTGCTCTGCATCGACAAGACCGGCACCATCACCGAACACGTTCCCGCCTTCGATCGCTTCGAGCGGCTTGACGCCTACACTGGGCCGGCGGCCGGTGGAACGACGCCCACCAGCAGCCCCGATGGCGACCCTGGGCGGGACGCCCTGGCCCTCGAAGTCCTCGGCATGATGGCGGCGAGCGCCTCCAGCCGGAACTCCACCCTCGACGCCATCGCGGCGTCCATCCCTGCTCCCAATGACTGGTTGGTCGAAGACTCGGTGCCGTTCTCCTCCGCCCGCAAGTGGAGCGCCGCCCGGTTCAGCGGCCGCGGCTCCTGGGTCCTGGGCGCTCCGGAGATCGTGGCGGCGGATGGCGTGCCGGCTGCTGCCCAGGCGAAAGCGCAAGCCGGAGACCTCGCCAAGGACGGCCTGCGAGTGCTCTTGCTCGCCCGCACGGAGGCGCCTCTGAACGGCGACGAGCTTCCCGGCGACCTGGCCCCGGTGGGACTGGTGATACTCACAGAGCGGATCAGGTCCGACGCGCCCGAGACTCTTCGGTACTTCCAGGAACAGGGAGTCGAGATCAAGGTGATCTCCGGAGACAACCCGGTCACTGTAGCCACCGTCGCGGCGAAGGCCGGGGTGCCTCGGTCCGAACGGGCGATCGACGCGCGGACCCTGCCGGAGGGCGAAGGCCTGGCCGAGATGATGGAGACCAACACCGTCTTCGGCCGGGTGAATCCAGATCAGAAGTGCGCCATGGTGGAGGCCCTCCAGAGCCGGGGGCACACAGTCGCCATGACTGGAGACGGGGTCAACGACGTGCTCGCCCTCAAGCAGGCCGACATGGGCATCGCCATGGGCACGGGCACGGCCGCCGCCCAGGCGGTATCTCAACTGGTGCTGGTAGATTCGCGCTTCTCCACCCTCCCCGGCGTGATGGCGGAGGGCCGGCGGGTGACGGCCAATATCGAGCGCGTCGCGCACCTTTTCACGACTAAGAGCGTCTGGGCGGCCGCTCTCGCCATATCGATCGCGGTGCTGGCGGTGTCGTATCCCATCCTGCCCCGCCACCTCAGCTTGATCGACGCTCTGGTCATAGGCATACCGGGCTTCTTCCTGGCGCTGGCGCCCAACCCGCGCCGCTTCGTGCCCGGCTTCGTGTATCGCGTCGCCCGCTTCGTGATCCCGACGGGCTTGCTGGCGGCCATCACCATCCTCTCGTCGTATCTGATCATCCGCGCCGTGGGGGCTTCGGTGGACGAGGCTCGTACCATGGAGACGGTGGTCTTCTCCGTCATAGGCCTCAGAGTCATCGCCGTGATCGAGCGGCCCATCCGTGGATGGCGCCTGGGGCTCCTCTTGTGCATGGCCGGCCTGCTGGCGATCGCCTTCGCCGTCCCCTTCTCGCGGGACTTCCTGGCTCTCGACCTGCCCAGCTGGCTGGTGATCGGCGTCACCAGCGCCACCTGCATCTTCGCCTGGTTCTTCGTAGGACTGGGCTGGAGGATCGGGCGGAGGCTCCCGTTCTGGAGGGAGGCGGCCCGCCGTGCTGAGCAGGCTCACCAATGAACTCGCTTACGCACCGATCGGACGCCCCGGCCACGCCGGCCAGGCCACCTTCTAGTTTGCAGCCAGGCACAGACGGGTAGCCATAGGTGGTCCGATAATCACCGAGTCCGTGTTCGGCTACCCCGGCTTGGGACGGCTGGTGCTCTACGCGGTGCAGAGGCGTGACCTCCCGCTGATCCAGGCGACCACGATGCTGATCTTGAGAATCCTCGCCGTCGCGAATCTGGGGGCGGACATCATCTACGCCCTGCTCAACCCGCGCATCAGGTACAGGTGAGGCATGGCCCGCCCCGATCAAGACGCCTCCGTTCCTCACGACCAGCTCGTTACCACGACTCGGGTCGAGCGCGTCTACTACGCGACCGGAGCCCTCTTCACGCTGGCCGCCTCGCTGATCTGGGGAGTGAACACCCTCTTCCTGCTGGACGCCGGACTGGACATCTTCGGGGTGATGCTCGTCAACGCCACGTTCAGCGCCGGTCAGATCGTCTTCGAAGTGCCGACCGGGGTCATCGCCGACACCATCGGCCGACGGGCTTCGCTACTCATCGGGATCGCCGCCCTGCTGGTCGCCACTCTGGGCTATGTCGGCTCGGCTGTATTCGGCTGGGGGATGGCCGGCTTCATCCTTGCCTCGATCCTGCTCGGCTTCGGCTTCACCTGCCAGACCGGGGCCGTGGACGCCTGGCTGGTGGATGCGCTGGACTCCACGGGCTACGAGGGCGGTAAGGACCGAGTGTTCGCGCGCAGCGGCATGTTCATCGGCGTCTCGATGCTGATCGGTACGTTGGGAGGAGGTCTTCTCGGGCAGATCGATCTGACCGTCCCTTACTACGTCCGCGCTGGACTGCTCTTGGTCGCGTTCGTCGTCACACTGGTGTTCATGCGCGACATCGGCTTCAGTCCCCGCCCACTCCGATTGAGCCGCTTCGGGGAAGAAAGCCGCAAGATCTTCGCCGCCGGGATCACCCACGGCTGGCGGCATCCCGTCGTTCGGCCGTTGCTGTTCGTCTCCCTCTTCAACGGGGTTCTCACTTGGTATCTGTTCTACGCCTCTCAACCGTACGCGCTCGAATTGCTGGGCAACGAGGGCCTGGTGTGGGTGGCTGGATCGATCACAGCCCTCTTCGCGCTATCCGGTGTGGGCGGCAACGCGCTGGTGAAGGGGCTTTCCCGCTCTCGTTTCGGCAAGAGGCCGGCTTCGATCCTCATGGTGGCCTCCGCGGCGATGGCCACCCTGGCCGTGGGCATGGGCGTGACGGGTCTGCTGGTGCCGAAGGGCGACAACGTCGCGGCCTTCGCGGTCCTCGTGATCCTGCTGGGGGGCTTCGGTGTCGTCAGCGGCATCGCCGGCCCCATCCGCCAGGCGTACATAAACGAGCACATCCCTTCGGCGCAGCGGGCCACAGTGCTCTCGTTCGACTCGTTCTTCGGCGACATCGGGGCGGTCGCCGGCCAGTTGGGACTGGGGGCGATCGCCCAGGCCACGTCTAAGGCTCTCGCGTACGCCATCGGCGGGGTCATCTACTTCGCCGCCGCGCCGCTCTATCGCCGGGCAGGCAGAGCCTCGGGGAAGGATGTGGACCTCGAGACCTGCTTGGCCGACGCGGCCGGCGGCGGCGCGTCCTGCACACCGGCGTCCGAGGGGGGTCCTCCGCTCACACCAGCTTCTCGGGATTGAGTCCCTTGAGTGCCGAGAGCACGAACCGGCCGTCTTTGCGCACCAGCACCCCGTCGAAATAGATCTCGCCCCCGCCCCACTGAGGGGTCTGTATGAGCACCAGGTCCCAATGGACACTCGAACGGTTCCCGTTGTCGGCCTCATCGTAGGCCCGCCCGAGAGCAAGGTGCAGGCTCCCGCCGATCTTCTCGTCGTAGAGCGTGTCCTTCATGGGCCGGTCGATGCAGGGATTGACGCCGAGCGCGAACTCACCCAGGTAGCGAGAGCCTTGGTCGGTGTCGAGTATCTTCGCGATCTTTTCCGGTTCGTTGCAGTCCGCTTCCACGACTCGACCGTGCTCGAAGGTCAGCCGTACGCGCTCGTAGGTGGTGCCGTCCTCCAGCGAGGGAGTGTTGAACTGAATGACGCCGTTGACCGAGTCCTTCACTGGGGCCGTGAAGACCTCGCCGTCGGGGATATTGTTCCTGCCCGCCGCCTTCACCACTCGGATCCCCTTGATGGAGAACGAGATCTCGGTACCTGGCGCGGTGATGCGCACCGTGTCGGTACGAGACATCAGCTTCACCAACGGGTCCATGGCCCTGCCCATGCGCGCGTAGTCGAGGGTGGATACTGCCAGACAGAAGTCCTCGAATGCTGCCGTCGACATCCCCGCCGCTTGAGCGGCGGCCGGAGTAGGAAAGCGGAGCAGGCACCACCTCTTCGCAAGCACCACCTCCGTGACCGGTTCGTTGGCCAGACGCGATGCCTCGAGGACGCCCGGAGGCACGTCGGCCAGCTCCGAGGCATTGTCGCCGGCGAGGATATGGAGACTGGCGTCGAGGTCTTTGAACTTGGGCAGCTCCCACGAGGCCCGCAGGTCGAGCTGCTCGCGGGTCGCCTGCAAGAGCCAGGCCCGCCGCAGCTGGGAATCACCGATGTCGACGAACGGCACCACTCCTCGCCGGTAGGCCGCTTCCACCAGAGCGACCATCAGGTCGCGCGAACCTGCCTCTCCCTCAATGCCTAACTTCTCGCCCGGTAGAAGCTCGAGCGAGTAGTCGAGAAGGCTATCGGCCAACTTGTCCAGCCGGGGGTCTCTCATCCACGGATCCTTTCTCGTGTGAGCCCTTGCGCCGTCGCACGGCGTCTCGGAGCACGTATTCGATCTGGCCGTTCACACTACGCAGCTCGTCGGCAGCCCACGCCTCCAGCTCCGACCAGAGCCGGGGGTCCACACGAAGCAGGAACCGCTTGCGCTCAGCCACAACAGACCCTTGGAGAGACCCGGGTCCTCAAGAGACCTTAGCCGTAGAGCGTGCCGGTGTTCACGACCGGATGTACCTCAGATTCGCCACAGAGTACCACCATCAGGTTGCTGATCATGGCCGCTTTGCGCTCCTGGTCGAGATCTATCACGTTCTTCTCCGAAAGTTCGCGGAGGGCCATCTCGACCATACTCACCGCCCCGTGCACGATCTTCTGGCGGGCGTCGATGATAGCTTCGGCCTGCTGGCGGCGGAGCATCGCCTGAGCGATCTCAGGCGCGTAGGCCAGATGGGTGAGACGGGCCTCTTCCACCACCACGCCGGCGCGGGCCAGCCGCTGCTCCAGCTCGTCCTTGAGGGCCTGCGATACCTCGTCCACGTTGCTCCTCAAGGTGATCTCATGCTCCTCACCGTGATCGTAGGCATAGGAGCTGGCGAGGTGACGCAGCGCGGTCTCGCTCTGGGTCTCTACATAGAGCTCGAAGTCGTCTACGTCGAACACGGCTTGGGCGGTGTCGTTCACCCTCCAGACGACCACCGTGGCGATCTCGACCGGGTTGCCCCGGCGATCGTTCACCTTGAGCTTCGGTCCGTTCAGAGTGCGGGCCCGGACCGACACTTTGTAGCGGGGGAACTTCTTGACCTGCCGAGCGGATTGACCCTTCTTGCCGGCCGAAGCGGACCCGCCACCGCCTCCCTCGCCTCCCCTTCCGTCTGCCGTCGCTTTGACCGTGGGACCATTGGAATAGAAAGGGTTGGCCCAGCGGAATCCCACCTGGCGCACCGTCCCTTTGTAGGCCCCGAAGAGCACCAGCACCCTGCTCTCGTTCGGCTCTAGGGTGAAGAAGCCCGGGCTAAGAAAGGAACCGATTATGAGCAGCGCTATTCCCGGACCCACCAGAGCCCAAATCTGCCCGGTACTGAGACCCCCGTCGTCTCCGAGCACCGCTGCCAATACCAGCAAGACGATGCCGACCGCGAAGATCGCGATCACGGCCGCGAGCATGCCCCAGCCACTCATCACTCTGGCTTCTCGCTCGTGGTTCAACGACACCTGCTGCGTGTCCATCTCTCCTCCTATCCGCCACCCCACTCTGGGACGGGGGTCGAGCCGCTTTGGGAAGCGTGCCGGGATCCGCCCGGCCCTTCAATACTAATATGATATCACCCAGAAATCAACAGGGCCCCCAGGGCGCGCCGGTGCGACTCCTGAGCGATGCCTGAGCGCTACAATGCCGGTGCGAGACCAGCGAAGAGGAGGGAGCGTGTCGGACCCCTACCCTGTGTCAGTCGACGTGGTGGTGCGCTGGGCGGACATGGACGCCCTGGGGCACGTCAACAACACCACCTATTTCTTGTATTTCGAGACGGTGCGTATCGCTTACCTGGAGCGTCTCGGGGTGACCCCACCCCGGTTGGACCAGTGGGATTACGGCTTCATCATCGCGACGAACAGCTGCCGCTATCGCGCGCCGGTCACCTACCCAGATACCCTCTCCGTAAGGGCGCGGGTGTCGGCTCTGGGAGACGATCGCTTCCTCATGGAGTACGAAGCGTACAGTCCGGCGCTGGACAAAGTCGTGGCCGACGGCGAGACCCTGGTCGTCTCGTACGACTACGTAGCCGGCCGGAGAGTCCCGCTCCGGGAGGAGTACCGGAGCGCCATCCTTGCCTTGGAAGGGCGGGAGCTCCCGCCCGTCTCCCGGCGCGGCGGGCGCCTTTCGAGCGCTAGGTAGAGCCCTACCTAGAGTCGGACACCAGGGTGCAGATCTCCCCGGCGCTTCTACGCCCTCCCACGAAACGCCGGCTCGCGCTACGATTGTGTGGTTCCTGTCGCCCAAGACCGAGACCGTCACTACCCGCGACCACGAGGAGCGCACGATATCGTGGAACCCAGCGCTCGCACGACCGAGGACCTGGCCGGCTTCTGGAGCCCGACCGAGACCGAGCGCGAGAAGACCGTGCTCCGTGGCATCCTGGCCACGCACTCTTGGCACTTCGAGCGGAACACCGCCTATCGCAACGTGGTGGCGGCCCGGGGGGTTGGGCCCCGAGCCGGAGCGGCCGATCTTTCCCGGCTGCTGCGGCCCACGTCCCAGACCTTCAAGTCCTATATCGACCTGCTGGGGACCCCGTTCCCCCAGGATGAGGCCCGCGGCTTCGGGGAGTGGCTGATAGACCAGCTCTCGGTCGATCTGCCCGCCGACCGTCTGCGCCGGCTGGGCTCCAGCTACCGGTCGCTCGAGGCCATGCTCCAGGCCATCGAATATGTCTTCTCCGATTACGACCTGGAGTTGCTCACCTCGAGCGGCACATCCGGCAGGGCTACCATCATCGCTCGGGATGCAAAGAGCACCAATCTCAACGTGGAGAGCTTCTACCTGTCCTTCCAGCGCTACCTGGGCATGAAGGCCGAACACCGGGCTATCTTCATGATGCCCAAGCGGACCCGCATCGCCATGGCCCGCATGGCCCGGTTCAGCGTTCGGCGGGTAGGTCTCACCTCCGACCGGGTTCACTTCGCCATACCGTTCCCCGCTCACCCCGACCAGGTCCGTATCCGCGCGGGGCGGGCGTTCCGCTCCGGCCGGCGCGGCTTCGTGGAACGGCGGGTCTGGCACCCCGCCATCAACACCATCCAGGCTCGCTACGTGGACCCCCACGCCGTCAAGGTGGCCCTGAAGCTCCTCGACCGAGCCGCGGCTCACGGCGAGAAGGTGCTGCTATTCGGCAGTCTCACCCAGCTGCACGGAGTCGCCCTAGCCCTGATACGTGCGAACCGTTCCGTGGCCCTGGCTCCCGGTAGCCTGCTCGGCACCGGCGGCGGCATGAAGGAGGCCTACGGCCTTTCGCCCGATGAGATCAGGCAGGATATGATGCGCGCCTTCCGACCGGCCGACGGGGGTGCGTTGCCTCTGCGGGACGTCTACGGCATGGCCGAGGCCAACTGGGCAGCGATGCAGTGCTCTGCGGGCAACTATCACATTCCGCCCTGGGTCCACGCCGTGACTCTGGACGACGACGGCGAGATCCGAGCGGGAGACAGGACGACCGGGCTCCTAGCCTTCTTCGACCCATTTGGAAGTGGCGACCTGTTTCCGGGCTTCTTCCGCACGGCGGACCAGGTCACCCTCGCCGCCGGTCGGGAGGAGACCATCTGTCCCTGCGGGGACCCCGGCGCCTATCTGGAGAGGAACTCCATACAGCGAGTGGACTTGTTGGGAGAGGCGGGATGCGCAGCTCAGGTGTGATCGACGGGTTCTGGCTCCCCAAGGCGGTGCGGCGTACGGTTCTTGGCGCCAGACCACCCTGGGTGGAGTCGACTTTCGCGGGTGGCCGCGAGTGCGGACGCGAGTGCGACGCCGGGGCCCCCGGAGCCGTCACCGCTCGCTGGCCGCGGCTCACCGAGGAACATTGGAAGGTGTTGCTCGACGCACTGGCCACCGCCCGCGGCCGGGCCCCGCGCGGACCGGAGTTCTGGGAGCGCCTCAAGGTGGCCATGGGGACCGTCGCCCAGGGGTTTGCCGACCCCAAGGCTCCCGCCCGTCGAAAGCTCGAAGCGATCCCTGCTTACACCGGGTATTCACCGGCCATGATCGGCTCGGTGATGGCGGCTCCCGAGATCTGGGACCTGGAGCAGATGACACGCGCGCTCTCCCTCGACCCTACGAAGGCCGCAAAGGCTGGATGGCAGCCGCTGTCCGGTTTGCCCGGGCGCCTGCGTTTCTTCCCGGCACACGCACCGGGGATCGGCCGGCTCACCGGCCGGGTGCCTCTGTACTCCAGGAGATCGCTCTTCGGCGCGCCGGAGACACCCGAGTTCGTTACCGGATACGGGGCGGGGAACGTTCCGGGGACGGCCCTCATCATCGTCTTGCTCGCACTCTCGACCACCCTCGGCGGGGGAGCGCCTCCGGTGGTCCTGGCGCGCAACTCGCGGCGCGAGCCCATCTTCAGTCCACTCATCCTCGAGGCGCTGGAAAAGGCGGACGAGGAGCTCGTCTCCACCGTCGCCCTGCTGGTGTGGGACTACGACGACGCGGCTCTCCAAAGCCGGCTTCTCGCCCGGTCGGACCTCGTGATCGCGGCTGCCGGAGACGATGCGATCGCCAGCATCGCCGGTCGGATCCCCCGGGAGCGCGGCCCTTCGGGCCGGCCCCGCGTCCGTTTCCATCCCCACGGGCACAAAGTCAGCTTCACGGCCATCGGCCGGGAGATCTTCGAGCTAGGGAGGGAAGGGGCTCATTACTCATGGGAGGGCGGGCTCGTCGGCGTCGTCGCCCTCCTAGCCGGTCTCGACTCGATCTTCTGGGACCAGAACGGCTGCCTCTCTTCCCGCATACACTTCATCGAGAGAAGCGCTCACGGGGAGACCGACGCCCTCGAGTACGCCGACCTCCTTGCCCGCCGGCTTCGCAGGCTGTCTGAGGTGCTTCCCCGCGGTGCTTGGCCGCTCCGCCAGCTGCGCGACAGCTTCGACCGCTACAAGGCCCTGGAAAGCTCGGGTGGCGTGCCCACCGGCCTTCAGGTTCTGTCGGATTATGACGACCCGTTCGTGGTGATCCTCGACGAGAGAGCCTCCGACCGGCCCAGCCTCAGCCCCCGGATGTTCGGCGCCCTGGTCAATGACTGCCAGGGCAGGGTGGTGATCGTGCGCCCCGTGGAGGATCTGATGGAGATACCCCGCGACTACCTCAGCCTTCTTCCCGCCCGCTCGTTGCAGTCCCTGAGCGTCGCAATGGGTAGACCTGGGGAAGGCCTGAGTCATCGTTTCCTCGATTTCGCCGCCGCCTGCGGAGAGCGGGGAGTGACGGCGATAAGAGTGGTGGGGCGAGGAGCCTTCCCTCAACTCGCCTATTCCTGGGATGGCCTGCTCCCCCTCGATCTGGTCCGCCGCCGGCCCGCCGGCCACTTCACGACCATCGAGTTCGACAAGCCGTTCGACGCCGTGCTGGAGACCTACCGGTCGTTCGTCACGCAGATGGCTGGTTCGGCGGGAAGACCCGTTGGCGAGCGACCTCCCGCAGGTCAGTAGCCCTCTTCGGCCAGATATCCCGAAAGCCGCTTAGCTCCCTCACGGTCGGGGTCGAGCTCCAGGGCCTTGTCGACGGCGACTCTGGCCTCTTCGTAGCGCCCCAGGTAGTAGAGGCAGTCCCCCAGCCACTCTTGATAGCCGGCGTTGTCCGGCACGAGGGCCACCGCACGCTGCAGGTGAGGTAGGGCGGCCTCGTAGTCTTCCATCTCGTCCCAGATTGCGCCAAGAGCCCAGTGGGTGTAGTCGTCGTTCTCATCGAGTTCCAGCGCCTTCTTGAGGCTCTCGATCGCCCCCGGCGAATCTCCCTTGTGCCACAGTGTGAGTCCGATGTCCTGGTAGGCCGAGGCTTCGTATCCCTGGCCCAGCCCGAGCTCGGTCTCGTAGTACTCGAGCGCCTCATCGTATTGCCCGGTCTGCCACAGAGATTCACCCAGAAGGCTCAGGAAGCTGGCCCAGTTCGGCCTATAGGTGACGGCCGTCTCGTAGTAGGGGACGGCGGCTTCCCAATCTCCGTGCACCGCGTTGATCCAGCCGGCGGACTCTTGCACCCAGGGATCCTGCGGATCCAGATCCAGGGCGGTCTGCATCTCGGTGAGGGCTTCCTCCTGGCGGTCCGAGGCGGCCAAGACCCGGCCGAGGAACGCGTGGGCGACGGCGCTTTCCGGATCCAGCTCTAAGGCAGTCCGGCAGGCCTTTTCGGCCGAGGCCAGGTCGTCCGACTTGCGACTGTAGGCAGCGCTCAGCCAGGCCAGACCCAAGAAGGCCCAGGCGTCGGCGCTTTCCGGGTTCTTCTGGGTAGCCAGCTCGAGCTGTTGCGCCGTCATCTCGGTGGAGTAGTCTCCATGGAGGTAGTAGGCGATACCCAGCCTGGTGCGGCCCAGATCGCTGTCCGGGGATTCGCGCAAGGCTTCCTCGTATTTCGCGATGCCCTCGTCGAGCTTTCCACTCTCCACAAGCGCGTCCCCTTCTTCGATCAGCTGGGCCGCCTGCGCAGAGAGCGTCGTGGTGGTAGAGCTGCCGTCCGGACCCGTGGTGGAATCCGAGGTCGCGGTAACGTCGGTCGTGCTGACGGTGGATTCGGTCGTTTCTTCGCCCGAGCGCATGGCCAGCACGGCAACCGCGGCAACCACGGCGATCACCACAACGGCCGCAGCCGCGATCAGCCACCAGCGGCGCGACGTCCTCTGCGACGGGATCGCGAAACCGGGCTGCTCCCAGGGGGGCGGCACCGGCGGCACGGCAGCACTCGGTACCCGCTCCACCCTGGTGGGAGCAGAGCCCGGAGGCTCCGAAGGCGCGGGCGCAGCCTGGGGGGCCGCTTGGGCACCTGCGGGGTATGGCACGCCGGGAGCCTCGACCACCGTTTGGGCAAGGGCTGCGCCGGACCCGGGGACGGGCTCGTAGATCGTGGCCGGGACGGGAGCGAGGGCGGTCTGGAGCGCGGCGGCCAGGTCCCCGGCTCGTTGGTAGCGCCGCTCCGGCTCTTTGGCCAGGGCCCGTTCCAGCACGGCCTGGATCTCCCCGGGCAACTGCGGGTTGATGGAGCAGGCGGGAGGGACAGGAGCGGAGAGATGCTGGGCCAGGATGGACGCGGTGGTGTCGGCATCGTAGGGCACCCGGCCGGCCAAGGCCTCGAACAAGACCACCCCCAGGGAATAGATGTCGGTGCGGTGGTCCACCGGGAAGCCCTGCACTTGCTCGGGTGACATATAGTGGGCCGAGCCCATCACCACCCCGGAGACGGTGTAGGAGGTGGCTCCCATGATCTTGGCGATGCCGTAGTCGGTGAGGATGGGCTCTCCCTCGCCGGTCAAGAGGATGTTCGCCGGCTTGACATCGCGATGAACCATGCCATGGGCGGTGGCGTAGTCGATCGCCGAGCAGAGAGGCGGGAACAGGTGCAGGATCTCTCCGGTGGAGAGACCGCCATGCGGCTCCCCGGAAGGGCTTGGAGCTTTGGTGCTGCTGGCGGCCGCTCCGGCCTGCAGGAGCGCGGCCAAGGTGGGGCCGTCGATGAACTCCATGACCATGTAGTACGACTCGCCCTCGTTACCGAAGTCGAACACTTTCACGATGTTGGGGTGCCTGAGAGCGGCCACCGCCTGCGCCTCGTGGCGGAAACGACTGACAAAGGCGGGATCCGCAGCCAGGTGGCTATGCATGACCTTGATGGCCACAGTCCGGTCGAGGACCGGATCGACCCCCCGGTACACGGCGGCCATACCGCCCCGCCCCACCAGCGCGGTCACCTGGTACCTGCCCAGAGTCCTTCCTACAAGATCGTCCATGGCAGGAGACCGTCCTTTCGCCGGTCGTCCGTCACAAGGTGTCTTTGCGCTTCTGCAGGGCGATGATGATAGCGAGCAACACCGCCGCCAGAACGGCGGACATGGCCCAATAGAGGGCCAGGTCCACGTTGAATATATCGCCGTATTGGTCGTTCAAAGAGTTGATCAAGGCTTGCTTCTCTCCCGGGGTCTCCAGGCTCTGGATACCGGGGAGGTACACATCGGAGAGGTCGGCTGCCTCACCCGGACCACTCTTGATCTGGGCCGATGTGACAAGCGCTCCCAGCTCCCACCGGGTGGAAGTGACCCAACCCATGATCTTCCCGGCCACCCCGAGGTCCGACACGGGGATCATGCCTCCCGAGAACACGAACTGCGGCACCAGCACCAGTATGACGAGCAGCATGGCCCGATCCTCGCTGGGCGCTACCGCCGAGACCAGGAGGCCCCACATGACCCCGGCGAACGTGCCCAATACCAACGGCACCAGCAGCTGCATGGTCGACACAAAGCTGAGGTGGGAGAAATCGACCGCGGCTATGAGGAACAGGAAGAGCATGAGAGCGCTCCACACAGCGAAGATCAATCCTATTGCCACCTTGGAGCCCACGTATGGCATGACCCGCAACCCCACCATGCGCTCTCTTCGGTAGACGGCGTCCTCCTTGACGATCTCCCGCACCGAAGTGATGGTCCCCACCAGGATGGTGATGATGGAGGTCATGAACAGCATGGTCACCGCCTGAGTGGCGCTGCCTGCCTCGAGGTCGAAGACGTTGCGCTTCCAGATGACGAAGTTCAGCGCTCCCAGGAAGGGGGCGATGGCAAACAGAAGGGCGGCGGTCTTCTTGTCGCGCCAGATGGTGTCGAGATAGCGCTTGGAGAGCACGATGAACTGCTTCCAGTTGGAGACCCGGCGAGGCGGAGCGGCGGCCCCCGGCGAGACCGGCCCGGTCCCCCGGGGCGCCGGCGCGGCGCCGATCATTCCCGCGGCGCCCGCGGGCGCGCCCCGCATAGCGGCGACCGGGTCCATCTCCGCGAGACGCTTCTCGACGTTCTCGCGATACCCCGGGGATGCGCGGAAGCGGCCTTCCCACTCTGTAGAGTCGCCCTGTTCGAGCCGGGTGTAGATCTCGTCGAAATCGTCCACGCCGAAGTAGCGGAGCGCGTCCTCGGGCGGTCCGTAGTAGGCCAGGTGGCCTCCCCGAGCCATGAACGCGACCTTGTCGCAGGTCATGACGTTCTTAGTGGCGTGCGTCACGAGGGCGACGGTCCGGCCCTGGTCGGCCAGCCGGCGGAGTAGCTTCATCATCTGCGACTCGGTGCCTGGATCGAGACCGGACGTCGCCTCGTCCAAGAAGAGCAGGCTGGGCTTGGTGAGCAACTCCACCCCCATAGACACCCGCTTGCGCTGACCGCCGCTCAGTTGGCGTACCGCCCGGTCTGCGGTCACGCGTAGATCGAGATCGTCGAGCACCTCCTGCACCCGCTGCCGGCGCTCTTGGGCCGACGTGTCGCCCGGCATCCGCAACTGAGCGGCGTAGTCCAGGGCCCGCAGGACCGGCAGTTCCCGGTGGATGATGTCGTCCTGCGGCACGTAGCCCAGATCGTTGCGGTACGCGCTGAAATTGCGATAGAGGTCGGTCCCGTTGAGCAGCACCGTCCCCGTGTTCGCCGGACGGAAGCCGCAGAGCGCATTCATGAGCGTCGACTTGCCCGACCCGCTGGCTCCTACGATGGCGACGAACTCCTGCGGGTAGATCGACAGCGACACATCCTGCAGGATGCGTAGTCCTTTGCCGACCACCCGGCTGAGGTGGAAAGCATCGATCCGCAGGTTGCCCTCCTCATCGACCACCCGCAGCCGTCCCTGCTCCAGCACCATGCGGCTGGAGCCGATGCGGACCACGTCCCCCTCGCCCAGCAGGTGCTCCTTCACCATCTGGCCGTTGAGGTAGGTGCCGCCGCCGCTACCCAGGTCTTCCAGGTATAGCTCAGAACCGCGCCGCACGATCTGGGCGTGCGCCCGCGACACCTGGGGATGGAAGATGGTGACGTCGGCGTTCTCGCTGCGGCCCAGGACAAAGGCCCCTTTGGAGGGTAGGTCGAACGTCTCAGCGCGCGACGCGGCCGCGCCCAACGGGGCGCCGGCCGCTCGCGCGGTCTCTGCCTCACGGAACTCCAGGGCGACCGATCGCCCGATGTAGATCACGTCGCCGTCCGCCACTGGTGTGCTCTGCACCGGTTTGCCCTGGAAGCGAAGGCCGTTGGTGCTCCCCAGGTCGGTGATATCCCAACCCGATTCCCGTCTGTCGAGGCGCGCGTGGCGGCGAGAGACGGCGTCGGAATCCACCGTTATGTCGTTCGCCGGATCGCGTCCCAGAGTCATCGAGCCGGACGTCAGAGGAAACTCCCCGACCCCCCGAGGAGTGGTGACTATCAGCCTGGGCGGGGCGGGAGGAGCCATGACGATCGTCTGGCCCAGCTTTCCGGCGGGCCCCGGCAGAAAGCCGGGTTGCGCGCCGGGTACCGCCGCAACCACGGTGGGCGCCACCGACCCCCGGTGGTAACGGATGGAGAAGGGCCCTATCTGGATAAGAGAACCGTCGACCAGTCGTTGCTCGATCTTGACGTCGAGCTCCGCCCCGTCGACCTGCGTGCCGTTCCCGCTGCCCAGGTCGATGATGCTGCTTCCCACCGCGTCGGAGACGATACGGGCGTGAAAGCGGGAGACGGTGGCATGGTCGAGGCACACGTCGTTCTCGGGAGCGCGCCCCAGACCGATGACGGCCTGATCGAGCTGACGCTCCTGGACACTGTCCTGACCTTCGAAAGAGAGCCGACCGAACACGAGCCACCCCCCCTTTTTTGGTTGGCTCTATTCTTATCTTCCCTCGCCGCTTTTGCAAATCGTCGAATCTGTGGACCAGGAGTTGCGTGGCGGTAGGCCGGTGCTAAGATGAGCAGTGTCGAGACGACCCGCCAGTCAAGTCACCGAGGACTGATGAACGAATCGTCCACAGGCTCCGAGCGTCCTCTGTATCTCTACATCGCCCTCCTGGGGAATCTCATCGCGGTCGCGGCGACGGCCTTCCTGCTTCTGGGCATACTTGGGGCTCTAGGTCTCATCACCGCCGTGACCGACAGCCTGGGGGGTTTCGGCAGCAGCTTCGTCTCGGCCACCACCGGCTCGGCTGTCGAATAC
Source organism: uncultured Actinomycetes bacterium (assembly GCA_963713545.1). Classification (GTDB taxonomy): domain Bacteria; phylum Actinomycetota; class Thermoleophilia; order RBG-16-64-13; family RBG-16-64-13; genus CAVPLM01. The sequence continues at coordinate 41,265 of CAVQME010000009.1, read as the reverse complement.
TCCTTCGCCTTCCTCGCGAGTCTCATATCCTTCGCCGCTTCCTGGAAGATGTTCCGGGAAGGACCGGTGCTCTGGCTTCTAGCCCTCGTGGTCGTGTTCCAGGTGGCGACCGCGGCCGTGTTCCACAGCTGGGTCTCGGTGCTCGTCCTCATTCCGACGGTGGCGGCCCTCTACGGGTTGGTGTTGACCCTACTGGGCAGGACGACTCTCCCGGCGCGGGCGTCGGTCTCCGCGGGCCCGGCCCAGACGCCGGTCGTCTCCACCCCGGTGACCCCGACACCGGCGGCTTCGCCGGCGGCGACCCCGCCGCCGAGGAGCCCCATGCCGGTCCAGGAGACAGTCGTGCTGCCCGTCAAAGATCCTGCCCCGCCGGCGTAGGCCGCCCCGGCGCAGCCGCGGCTCCGGCGCCGCCCTCGCGCACGTGCGCGGACTGCGGCGCCGAGAACCCTCAGAGCGCCCGCTTCTGCGGTTCGTGCGGGTCGATTTTGCCGGGCTAGACTCTCTGCCGCCGAGCGCTGCTGCCGGGCGCTGTCGCCGACCGATAGCGCCGGTCGTTAGCGCCTCGAGAGCGAGACGGCGGTTCAGTCCTCTCGGAGCAGCTCAGTCCACCGGCAGCCCGAAGAAGTCACGCGGGTTCTGGTAGCAGACCTTGTCGATGGTGGCTTTGTCCAGGCCGAAGAGCTTCATGGCCAGGATCACGCGGGGCACCATGAAATAGTCGTTACCCTCTCCGCCCAGCTCCGAGTTAATGATGATCTTGTCGCGCAGATCGGGGTTGTCGATCACGTAGCGGGCGGCCGGTTCCGGGGGCATCTTGTCCCAACACACGGAGAGGCCCACCATGCCGCCGGTCTTCATGCGCCAGTCGAGCGTGGCCTCCCCGGCGTGGTCGAAGACACACTTCTCCGGGGGAAAGCCCACTTCTTCTATGATCTCCAGCACCTGCGGCAGTACCGTCTCTCCCTGGGGAGCCAGCCGGATGGGGGTATGCAGGATGACAGGCACGTCATGGGCTTTGGCGATCTTCAGATGCTCGCGAAAGAGCTCCTTCTCGAACTCAGTACCGGTGTCAAGGCCTATCTCCCCCATGGCCACGGCCCTGTCGGCCTGGAGGAAGTCGGGCAGCCGCTCCAGGCACTTCTCGGCGTCGGCGTGGTTGACTCCGAAGAAGGGGACGGAGAGGGAGGTGAAGAGCTCGAAGCCTAGGGTCTTGGCGGTGGTGGTCTCCATGCCCAAGAAGCGCTCCCACATGAGGAGCACGCTGTCTGCGTCTTTGCTTCCCAGATACATGTGGGGGCTGGGGACGATGGCCGCCTCCATACCCATCATGACCAGCTTCTGCAGCTGTTTGTCCTCGATCATGTCGGTATGTAGGTGGGCGTCTATGAAGCGCATGCTGATTCCTCCGTGCGCCGGAGCGCGTAGTCTAGGGGAACGGGATGGTACGGCTATCCTAGCACCACCGTCACACCGGGAGCCAGGCTCGTGGCCGGCGTGCACCGCGGGACCCGAGGGGCAGGGGCAGTCAGAAAGCGCGGAGAGACAAGCGCAGGACGGCAGGAGCGGGGCGGGCGGGGCGGCAGGACCCGGGCGGCAGGACCGGGACGGCGCCCCTATGCTGCCTTGACCGCACGCAGGGTGGCGAAGTCGGCCCGCTGCCAGATCACCCGTGCGTCGCGGAACCCGGCTTCCAGCAGCCACTCGATCAGTCTCGGCGTCGGGGAGGGCACATCGTCTTCACCCACGAGCCACTGCGCCAACTCCGCAGGGTCGTCCCCTTGAGCCCGCATGCATTCCCGCCACTCGGTCAGCATGGCTTCGGTCTCGGCCTCCGTCTCGCCTACGATGAGATCGCTGTTCACGAAGACGCCTCCCGGAAGCAGTGCCTTGGCCACCCGGCCGAAAAGCGCTCGCTTTCCCCCATCGTCGAGGTGATGGATGGCCAGCCTCGAGACCACCGCGTGGTAACCGGACCCCAGCTCGGCGCCGGCAAAATCGGTCTGCAGGACGCGCGCCCTGCTACCGAAGGGGCTAAGCACCTGCGCGCACGTCTCCACCATGAGGGGCGAGATGTCCAAGGCAGTCAAGCGTCCTCCGGGGAAGGTCTCCAGCAGATACCGGGACAGGGTCCCCGTCCCGGCCCCCAGTTCCAGGATGCGGAACGGTCCCCGCCCGTCCGGCGGCTCGGCTTCACGGAGCACCCTCGTGAACAGCAGTTCCTGCTCGCCATACCCGGGCATTATCCGTCTGATCAGGTCCTCATACCGCTCCGGGGTCCAGTCGAACCCGGCCCAGGCCGGGCCCTTCTCTGGGCTGAAGTCATTCACGAAGCGGCCCCTCCTCGACCCGCCACGCCGCTTTGGCCCGGCAGATCAGGGAGTTCATCCCCGTAGAGCCAGGCCGCGAACAGCGCTTCGAGATCGGCCTTTGTGGAGCTCGGCGCGTTCTCCTCGGCCAGGGCGATGAAGTCTTCCGTTCGGGCGTTCCCGTGACGGTAGCGCGTCGCCCATTCGCGCAGGATATCGAAGAAGACGTCGTCGCCCACTGTCAGTCGTAGGGCGTGCAGGGTGAGCGCCCCCCGCCTATAGACACTCGCCCCGAAGAGATCGTCGGCTCCCGGATCGCCCGGCGGCCTCCGGTCGTTCTCCGCGAGCAGGCTCTGACTCTCCCTCACCTGCTGGGCAAGTGCCTCCGGTCCGCGGTCGCGCTCCAGCCACAGCCAGCTCGCGTAGGTGGCGAAGCCTTCGCTCAGCCAGATGTCCCCCCACGCGGCTATGGTCACACTGTTCCCGAACCACTGGTGAGCCAGTTCGTGCGCGATGAAGATCTCCCCGACCAAGGGGTCGGACAACCTACCCGTCAGGACGTCCCGGCCGAAGAGCGAGAGGGTCTGGTTCTCCATGGCGGCTCCGGTGTCGACATCCGGCACCACGACGCCGTATACGTCAAAAGGATAGGGACCGAACAGATCGGCGTAGAAGGCCAACACCTCTCCCGTGCGCGCGAAAGCCCTCTCTGCGGTCTTTGCCACTTCAGGGGCGAAATAGTTCCGGATGGCCACCCCGTTGGGAGCGCTACTCTCCTGGAGCTCGTATTCCCCGACCGAGACTGCAGCCAGGTAGCTGGCGAGCGGCTCCTTCATCTCCCATATGAACGTCTGATCGGCTTCCCCGGCCTCGGTCTCCACCAGCACCCCGTTGGCCGCCGCCACGTACGGCTCGGGCACGGTCAGGCGGAACACGTAGGCCGCCTTGTCCGAAGGGTGATCGTTCACGGGGAACCAGCTGGCGGCGCCTTCGGGCTCGTCCAGCGTGTAGATGGTGTCGTCCACCCGGTGCCACCCTACAGAGAAAGATCCATCATGATCTGGGGGGTCAGGTATCCCGGAATAGTCGACCTGGACGGAGAACTTCTGCCCTGACTCTAGCTGCTCGGGACAGAACACGATGAGCTCCTGCCCGTGCCTCTCGAACTCCGCCCCGTGGCCGTCCACCGTGACGCCCTCCACCTCGAGCCCCAGCAGATCGAGGTTGAAGGAGTCGAGGACCTGCAGCGTCTGCGCCTCGATGGTCGTGCTCCCGCTCAACTCTTCCGAGCGAGGGTCGACGGTAAGGATGATCTCGTATTGGAGCGCGTCGTAGCCACCGTTGCCGGCGGAAGGAAAGTACGGGTCGCCGATGCCCTCCGAGCCGGCTAGAGGGTCGCTGCAGCCAGCGCAGGCAAGAGCTGTGACCGCGATAATAGCCACGGCCGCGACGATGACCGCGGGCAGGCGCACGGGGAACTCGTACCGTCCCCTACGCCGGCCGCGCATGCCTCCGCCGTTTCACCTCGCACCCCCTACGCCATGCTCGCCCGGTGAGCCCGCGCTGAGCCTCCTCTCCAGCTTACGCCGGTCTCCTGCCTTCCTCCACAACGTCACCGTGCTCCAGCGCCCGCTGCCGGGTCTCGCCTGAGAGCACCGGGACCATCCGGCCTCCTCCCCCAGTCAGGGGGGCGGTGCGACGAGCGTACACCAGCCCAGCGACCACACCGGCCCCGCAGAGACCGGCCATAGCAAGGACGGTCGTCTGCACGCCCACACGCTCAGCCATCTGCCCGATGAGCAGACTACCGATGGGGGTGGTGCCCACAAAGAGCAGGGCGTAGATACCCATCACCCGCCCCCTCATGTGCCCGGGCACCGACAGCTGCAGACGCGTGTTCGCGGTCGTCATGAAGAGGACTCCGGCGAAACCGATCATGAACAAGAGCACGGCGGTCACACCCGCCTGGGAAGAGAGTCCCACAAGCGCCAGCAGTACCACGAAGCCGCCGGCCGCGGCAAGAAGCAGGCGCTGGCTCAGTTTTCCCCGGTAGGCCACGACGGCCCCGGCCACTATCGAACCCACCCCCATGGACGTGGTGAGGAGAGCCAGGGTGGTGGCTCCCGAGTCGAGGACGTACTTCGTCACCAGCGGTAGAAGAGTCTGGAAGTTGTAGCCGAAGGCTCCGATGGCGCCCATCACAATGAGGATCACGACCACTTCGGGGGTGGAGCGGGCGTAGCGGAAGCCCTCTTTCAGTTGGCGGGACGAGTTGTCTCGAGGGGCTCGCGGCACGGTGTGCAGCTCGCTCGGACGCATGGCCAGGAGAGCACCTATCACCGCCAGGAAGCTGAGGGCGTTCAGGTAGAAGCAGGCGGCGATCCCCATGGTGCTTATGACCACGGCACCGATGGCCGGCCCAGCCATGCGGGCGGCGTTGAACTGGGTCGAGTTGAGGGCGATCGCGTTCGACAGGTCCTCCGTCCCCACCATCTCGGGAACGAAAGCCTGACGGGTGGGACCCTCCACCGCGTCGACCATGCCCCGCACCGCGGCCAGCGCGTAGATGAGGGTCACGGTCACGAGTTCCGTCGAGGTGAGGATCGCGAGTGTCAGGGCGACCAGGAGCTGTATCACTTCGGCCACGATGATCGTTTGCCGCTTGGGCAGGCGGTCTGCAAGCACCCCGCCGTGGAGTGAGAAAAGGAGCACGGGAAGGAAACGGATGGCCATGGTCAGGCCGAGGGCTACCGGAGAATCGGTCAGGCTGAGCACCAACCAGCTGAGGGCCACATCCTGCATCCAGGTCCCGCCCAGAGACAACAATTGACCGAACCAGAAGAGGCGATAGTTGCGGTTGCCGAGCGAGCGGACGCCGTGAGCCGCCGCCCCCAGGCCTTTCTTCGCCAGGCTCATCGTTCTCTCACCCGGGCGTTCGCCGCCACCAGTCGCTCGAGCGCCCCGGTGACCTCCTCCAGACCATCGCCGAGCTCTCCCGCGACCTCGTCGAGGAAGGGCCGGGTCTCCTGGCACAGCTCTCCCGCCAGTTCCTGGCCGGTCTCGGTCAGCTCCAACGGTATCTGCCGGCGGTCGCTCTGGTTGCTGCCCCGAGCCACCAGTCCACGGTCGGCCAATTTGGAGACCAGCCCGCTCGTGGTCGACACTGTTATGCCGAGCCCGCGGGCCAACTGGCCCGTGGTGACGCCGGGAGTACGCCGTAGCTGGAAGAGAACGCGTAGTTGTGGCAACGTCAGCTGAGAACGCTCCCACTGGCGCAGTCTGAGAGTGTCTAGATCGTGCAGCGCCCGCCAATAGGCGGCACGGAACCGATCGTGCTCTGAAGGTGTGCCGTCACAAGTCATGGCAGCTATTGTACGGTATCACCGTACTATTTGGCAACGCCTAACGACTTAGGCGGGATACTTCGTCTCTCGAAAACAGGGGCCATTCGACGGCGACGCCGTCCTTTAGGGCTTCGATGCCGCCGCCCGGCTCGAGGACTTCCCCGATATCGGTGATCTCGATCCCAAGCGCGGCGACTGCCGCGGTCAGCGGACCCGCGACCGCGGGAGAGCAGGTGATGAGAAGACTCCCCGAACCGATGAGACCCAGCGGGTCGATGCCCAAGATCGAGCACACGCGCGCCGTCTGCGGATAGACGGGGATGCGGTCTACGTGGACGCGCAGCCGGCGGCCGCCGGCTGCGCCGAGCTCCCTGACCGCCGTGGCTAGACCCCCCTCGGTCACATCGTGCAGAGCGGTCACCCCGGCAAAGGACCGAGCCACGCGAGCTTCGTCGAGTATCCCCATCCTCTCCAGAAAAGCCGCGCACTCGGCTATCTCAGCCTGCGTCATCCCTTCCCGGGTCAGGCGGTGCGCGAACTCCCGGGCTATCAGGCCCGTGCCCTCCACGGCCACCCCTTTGGTCAGCAGCACGCGGTCGCCTTCGCGCATCAGGCGTTTGTCGATGAGCTCTCCTGCCCCGACCGTCCCGGCCATGGTGCCGATCACGAGTGGCCGCGAGACGGCGTCGGTTACCTCCGTGTGCCCGCCGCAGAGAGAGATGCCGCAGCCGGCGCAGATCTCCTGGATGTCACGCGCCACTGCCAGCACCTCAGACGCGCTCGAGCCGGAGGGGAACAGCAGCGTGCTGAGAAACCAGCGGGGGGTCGCGCCGCTGGTGGCCACGTCGTTGGCGTTGGCCAGCACCGCGTAGCGAGCCAGCGAGTCCGCGGCCAGCGTGATGGGGTCGGAGGCTAAGACCAGCGTCTGCGCTCCTCCGCAGTCCAGTGCTGCCGCATCCTCCCCTATCCCGGCGCCCACCAGCACGCTGGGGTCGTCCGGCACGATCCCGGCCAAGCTGAGTTCGAGCAGGTCGGAGGGTAACTTGCCCACCGGTAGCGGCACGCCGTAGCGGATCATCGACTGCGCCTCTCTCAGATCGGCCACCACGAAGTCCGCTCCGGCGGAGGGAGGATCCTCCAAGAGACCGTTGCACACGAACATCGTCAGGGTCCCAGCCCGCTTGCCGGCCTCGATATCGAAGGCGTGGTCACCGATCACGAGCAGCTCCCCGGGGTCCACGTCCAGCTCTTCGGCCACGTACAGGACTCCGTCCGGGAAGGGCTTGGGATCGAAGGGCAGATCGCGCGAGACTATCAGCGCGAAATCGGCCGGGCCGACTCCCGCGAAACGCTCCAGCGCCTTGTGCACGCTCACACCGGCGTTGCGGGTGATGATGGCCATGGGGATGTTCTGTGTCCGCAGGTAGTCGACCAGGGCCTCCGCGCCGTCACCCGGTATGGCCCGAGCAGCCGCCTCCTTCTCCGCCTCTTGCAGGAAGGCCTCGTAGCGTCGCCGTTCTTCGACGTCCTCGGTCTCGCGTAGATACTCGAGGATGCCTTTGTCGGGCGGGCAGCCTATCTCGCGCTTGATCCCGGCTAGGTCGAGATCATCCGGCCTGGTAAGAGTGCCGTCGAAGTCGAAAAGAACGGCCGCCACTCGGAAAGGCGCGCCCGAACGAAGAAACGGTTGGGGACGCCCGACGGTGCGGCCCTCAATCGGATCTTCTCCCGCTCTATTCTCGTTGACGCTCTCCACCCACGGACTCCTTGTCCCGGCCACATCCACGTCTTCGCGGTCGGGCGCCTGCCGGGTCGACCGCCCGCGCCACAAGCATCCTACCAGCCGCAGCACGATGCTGGTCGCCGGACGTCCTCTCTGCCTCAAACAGCGGGGAAGCGGCGCTCAGGTCGGAGGCCCGCCGCAAGAAGGTGTGCGGCCCGGCTGCCACCGGCAGCCGGGCCGCTCCTTCACCGCTCTTGTTTATCCCTTACTTCAGGTGCGCATCCAGCCAGTCGAGCACCAGGGTGATGTTCTCGGTGGTCGTGAACTGAGCGTCAGCGTGACCTGCACCTTCGAGTAGCTCGAGCGTTACCGCCTCGGCCCCGAGCACCTTGGTTAGCGCGTCGGCGAAGTTGATCGACTGCTCGACAGGCACGTTGGCATCCGCGGTGCCGTGCTCGATGAGGAAGGGCGGATCGTCGCTCGTGATGTAGGTAGTCGGGTCCGCCGTCTTCACCAGCTCCGGCACGTCTGTCAGGGCACTGCCCAGTAGTTGCGATTCCGGGGAGTCGGCGGCGCTATGGTTCGCGGGTCCGGTCCCGCTCGCCGTGTACTGCTCATCCATGTCGAGGAAACTGATGGGCCCGAACCAGTCCACCACGGCCTGAACGGAGCTCGACTGTTCCGGGCTGCCCTGGCTCGTGTCCTCCAGGTCCGCTACCCCGCCCGATGTTCCCAACATGGCGGCAAGATAGCCGCCCGCGGAAGCGCCCCAGGCCGCGATCCTGTCGGGATCGAGGTTGTACGTAGCCGCGTTCGCCCGGATGTAGCGGATCGCTGCTTTGACGTCGTTGACCTGGGCGGGGAACTTGGCCTCGGGGCTCAGTCGGTAGTTGATCGACACCACGGAGTAGCCGCGGTCGAGAGCCGCCAGCATCGGGGTCAGTTCACCGCCGGCCTTGTCGCCCATGAGAAAGGCGCCCCCGTGAATAGACACGATGACCGGGAAGGGACCGTCGCCCGTGTTGGGCAGATAGATGTCGAGCTTCTGGGCTGCTGAGGCATCGGCGTAGGCTAGATCCATGTATTTGTTCTCGATCGAACTGGTGTCGGCGCCGCTCATGCCTCCCTGCGGCCCCTGGCCCGCTGGCGGACCGCCGGCCGCGGTCGAGACCGGCGCGGCTGTGGTCGTGGTCTGCGAGATCGTGGTCGTGGTGTCGGCCGCCGCGGTCGTGGTCGCCGGTCCGCTGGTGGTGGTGGTCGATCCTCCGCACCCAGCGAGAGCGGCAAGAGCAAAGGCCGCGATCGCGATGCTACAGGACGATAAGCAGGAATCGGGGACGTTTGGTCACTTGGTCTGACCTCCTATAGCCACGCAGTTATGCCATCCTTTTTTCAGAATACTCGTTCTTATTAGGAGAGAGGACCAAGAGAGCCGCGACTGACAGCCCTTTCAGGGCCGAATACCGCCAGACGCATCGACATCCCGTCTAACGGAACCCAGGCTTGAATAGTCGCTGTCCGCGCGGACCGGCACCGTGCGGGCGTGCCGGCGCCGCCGACTCGCGTCGGGCGTAGTCAGTTCGCGGCCGGAGGCCCTATCCCAGCTGGGTCGCCCGACCAGCCGCGCGGAGCGCCAGCAACCCGGTAAGGGTGGCAAAGCCCAGCATGACCGCCAGCCCGATCAGAAGCGGCTTGATCACCCAACCGTCGATCAGCAGCGAACGCATGGCGTCGTAGATGTATGTGGTGGGGTTGACGGTCGCCGCCCACTTGAGCCATGTCGCACCGATGTATTCCTTGGGGACGAAAGTGGTCGAGAGGAAGATCAGCGGGAAGAAGGCGAAGGTGGCTGCCTGAGCTGCCGCTCCGCTCTTGGTCTTAAGGGCCACGAACACCGCGTAGCCGGCGAAGGCCATGCCCCACAAAAAGGCGAACACCAGCACGATTATCAGCCCGGCGGGGCCGGCGGCGGCTCTCAGGCCCAGACCCACCCCCAGGGCCAGGATCAGCACCACCTGACCGACCAGGATGATGGCTCCCGCGATCATCGGCCCCCAGATCAGAGAGAGTCGCGAGGCTGGGGTGAGAAGCAGCTTCGTGAAGTATCCCGACTCGATGTCGGTCACGAGTGCCTGGCCGGCTATGCCCGCTCCTCCCACCGAGGCGGAGACGATTGAGACTGGGATGATGAAGGCCAGATAGGAGCCTTTGAAGCCGGGCAGCTGGGCCACCGAGGACAGGCCGGAGTTGAAGACGAACAGGAAGAACACGCTGATGGCGATGTTTGGTATGAGGGCTACCGGTGTGCGCAGGCTGCCCCGCAGAGATCGCCAGACAAGGAGCAGAACGTCGGTCATGATGCCTCCTCCTCCGAGCCGGCCAAGCGATGACCGGTCGCCTTCAAGAACACGTCGTCGAGGGTCGGCTCGCTCAGGGTGAGGGCCTCCAAGGGGATCTGGGCCTCGTCCAAAGCCCGGATCAGCCCGGGGAGCTTGTCGGCCGCCGCCGTGAAGTAGCAGAGCAGGTCGCGCTCCACGGTCTGTCGCTTGGGTGACAGCTCCGCAAGAGCGGCGTCGGCACGCTCCGCGAGCTCCGAAGAGGCGAAGCTGAGCGTCACGACCTCGCTGCCTATCTCCTTCTTGAGATCGCGGGGAGCGCCGCGAGCCGCGATCCGGCCCCGGTTGATGATGGCCACCTCGTGGGCGAGCTTGTCGGCCTCCTCCAGATACTGAGTGGTGAGGAATATGGTCATTCCCCGCTCCTCGTTGAGCCGGCGCACCTCCTCCCAGATCGTGAGGCGGCTGACCGGGTCGAGGCCGGTGGTGGGCTCGTCGAGAAACAGGATGTCGGGATCGTTGACCAGCGCTAGGGCCAGGTCGAGCCGGCGCTTCATCCCGCCCGAGTATTGGCCCACCCGCTTCTTGGGATCGACATCGTCGAGACCCACCGTCTTCAGAAGCCGTTCGGCCTTGGCTCTTGCGGCGGCAGAGTCCGCCGAGAAGAGGCGAGATTGGAGCACCAGTAGCTCGTGCGCGGTCATGAGCTGATCCAGGCCCACCTCCTGTAGCGCCACCCCGATGCGCGCGCGCACCTCGTGCGACTCGGTGACCACGTCGAAGCCGGCCACCCGAGCGGAACCGGCCGTAAGGGCGAGGATGGTGGTGAGCATCTTGACCGTCGTGGTCTTGCCCGAGCCGTTGGGCCCCAAGAAGCCGAAGATCTGGCCGGAGCCGATATCCAGGTCGACGTTGTCGACCGCCCTCAGATCCGCGAAATCGCGGGTGATACCCTCGGCGATGATGCTTCGGTCGCCGTCATTGGTTCCCATCCTGAACATCCCCCCTTACGTCACGTGCGCCCTCTCTGCTCACCTCGTGCTCACATCAGGTAGTACAGCAACACCGGTATCGCGACTATGCTGGCCAGCGTCGTGGTCAAGACCACCGACGAGACCAGCTCGGCCTCGTTCTTGTACTTGGTAGCCATGATCGCCACCATGACCGCTGACGGCATGGCCGCTTCGAAGACCACCACCGACCGGGCGACCCCGGTGATCCCCAGAAGCCACACGGCGAGCAGACCGAAGGCGAACCCTCCCCCCATACGAAGCACGCCCGCGGTCAGCGTCAGGGGAAGGTTGGCCGGCCGGATCTTGCCGATGCTCATCCCCAATACCAGCAAGATGAGCGGCGCCCCTGCCTGGCCCACGAACTTGAGAGAGTTCATCACCAGGTCGGGGAGGACGACCCCGGCCAGGTTGAGCACGAGACCGAGCACCGCCGCGTAGATCAGGGGCGTGCGCAGCATCACCCGCAGGCCCTGCTTGAGATCGGACTGCCCGGCGGCGACATACATGCCCACCGAGTAGACCAATATGCCGTTAGGCATGTAGAAGAGCGCGGCTCTGGCCAGCCCCTCGGCCCCGAAGGCCAGGTAGATGATGGGAAAGGGGATGTTGACGAGGTTCGCGAAGACGATGGCCAGATAGAGAGCGGAGTGCTTCGACCTGGAGAGGGCAAAGACGATGCGGGCCACTACGAACGTCCCCCCCATGACGAGCAGAGAGGAGGCCCACAGCTCCACGGCCTCGCTCATGACGATGGGAGTGGAGAGCATCGACGTCACCACCAGGCAGGGGATGGCTATATACAGTGCCACGTCGATCAGCACTGCAGAACTCAGCCGCGTGACTCTGCTGAACAGATAGCCGAGGGCGACGGTGAAGAACGTCGGGAGTACGATGGCTACGATCTCCTGCATCGTGCCAGCGTACACTGCCCGCGCCCGTCGCCGCTAGGGCGACGGGCGACGCCGGGTCTGAGGCGCCGCGCCGGACAGAAGAGCGCCGCATCAAACGGAGGACGCCGCGCTATCTGCAAGGGTGCGGCGCGTGGTATAAGTCCGGCAGTGGACGAATCGACCTTCTATCACTGGCTGGTGATCGCCTGGATGGCCCTCGCGGCCGTCACGTTCGTCGCCCTCTTCTTCGTCACCGCTCCCTACGGCCGCTTCACCCGCGGCGGCTGGGGCCCGCGCATGTCCGCCCGCTGGGGCTGGGTGCTCATGGAGGCACCCGCGCTCCTCACCTTCGTCATCATCTGGGCGGTCAGCGATAGGAAGTCGAACCCCGTGGGGTTGGTCCTGCTCCTGTTCTGGGTTGCGCACTACCTGCACCGTGCCTTCGTCTACCCGTTCCGCCTCCACAGCAGCCGGCCCAGCATCACGGCGTCTGTCGTCGTCATGGGTGCGTGCTTCAACATCGGCAACGGCTATCTGAACGCCCGCTATCTCTACGCCCTCGGCCCCGAACTGCAGACGTCGTGGTTCCTCGACCCCCGCTTCATCGTCGGAGCACTGCTCTTCTGGTTCGGCTACGTCCTCAATCAGCACTCCGACCGCGTCCTCATCAACCTGCGGGGTGACGGACAGACCGGCTACACGATCCCCCACGGAGGGGGATACCGTTTCGTATCGTGCCCCAACTACCTGGGGGAGATGGTGGAATGGGGTGGCTGGGCGCTCGCCTGCTGGAACCCCGGAGCCCTCGCTTTCTTCGTCTGGACCGTCGCCAATCTGGCGCCTCGGGCTATCAAGACGCATCGCTGGTATCGGGAGAGTTTCCCCGACTATCCCCCGCGGCGAAAGGCCCTGCTGCCCTTCATCGTGTGACGCGAACCGGTCCCGATGGCCCGTTCGCGCCGCGGCGCGATAGAATGGCCCCGTCATGGCTAAAGCGGCGACGCGCCGGTGTGGATCGCCATCTGCCGGAAGAGGCTGGGGGCTGGAGTGAGTGCCAATACGAGCCGCGTCCTGGCGACGGCTCCGGTGGCCCGGAGCGTCTTCTGGTTGATGGTCACGATGGTGGCCTGGGAGTTGTTCCAGGGTCTGCGAGCGTCCGCGCCCGTCCCTGAAGGCTCCTGGGTGCTCACCCCCTTCGATCTGGTGTTCCTGGTACTGCTCCCCGCCCTGACCGCCTTCGCCTTCACCCGTCTCTTCCTGGTGATCACCCAGTCCTCGCGGGGGACGCTGAACGTCTACTCCGTCATATCCAGCCCGCTCGCCTGGATGTTCTGGGTCGGTCTGGGGATCGGCATGATCGGGCACGGAGTGCATCTAGCGGGTAACGCGGCGCAACGAGCCCTGCCCGAAGTCTTCGAACAAGGTGAGTTCGCCGCCAAGATCGCCTTCCTCGACGCGAGACTCGGCTACTTCTTGCTCGGGCTCGGCTTCTTCCTGGCTACCCTGGCGATCCTCATCCTGGGCCAAGGTGTGGGGCAACGGATATCCGGGGCGGAGCGACTGCTCTTCGTGCTTGGATCCCTGGCCACCTACGGGGTCGTGCTGATATACCTGGGGGTGGGTGGTGAGCAGATCATCCCGGCCATAGCGGCCAGCGTTATCCTGAGCGCGGTAAGCTTCTGGACTCTTCCCCCGTCGGAGATCACGAGGGACCCAATAGGAGCGTTGGTGATGCCCGGTACGTTCTTGGCGGGTATAGCCCTGATCGTCTGGACCCTCGTTGTAGGCGGCCAGCCCACCTGGCCTTGATGCTCGTTTGAGAACGACCCGGTGGGCTATAATCGCGCCTTGCCGCAGGCGGTCGGCGTCTTGCGGAGTGGTGTCCGAGTTGGCTTAAGGAGCACGACTGGAAATCGTGTAGGCGGGGGAAACTCGTCTCGAGGGTTCGAATCCCTCCCACTCCGCCTCGAGTCGATGCCCCGGGGATCCCCTTACGAGGAGCCACATGTCGAGAGCACGGAGTACCAGGACAACTCCAGCGACTGCGAAGAAGGCCGCCACAGCGATTCTCGTCGTCGGCAGCCTGCTCGTCCTGGTGCTGGCCGGAGTCAGCGGCGGATGCTCCTCGGGAGAGACCGATGGCACTGCGACCACGGCCTCCGGCACCAGCGTAGGTCCCTCTACCACGGTCGGTCCCACCACCACGGTCGCTCAGACCACCACCACCCTGCCGCAGGCTCTGACCGACTGGGATAGACAGCTGGCCGAGACAGCCCAGGTGCAGAATCAGCTCGCGGCCTATCTCACCGAGCAGGGCGCCAGCCAGGACGATCCGAGGCTCGCGATCATTTACGGGCTGCGGGCTCGTGTCCAGGCGATCACCGGCCGCCAGGCCCTAGAGAAGGGCGACCTGGAGTTGGCCGATACGGCCATGAGAGACGTCTATCCGACTCTCAATCTTGCTCGCAACGCCGCCGAGGGTTCTGTATCCCAGACCCTCGAAGACGCCTACACGATCATCGCGACGTTGGGCATCCCATCGGACAAGCCTGAGGAGGCGGCCACCCTTCTCGATCAGTTCATAGCCGGACTGAGTCCATTGTTGGACGAGGCGAAAGCGCTGATTCCTGCCGGCTAACCGAGCTGAGCCCCGCGCGGAGCGGCGCTTGTGAACGTGCACCGGCGCGGCCACCGCGCCCCCGCTTTGTCGACGCAGGTCGGCCCCTCTGGCCAGCGCCTGCCGGTCTCTACCCGGCACCCTGCGGTATACTCCCCGCGACCGTGCTAGGTGGGGAGCTAGCGGTGCCCTGTACCCGCAATCCGCTTCAGCGGGACTGAATCCCCACCCCAGGAGCGGGTCTGTGAGGTCTGACGTCGGCAAGTGGTGTTGACGGCCAGGTCCTGCGCAATGGAAATCCGTGAACCGGGTCAGGACCGGGAGGTAGCAGCCCTAAGCGGACTCTTCCATGTGCCGCGGGGTAGCTTGGCTTGAGCTGGCTGCCGGTGGGCGCTCGGAGGTCTGTCTTCGAAGGTGGGTGCACGGTCTTTTCGTCTTCTTGAGGACCTGGAGATGGCCGTGCGATGAACACCGCCACCCTTCCCGAAGAAGAGGTGCAGCGTCTGGAAGAAGCCATCCGCGAGGACCACTATGCTCTGCTGAGCCGGGCTCAGGAGGACGACTGATATAATCGCGCCACTCGGCGAGCGCTACCAAGGAGTCGCCCGGCGCATGTCAGTCTCCCTCTACCGCAAGTACCGGCCGGCACGCTTCGAGGACATCATCGGGCAGGACCACGTCGCCCGCACTCTCGTCAACGCCATCACCCAGGACCGGGTCAGTCACGCCTACCTTTTCAGCGGTCCCCGGGGGACCGGCAAGACCTCCACCGCGAAGATCCTGGCCATGGCTCTCAACTGCGACGCCGGGCAAGGAAAGGCCACCGCCACTCCCGACGGGACCTGCCCGCACTGCGAGGCTATCCGTCGGGGCAGCGCGATGGACGTGGTGGAGATGGACGCGGCCTCCAACCGCGGCATCGACGATATCCGCGATCTGCGCGACAAAGTGCACTTCTCGCCGGTGGAAGGGCGCATGAAGGTCTACATCGTGGACGAGGTCCACATGCTCACGCCCGAGGCCTTCAATGCGCTCCTCAAGACCTTGGAGGAACCTCCGGCGCACGCCATCTTCGTGCTCGCGACCACCGAGCCGCACAAGGTCCCGGCCACCATCCTCTCCCGCTGTCAGCGCTTCGATTTCCGCCGGCCCTCCGTGATGGAGGTGGTGAGCGTCCTCAGTTCGGTCTCCGCGCAGGAAGGCATCGAAGTCTCCGAAGCGGCGTTGACCGTGATCGCCCGGGCGGCGGGAGGCAGTTTCCGCGACGCTATAGGCACGCTCGATCAACTGGCCACGTATTCCGAGGGCGTCATCAGCCTGCAGGAGACGCTCGACATCCTGGGGATCGTGCGGCACGATCTTTTGTTCGAACTTGTGGATCTCGTGCACGAGGGCGACACGCAGGGAGCGCTGCTCTTCGTCGAGCGGCTGAGCCAGAGTGGGACCGACTACGTCCAGTTCATGAAGGACCTCCTCGGCCACCTGCGCGACCTCTACGTGACGATGCATGCGGCGGAGAGCCCGGCCAGTATCGCGCTGCCCGAAGACCAACTGGCGAGGCTGCAGAGCCAGTCCAGGCGAGTCCCTACCGCCCAGACCGTGCTCTTCATCGAACTCATCGGCGAAGCCCTGCGGGCAGTCCGTCAGGGCTCCGAACCCCGGCTGGAGCTCGAGCTGGTCTTGATCAAGATGACGGCCCTCGGTCCGGGCGGCGCGCCCGGAGGGGTAGCGGCCGCGGCCGGCGCGGGCGCTGCCGGGACGGGCCCGCTTGGCGCGGGCGCGGCGGCCGGCCACGCCGCTGCGCATACCGGCGAACAGGCCGCCGCGCAGGCGCCGGGCCAGGGGCCACGGCCCGAGCCCGCCCCCGACAGACGGCCGGCCACCACCGGTCCGGAGGCAGGTGCCGTAGAGTCCCCGCCGACGGCCTCGAAGGGTGCGGCCCAAAAAGCCACGACCGAGCCGACGGGAGGCCGCCCCTTCACCCGAGGAGGTGCTTTCGCCGGGAATGAGCGCCGCCGCCGAAGTTGGGCCTACCTATGAAGCGCCGGAATACCCGATCCCAGGACCCGCGGAGCCCGAGATCGGCATGCGCGAAGCCAAGGGGCTCGGGCCGGAAGCGCGCGGGTTCGAAACGGCGGAGTCCGCCCCGCCGGGACCACAGGGACCGAAGCCCCGTAAGGCCGCCGGGGAACCCGCCACCGTCCAGCCCGACATCGAGCACCTGCGCCGGGCCTGGCCTCTCGTCCTCGAAGCCATCAAGAAACGGTCGGCAGGGCTTTCCGCCGTGCTCTCAGAAGGGCGAGCCGAAAGCCTCGAGGGTGACGAACTGGTCATCAGGTTCCCCGCCGGCTACACCTTCCAGGCCGATCAGGTGTCGCGAGGGGACAATCCGCGGTTGCTGTCTGAGGTCCTACGCGAGATCACCGGGAAGACCTTGCGGATCACCACCCGCATGGCCGCGGAGCCCGCGCCTCCGGCAGCCGACAAAGAGGAAGATGCTAGAATCCTGAGCAAGGACGAGCTGATACGGGTCCTACAGCAGGAGTTCGACGCCCGAGAGATCGACTGAGGGCCTGCGCGCCACACGAGCTGAGGAGAGGCCGTGAACCCGAACTACCAGAAGATGATGAAGCAGGTCCAGAGGATGCAGGCCGACATGGCCAAGATGCAGGAGGAGCTGGCCAACGAGGTGGTCGAGGCCTCTGCCGGTGGCGGCATGGTGACGGTGCAGGTCACCGGAGGGATAGAGATGAAGAGCATCAAGATCGATCCCGCGGCGGTGGATCCTGAAGATGTGGAGATGCTCGAGGACATGATCATGGCCGCCGCGAACGAGGCTCTGCGCTCGGCGACAGAACTCGCCAACAGGAAACTGGGCGGCATCACCTCGGGCCTCAACATCCCCGGTCTGCCCTTCTAGAGCCGGGAGACCGGCAGATCCGCCTTCCAGTCCCGGTCTGCCAGCGACACGCTCGTGTTCAGCCCTACCGTCCAGAAACTCATCGATGAGTTGAGCAAACTACCCGGCGTGGGCCCCAAGACCGCGCAACGCCTGGCCTTCCACCTGCTCAAGCTCTCGCCTGAGGACGCCCTTCCGCTGGCGCAGGCGCTCATCGATGTCAAGCAGACCGTGCGTTTCTGTAGCCGCTGCTTCAACCTGACGGAGCGTGAGCTCTGCGACATCTGCCTCGACGCCGCTCGCGATACCACGATCATCTGCGTCGTTGAGGAGCCGGGAGACATCATCAGCGTCGAGCGCACGCACGAGTACCGCGGGCTCTATCACGTGCTGGGAGGGGCGTTGTCCCCGTTGGATGGCGTAGGACCGGAGAAGCTGCACCTGGCCGCGCTGTTCGACCGGGTGCGCGAGGGAGACGTGCGAGAGGTCATAGTCGCCACCAACCCTAACATGGCTGGAGAGGCGACGGCCCTGTACATCGCTGAGGAACTCCGTCCCCTTACGGCCGCAGGGACCCTTCGCATCACCCGGCCCGCCGCCGGTCTGCCGATGGGCGGCGATCTGGAGTACGCCGACGAGGTCACCCTGGGCCGCGCGTTGACCGGCCGGCGCGAGCTCTAGCCGAAGCGCGAGTCCCGGAAATCCGTTAGAATTCACCGGTCGGCAAACTCGTGGCGGAGCACTGATCCAGGTGGCACACAAAGACGGGTCCAAACAGAAGGGCGCGGCTTCCGCGAACACTCCCGAGGAGGATTACATCGTCGTCGGCGTTCAGGAGCGGAAGGCGGAACGCACGAACATCGTGGTCATGAAGTTCGGGGGTAGCTCGGTGGCCGACGCCACCTGCATCAAACGCGTGGCCAACCGCATCGTCGATGCCCGCAAGGCCGGACACCCTGTGGTCGCGGTGGTCTCTGCCAGGGGCGACACCACCGACGAGTTGATCGAGATGGCCAAAGAGATCTCCGACGATCCTCCCGCGCGGGAGATGGACATGCTCCTCTCCACAGGGGAACGTATATCCGCGGCTCTGCTGGCCATGGCCATCCACGACCTGGGCCAGGATGCGATCTCCCTCACAGGTTCGCAGGCGGGCATCGTCACCGACACGATGCACACCAAGGCCAAGATCCTCGACATCAGGCCCAACCGCATCCGCAAGGCCCTGGACGAGGGCAGGATCGTGCTGGTCGCCGGCTTCCAGGGCGTATCCACCGACCAAGACGTGACCACTTTGGGACGCGGCGGTTCAGACACCACCGCGGTGGCTCTGGCTGCCGCCCTCGGGGCGGAAGTCTGCGAGATCTACACCGATGTAGAAGGCGTCTTCACCACCGACCCGCGTATCGTGCCGGAAGCACGTAAGTTGGACACCATCTCCAACGAGGAATTGCTCGAGCTGGCGGCGAGCGGCGCTAAGGTCATGATGGCCCGCAGCGTCGAAGTGGCGCGCCGCTTCGACGTGCCGCTGCACATCCGCTCGAGCTTCACCTCAGCCCCCGGTACCTGGATAGGACAGGATGATTCAAGCATGGAACAGGCGATAATCTCCGGCGTCACCTACACCCTTGACGACGCGAAGGTGACGATCCACGACCTCCCCGACGAGGTTGGTGTGGCCGCCAAGATCTTCACTGCGCTGGCGAAGGCGCATATCAATCTGGATGTGATCATCCAGAACGTGGCCGAGCACGGGATCACCGATATCTCGTTCACCGCCTCCGAGGCCGACCTCCCCAGGATCACGAAGATCCTGGGCGACCTGCAAAGTGAGCTGGGCTTCAACTCGGTCGACACCGACAAAGACGTGGCCAAAGTCACCCTGGTCGGAGCCGGTATGAAGACCTACCCCGGCGTGGCCGCCAAGATGTTCGAGGTCCTGGCCGAGAACGGCATCAACATCGAGATGATCTCCACGAGCACCATCAAGATCAGCTGCGTCATCCGCAAGCAGCACGTGGAGACCGCGGTGAAGGCCCTGCACGCCGCCTTCAAGCTGCACAAAGGCATGGTCAGCCGGGAAGAGGTGTTCAGCTAGGTCGACCGAGGCGCACGCGGAGAGGCCGCGCCTGCTTCCTTTCGCACCCCCGGCCGGGCCCGGCGCACGGCGGGGCGAGCCAGCGCATGCGCTTTGGTGGCTCCGGGATCGGATGAGACTGCGACACGGGAAGGGGCTTAGATGGAAGCGATAGTCGTCGACAAGCTCCGAAAGCAGTTCGACCCTCCCAAGGGTCCGGTCGCCGTCGATGAAGTGTCTTTCCAGATCGAAGAAGGTGAGATCTTCAGCCTCCTTGGTCCCAACGGCGCCGGCAAGACCACCACGATCTCCATCCTTTCCTGCCTGCTCAGACCCGATAGCGGAGAGGCGCGGGTGGGCGGGTTCTCGGTCACCAGCGAAGCGGAGAAGGTGAAGCGTCTCATCGGCGTGGTCCCGCAGGACATCGCGCTGTACGAGGACCTGAGTGGCCGGGAGAATCTCCTGTTCTGGGGCCGGATGTACGGCATGGGCGGGGCGGAGCTGAACAAGCGGGTGGACGAGGTCCTCGAGATGATCGGCCTCGTCGACCGGCAGAAGGACCGCGTGGACAAGTATTCGGGAGGTATGAAGCGTCGCGTGAACATCGGCGCCGCCCTCCTGCACAAACCCAGCCTCCTCTATCTCGACGAGCCAACGGTGGGGATCGATCCGCAGAGCCGCCGCTCGATCCTGGACGGGGTCAAGGACCTCAATGCCTCGGGTATGACGGTGCTCTACACGACCCATTACATGGAAGAGGCGCAGGAGCTGTCGGACCGCATCGGGATCATGGACGAAGGAGCGATGATCGCCGTGGGCAATCAGGCCGATCTGGTGCGGATGGTGGGGGAGCAGACCCGCATCGACCTGGCACTGGATCGAGAGGCCCACCTCCTCGCCGAACGGTGGGGCGGGCTCGCCGGCGTATCGAGCGTCTCCGAGCCGGAGGACGGGCGCGTCTGGCTGTTGGTGGACGACGCGAACACGCTCATGCCGCAACTCTTCGAAGGCGCCCGCGCGGCGGGCGCGCGGATCACCGAGATCAATCTGGCAGAACCCAACCTGGAGATGGTCTTCCTGCAACTCACCGGTCGCGCGCTGAGGGACTAGACAGACCGAGGGATCGAGCATGCGGGCATTCAGCATCGCCTGGAAGGACGTCCGCCACGTCTACCGCAACGTGGCCGGACTGGCCATGATGCTGGTCGCTCCCCTCCTGCTGGCCTTCGCCCTGGGCGCGGCCTTCGGTGCCGGGGACAACTTCGCCATCGCACCGGTGCGGACCGTGGTGGTCGACCAGGACGGAGGCGCCGGGGCGGGTGCCCCCGCCGCCGGCGCCCACCTCACCGATGTACTCGGCGGCCCCGGACTCGCCGATATCCTGACCGTCAGCAAAGCCGACACGCCCGAGGCGGCGCGGGCCTTGGTCGACAAAGGCGAGACGGACGTGGCCGTCATCATCCCGCCCGAGCTCTCGGCAGCCCTGATGGGCGGGGGCGCCGCCCAGGTGGAGATCTACAAGGACCCGACGCTCGTCGTCGGACCGGCCATCGTCACGTCGGTAGTGCAGTCCGTCGTCCAGTCGCTGGAGGGGGCGCGCGCCGCGGCCCTCACGTCGGTACAGCTGGCCACCTCTCTGGGCGTCACCGATGGCGCCGAGCTATCGGCGCTTGCTGCTGACACGGCCGAGGCTTTCGGCGAAGCAGCGGGAGCCGAGACACCCATCACCGTAGACGAGCGAGTCCCCGTCACCCCGGGAGCCGAAGCCCCCAAACGCCCCAACGTCGCCAGCCAGGTCCTGCTGGGGATGATGCTCTTCTTCATGCTCTTCGGCGCTTCCACTCCCGCCCGGAGCATCATCGACGAGCACCGGAACGGCACGCTGCCCCGGCTCTTCACCACCCCCACGTCCCGGGGCGTGATCCTGGGCGGTAAGTACGTCGCCGTCTTCCTGGTGGTGCTCATCCAGTCGGCGATCCTGCTGCTGGCCGGCAGGTTCCTGCTGGGAGCGCGCTGGGGAGAGTTGGGTCCCGTCATCGCCCTTACTCTGGCCGGCGCGCTTTGCGCCGCCTCGCTGGGACTTCTGACGGTGTCGTTCGCCAAGACCCCGGCCCAAGCCGGGGCGGGAAGCGCGGCCATCTTCGTGTTCCTGGGCCTGATCAGCGGTAACTTCGTCGGGACGCTCGATACCACCGGCACGTTCGCTACGGTCCGCCGCATCAGCCCTCTGGGCTGGTTGCTGGAAGGCTGGGGCAAGGTCCTCTATGGGGGCTCTTGGGCCAGCATCGCGTTGCCGGTGCTGGTGGTGCTGGGGTTCACCCTTATCTTCTTCGTCATCGCCTCCCTGTTCTTCCGGAGACGGTACGCATGAGCCGGGCCTGGCACATCGCCGTCAAGGAACTCCTCGAGACGCGGCGCGACCGGCTGGCCGCGCTCTTTACCCTCGTCCTCCCCGTGGTGTTCACCATCGTCCTGGGCATCCTCATCGGCGGGGCCCAAGAAGGAGCCGATCGCTTCCCGGTGGCCATCGTCAACCTGGACCAGAGCGCGGCCGCCCAGCAGCTGGTCGACAGGCTGGAGGCGTCTCCCCTCCTGGAGCTCCAGGACACGACCGATGCTGGGGTCCCCATGACGGAGGCCGACGCCGACGGCGCCGTCCTCGACCAGAAGGTGGCGGCCGGACTCGTCATCCCCGAGGGCTTCGGCACCGCAGTGGAGGCCGGCCGCCCGGCAACAGTCGCCTTCATCCGGGTGGAGACATCCACCGGCGCTCAATCGGTCCGTACGGCGGTAGAAAAGGCGGTCTCCGAGATCAACACGAGCATGGTCGCGGCGCGTACGGCGGCCGAACGAGTCTCTGTCAAGACCGGGCAGGTCCTCGACGAGACCCTGCTGGAGTCAGCCCGCTCTTCCGCCGACTCCCTCCTCGCAGCCCCGGCTGCCACGGTCGAGGTCACCGAGTCCGGCAGTTCCTCCAGCATCGAAGAGGCGAGCGGCTTCGATCTGTCCTCGTCCGGATCACTCGTCAACTGGGTCCTCTTCAGCCTCCTCACCGTGGCCACAGGGGTCGCCTGGGAGCGCCGCAGGGGACTTCTGCGCCGAGCTAGCGCGGCAGGGGTAGGCAGCACCGAGATGATCGGCGGCAAGATGATGGCCATGGTGATCATCACCCTGATCCAGCAGACTCTGCTCATCTTGCTGGGCCAACTGGCCTTCGGGGTCGACTATTTCAACAGTCCCGCGGCGCTGGTGATGACGATGATCTCCCTGTCTGTGTTCGCCGCCAGCACAGGCCTCCTCATCTCCTCGGTCTTCCGCTCCGAGCAGGCCGTCATCGCCACCACCGTTATCTCCGCGCAGCTCCTGGCCGCCCTGGGAGGAGCCTGGTTCCCTCTGGAGATCACCAGCGACTCGTTCAACAAGTTCGCGCACTTCCTGCCCACCGCGTGGGTGATGGATTCGCTGCACGGCATCATCCTCAAGGATTGGGGAGTGCCGGACGTGCTCTACCCCCTGGGGATCGTGTGGATCTGGATCGTGGTGCTGTTCGCCGTGGCCGTGTGGCGCTTCCGGCCGGAATAGATACAATCTGCGGCATGGATGCCCTGCATGAGCTCACGGTCATCATCGAAGACCTGAACCGGGCCGGTTCTTTCAAAGAAGCTGCCCAGCGGCTCACCGGTTGGGCCCGGGACTTCACCGGATGTGAGGCCGCCATCCTCAGGCTCCGAGGAGAGAGCGAGGGCGGTCCCTGGCTGGCCGTCTGCGCCCTCGACGGGCCGTCGACGTCGTTCGTGCGGGACGAGACCATGGTCGGCGAGACCGACTGCATCTGCGGGCGAGTGGCCACCGGCGCGGTCGATCCGGCCCTCCCGTTCTACACGGAGGGCGGCTCCTTCCATTGGGGCCGTATGGGGTCTTTCGCGGGCGACTTCACTCCCGAGCAGGTAGGTCCGCTGCGGGGACGCTGTCTCGAGGAAGGCTACAGCTCGCTGGCGGTCTTCCCCCTGCGGGCGGGCGACGCCATGGTGGGCTCGCTCCATCTCGCAGATTCCCGACCGGACCGGTTCGCCGGATCGGTAGAAGTGGTCGAGTCCGCCTGCCGGCTGGCGGGTGACATCCTTCTGCGCCACGAGGCCTCTGAACGAGAGCGCGCCTTGCTCGAGGCCGTGCAGTCAGCCCTCCTTCCGCCGGTGCCGCCCTCGGTGGGGGGGCTCAGCATCGGCGTGAGCTTCGAGTCTGCCACCGACATGGCGCGTTTGGGCGGCGATTTCTACGACGTGCTGGATCTGGGGGATCCGGGAGTCCTTGTTCTCGTCGGAGACGCCAGCGGCAACGGGGTGAAGGCCGCGGCCACCGCCGCAAAGGCCCGCTACGCGTTAGAGGCTCACGCCAGCCGGTCTTCGGATCCGGCTTCGTTCATGGGCATGACGAACGAGTCGCTCTTGCGGTTGCTCCCGCCGGAGGAATACGTGACCGCGGTCGCATGCTTGGTCGACCGGCGGTCACGGAGCGTGACGACATGCCTGGCCGGGCACCCGTCCCCCCTCCATCTTCAGGTCGAGGAGGGTGCGGGCGACCTGGGGCCCAGGTCCGGCGTGCCGGGAGGGGAGCCCGATCTTCCCGGGACCGAGATCGATGCTCCGCCCAACGCGCCCCTGGGTCTGTTTCCCGGGCTCTCTTACCAAGAGAAGACCGAAGGCTTAGCTCACGGCGACGTTCTCCTCCTCTACACCGATGGAGTGACCGATTCCCGGCGGGGGAGCGCCCCGTTCGGCCCTGATGGCGTGGCTCGGATCGTCGGGTCGCTCGCCGATGATGCCGGCCGAACGAGCGCCGATCCCGACCACATCGCTCGAACTGTCCGCTCTGCCGCCTCCGGCTACCACGACCCGTCTCTGCCCGGGGACGACCGGCTGGTGCTGGCCATCCGCCTGGACGGCGCCGGGGGCGCCGAGGACCCGGAATCGAGCCATGGCGGAGACCGCGGGGGAGACCGCAGGGAAGAGGCATGAGCAGGGTGGACGCCGACATGGGCAAGGACGCCTTCGAGACCATCTCTCCCGCCGCCGAGCCCGGGATGAACTTCATATCGGTCGATTTCGAGCTCGTCATGGTCAATCGGGCCAATGAACGCCTCTACGGCAAGTCCATGGTCGCGCTCCTGGGCAAGAAGTGTTACAGCGAGTTCGAGAGACGAGACGCGCCCTGCCCTCATTGCCCTGGCCTGCTCGCTCTCGCCACGGGCGAGGCCCACGAAACCGAGACCGAGGGCGTGCGCGACGACGGCAGCCGGTTCGCCGCCCGGATCCGGGCCCACCCGGTGATGGGGCCCGACAACAGGCCGACCGGCTTCATCGAAGTGGTCGAGGACATCACCGAGCAGAAACGGATGGAGAACCTCGCCCGGATCGACGCCGACCTGTTCTCGACCCTGACGACGGCCCAGAACACTCAGCGGGCCCTCCGGGAGACCGTGGAGGCCGCTCTGCGGGTCGAAGGCATCGATAGCGGGTGCGTGTTCCTGCTGGGCCAGGCCGGTACGGAGCCCCACCTGGTCTTCCAACGCGACTTCGCCCCGGAGTGCCTGCAGGCGCTCGGCGGACCCGTCGCGAGATGGACGTCCGACGGAGATAGCGGGGATGATCCGACTCCCCTTCTTGCCGGGGTCGAAGGAGCCCCGCGCGCCCTCGCCTTGGTCCCCATGCTTTATCGGGGCGAGCTGGTGGCGATCATGGCGGTGGGCACGTCGACCTATCCGGACATCCCCCCCACCCTTCGCGCCGGGCTGAAGAACCTCGGCGCGACCGCCGGCACCGCGATCGCGCGCATCCGGGCCGAGCAGTCGCGCGGCGACGCCGTGGCCGATCTCGAGACCGTCATCATCAACGCGCCGGTGGCGGCGTGGACCCTCGACCCCGCCGGCCGCGTGACTATGTGGAACAAAGCGGCCGAGCGGCTGTTTGGCTGGACGACCGCGGAGATACTCCAGAGGCCCTCTCCCTTTCCCGACGCTGGTCCGACGACCAGACCCGGTCTCGCCGCCGCCTGCGCTGCGCGCGAGACTTCCCTGGTGGCAAAGGACGGCCGGGTGGTCGAGGTCTGTCTCGTCGCCTCGGCGTTCCGGGATGTCGTGGGTGGAGCTTCCACCACTATCGTCATGGCCGAGGACCTCTCGCTGGGGAGACGGGTGGCCGAGCTCGAGAGCAGACTGTTGTCGCTGGGACACGACTCCTCAGCCGATTCTCCGGCGGAGCCGGGATCACACCCGAGTCCAGCAGACAACCGAGGCGGCGCCGCGGCGAACATCACACCCCCCGCCAGGATCCTCGTGATCGACGCCGACGAGCCCAGGGGACGTGAACTGGCGGAGATCCTCGGCTCGCTGGGACACGAGGCTTCCAGATATGGATCGGTGGCCGAGGCTGCCGGTCTGGCCGCCGGCGTGGCTTCAGGCGGGGCCTCCGGCGCAGAAGGCCAGACCGAGGCCGGATCTTCCATACCGTTCGACCTGGCCATCATCGATCTGGTCGCTCCCGACGGCACCAGCGCCCTGAACCAGAAGGCCGCCCTGCGCGGGCTCGGCATGACCGGGCCGGTGATAGTCAGCAGCGACTCCGAGATCCGCGGTCATGAGCAGCACGGGTTCGCCGCCGCCGTCCGCCGTCCCTACACGGCCCAGGCGCTAGCTGAGTCGGTCAGGAAGGCTTTTTTGGCATAGGAAAGGGGCGGGGCGGACGCTCCGCGTCCGCCCCGCCCCAACAAGGACCCTCTCTGATGCTACCTACGCGTATGGGATCTCTATCGGCGTGGCCGTGGTCGGGATATCCGGATCGGTCACGTTGGCTACGATCTGCAGATCGTATTTGTATGGGCCCGTGCCCTTCACCCACTGGCCGCCCGTGATCGGCTTGCGGGAGAAGTTCCACCAACCGGAGTAGGTCTCGGGGTTGGTCGTCCAGTCGACCAGTCCACCGACGGTCATCAACTTGGTCCCCTTGGTGGCCTCGATGATGGCGTTCTTGTCGGCCGGGTCGGTGCACCGCTTGAGGATGTCCGTCCACACCTCGAACTGACCGAAGAAGCACACAGGCTGCGTCCACTGCTTGTTGTTGTCGGCCGAGTACTGGTCGGCGACCTGCTGGGAGGTGAGTCCGGTCACCTCGCTTGTGTACGGGAATTTGGGATGGAACCAGGTCTCGACGGTCTGGCCGGCCCCAAGATCACCAAGGGCTTCCACCCCGTCGGGGAACAACAGAGCCTTGGGCTGCGTGGAGACCTTGACCTTGAGGCCCTGCTGCACCGACTGCTTCCAGAAGTTGGAGAAGTCCGGCGGGCTCATGACTCCGACGAGGAGCTCCACCCCCTCCGACTTGAACAGGGAGATGACGGAAGTGTAGTCCTCGGTGGCTTCCTGGAAACGGCCCCCGTCCACAGTGGTGTAGCCGGCCGCCTCCCAGGCCGGCGGCATGCCGGCGTTGAACGCTAGACCGTCTGCGTTGTTGGGGAACAGGGTCCCGATCTTCTTGTTGGTCGGCATCTGGTCCCAGATACCGAGGAAGTTGCTGACTATGTCCTTCAGGAGGAACCAGGTGTGCCAGCACCATTTGAAGCCACCCTCCGGCTGCCCGGCATTCCAGGCGTCGCCGGGGCAGTCGTAGGTGATGCAGGGGCAGCCCAGAGCCTCAGCCGTGTCACGCACCGGCACCACGTTGGCGGCGCTGGCGCTACCGCCGATCAAGTTGACCCCAGCGTTGGTGATGAGGTCACCGGCCACCTGCGCGGCCCGGTTGGAGTCGGACTGCATGTCCTCCAAGAGGACGGTGATCTTGTGCAACTTGCCGTCACCGAGGACGATCCCGTCTTTCCAGATGTTCTTGTTGAACCAGTCGATCTCCCACGAGGCAGCGGCTCCAAAGGCTGCCATGTTTCCGGTAACGGGGAGCACGTAGCCGCACTTGACCTCATCGCCCTGCTCCGCTCCAGCAGCGACGGAAGTGGTGGTTTCGCCCGCAGCCGTGGTGGTCGCCCCGCCTGCCGTGGTGGTCGCCCCGCCCGCGGCCGTGGTCGTGGTCTCTTCCTCCCCGCCGCAGGCGGCGAGCAGGCCGCCAAGGCCCGCACCCATACCCACAGCAGCGCCGGCTACACCGGCGATCTTGAGGAACTCCCGGCGGCTGACGCACTTCGGCGTCAGACCGCCTTCGCTTTCCGGCTCGACAGGAGTACGCCCGTCTCGATCTTCCATAGCCCCCTCCTTAAAGGAACTATTTGCACACGCTACTCAGGAGGATACGCCCCTCTGACCAGCACCGCCAAACTACGCTGGACACATCCTACCCCCGCCTTGTCCCGCTTGTCGGAACTCCATTTCATTTAGTGGACGGAACCGCACTCGTCCCCCGAGGGACAGCGGGCTGGAAGACCACCGAGCGGGCGCCCGATGGGCTCCGAAGCGCCCTCCGGCGCGGCGGGATGTTAGAATCTCCGCTCCGGACGTTGGGCCAAGGAGGAGTCGTGAGCAAGGAGTATCGGGTAGCGGTAGCAGGCGCCACGGGCGCAGTGGGACGGGCCATGCGGAGCATCCTGGCCGAGCGTGGTTTTCCCGTCAAGGAAATGGTCGCCCTCGCCACCGCAAAATCGGCAGGCACCCGTCTCGACTACTGCGGTCAAGAAGTCATCGTCCAGGAACTCACTCCCGACAGCTTCAAAGACGTCGACCTGGCCCTGTTCTCCGCCGGCGGCGGCACCTCGCTCAAGTTCGCCCCCGCCGCGCGCGATGCCGGCTGCGTGGTGGTCGACAACTCCTCCGCATGGCGCATGGACCCCGAGGTGCCTCTGGTGGTTCCCGAGGTCAATCCCGACGACGTCGATTGGCACAAGGGCATCATCGCCAACCCCAACTGCTCCACCATCCAGATGGTGGTGGTGATGAAGCCCCTGCACGACGAGGCCACGATCAAAAGGGTGGTGGTGTCCACGTATCAGGCGGTGTCCGGTACCGGCGCCAAAGCCATCAACGAGCTGGTGCATCAGACCGGTCAGATCCTGGGCGGCGACGCTCCCGAGATCAGCGTCTATCCCCATCAGATCGCGTTCAACTGCCTGCCGCACATCGACGCCTTCTTGGACAGCGGCTACACCAAAGAAGAGCAGAAGATGGTGGACGAGACCAAGAAGATCATGGGCGACCCGAGCATCGCTGTGACGGCTACCTGCGTACGCGTCCCGGTGCAGAACGGCCACTCCGAAGCCATCAACCTGCAGTTCGTCCGGCCGCTGAGCGTGGAGAGGGCCCGCGAGCTGCTGGCCGCAGCTCCGGGGGTCCAGGTCGCGGACGATCCGGAGAACAAGGTCTATCCCATGCCGATCGTGGCCTCGGGACAGGACGACACCTACGTGGGCCGCATCCGTGTCGATCCCACCGTGGAGAACGCCCTCAACATGTGGGTCGTGGCCGATAACCTGCGCAAAGGGGCGGCTCTGAACGCGGTGCAGATCGCGGAGCTGCTGGTGGAGCGCGACCTGGTCCGCGTGCCGCGCTAGGGACCACGTAGGGTCGCGGTAAGGGCCGCCCGAGCTGTCGTGTCAGGCTCACCCGCACCGGCGACCGACTCGCCCGGACCCGCTGAGGCCGCGCCCGTCGAGGCGAGACCGGCCGAGGCCGCACCGGCCAAGGCAAAGAAAGGTCTCTGGGAGCGGTGGTGGGTCCCGGTGCTGGCCGTCCTCGTGTTGGCGGCCATCGTGCTGGGGTACGGTCTTCTCGGGGCACATCAGATCGAGGTCAAGCCGTACACGATCACCAGCCCGGAGATCCCGGCTGACTTCGACGGCACTCGGATCATTCTACTCACCGATATCCACCGAGCCTGGTTCTTCTCCCAGGACCGGGTGCGATCGCTCGTGGAGCGCGTGAACGCGCTCGAACCCGATCTCGTCTTGCTGGGCGGCGACTACGTCTACAGGGAGACGGACTACGCCGCTTCCTGTTTCTCGGAGCTCGCTAAATTGGAGGCGCCGCTCGGTACCTACGCGGTGCTGGGCAACCATGACTACGGCGAGTACGATAACGGCGGCCAGCATCCGACCCCGGTCATCGAGGCGATCCAGGAGGCGGATATCACGCTCCTGGACAACCAGGGGGTATGGATCGAGCAGGCGGGAGCCCGGATACGGTTGGGCGGGGTTAGCGATTACAGCGTGGGGTGGCCCCAGCTCGGTCCTGTCATCCAGGGGACCGATGCGGACGACTTCGTCGTTCTCGTCTCCCACAACCCCGATTACGCGGAGGAACTGCCCCCAGGCGCGGTCGACCTCACACTGTCGGGACACACTCACGGAGGCCAGATCACCTTCTTCGGGCTTTGGGCCCCGTTTGTACCCTCGGACTACGGACAGAAATTCCGCACAGGTCTGGTGGTGACCGAGAACACGACCGTGATCGTGTCCAACGGCATAGGAACCATCTTCCCGCCAATCCGCTTCTTCGCGCCGGCCCAGATAGTGGAGATCACCCTTGAGAGCGGACCGTCCCCCGACTAGCCGGTCCGCGGGGCACCGGCCGGAGAGCCGCTCCCTGCACCGGTGGTGCCGCAGCTCGCACTCGGCTTTCCCTACCTCCACCTTTGGTTGTATGGCTGAAGCGAGACATCCCCGCTACCCTCAGCCGGTCCCGAGACCATCGGGCCGACTAAGGGGCCCCGGCATGCACCGGGCAGACTCCGGCGGCCTCCGCACGACCGAAAGTAGGCTGAGCGATTGGGTGCGATCTTCTCCAGGCAGGCCCGCGTGAGACCGGAGCTCTTCGACCTCCTTTCCGCCGACCGTTTTCCCCAGGTCGAGGCTGAGACCATTCTGCCCGGGCGCCCCGGCAAGCCGTCCCCGCTGCCGGCCGCACTCCACCTCCAGCTTGTCGATGCGCTCGCCGCCCAGGGGATCACCCGGCTCTGGACCCACCAGGCCGAATGCTGGGACGTCTCCCAGCAGGACCAGCACTTCATGGTCACCACCGGGACCGCCTCGGGCAAGAGCCTGTGCTTCAACCTGCCCGTGCTGGACGGCCTGCTGCGCGCCCAGAACGCCCGAGCGATCTACCTCTACCCCACGAAGGCCCTGGCCCAGGACCAGCTGCGTCGTATCCGGTTGCTGGCCGGGAAGCAGGTCGAAGTGGCCACCTACGACGGCGATACCCCCACCGCTGCGCGCTATACAGCCCGGCAGAAGGCGCGCGTCCTTCTCACCAACCCCGACATGATCCACCTCAGCATGCTCCCGCGGCACGAGCGTTGGGACGATTTCCTATTCAACCTCGAATACGTCGTCATCGACGAGGCTCACACCTACCGCGGGGTGTTCGGCAGCAACGTGGCCAACGTGCTCCGCCGGCTGAGACGGGTGGCGTCGTTCTACGGGGCCGAACCACAGTTCATCCTGGCCTCGGCCACCATACGGAACGCCCGCGAGCATGCCGAACACCTCACCGGCCTCGAGGTGGCACACGTCAGCGGGGACGGCGCGCCTCTTGGACCCCGCAAGATCGTCTTCTGGGAACCGCCCTTGGTGCAGGAAGAACTGAATCTCCGCCGCAGCTCCACCAGCGAGGCCGCCGAGCTTCTGGCCGAGCTCATCCGCAGCGGGGTACGTTCCATCTGCTTCACGAAGTCCCGGCGCCAGGCTGAGCTCATCTATCAACAGACGGCCGACCGTCTCAAGGAGACCGATCCCGGCCTCGCCGATCGCCTCTCTCCCTATCGGGCCGGCTACACACCCGAGCAGCGGCGCAGCATCGAGACGATGCTCTTTGGGGGACAACTGCTCGCCGTCGTCAGCACCAGCGCGCTCGAGTTGGGTATCGACATCGGCGCCCTCGACGCCGCCATCACCGTGGGCTATCCCGGTACCATGGCCAGCCTGTGGCAACAGTGGGGCCGGGCCGGCAGGGGTAAGGGTGAGAGCCTGGGGATCTTTGTGGCCGGAAACGATGCCCTGGAGCAATTCTTCGTCAAACACCCCGACGAGCTCCTGGGTCGGGAGGTCGAGGCGGCGACCATCGACTTCGCGAACCCCTTCATCCACACCCGTCATCTGGCCGCAGCAGCCTACGAGGGCCCGCTGATGGCCGACGATCAGCAGTTCTTCGGTCCGAGGCTCACCGAGGGTATGGACCGAGCGGTGGCCGAGGGCCTGCTGCGGCACAGAAACGGGGCCTGGTTCTTCTGCGACTCCGGCTTCCCCGCGGCCAAGATCGGCCTCCGCTCGACCACGGGAGAGCAGTTCACCATCGTCGAGGAAGATACCGGCGACATCGTCGGCACGGAGGGCGCTGAGACCGCCTTCTCCGCCCTTCATCCCGGTGCGGTGTATCTGCACATGGGCGACAACTACCTGGTCACCGCTCTGGACGTGGAAAAGCACGTGGCCCTCGTGCGTCCGTTTTGGGACACCTACTACACCCTACCCAGGCGCGAGACCGACACCCGCATCCTCAGCGAAAGCCTGCGGGTGGCACACGGCCAGCTTTCTCTTCACCTGGGGGAGATAACCGTGACGAGCAGGGTGATCGCCTTCCAGAAGAAGCGCCTGGGCAGCGACGAGGTCCTGGGCACCGAGGAGCTCGACCTTCCCTCCCGGGAATTCGTGACCGAGGCGATGTGGTTCACCGTCCCTGCCGAACTGCTCTCCGCGGAGAGCGATCTCCTGCGGCTGCCCGGCGCCATCCACGCTGTGGAGCATGCCCTCATCGCCCTGCTGCCCCTGTACGCCATGTGCGACCGGTGGGACATCGGCGGGCTCTCCACCCCGGTGCACAGTCAGACCGAGCAGCCCACCATCTTCGTCTACGACGGCCACGCGGGCGGAGTGGGCATCTCCCGCCAGGGCTTCGAGCGCTTCCCCGAATGGGTGCGCGATGCCTGGCAACTGGTGCGCGACTGCCCTTGTGAAAGCGGCTGCCCGTCCTGCATACAATCGCCGAAGTGTGGCAACTGGAACGAGCCCTTGGACAAGGAATTGGCGCTGCGGCTGCTCGGGGCGATGCTGTGAGGCCAGGTCAATGCTCTGAGGTCAAGACGATACACACAACCGAGGGCCGCGCTCCGAAGCCGGGACCATTCTTCGAGGCGGTGCTACCCGCGGTGCTATCCTAGCCGCATGAAGCCCAAATACATCTCGGTGGTCGGCGGCGGAAGCTGCGGGCCGGCCGAGTATGAGTTGGCAGAAGAGGTGGGCCGGCTGGTCGCCCGAGAGGGGGCCACGCTGGTGTGCGGCGGGCTGGCCGGGATCATGGAGGCCGCGGCTCGGGGCGCGAGGGTGGCCGGCGGCACGACGATCGGCATCCTCCCCGGGCACGATCGCGCCCTCGCCAATCCCTATATCGAACACGTGGTCACCACCGGCATAGGACACGCCCGCAACCTGGCCGTGGTCAGCTCCGGTGATGCCGTGATAGCCATCGGGGGTGGCTACGGCACCCTTTCTGAGATCGGACTGGCCGCCAAGATCGGGCGGCCGGTCGTGATCCTGGGCGGCTGGAGGCTCATGAACGAAGAGTGGAGCGAAGGAGTGCGGTACGCCGAGTCGGCGCTGGAGGCGCTTGCCTCGGTCCGGGAGGCGTTGGCCTCGCGGCAAGCGGGCGAGGGACCCGCGCATCCGCTGGCGCCCTCGGCCCCGGCTTCGACGCCATCGGCCCCGGCGCAGAGCTCGGCGCCTGCCCCCCCACCCGCCCAGGAGCCTACCCGGGAGCCGGGGATATGAACCGCCCGCCCGATCGCGACCAAGATACCCGGGAGCTTATCCACCGCTTCGAGACCGAACGGGCGCGACGCAAGAGGCGGCGCCTAGTTCTGGCCGTCCTGGGCGGGGCCGTATTCGTCCTCATAATCGCGGCGGCGACCGCGTTGTCCGTTGGCGCTCTGCGGAGCGACGGCTCCAGGAGCTCCGGCGCCGATTCAACGGTTGTCGCTGGTAGCGACGGGACCCAGACGACCGGCGGGGCCTCGACGACCACGGCCACAGGCACCACGGGCTCGAGCGGTGGCGGCTCCACCTCCGGCGCAGCCGCCACCGCGAGCACCGGCCCCCCCACCACCGGCCCCACGACGACTCCAAGCGAAACCAACACCTCTGCCAGCACGACCACATCCGCCCGGACGACCAGCACCAAGCGAACGACCACCACTGCGGCTCGAACCACGACCACGAAGAAGACCACCACTACTACCTCAGCCGCCCCGCCCCCGCCCCCGGCTGCAGCGGGGAGCAGCAAGAAGGTCGTGGTGATAGACCCCGGCCACCAGGCCAAGGGTGATTCCAGCCTCGAGCCGGTCGGCCCGGGTTCCAGCGAGAAGAAGGCGAAGGTCAGCAGCGGGACAGCCGGAACCGTCACCGGCATCCCCGAGAGCGAGCTGGTCCTTGCAATGGGGCTCAAGCTCCGGGACAAGCTCGAGGCCGCCGGCGTGAAAGTAGTAATGACCCGCACCAAGCAGGACGTGAACATCTCCAACATCGAGCGGGCCCAGATCGCCAACGAGGCCGGCGCCGATCTCTTCGTCCGCGTGCACGCCGATGGTTCCGACAACCCCGACGTCCACGGCATCCACGTGCTCTACCCAGCCTCGATCGAGGGCTGGACCGACGACATCGCTGCGTCTTCCAAGAAGGCGGCCCAACTGGCCCAGAAAGAGCTCGTCGCCGCCACCGGCGCCAAGGATCGGGGCATCGATGCCAGAGACGACATGACCGGCTTCAACTGGTCCGACGTACCGGCCATCATCCCCGAGATCGGCTTCATGACCAATCCCGCCGAGGACAAGCTGCTGGCCACCGGCGCATATCAGGACAAGATCGTCAAAGCGCTCGCCCGAGCCATCCTGAGTTATCTGGGGATAAGCTAGCGTGGGAGTGAGCTAGACTGTTGGCCCAGCCAGAGCGATATGCGGAACGAGTCGGCGCGGACCGCGGGGGTGTGGCCTTCGCCGGCACAGACCGCGGTGGCGCGGCCGTGGCCGGCGCCACGTTCGAACCGTCGGTTCATACCATGAGGAGGTCCACTACGTGAGCAGGTTGACGGTGGTCGGCGCGGGTTACGTGGGGTTGGTCACGGCCGCCTGTATGGCGGAGTTGGGTCACGAAGTCGTGGCCATGGACGTCGACGCCGACAAGATCCACCTGCTCGAGTCGGGTGGGGTCCCCATCTATGAGCCTGGCCTGGCCGAGCTCATAGCCGCCAACCGGGACCGAGTCCAGTTCACCGCCGATCCGGCATACGCCTACAAGACCAGCGAGTTCATATTCATCTGCGTTGATACTCCCCCCACCTACTCCGGCGACGCCGACCTTTCCCGTATCTGGCAGGCCGTCGACAACCTCCCCCCCGATGAGGGCGAGCACATCCTCATCACCAAGTCCACAGTCCCCGTGGGCACAGGAGCGCTCGTGCAGGCGGAGCTGGCCCAGCGGGGCTACCGGCACATCAGCTACGCCTCCAACCCGGAGTTCCTCCGCGAGGGCACGGCCATAGCAGACTTCATGCAGCCCGACCGCGTGGTAGTGGGAGCGGACGAGCGCGGCATCGCTGAGCGAGTAGCGGGCCTCTATCGGGGCATCGACTGCCCCGTCCTCACCACCGACGTGGCCTCCGCCGAGATGATCAAGTACGCGTCCAACGCCTTCCTCGCCACCAAGATCAGCTTCATCAACGAGATCGCCAACGTGTGCGAGGCGACCGGCGCCGACGTGACCGTCGTGGCCCGGGGCATGGGTATGGACCGCCGCATCGGGCCGCACTTCCTGCAGGCCGGCATCGGCTATGGGGGCAGTTGCTTCCCCAAGGACGTGTCCGCCCTCAAGCAGATCGCGGGCAACTCGGGCTACCACTTCCAGTTGCTAAACGCGGTCATCGAGGTCAACGAGCTTCAGAAGCGGAGGGTGATCGGCAAGCTCAAGCGCCATCTGGGAGACGAGCTACGCGGGAAACGCATCGCTTTGCTCGGCCTGGCCTTCAAGCCCAATACCGACGACATCCGCCAGGCTTCCTCGATAGTCCTCGCCGGGCGGCTCCTCGCCGAAGGCGCCAGCGTTGTCGGCTACGACCCCGTGGCTGCGGAGAACATGCGCGCCATGCTCCCCACCATGGAATACGCCGACTCCGCGATGGCCGCCCTGGAGAACGCGGACGCCTGTGTCCTCGTCACCGAGTGGGATGAATTCATCGAGCTCGACTGGGGAGCCGCCAAGAAGACCATGGCCCGACCGATCGTCATCGACGGGCGCAACGCCCTGGATCACGCAGCGCTCACGGCGCTCGGATTCACCTACGAGGGTGTGGGGACAAGAACACCTGCTCAGCATTGATCCCGGGTAGCGCCAGGGATCCCTGGCGAGAGGCCCCTGGCGCGAATCGTCCGTCGACCATCTTCTTGGTCACGTCCAATCCGTAGACTTGAGTCTTTGGCGCGAACCACCCCGGACCAAGCTTCGTTTAAGAACGAGTTTCATCGTTTGGGCCACGACGTAGTTTCTTAATTATGGGTTACGTGTTATTGTGGTTTATGCATAGTCTGTATATCCACGGAAGAGAGTCGGTCCATGGCCAAAGGCAAAGGGTATGAATTGATCCCCCAGCCCGTACCCACCAGACAGAGGTCGGGTTTCTACGCGGAGATCATCGCCGACTTCCTAGAGAGTGGCGAGAAGAGCGTGGCTGTCCTCGGCACCGACCGTAAGCCGGTGACCTTGGTACAGGGACTGCGGAAGGTGCTCGAAGCAGAGGGCATCGACGGAGTGAGAGTGATCCAGCGCACGCAGGGTGTCTTCCTGGCTCGAGAGTAGAATCGCATGTTAGCCAGGGAAGGCCGCCCCGAGGGGCGGCCTTCCGTTAGCAGTCCGTCGCGGGGAACCGCCCGGAGGCCGGGCGTGCCCTGATTCAGCGCTTCTTGCTGGCCATATCTTCGGTGTCGTCCTTGATCCGGAAGAAGATGATGACCAGTTCCAGTCCGACCCGGGCGAACAAGAGAGCGATGAAGCCCCAGATCAACGCGCCGATCAGCCAGAAGATCCCCATGGCTCCGTAGCCGGTGAACCCGGCGATGATCATCCCCAGCACGCTCAACCCGATCACGACCATGGCGATGATGAAGAGCGCTTTGATGATGCTCGGTGTGATGAACTCCTCGAAAGAGAAGTCGAAGAGGCGGTTCCAGAAGCTGCGTCCCCGAGCGCTGGGCGGGGGAGCACTGTATTGGGCCTGGGCCGCATACGGCGGTGGAGGGGGCGGAGGCGAAGAGGGCGGGGACGGCGGGCTGCCCGCGGGCGGCGTAGCCACAGGGACGGTCTGGGCGGCAGCCCCAGCCGCAGCCGCCCCGGTCGCCGCGGCAGCGGCCCCGGCAGGGACGGGCGCCCCCGCCACAGGCGCTGCCGCCTGAATCACGGGCCCTGCTGCCGGCACCATCGGCATTCGAGTGCCACAGCTCTCGCAGAAGTCACCTGTCGCCTGTGTGTGGCCGCAGTTGGCACAGGTGTTCCCTACATCAGCCACGTCGCCTCCTCTCCGCAGTTTCTACGTTTCGGTCGCTCGGGGCCGCCCGCCTCGGAACGCCCCGTGGAGGGATCACCACCGGCTCCGCCTTCCAAGGTACGTGTCGGTCGCCGCCCTGTCAAATGACCCGCCCTCGACTGCCATTGATTCCAAGAAAGGTGACCTGAGGGATTCAGTCACGGGTGGATGCTGCCGATAGTTGACGTGCAGCGCGAGCACGAAAAAGTGTGACGCCTGGGGAAGATAACGAGTTCTACTCTTGCGCAAATTGTAAGACACTAGAAGCGCTCCGAATTGCTCTACAGCGAAAAACATGATTCAATGGGCGTAGAAAGGGTGTCGAACGGGTTTTGTCCCGGTCGACATGGGGTATACAATGGGACACTGTAGACACATAGAACTAGCCCCGTTTTTCGGGAGGTCGTCTGCCCGCTATGAGGATCAGTGATGGGGACTAGTCCATTCGCCCGCGTGCGTACGCGGCACCTGCAGGCCATGGCCGTGGACGTGGCGGCTGATCCTGGTAGCGTACTACGCGGTGCTCAACTTCCGCTACGCGGGGACTGTAGTCGACTGGCAGCAGTGGACTGCGGATTTCGCCATCTTTGCGGCTATCGCCGTAATCGTGCATCTTGTCGTCAACTGGCTGACCGGCGTCTACACCATCATGAGCCGCTACATGAGCCTCGCCCAGGCCGTGAGGGTGGGACAGGCAGGTATGCTCTCCGTAGCCGCCCTATTCATCGTCGTTGTGATCTGGCCCCTTTTGGGCAACGACTCTACCTATCTGATCCCCCGCTCGGTGGTGATAGGCGGAGGCCTGGTGACCATCATATGCATGATCGGCCTCCGCTTCACTCGCCGCGTGCTCTACGAGACCAGCAACAGGAGCAGGAACGGGCACGCCACAGAGCGCGTCCTCCTGGTGGGAGCCGGACAGGCTGCCGACATGCTCATCCGCGAGATCCAGCGCACGCCGTCGCTCGACATAAGCGTGGTCGGCTTGGCGGACGACAATCCCCGACTCAGGAATATGACGATCCAGGGTTTCCCAGTACTGGGCTCAGTCACGGACGTCCCCGAGTTGGCGCACAAGCTAGAGGCCACGCAGATCATTGTGGCTATCCCCTCCGCCTCTCCGGAACAAATCGCCCGCATCTACCGGATCTGCAAGCCGGCGGGCGTACCCATCAAGATCCTGCCCAGCCTGGCCGATCTGGTCTCGGGCACCGTCAGCCTCTGCGACGCCCGCGACCTCGATATCAAGGACCTTTTGGGCCGGCCCAAGATACGAGACCGATGTGGGCGCCATTTCGGACTTCATCCAGGGTCGCACGGTCCTCGTGACCGGCGCCGGAGGGTCCATCGGCTCGGAGCTCTGCAGGCAGATCGCCCGTTTCGACCCCGGACGCCTCATTTTGGTCGACCACGACGAGTCATCGCTCTACGATCTCCACGAGCGTCTCCAGAACATGGGGTACAGGCGTTACGTGCTCTGCCCCGCGAACATCCTCGAGAAACGCAAGCTGGACAAGCTGTTCGCCCTTCATCGCCCTCGTCTTGTCTTCCACGCCGCCGCGTACAAGCACGTCCCCATGATGGAGCTCAACCCCGACGAGGCCGTGCTCAACAACGTCCAAGGCACGCTGCTGGTGGCCGAAACGGCGGCCCGCTACGGGGTGGAGAGGTTCGTCAACATCTCTACCGACAAGGCCGTTGACCCGTGCAACGTCATGGGGGCCACCAAGAGGGCGGGCGAGTTGATCATGCGCATGTTCTCCGAGCGTCATCCTGGGACGCTTTTCGCATCGGTTCGGTTCGGCAACGTCTTGGGCAGCCAGGGAAGCGTGATCCCGGTCTTTAGGAGCCAGATAGAGAACGGTGGGCCGGTAGTGATCACCCACCCGGAGATGACCCGCTACTTCATGCTCATCGAGGAGGCGGTGCAGCTCCTCCTCCAGGCGGCCATCATGCTGGACGAGGACGGGTTCGACCCACGGCGCAATCTCAATACCTTCGTTCTCGAGATGGGCGAGCCGGTATCGATCGTCGAATTGGCGCAGAGGATGATCGACTTCTACTGGGAGGACCAGACCCGGGCTATCGGGGTGGAGTTCTGCGGGCTGCGACCGGGCGAGAAGCTCGATGAACGCCTTGTCTATCATTACGAGGAAGCCGTGACCACCAGCCACGCGCTGATCAAGCGCGTCTGCGCCAAACCGGGCGTCTCGGTGAACGGACACGGCGAACATTTCGAGCACGGCTTGCACGATCTGATCGGACTCGCCCAGGACCACGGGGACAGCCGCGAGGTGATCGACGCTCTCATGGACATGCGTCCCCGAGTATGCACCTTGCGGAAGGCTTCCTCTTGAGAAACCCGCGGCTCTGGTTTAGACTTCAGCGTGTATTCGGTATGACTTGTTTCACGCTAGGGCGAATGGACAGAGTTGCTTGGGGCGAGGAGGTTTCAATGTTGAAGAGATTGCTCTTTCTTCTAATAGGCGCACTGGTCATCGGGCTTGTGATGACATCGGTAGCTCTTGCGGCCACGCCGCAGGACATCTACAACGACTACGCCGCCGACGGCAATCTGGACGGCGACCTACACCGATGAGGAGTTGCAGGCCTATCTGGACGACGCCACCATCCATATGTACGGCAACTCCTCGGTCACCGAACCCTTGGACGACCTGGTGACCGACATGCTCACGCGCGATGAATTCCCGTTCACCGGGTTCCAGATGATGATCGCCGGTATAGTAGCGGTCGTCTTGGTGGGAGGCGGTATCGCGCTTGCGGCGTTTTTCGCGGCCTCAGAAGTCCTGATTCCCTCCAGCCGCGGGGTCGGTGGTAGGGCTTGAGTCAAACGGGCAGCACCGTTCCTGAGGACGGGAGCCGCCTCCGAACAGCGACATACTGGTCGGCACCGCTCGCCGTACTGTTCGCCCTGTGGCTATGGTCCGCCTTCTCCTCGGGAGGATATCTTCCCCGCCAGTGGCTGCCCGTCGGCTTGGTCGTGGGCTTGTTCGGGCTGGTGGTGGCCTCTCTCATCGCCTACCCCCGACGCCCTCGCCAACTATCGCTCGCAGTCCTGGCTCTCTTCGGCTCTTACGCGGTGTGGGTGGCTTTCTCGATCCTCTGGGCAGATTCCACCACCCGGGTGTGGCTTGAAGCGGCGCGCACGTTCGGCTTCCTGCTGGTCTTCGCCCTAGCGCTCCTCTACCTCACCGATCGCCAGAGCGAGAAGGGCATTCCGCTATCTCGTGATGGGGGCCGCGTTCGTTCTCCTGGCGGTGTGCATATGGCGGCTGTGGTCGGCCGATAGCATCGCCGGCCTCTTCATCGACAACCGCCTCGCCTACCCGGTGAGCTACACCAACAACGCGGCCACTCTGTTCCTCGTCGCCTTCTGGCCCCTGATGTGGCTGGCGGCCGGACGGGAGGAGAGAGCTCCCGTCCGCGGTGTCGCGCTCGGTTTGGCGACGGGCCTACTCGGCCTCGCGATCATGACTCAGTCCCGCGGAGCCATATGGAGCCTGGCCATCACCCTGGTGCTGACCTTCATCGTCTCGCCGACCCGGCTGCGAACGCTCTTCTACCTGATCGTCCCTGCCCTGCTCATGGTCTACGCGTTCCCCCACCTGAACCGGTACTGGCTGGAGGGCCCGGACGTGGTGGGCGGAGGAGTCGGGGCCCGGACCCTCTTCGTAGCGTCGATCATCGCCGCCTTCATCGGCATGATCCTGGCCCTGCTCGAGCGCTGGGTGCAGGTCAGCAGGACGATGAAGGCTATCTTCGGCACGGTGATCCTGGTGGGAGTAGCTGGCGGCGGCGGTCTACGGGTCGATAACGCTCACCAGCGACGTGGGCGGCCCGTTCGCGTGGATATCTCAGACCTGGGAGCAGTTCACGACCGATCAGGATACGACAGACGCGTCGAAACCAGGGTCCGGAGGGGACTCCCGCTTCGCGGTCGTCTCCTCGAGCGGGAGGGTCGACATCTGGAGAGTGGCCTGGCAGGAGTTCGAGGTCGTCCCCCGTGCTGGGAGTGGGAGCCGACAACTTCGTGTTTCAGTACGACCTCCTGAGGACGAGAGGCCTACGAAATCGCAGCAGGCACATTCGCTCGAGCTGCAGGTGCTGGGCGAGACCGGGATCGTGGGCGGAGTCTTCGCGTTCGGCGGGATGTTGCTCGCTCTGGGAGGACTGCTGTGGCCGCGGTGCACGGCAGGTTGGAGACACTCTCGAGAGACCTGGCTCCGAAGCCGCCGCGCCGCCACGGTGCCCGGAGCCAATCCGCGTTCTGCAATCCCCGCTGGGGCAACGATCCGGCGGCCTACGGCTGGGAGATGGCGCTCTTCGTGGGCATCGTCTTCTGGATCGTCCATGCCAGCGTCGACTGGCAGTGGCAGATGGCGGGAGTGACCATCCCCATGCTTCTGTTCCTGGCCGCAGGCGTCGCCGCAGTCGATGCCCGGGCCGACATCATGTGGCCCCGCTGGAACCGCTGGCTCAGGCTACGTTCGA
>CAVQME010000008.1:0-177118 GCA_963713545.1 uncultured Actinomycetes bacterium | reverse complement strand
GGGGTATAGTCTCGGCGTGCAAGAGCGGCTCCAACCCTCCTGACGAAGTCCGCC
This sequence comes from uncultured Actinomycetes bacterium, assembly GCA_963713545.1. Classification (GTDB taxonomy): domain Bacteria; phylum Actinomycetota; class Thermoleophilia; order RBG-16-64-13; family RBG-16-64-13; genus CAVPLM01. The sequence goes on along the minus strand of CAVQME010000008.1, from coordinate 177,064 downwards.
GACACCGCCCATTGGGTCCGGAGGTGCTCCAGCGCCCTCGTCTCCTTGCCCGCATGGACGACGGCATCACGAAGCCACTGACGCTGTTGGGCGCGCCCGCCGGCTATGGCAAGACGACGCTGTTGGCCCAATGGGTCGGGCTCAGATCGTCCGGTCGCATGGCTAACGCTGGACGAGCGTGATAACGCCCCCGACGTGCTGGTGGAAGCCATAGTAGCTGCGGTTCGGACCATCTTCCCTGGTCCTGCGAGCGCATAGGGGCCTTGCTTGATCGGCCGGGGCTACCGCCGGTCAAGCTGATGAGCCGGGAGTTGGCGAACGACCTGGATGAACTCGACGAGTTCATCCTGGTGCTGGACGACGCTCAGAGCCTGAGCAATCCGGACACCCTGGATGTCCTCAAGACTCTTATCTGGCAAGCGCCCAGGTCGCTTCATCTTCTGCTCGCCTTCCGGGCCGATCCGTGCTACCGCTGGGGGCCCTGCGGGGACGGGGTCTGATGAACGAGATACGGACCGCCGACCTGCGCTTTAGCCATGAGGAGGCCGCAGATTATCTTCGGAGGGCATTCGGGCGACCGTTGTCGGAGGAGGAACTCACGGCGCTTCTTGAGCGGACAGAGGGCTGGATAGCCGGGCTACATCTGGCCGCACTCTCTCCTCAGCAAGCGAGGATATCGAGCGGGGGATCACCGAATTCACGGGCAACAACCGCTACGTCGTCGAGTACCTGATGGACGAACTGTGGACACGGCTGGATCCGAAAATCAGGCTCTACCTCTCAGCGACTTCGATACTAGACAGGCTATGCGCTCCCCTGTGCCAAGCGGTAGTGGGGGAGCGGGTCTTGACTTCGTCGAAGGACGACCGGTACTGGAGTGGTTGGAGGGCGCGAATCTCTTCACCGTTCGCTCGACGATCAGGGGGAGTGGTTCCGCTACCACCATCTGTTCCGCGACCTCTTGCGCCGTTCGCTAACCGCCACCTGGTCACCGGAGGACATCGCTGCTCTTGATGCGCGTGCTGCCCGATGGCTGAGTGACCACGATATGGTAGACGACGCGCTGATGCACTTCCTACGGGCGAACCAGCCGGGTCGGCGGCCGATGTTGTCGAGATGCATGGGAAAGCGGCCATCGAACACGAGGAGTGGCGGGCACTCGAGCGTTGGATGGGTGCGATCGAGGCCGGCCTCGTCGACACCCGTCCTCGCCTGGTGCTGCTCCAGGCCTGGCTCGCGCACATCCGGCAAGATCTGGCCGGCACGATTCGCCACTGTGAGCGGGCCGAGCAGTTGCTTGGCCAGCAGAAGCCTCCTCTCCGGGACGAGATGGCCCTCAGAGGAGTGATCAGCGCCCTGAGGGCAGAGGTCAGCTTCTGGACGGGCATGGGCGACAAGGGTCTTTTCTATGCTCGCGAAGCGCTGGCCCACCTTCCTCCAGACTACGACCTCGCCCGCGGTACGGCCGCCTGGTACGAAGGCGGCAGTCTGCACCTCCTTGGCCGGAATGACGAAGCCTTCGAGGCCTTCCGTAATTACTCGTTCGGAGACTACAGGTCTGTCCACCCTCGGGTCATGGTGGGGCTCTGTCTGATGGGGTTCATGACCGGCGAGGTGGACTATGCACAACGCTCCGCGGAGCTGATGCTCAAGGAGGCGCTCAAGCAGGGACTTGTCGAGAGCGCGGGCTGGGCCCACTACTTCCTGGGACTGGCAGCGTACTTGAGGAACGACCTGGCCCTGGCCGAGGAGCACTATGCGGGTGTGGAACCTTACGCGACGCACATTGTGGCGGTCAAGCAATGCTACTACGGTCTGGCTTGGGTGTGGCACGCGCAGGGTAGGCCGGATGAGGCCATTGAGGTGTTGGAGAAGTTCCGGTCCATTGCTGCGGACCTGGACGTCGCCCTCCTGCCCGAGACCCAGCTGCTCGAAGCCCGTTTGGAAGCGCTCTCCGGCCGGCCCTCCGCCCATGAAGTGCTGGCCCGCGGCGTCCTCCGTGCGGTCGGCGACGGACCGATACCAGCTCTCCAAGTCACCTACGAGTTCAGCCCGATCAGTGCCGTCTCGGTACTGGCGCTCCGCGGAAGCGAAGACGATGCCGAGGCTTGTCATGGAGTGCTGCGGCGTTTGCTGGCGACTGCGGAGCTCAACGGCAACGTCTACAGGTGGGTCGAGTGTCTCCTCCTGCAGGCGCTGTTGTTCGACCGGCAGGGTCGCAATGCTGAGGCCCTTGACTCCCTGGCCCGGGCTGTGAAGCTCGCAAGGCCCGGCCGGATGATCCGCTTCTTCCCCGATATGGGTGAACGGATGCGCGCGCTTGTGCAAACCGTGCGGATCCGAAGCGGCACGGATTCCTTCCTGGACCAACTGATGGCCTCGTTCACCATGGGAGCACCGTCATCCTCCGCCGGGCATGCACCCCGCTCTGAGGACCAGCCCCGGAATACCTGATCGAGACTCTGTTGACCAACCGGGAACTGGATGTGCTGGTGCTCCTGGCCGAGCGCCTCAGCAATAAGGAGATCGCCAGGCGACTGGTCATCTCTCCCGCGACGGTGAAGCGTCACACGCTCAGCATCTACTCGAAGCTTGGCGTAGCGGGGCGGCGAGAGGCGGTCGCGAGAGCCCGGGAACTGGGGATCCTTCCGGTCTCTCAATAGATGGCCGATCAGGCCCGTTCCGCACGCTAGACCGGACTTGGACCATTCTGGGTACTCCCTTTGCGTCGGCCTTCCAGCCTAGACTGGATTCAACCGGCCCATCGCGCCAGGAGGCCTTGTGGCTCCCGACAGTCTTCCCGATATTTCCGCCGCCACCCCGGCTCTCTACGAGATCTGCGTGCGCGGCGTTCTGGACGAGGAGTGGCGGGACTTCTGCGAAGGGATGACGGTCGAGGTCGTTGAGAACGACGCTCGGCCCGTGACGGTTGTCCGGGTCGTTGTGCAGGACCAGGCCGGGCTGGCCGGTCTTATCACCGCTCTATTCGGAATCAACGCCACGGTGCTGTCGGTCAAGGCCGTGGAACGCCTGTAGCAGGACTCCCAGGGGACTGACAAACAGATCGCCGGCAGGCCGATGCCGGCGGCGAAGAGAACAGGAGGGACCGTGATGGCGAAGGCAGCTACGGAAGCAGGAATCACCACGGGGCGGGTCAAAGCCGATATCGCGCGGATCGACCGGCTGAAAGAACAACTCAGAAGCACCCCTGCTGAGGTTGATTTTGAGCGGGTCAGGATCATGCATGAGGTGTACGAGGATACCGCCGGCTACCAGCAGATCATCCGCAGGGCCAAGTTCATGGCAACCCTGCTTGAGAGGAAACAGATATACATCGACGACAACCTCTTCGTCGGCAGCATGGCAAGCACGGTCAATGGCATCTACACCTATCCGGAATGGCAAGTGGATTGGATGGTAGAGGAAAACACCATTGAGAAGTGCAAGGACCCGGAAGACCGCAAGGCGAACGAGTGGGCGCTCGAGTACTGGGACAAGCGCGCGCTGAAACCCCGCACGCTCGAGATCTTCGAGAGGAAGTACGGGTTCGATCCGCGGCCTTCGTACGATTCCGGCTTCGTCATTAGCTTCTTTGACTGGCCCGGCGGCGGCGGCAACCTGAACTACCCCGGGTGTACAGGGATGGGCTTGCCAGCATGATCAAAGAGGTCGACGAGCGCGAGGCGGCCCTCGAGATGCGCCTGCCGAATGCCGACAAGTTCGCCTTCTATGAGGCCAGCCGCATCGTCATGAAGGCCGTCATTCGCCTGGCCCACCGCTATGCCGAGCTGGCCCGCGAGATGGCGGCGAAAGAAGCGAATCCCGACCGCAAGCAGGAACTGCTCGACATCGCCGAGGTCTGCGAGTGGGTGCCCGAGCATCCGGCCCGCAACCTGCGCGAAGCCATCCAGTGCCACTTCTTCTGTCACATCGTCGCGGAGATCGAACAGGTCGGCTGCGGCTATTCGGAGGCTTACCTGGGCCAGAACCTCGAGCCGTTCTATCAGGCCGACAAGGCTGCCGGCCTGATCGGTTATGACGAGGCAGTCTTCATGTTCGAGAACCTCGTCATCAAGCTGAATGAGATCGGCTACTACTATGGCGAGAAGGTCGCCTTGCAGAACTCGGCCGACCTGGGCCAGAGCATCACGCTCGGCGGCTATACCGAAGATGGCGAAGATGCCACCGCAGAAATGGACTACGTGATCCTGGATGCGTGCAACTACCTGCACCTGCCCCAGCCTCCGCTGACGTGCTGCTACACGGAGCGGATGAGCGGCAAGTTCCTCGAGAAGGTGCTCGACGTCATCGGCACCGGCATCGGCATGCCCCAGTTCGTCAATGGCGATGTGATGGTGAAGCGCGCCCTGAATCTCTTTGCCGACTCCAAGAAGGGTCTGCTCGCTCGAGAAAGCCAGACGCACCGCCATCGGCGCCTGCGTGGGTTCCTACATTCCCTACGAGACCGGCCACCCGGTGGAAGGGCAGCCCAACCTGGGCAAGGTCATCGAGCTGATCATGAACGACGGCTTCGATCCCCGCACCAAGCAGCAGATCGGACCCAAGACCGGGGATCCCGAGACCTTCCAGACCTTCGAAGAACTCTACGCGGCATTCCAGAAGCAGATCGAATTCAATGAGGAGGTCCTCCGCCGGGGCGCCTGGATCGCCAGCATGCTGTGCGCTGACTTCCTCCCGACGACCTGGCGCTCGCTGCTGACCGGGGGCTGCATCGAAACCGGCACCGAGGTCTGGAACGGCGGCGCCAATTACTACACTACTGCGCAAATCGTGGTCGGTGGCGTGGACGCCGCCAACTCGCTCATGGCGGTGAAAAAGCTGGTCTACGACGACAAGAAGATCACCATGGCCGAGCTGAAGCAGGCGCTGGCCGCCAACTGGGAGGGATACGAGAATGTCCGCAGGATGTGCTATGAAGCTCCCAAACATGGCAACGACATTCCTGAAGTGAACAAGCTGGTTCGCAGGGTGACCAATAGTATCTATGACGCTTTCCAGAAGGTGGATGGCGGCGGCAACTACATCGGCCAGGACATCAAGTCCGCGCCGGATGCCTACACCAAGAGCATCCACAACCTGATGGGGCTGGTGACGGGCGCGCTGCCGAGCGGCAAATATGCCGGGCAAGCGCTCACCGATGGCAGTATGTCGGCCATGCCGGGCACCGACGTCAACGGACCCACCGCGTTGGTGATGTCGGCGGCGAAGGGTCAGGATGCCATCAAGTACACCGCCACGCACATGAACATGAAATTCCCGCCCGACCAACTGAAGACACGCAAGGGCCGGGATAACGTGCTGCGGCTTGTCAAGACCCTATTTTGACAATGATGGCTATCACATTCAGTTCAATGTCCTGGACACCGCAATCCTCAGGGACGCGCAGAAGCACCCCGAAAACTACCGCGACCTGGTGGTTCGGGTGGCCGGTTTCAGCGCCTTCTTCACCAAACTGGCCCCGGGTGTGCAGGATGAGGTGATTGCTCGTACCCTGCAGACTTTCGAGCAGGGATAGGACATCGCTCGTCCGGTGCGGCGTGGCGCTGCGCCACGCCGCACCGGACGTCCCTTGATGACGTATTCTCGTACAAGTCCCGAACGTCGGGTAAACGCAGAAGCTGAAAGGCCATGAAGATGAGTTCAAGTTGCACCGAAAGGAAGGTACGTGATGAATACTGAAATAGGTCATGCCAGTTCACCGAGACGGATCGCCATCATGGCGGGCGCCGGCTTTGTGCCAGGCATGAATGCCGTGGTGATGGGTGCGGCCCTGGCGGCGGGCGAACTGGGATGGGAGCTGGTCGGCATCCGCGATGGCTTCGACGGAGTGCTGCACCCGGAGCGTTACCCTGACGGCGGGCTGGTAACCCTCAGCCCGCAACTGGCCGAGAGCCTGGATCCCGGGGGCCGGGGCATCCTGGGCCAGTCGGGCCGGGTCGATCCGTTTCATGTCCGCACGATCGATGAAAACGAGATGGTTCAGGAAGTGGACCTGTCCGATGATCTGCTGAAAGCGCTGAAGGCAGAGCGGATCGATGCCGTGATCTCCGTCGTTGGCAGCCGGGGGCTGAGCATTCTCTACAAGCTCCATCGCAAGGGGCTCAATATTGTTGGCATCCCCCGGTCGATCGAGAACGACGTTGCCGCCACCGCCGTGTCCTTTGGCTTCAACAGCGCGCTCAGCTTCACCATCGAGATGCTCGACCGGGCGCGTGAGGCGGCCCAGTCGGCCCGCAAGATCGCCGTCGTGGAGGTGCTGGGAGCGCAGGCCGGATGGATTGCGCTGCAGGCCGGCATTGCCGCTGGCGCCGATGCGGTGCTGATGCCCGAAATTCCCTGCGATCTGCAAACGGTGGCCGAGCGGTTGAAGGAAAAGATGACGCCCAGCCGGCACTACGGGCTGGTGGTGGTGGCCGAAGGGGTGCAGTTTCTCGACAGCCCGCAAGCCCAGGCGGACAAGCCAGCCGCCGCTTCCCTCAAAGCATCGTTATCGCCGCTGGCAACGGGTGAAGCCGGTGAGCATGTCATCCTCCGATCGGGCCAGGCCGCCCAGACCGTGGCCAGCAGGCTGCAACTGCTGATCGCCGAGGAAACCCAGCCACTCGTCCTGGGCCTTTGGGTCAGGGGCGGCGCCCCCACCGCCGTCGACCGCCAACTGGGGTTGGCTTACGGGGCCGGGGCAGTACGGGGCCTCAATGCCGGCAAGAACGGCGTGATGGTTGCTTTTGTCCCGCCGGACATCCAGTTCGTGCCGCTGGCGGAGGCGATCAACAAAGTCAGGACGGTGCCCGCGGACAGCCTGTTTGTGAAGATTGCCCAATCGCTTGGCATCTGTCTGGGAGGGAAACTATGAACAGCCCATCCGACAAATCATCCGGTCCGACCGGTATTGTCCTGAATATCCAGCGCTATTGCAGCCATGACGGTCCGGGCATCCGCACCAACGTCTTCCTCAAGGGCTGCTCGCTGCGCTGCAAATGGTGCTCCAATCCCGAAAGCATCCACCCCAAGCCGGAGCTGGCCTACGCCCCCAACATGTGCACCGGCAAGCAGGCATGCGGCCTCTGTCTGAAGCCGCCCTTCCCTGAAGGCGCTTTCTACGTCGTCGAGGGCGCCGATGACAAAGTCAGAGTCAACTGGGATCTGGCCACGGACGTCGACGAGGCGTTGGTTTCGCTCTGCCCGACGGATGCGCTGGACATGTACGGCAAGAGGATGACCGTCGACGAGGTGCTGGGCGAGGTCGAAAAGGACGCTTCCATCTACCGCAATTCCGGCGGCGGCATGACCCTGAGCGGCGGCGAGTGCCAGCTTCAACCCGACTTCGCCGCAGCACTGCTTGAAGGCGCCCACCGAGCGCGGCATCAATACGGCCATCGAAACGGCGTTCAACGTGCCCTGGTCTTTCTGCGAAAAGGTGCTGCCGCACGTCGATACGGTGCTCCATGACCACAAGCTGACCATCCCGGAGCGGCACAAGAAGTGGACCGGCGTGAGCAACGAGCGCATCCTGGCGAACATGAAGCGGGCCTACGAGACGTTTCCCGACATCGACTTCATCGCCCGCACGCCGCTGATTCCCGGCGTGAATGCCGATGAGGAGCACATCCGGGCGGTCCTGGCCTTCATTCGCCCCTACAAGAACGTGATCGACTACGAGCTCTTGCCCTATCACCGCTTTGGACTGGGCAAGTACGAGAGCCTGGGCGTGGTGTATGAACTGGACGACTACAAGACGCCGTCCGACGAGTTGGTCCAGCACCTGCAGGCCATCATCGACGAAGCCTTTGGCAGAAGTGCATGAATCCAGCTGCCGTTGAGTAATGCCTGGGGAATAGGGCCGGACCGGTGAACCCGGCGCCCGTGATGGTAAGCCGGGGTTCGCACGGGGAAAGGAGAACCAGGTGGCCGAGCAATCTTTGAATGCAACAGTCACCCTGCGCAACGAGGTCTCGCCCTGGCTTATGGTCCTGCAGGTGGTACCGGACGGGGGGGTCCTGCCCGACTACGTTCCCGGCCAGTCTCTGTCTCTAGGACTGTACGGATCAGCATCTCGTTGCGCTCTCGCCGAGCCCGAGGCGGCTCCTCCCGAGCCGGACAAGCTGATCAGGCGCGTCTACTCCATCGCCTCGTCTCCCGTCAATCGTGAGTTCCTGGAGTTCTACATCGCGTTGGTCCCCAGGGGCTCCCTCTCGCCGCGTCTGTTCGACCTCAAGATCGGTGATCGCATCTACCTCTCCGACAGGGTGGTGGGCAGATTCACCTACGACGACGAGCGCATCCCTCAAGGATCGGATCTGGTTCTCGTCGCCACCAGCTCCGGCCTAGCCCCCTTCGTGAGCATGCTAAGCACGCACCTGCGACTCCAGCCACAGCGCCGCATCGCGGTCCTGCATGGTGTTCGCCATTCGTGGGACCTTGGGTACCGCTCCATTCTGATGGCCATGCAGCATCTGCGCGACAACGTCACGTATATCCCCGTGGTCAGCAGGCCGCAGGAAGAGCCGGTCCCCTGGAAAGGCGCGACCGGGCACGTCCAGGACGTGTGGAGGAGCGGCCTCATCGAGAAGGCCTGGGGCCACAAGCCCAGTCCGGCCGACACGCACGTGTTCATGTGCGGCAGTCCGCATATGAGTGAATCCATGCTCGAACTACTGGGGCAAGAGGGGTTCGCGGAAGATACGAAGGCCGAGCCCGGCCAGATCCATGTGGAGAAGTACTGGAAGGCTTGAGGTCTCGGCGCAAACCAAGCAGCGAAGACGCCAAGGGATAGGCTGCATGATCGATCGCATCGTACTCTTTGGCGCGACGGGGGACCTCGCCGCCCGGCTGCTCCTCCCGTCGCTGGCCGTGCTCATGGAGGACGGCAAGGTCCCTCCAGACTTGGCCGTCCTCGGACTGGGGCGTCACGACTACACAGCCGAATCGTTCCGCGGGAAGATCGCGGCAGCTCTGGAAGAGCACGCTCCCCAGGTCGACCCTCGGGTAAGGGACAGCCTCGCAGGGGCCATCCAGTACCGCCGGACGGACGTCGGTGCGCCGGAAGAGGTCGCCGCGGCGCTGCAGGGTAACGATCGGCCAACTCTTGTCTACCTGGCCCTGGCTCCGCACTTGTTCGAACCCGCCCTCCTGGCTATCGCCCAGTCGGGCCTCCCCCCGGAGAGCGTCATCGCAGTCGAGAAGCCGTTTGGCGATAGTCTGCAGTCGGCCGTCCGCCTCAACGGTCTTCTCCGGCAGCATTTCCCGGCCACGACCATCTTTCGCGTGGACCACTTCCTTTCGGACGCGCTCGTCCAGCAGGTAGTGGTCCTGCGCTTCGCCAACCGGTTCTTCGAGCCCCTCTGGAACAACCAGCACATCGAGCGGGTGGACATCGTCTGGGACGAGACGCTCACCCTGGAAGGCAGGGCGTCCTACTACGACACCGCCGGGGCGTTGAAGGACATGATCCAGAACCATCTGCTCGAGGTCCTTGCCATCGTGGCGATGGATCAACCATCCAGGCTCGATGAGCCCTCTTACCGGGATGCCCGCGTCGCCGTTCTGCGTGCGATTCCCACCATGTCGGCGGACCAGGTCAAAGAACGCTCGGTCCGGGGCCGGTATGTCGCCGGCCACATTGGCGACCGCTCGGTGCCCGCTTACGTGGACGAACCGGGCATCGTCCCGGCGCGGGGCACGGAGACCTTCGCTCAAGTCACGCTGGAGGTGGCCAACTGGCGGTGGGCGGGGGTGCCCTTCACTCTGAGGTCGGGCAAGGCACTTGGCCGGGACGCGGGGGAAGTGATCGTCACCTTCCGAAAGGTGCCCGACGCTGCTCATCGGCGGCGCCTTCAAGAGCACAACGTTCTCCGCCTGGGGCTGATGGTTCCCTCGGTTCAGCTGTCGATAAGCCTTCTCTCTCCCGACCTGACTCTTCATCAGCACGATCTGGAACTGTTCTCGTTCGCGGAGGGTCGGCCTGCGTACGCGAACCTGCTCCTCTCGATGCTCGAGGGGAACGCGATGCTCACCATCCGCGACGATGAGGCCGAGGAGTCGTGGCGCATCATGGAGCCCGTTCTGCAGGCTTGGGCGGAGGACATGGTACCGTTGCTGGACTACCCCGCAGGTTCGGATGGCCCGGCGGTCGCGGGTGCTTCCTGAGCCAAGTGGCAAGCGCAGGCATGTGGCATAGGGGACCAATCGAACTGATGGGAGAGGACCAGTAGTGAACCTCCTAGATCCCGACCAAAGGAGTCAGACAATGCTTGACCTTCCGCTGGAGTATGCCCTGATCGAGTTCGAGGATCCCAAGTTCTCGGGCAGGATCATTCCCGAACTCCTGCATCTGGCAGAGCGGGGCATCGTACGCTTCTTGGATATCGTCTTCATCGAAAAGGAGGCGGACGGCAACACACGCACCCTCGAACTCAACGATCTCGACCCGGAAACGTACGAGCTGTTCGTTCCCATCGGCGAGCATGTTTCCAGTCTGCTCACGAATGACGACCTGGAGATAGCGGCGAGCAGACTCCCTAAGGGTTCGGCCGCCGTGCTCTTCCTCTGGGAGAACCTGTGGGTAGCCGATCTCCGCACGGCAATCGTGGACGCCGGCGGCCGACTGGTGGAGCGCGTGCAGATCGCTCCCGAAGTAGTCGAGGAGTTCAAGCAGGACCTCGCCGCGGAGTAACCCTGGAATCCGAAGGTCACCATCCTTCAATCGTCACTTTCGAAGAGGAGGCAGCATCATGGCACGTAGAAGAGGACCGAATCCCCCCGGACCTGTGGGCGGCGTCGGCCGCGGACCGAATCCCCCCGGCCCTGTCGGCGGGGTGGGCGGCGGGATAAATCCCCCGGGACCTGTGGGCGGCGTTGGCCGCGGACCGAATCCTCCCGGCCCTATCGGTGGCCCTGGTGGCGGGATAAACCCCCCCGGACCCGTGGGGGGCGTGGGTGCCGGACGCCGCAACGGCCGCGGGCTGCTGCGCTAGCCGTGACGATGATTGACTCATTCCGGACTGGCGGGTAGTAGAAATGGAAATCCTCAGCACGATCTTTTCACTGGTTCTGATCGTGTTCATCGTCTCGATGATGCTGGCCGCCGGGCTGAGCGCGACCGTGGCGTCTCTGGGCCGGGTGTTCCGCAAGTTCTGGCTGGTCATCCTCGTCCTGGTGGTCAACTTTGTTCTTGTCCCTCTGCTCGGGTGGGGGATCGCTGAACTCTTTGCTCTGACCACACCGGCGTTCATCGCCTTGGTGCTCATAGCCTGTTCCCCGGGAGCGCCCTTCGGAGTCAAGGTGGTGGTCACTGCGGGGGGCGATGTCGTGACCGCCAGTTCCCTGCAGATTCTCATAGCTGTACTCGGTAGCTTCACATTCCCCATCACCGCGAACTGGATCCTCTCTGTCGCGGATCTGGGGGAGGGGATCTCTCTTCCTGTCGGTCGTCTGGTGCTGACGATCGTGGTTCTCCAGATCATTCCCTTCATCGTGGGCATGGCCGTGCGCAACTGGGCCCCACAGGCAGCCGGTGGTTGGCTCAAGAGCAGCATGAAGGTCTCGGGGATGACTCTTCTTCGCAGTGCTGGCTCTCGCCCTGCTTGGAGGCTGGCAGGAGATCGTGGATCTGATCGGGTCGAGGACCATGCTGGCTGCTCTGGTCTTCACCGTCATCGCTCTGGCGGTCGGCACGCTTGTCGCCGCGGGACCAACCAGGATCAGGACCACGGTCGGCATACTGGCGCCGAACCGGAATGCCGGTCCCGTTTTCGCCGCGGTCGGGATCGCCTTCGCGAACGATCCCGCCATCCTGGGGGCCGCCCTGTCCATAATGATGGTAGGGCTCGTCGTGTCGATCCTCTTCGCCTCCTTCTTGGCCCGGAGACGAGCGACCGCTGAGGAAGCGGCGGCGGCATCGATCGGTGCGGCGGATGAGCAGGGCTCCGCTGGGCCAGATGCCGGGAGGTTCGGACTTGATTGACATAGGGATGAGAGTGCTCGAGAACTCCCAGCCTGAGCACGATCCATGGAATCGAGAAAAGGAGACGGGTCGATGAGCGATCACGAGGGATCTGGGTCCCGGTCAAGCCACGAAGTTCCCGAGAAGAAACAAACGGTCCTGAGGCTGTATGTGACGGCGCGAGAGGCCTATGAGATGTGGAAGTCCGCACCGGACGAGGTCAAGATCCTCGACGTCCGAACTCCGGAGGAGTACATCTTCGTGGGGCATCCAGAGATGGCGAGGAACATCCCCCTGCTCTTCATCAAGTACGAGTGGGATACGGAGAAGGACCAACCGGTCGTGGCACCCAACCCCGATTTCGCCCCGGCTGTGATGAAAGCCTTCGATCCCGACGACACTCTCTTGGTCATGTGCCGCTCGGGGGGAAGGAGTGCTTTGGCCGTCAACGGCCTCGCCAAAGCGGGCTTCACCCGCGCCTACAACGTCATCGACGGTTTCGAAGGCGACAAGGTCGACGATCCGGGCAGTGCCTATCACGGGAAGCGGATGAAGAACGGCTGGAAGAATTCCGGATCGCCGTGGACGTACGAGGTCGATCCAGAACTGCTGTGGCTCACGGAGCGCAGGTAGACCACCGGTAAGGAGGAATGCGAAAGCGTGGATGAGGCTGATCAAGCAGACCACAGCGGAGAACCGACTGCGTGTTCTCCCGGAGACCTCTCAAAAATCGCAAAACCAGTGATTCTAAGAAAGGAGCAAACCATGTCTACAGAAAAAGTATCCACCACGGTACCGTTGAACTGGAAAGAGGTGTGGTTCACCAACTGCCCCATGGTATCCGCCAACAATGTCGACCAGGAGTTGGGTTGGTGCCGTGAGGAGTTCAAGAAGATCGGCGTCGAGTACGCCTACTTCCGCCATGCACCCGAGAACAACTGGTACCCGCACTACATCCACAATCTCGACAACCTCGTCCGCTTCGGCGGCCTGTATCCCCCGATCGCGGTCCACGCCGACCTCCGCCGCACCGTGCTGCTGGGGGCGACGTGGGTCTATGAGGGTGGGGTGATGCAGGTGCGCGCCCGCGACAAGATCTTCCGCGTGAAGGATCTGAAGGGCAAGAAGATCGGCATCACCAAGAGCCTCAACACTATCAAGAACGACTGGTGGCGCATCCAGGAGCACATGGGCATCGAAAATATCCTGATGCTGAACGACATGACCATGAAGGATATCGAGCTCGTCGAGTTCCCCTACCCGGACGACTGGTACGACAAGCCCGAGATGCTCTCGCCGATTAACAACCCGTCCGAGTTATGGATGAAGCGTGACCACAAGCACGACTATGCCTTCCGACCATTGGAGAAGGCACTGCTCGCGGGTACCGTCGATGCCATCTACAACCAGATGGGACAATTAGGACAGCTCTCGGAGGCCACGGGCGAAATCAAGGCCATCTTCGACCTGTCCAAGCTCCCGGACTGGACGATTCAGGTTGCCAACACCCCTGCCGTCATCACCTGTACAGACGTGATGGCCAGGGAGCATCCCGAGCTGGTCATCGCCTACATGAAGGCCATGATCAAGGTCGGCCTGTGGGCGAACCGGAACAAGCACGCTGCCGCAGAAATCCTCAACCGGCAGACGTTCTACCTGGACGCCGAGCACACCTACCAGGGCATCAAGCACGTCGACATGGTGCCGAGCCTGAGCGCGCAGAACCTGCAATGCATCAAGATCGGCAAGGACTTCATGAAGAGCCACGGCTACATCAAGAACGACTTCGATGTGGATGCGTGGGCGGCGCCGGAATTCCTGGAGCAGGCGGCGGTCGAAGTGCTCAAGGAGGAGTGGCAGAAGAGGAGCTGGAGCAAGCTTCCTCAGGGAGGCGGGCTCGAGGTGGAAGGCACGCGGCTCGGGTAGCGCGAGGAAGCGGCGCACAACGTGCGCGCAGCACATGGTGGTCTCGGACATAGGTGCTGCCGGGCTTGGTGTTAGCCGGGCGCCAAACGACGGCTAGTTGGCGCCCGGACCTAGTGAGGCGGCGAGAGATGAACGGTTCCTACCAACTAGACGTAGTCATCAAAGCGGACGAGAACCTATGCATCAACTGCGGCAGTTGTATCAGAGCCTGCCCCGGGGGGTTGATCACCAAGGCCGACTTCCCCGTACCTATCGAAAACGGATGGGACCTCTGCATCGACTGTGGCCATTGCGTGGCCATCTGTCCGACCGGAGCCATGCATCAGCGCTCGATGGGGCCCGAGGATTGCGAGGAGATCGACATCCACCTGATCCCCCAATGGGATCGGGTCAGACAGTATCTCAAGACCCCGGCGTTCGATCCGCGGCTACATCCGGCGACCCATCGAAAAGGAAAAGGTCCTTCAGTTGCTAGACGTCGCCCGCTGGGCGCCGAACGGAGCGAACCGTCAGGTAATACGCTGGTTCGTGGTCAACGATCCGGTGAAGGTCCATCAAGTCGCCGAGATGACGATCGACTGGATGAAGATCGTGAAGCAGAAGAACCCTGCGCTTTACGAGGAAGCCAAGCTTGAGTTGTTTGTCGAGCCATGGGAGTTGGGCCAGGATCGCATTTCCCGGGGAGCACCGTGCATCCTGATGGCTTGCGCCCCGAAAGATGAGCGGACGGCGCCTACCGGCGGCCATGATCGCCATTCACCAAATCCAACTGGCAGCGCCCGCACTCGGTCTCGGAACTACGTTCACCGGCAGTATCAACACAGCCGGCCAGGGCTACCCGCCCCTGGTTGAGATGCTTGGGCTGCCGGAAGGCCATATTCCCCATGCGACGTGCGTCATTGGCTATCCGGCCGAAAGATATCAGCGGATTCCTGCGCGCAGGCGGGTCGAGGTGACGTGGATCTGAGGGCCTTACACCTCGAACGGACGACGTGAAAGAAACACATTGGAGGAGAATATGACCGACAATACAGATACTCGAATGAAACGACTCGGTTACCGTGCCCCGGCTGATGTCGCTGAGCCTGATCAGCTCGTGCTCGTCGAATACGTCTCCGTTGGGCGCGTGGCGATCGTCACCCTCAATCGACCCCACGCCGACAACGCCATCACGACGGAACTGGCGGCGCAACTGATCGAGATCCTCGAGACTGTCGCAGCCCGTCCCTCCGTGCGCGTCGCCATCCTGACCGGGGCTGGCGACAGAGCTTTCTCGGTCGGCGGCGACCTGTACCAGCGCAAGAGCATGACGAAGGAGGAATGGCTGCGCCAGCGCCAGGTCTTCGATCGCGTGCTCTACACGATCCGCCAGTTACGTCGGCCTATCATCGCTGCTGTCCAGGGCATGGCCTACGGCGGTGGCTGCGAGATCGCCATAAGCACGGACTTCATCATCGCTTCCGACGATGCCGTCTTCGGCCAGCCCGAGGCGATGGTCGGTTTGTCCGCGGGCGGCGGCGGCCCGGTCTTTCTTCCCCGTGTTCTTCCACCGGGCAAGGCCATGCAGATGCTCATGACCGGAGAAGCGATAACTGCGCAAGAGGCGCACCGGCTCGGTATGGTCAACGAGGTCCATCCCCGGGCCGAACTGATGGACGCTGTAATGGCTATCGCCGAGAAGATTGCCGACAATTCTCCGACGGCGGCGCAGGCGGTCAAACGTGCCGTCAAGCTGGGACAGGGAGAGACTGTAGAGCAGGCCATCGAGATCATGATGGATCAGCACTGGCGCTCGGTGGTCCATCCCGATCGTGTCGAGGGCATCCTCGCCTTCACCGAAGGCCGCGAGCCGACGTACCCTGATCCTGAGTTTTGACGCGCGACCGCGGCGGCAATGGTGAGCCTGGATCTGCCGAACCCGCGATCGAGAGGGCGTAGGCTTGATCGCGGCGTCGGGCTGCTGTGTTAGTCGGCTCCGGCAAGCCGCCGGCCGTGGTCCCGAGCAATGGTTGGAAGTCGGCCACGTCTCGTTGACGATAGGTGGGTATGTTGCCCCCACGTTTCTTGATCGTTATGGGCGTCTCCAGTTGCGGGAAGACCTCAGTGGGTCGAGCCCTGGCGTCGAGGCTGGGATGGGATTTCTACGACGCCGACGACTTCCACCCGCCCGAGAACATCGCCAAGATGAGCGCCGGCATCGCGCTCGATGACGCCGACCGTGCTCCGTGGCTTGCCACTCTGCACGACCTGATCGCGTCGCGTCTCGCACAGAACCGCCCGGGGGTGCTGGCCTGTTCGGCGCTCAAGGAACGGTACCGGTTGGCCTTGCTCTTGGGGAACTCGGGGGTGGACATCGTCTACCTCAAAGGCGACTACGAACTGATCTGCACCCGCATAGCGGCACGCGTCGGGCACTACATGAAACCCGAGCTGCTTAGGAGCCAGTTCGAGGATCTGGAGGAGCCGGTCGATGCGCTGACGGTGGACGCCGGTCTCACCGTCGACGAGATCGTCGAACGCGTCATCCGGGAGATGCGACAGTCCGACCCGGCCGACGCTCGCGTGTGCGGCCGCGATGCTCCGCGGGCCACGGCTGGAGAGTAAGATGATAAGAGGAGCGCATATGCCTCCCCAGAGAAGGGAGATCTCTCATGCGTAGAAGGGGTATGGGCGGCCCGGGCCGCCGAGCCGCAAGGAGACACGTTCGGCGAAAAGTCCGGCGGAGACGGATCATCGTTGGGGGAGCCGTGGTGCTGGCGGCCAGCGCCGGAGCAAAGGCGGTCAAACTCAGCCAGCAGGACGCGCAGAAGATCGAAGAAGCCACCGGTATGCCCCCGGAGGAACTAGAAGACGAGGATCTCCAGGAGACGATGGCCGAGCTCGACATCCAGTCGCAGCCGGTGACTCCGGAGGACGAGGCCGCGCTCGCGGAATAGCGGAGCGGGGCGTCTCCAGATAATGCACGGCGCGAGTAGGGGCCCAAGCCCCCACTCGCGCCTAACGCCACTTAACGCGCGCGCACGCTCTACTGCCGCGCCATGGCGATCTTCATCTCGGCTTCCGTGTCCGGGATCAGCTCGCCGGACAGGTCCAGCGTGACTCGCTTTGATGGTCCCTGTGAACGGGAATCGCCCGGTGTACTTCTCCGGCGCCGCCGGCTCGCCGCCGTCGTAGCCGCACGTCAAGCCCTGCGTCCCGAACATGTTCAGGACCGAGTAGGGCATATCGACGGATCCGACGAGCTTGCGATCGATGTAGAGCTGGCTTCTGGCCGGCACCCCGAGCCCCTTAGCGACGTCGGGCTTGCCGGTCGGTTCGAACTCGTAGCGCAGCTCGACCTCGCCCTCCGGGATCACCGCGTCAGAGGTGAGCCAGAACCGCTCCCGGCCCAGCCAGTTGTACAGGAAGTAGAGCTTCCGATCCTGGACGAAGAAGACGTAGCCGCCGGTGCGGCCGCCCTGGGCCAGCAACACTCCTTCCGCCCCGCCCTCGGGGATCACCACGTCGGCTGTGATGCTCCAGGGGCGGTTGTAGCCCTTGGGCGCGGCCGTGAAGGGGATCCCCGACCCGCCCTGGTAGTACACGAACGTGTTCCGCGGCCGGGCGATCGTGGGACGCTCCACGTTGAGCCGTTGGAGGGCGGTGCCGTCGATGGGCAGCACCTGGTACTTGCCTGCTTCTGCCCACCATCTGCCGATCAGCTCGATCAGCTTGTCGCGATGCTCTTCCGCGAGGTTCCGGGTCTCGGAGTAGTCCTCGTCGACGTGGAAGAGCTCCCAGTCGTGGGTCTCGATGTCCAGGAGCACCTCGTTGGTGATCGGGTCGCCGAACTTACGCCCCTTCTTCGCGGCCTCGGTGAAGTTCCGTCCGGGCCACGGGCAGACCGCACGCCAGCCGTCGTGGTAGATCGCGCGGTGGGCGAACATCTCGAAGTACTGGGTGTGGTGATTGCTCGGCGCGGCCGCTTTGTTGAACGTGTGGGCGAAACTGATCCCGTCGACGGGAGCCTGAGTCACACCGCGGACTGCCGCCGGCGCCTCGATGCTCAGAGCTTCCAGGACCGTGGGGACCAGGTCGATGCAGTGCCCGTACTGCGGCCGCAGCTCGCCTCGGGCCTGGATGCCCTTCGGCCATGACACGATGCACGGGTCGGTGGTGCCGCCCCGGTAGGTCTCGCGCTTCCAGCGGCGGAACGGTGTGTTGCCCGCGTTGGCCCAGCCCCAGGGGTAGTGGTTGCAGGTCTCCACGCCGCCCAGCTCGTCGATCATCTTGAGGTTGGCTTCGAGCGACTCCTGTACGTTGTTGAAGAAGAACATCTCGTTGAGTGAGCCGACCGGACTGCCCTCGGAGCTGGCGCCGTTGTCCGAGATGACCATGATGAGCGTGTTGTCCAGCCGGCCGATCTCCTTGAGAAACTCCACGACGCGACCGAAGTGATGGTCGGTGAAACTGAGGAAGCCGGCATATACCTCCATGTACCGGGCGTAGAGCCGCTTGGCATCGTCCGACAGGGTGTCCCACTCGGGCACGTCCGGGTCCCGCTCTGACAGTTCGGTCCCCGCGGGGATGACGCCCATGTCGAGCTGACGCTTATGGACGACCTTGCGGTACTCTTCCCAGCCGCCGTCGAACTTGCCCTTGTACTTGTCCGCCCACTCCTTGGGCACGTGGTGCGGCGCGTGACCGGCGCCCGTGGCGTAATAGAGGAAGAAGGGCTTATCGGGCGCGTTGACGTGCGCGTCCTGGATGAACTCGATGGCCTTGTCGGCCAGGTCGACGCTCAGATGGTAGCCGTCCTCCGGCAGTGCCGGCTGCTCGACTTCGTGGTTGTCGTAGGTCAGTTCCGGATACCACTGGTTGGTCTCTCCACCCAGGAAGCCGTAGTAGCGCTCGAAGCCGCGACCGAGCGGCCAGCGGTCGTAGGGGCCGGCGGCGGTCGTGTGCTCGGGGGGCGTCAGATGCCACTTCCCGACGCAGAAGGTGTTGTAGCCGTTCTGCAACAGCATCTCGCTGATCATCGCCCTGTCGAAGGGTAGGACGCCGTTGTAGCCGGGGTATCCGGTGGACGTCTCGGTGATCGAGGCCAGGCCGAGCGAGTGGTGGTTGCGCCCGGTGAGGATGCAGCCCCGGGACGGCGAGCAGAGCGCCGTCGTGTGCATGTTGGTGTAACGCAGGCCGTTGGCGGCCAGGCTGTCGATGACGGGCGTCTCGACCAACCCGCCGAAGCAGGAGAGCTGACCGTAACCGACGTCGTCCAGCACGAAGAAGAGCACGTTGGGCGCGCCCTCCGGAGGGCGCGGAGGCTCAGGCCAGGCCGGCGAGGACTCCGCGGTGGTGCGCCCGATGACCCCGGTGAACGGAGTTCCGTCCTTGTAGGTCTTGATGGCCATGAGAATCTCCTTTTCTTGCCCCGTGCTCGTCACGTAGATGTTTCCGGTGGCTTACTTTCTGAAACCCAGTCCTGAGCAGTATCCCAGGCCTCGTAGAGGGACTCTCCCACCCGGTCCGTCTTCACGAAGATGTTCTTGCGCGAGACGGAATCCACTATCCCCGCGCGCGCCAACTGTTCCCTGACAGATGGCTCGACCTCCGCCAGCATCAGGCGGCTCCCGTGCTCCAGCAGGTCACATGCGTAACGCTCGATCATACCCATGAAGGTGCTACCCAGTTCAGTGCGGCCGCGGAGGTTGACGATCACCACCGCGTGATTCGTCTTGTCGTCTACCTCCGGCAGTTTGCCTTCGAATACCGCCGATGCGGCGTAGAAGAGGCTTCCGTAGGGAACGAGCACCGTCACAGTCCCGGGGAGGACGGTACTCGGCGGCGGTTGCTCGAGCGGGAGTTTCCCCTCCTTGAGCTTCCACTCTTTCACCGTGACTCGGTTCGATTGTTTGACGGTGTACAGCAAGATCGACAGAGCGACGCCGGCCAGCACCGCGTATTGCAGGGGTATCAACAGGACCAGGGCGAAGGTGATCACCATGATCACCCGCTGGATGTTGCCCGTACGCCATACCGCCAGGACGTTCGCCGGCTTGAGGATGCGGAAGCCGATCACGATCAGCAGGCCGGCAAGAGCCGGGACGGCGAGCTTGCCCACCGCGCCGGCGAAGAGCAGGACGACGATAGCGATCACCACGCCGGCGAAGATATTGGCAATGCGAGTCCTGGCTCCGCTGCTGACCACCAATGAGGTCGCGGAGGCCGAACCCCCGACCGGCATGCCCTGGAAGAAGCTGACGGCCACGTTGGCTGCCCCCTGCCCTATGAAGTCCCGCGAGGCATTGGGGTACCGTCCATCCGGGTTGGCATACGCCTGGCTCACTCCCGCTCCCTGGATCAGTCCGATGATGGCCAGGGAGAGCGCGGGCACGACCAGCGTGGCCCAGCCGGAGAAATCGGGCAGGGTGGGTCTGGGGAGGCCCCTCGTGATCTCCGCAATGTCGGAAACCCTGGGGACTGAATCCCAGCCGAAAAGAAACGGGAGGATCGAGGCCACGATGATGGCCACCACCAGGCCCAGTCCGTGGAGCCGGGTCTTCTCGAGTACGATGATGAGGATCACCACGCTCAACCCCACCGCGAGGGTGGGGAGATCGACCTGGTCGAGGTTGAAAAGCAGGTCCACTGTGCGGGCGACCTTGTTGCCGTATTCGCTCGCGTACCCCGTGAAGTCGCCCAATTGGCCGAGGATGATGAGAATGGCCACGCCATTCATGAACCCCACCATCTCCGAATTGGGCACGAAGCGCATTAGTCGGCCCAACTTGAGGAAGCCGGCGATCAACATGATGGCGCCGGTGAAGAGCGCCAGGGTGAAGAGCACCCCCGGCGCATCGCCGCTTGCGATCGCGGGGACGCTGGCGACCACCAGCGCCATAGCGCTGGTGGTCTGCACGCTCAGAAACACCGAACTGGAGAAGAACGCCCCCACCGGGGTGGCCAGCATGACCGCGTACAGAGCATAGAGTGGATTGACGCCCGCGAGCACGCCGGAGGCGAGCGCGTCAGGCACGCTCTCCACGCCCAGAACGACGCCCGCCGTCAGATCGGGCCGAACCGTCCGACGATCGACCTTGAACCGTTTGAAGAAGCCGGGTAGTCTCACGAGCCGTCTACCTCGCTCCGCGTGATCGGCTCAGCCGCCCTCGGCGCGACGCCATCTTCGGGGGCCTCGTGCCGCCGCCTGAAGGTGGTGATCAGAATGTACGTGCTCACGAGCAGCACCCAGGCTGGGAAGGCGAGGACCACCCATATCGACTGCGTAACGACGAACAGCAGCACCAGGGCGACGGCGAAGCTGAGAAACGCCAGCCAGCGGGGCACGACTTTGGTACGTAGCCACAAGGTCGCGAGCGACATGACGAACACCGCGGCCATGCGCACGGCATAGATGGTGAAGATCTGTGCGACGACGTCGCGGGCGAAGTCGTAAGAGACGCTACCCCCGAAGGTGACCGGGTTGCGGGTGTAGCTCACGAGGATGCCCCCGGAGACGCCCGCCGCCACGAACACCATGGCCAGGAAGATCAGCCCGGCTCCCAGCATGACGGTGGCGTAGAACTGGTCTTCGAAGCGGCCCAGGAGACTGCGGACGACTGCGATGAACCACAAAAAGGCGATGCCGGCAAAAGGCATGAGGAAGATGGCGAACTCGAACCACCCGGCCCGTTCGGTCAGCCACACCTCGCCTTCGGCGGCGGCTCCGGTCAAGGCAAAGCGGATGAGAATCAAACTCACCGAGAATAGGACGGCGAACACCACGCCGGCGATGGCGGCGGCGCGCGGGCTCCTCCTGGCCGGTAGGTTCTCGATCGATGTGACGCTGGTCAGAGTCTCTGTAGTCATCCCGCCCTCCGTTCGCTTGGAAAGTCCAGGCCGGTGCAGGTCGTCAGTCGGTGTGACCACCGTCAGTTCCCGGCAGCCCGTGACGTCGGCGACGAAATCCCCTGCCGTGTGTTGACCAATGGGCTCGCCCCGAGCTCGGGGCTACCGGGCGCGAAACCAGCCGCCTTTGAGCTGTACCACGCGGCCACCGGCCCCGCCGAAACACCATGCAGGATCACGCTGAGGACGATCGTCCAACCGGCGGCGGCGGCAAGCAGCGTAGTGTCGATGCCGGCCTCGCTGAGCGATTGAAGGGCGAGGATGAGAAACGCGACGCTGGCCAAGCCCCGAGGGCCGAACCAGCCGACGAACAGGACGGTCGACCAGTGCAGCCTCTTCCTCAAGAGCGCCAAGGCCACAGCCAACATGCGCACGACGGTAAGGCTCAGAAGCGCGTACACGATGGGCTGCCAGGCAAGTCCGTCGGTGAGCAGGACCGGCGCGATAGCCGCTCCGAAGATGAACCAGACCGCCAGCGTCAGTAGGACGCCCGTTCTCTCCACGTATTCGACCGCCTCGGTGGCCGCGTCATGGTTCACGGCTCCGAAGGTGATCCCGGCTACAAAGGCCGCGATGAACCCGTTGCCCTCGAGTGCGAGGGCGCCGCCGTAGGCCAGCAACGCGAAGGCTAGGGCGGCGAATTGACGCGAGGCCACGGACGACCACTGCCGCCTGATGGAAAGACGCATGAGAAGGCCGGCCGCGACACCGATGACCACGCCGATGCCCACGCCGATCGCCAACTCCTCGATGGCCACGACAAACGGACGTGCACTCTCCGCCGACTCCGCAATGACGAGGCCGATAAAGAGCATCACGACTGGGGTCGCCACACCGTCGTTGAGACCGCTCTCCACATTGATCTCGCGGCGCACCCTATCGGGTACCCGGGGATTCCTGAACATGGCGAGCCCGAGGGAGAGGTCGGTCGGCGCCAGGATGGAGGCAAGCAGTGCACACGTGGCAAGGCCGAGTGCGGGTAACAGGAGCCAGGCCGATAGCGCCCCGAAGACGACCGCCAAGGGAAGAGCGACAAAGAGAAGCAGCACGATGACCGAAGCGTTCCGTCGCAAAGCGCGAAGGTTGACGCTGGAGGCATCGGAGAATAGCAACAGGGCCAGGGTCACACCGGTGACCACCCGCAGTATCTCCGAACCGATGGCCGGGTCGACCACGGATCCCAGTTCCGGGCCGAGCACGAAGCCGAGAACCACGAACACGATGGGCCCGGTGACCATCAGATACTCCAGCCGGGCCGCTCCCAGAGCGTACAGGGCAATGAGACCAGCCAAGACGAGATATCCGGTCAACACGGCCCTCCCGATCCCAGCGCCGCCTGGTCTTGCCCGACCGCCCGGACTACCGTCACCGGCTGAGGGCCTTCATAAACGTCCGGAAGGGTCATGTTCTCCAAAGGGTCGGACCGCGTTTCCCTGACCACGCCGCGGACCCGGATCTCGCAGAGAGTCGGGGTAGCGCCGGGTGCATCGTTTAGGTCGGCAGGCGGCATGGACCGCCTCTCCTGACAGTCAGGATATTTCACCCCAGGTTAGCCGATGGGGGCGGGTTTGTATAGCACCACTAAGGTGCAAGCATGGACATGGTCCGCCTAGGCGGGCGCGGCCGGAACAGCCGGCTCGACATCCGGCTGCAGCCGGTGACCCTGGAGGACTAGGTCGCCGTGCTACGGCTGTTCGCTCCGGGCACCCATCGTCCTGCGGAGGGCCTCGAGCTCGGCCCGGATCGCCCGCAGCTCGTCATATAGCTCCATAGACGGTTCGGCGGAGGACTCAGTAAGCGGCTCGTCGGAGGCGCCTGCCGGCTCCGCCTCCGTGGGAGCAACCAAGACGCTCGCGAGGATACTGGCCAGGGAGCCGATTATCCCCACACCGGCGAACATCACGAAGACTCCGGTAATACGTCCGGCAGCCGTTATCGGGAATGTGTCTCCGTAGCCGACCGTGGTCAGCGTGACGATCGCCCACCAGAGGGCGTCGCCTCCGGTGGCGATGTTGCTCTCTGCCGAAGCGCTCTCGAAGGTCAGCACCAGGATGCTCGTTATGACGAGAAGGACGAAGGCGGCCAGCGTGGTGACGAACGCCGCGTACTGCCCCCGGTGGGCAAGCACGTCGGCAATGATTTCCTTCCCCCTCTTGCCACGCATGAGGCGAATGATACGGGCAAGGCGGCTCAGTCGCGCCAGTCGGAAAAGCCCCGCATACTTGAAGGCTCCCAAGCTGGGGATTGAGCCCAGGAGGTCGAGCCAGCCCCCTTCCCGGAAGAAGTACTGCCTGGCCGAGGTCGCGCGGCTCAGTCGTAGGCAGAAGTCGAAGAGGAACACGACGCAGATGAGGTTGTCATACACCCTCAGTAGTTGCTGGGTGGCTTCCGGCAGCGGCAGCAGGAGAAGGACCATGATGACGAGCGAGAGCACGGTGAACACCAGCGTGAACATCTCGTAGGCATTGCTGAATCCCCGCGCCTTCTTCGGTTGGTCGTCCGCCAACTCTCTGTCCTCCGGTCGTCGAACTGCTGGTGGCGCTCGAGCCACGCCGCGCACGAGACCCGCTGCTCGTGAATGCCCGCCGGGTTGATGTTCTTGCCCGTCACTCCGTCTCCTGCCTGAGTGCAAAGCCTGCCAGCGCGCAGACAGAATGGACGGCTTGTGGATCGCCCCCGCAGGGACCCGCGAGGGCGCGGGTCATGAGTGGCTGCTCGACCAGGTCAGCGCGGGGGCTTGGGACCTATTGGGATTCCCGGTCTCTTCTCGTGCGCCCCAGGTTGCTGACGAAGAGGGCGACGATCGTCACCAGATAGAGGTTGCCAAGCACAGCCTCGACGGCGGCCATCATCCGTCCCAACTCGCTCGCGGGAGACAGGTCGCCGAATCCCGTGGTCGTGATCGTGATCAGGCTGAAATAGATGAAGTCCACTCCCGTCGGCTTATCCGTCTGGACGAAGAAAGGACCATCGCCCAGGAGTTCGATGACACCGAATAGTAGGCCGAAGAGGAGCCCGACGAAAAGGTAGATGCAGAGGGTTCCCATGACCGTCTGTACCGTGATGCGCCGATGCTGTCCCAGCCGCCGGGCTATGACGACCGTACAGGCGATCACAAAGGCTGCGGACAAGATCGAGGCGATGCTCCCCACCACGGAATGGGTGCCGGTCACTATCGCGGCCACGATCACCGCAAGGATAGGGGGGATCAGCCATGCGGCCAGGCGCTTTGAGCCCGGGTGCGGGCGTGAAACGCGCATGGTGAGAAAGAAGAGCGCTCCCATCACGACCAACCCCAGGGCTCGGGCGAAAGTGAACGTGCTGAACAGTCCCACCAGGATGAAGGCAATGACGGTGGCAACCAGCACGAGGAAATAGTTGTCCTCGACCAACCGGAAGCGGGTTCGCGGGAGCTCACCCCGGACCTCGGCTTCACGCTCCTCTGGTTCGATCTCCTCTGGTTCGATCATCCGACCGCCCGTCTCGCCGTCGCTATAGGCCCGCTCCCGGTGGGTTCTCGCCGGTAGCCGGCGTGACCACTTCGTCCGCGGCCTTCGCGGCGAGGTCGCTTTGGCGCGCCACGAAGAAGACCAGGCCCTCCACCACTATCACCATCACCGCCACCACGATGATGACCGCCAAGCTCGGGCGTTCCCACAGCACCAACACGAGAAAGCCCACGATGAGGACGCCCAGATTCAGCCAAATGCGGTGCAGTGAGACCCACCTGCCGGCCCGGCCTGTATCCCAGCCCGCTTCCACCGTGCGTCCGGCGGCCCGGGACATGACATCTCCCTGGAACAACGCGATCAGGCGACGGTGGATAAGCAGGAGGAAGCCGAGGAAGAACAGCCCCCAGGCCGTGCCCCGCAGAGCGATGGTGAGGTCGCCCCATATCGCTCCCGCAACGTCGGTGGACATCCCGGCGTCCTCGACCGAGTTGAAAAGGATCATGCGGGCTATCAGCAAGATGACGACGAAGATCGCCATGCTGATCATGATCCCGATCCCTGCGCGGACGGCCGTCCGCTGTCGCCGTCCCTTGGCCGCGACAGCCACAGACCCAGCCAGGAAGAGTACGGCCAGGATCGGAAGAACGATGAACAATTTGTTGAGGAAGTTGAGCAGGCCTCGGACCTTCTCCAAAGCAGCCACCTGAGCGATGGGCACTTTGCCGCTGCTGAGAATCGGGCGGTCCTCTTCGGAGATCTCGATCCCCAACTGCTCCAATCGGTCCACGATACGGGTAGAGAGACCGCTCATGTCGAGTTCGATGACGCCTTCCTCACCCAGCGATACCCGCCCGGAGCCGTTCATGAAGTCGACGACGGTGGAGTGGACCGCGCGGACCGCGGCGGTCCAGATAGCTGGGAACTCATCACTTGCTACCAGACGCTCGGCGGCCGTCTGAGTGAACTCCTGCAATTGGTTCACCACGGGCGCAGCCAGGAAGCCAAGCCTGTCGGGAAAGGCACTCTGCAGCCGCTCCTCGAGAGCCAGACGCTCGAAGATCTGATTGGTGATGGAAGTGGCGATGGCCTCCTGCACGGCCGGCTCGGAAGCCAGGGGACCGACGGCGTTGACGAACCCGTCGGTGTCCATGATGGTCCCCCGGACCCAGGCCCCGGTCACGGCGATGGGAAGGATGATGCACGCCAGCACCAGCAGGACCCAGGCAAGAATGCGTCGCCACATCCGGCCGGGCGCAATGGGCGCCGACTCGATGCTCGAGTCAGTCATGGCTCCCCCCTTTGGCTTCTAGCACGTGGATCTATGCGTTATCAGACACCGCTGTAGGTGGCCGGGGTGTTCTTTTCGCTCCTCACCACGAACGCCAGCACGATGCCAATGACCCCCAAGATCACGAACCAGAGGCCGAGAAGCCAAGTGAGGGCGGTCACGGATTCAGCCGGCCAGGCCACGATGATGATACCGGCGATAACCTGGACGATCCCCAGGAAGATGGTGAAACCACGTTGAGGATAGTCTTTGTCGCCGACGGCCATGATGAAGTCCACGATGCCGGAGATGATCCAGTAGACGCCCAGGATGACCGCGATCACCACCACCGTTTCCCATATGTTGCGCAGCACGATCACGCCAACGAATATGGCGATGATGCCCAGCAGGATGGACCAGACTCTGTGTTGCTGGCCGGCCCCAAAGGATTTGACCAGACGGTAGATACCCACCACAAGCAACTGAAGGCCGAAGAGCAGAGCCAAGACCTTCAGCGTCGCGTCCGGCCACACCATTACCAGGATGCCGATCACCAGAGTGAGGAACCCGAAGAACAGCACCCATCCCCAGGAACGCCCGACCTCTTCCATCACCAGCTCCTTTCCCCACCGTTTGCCCGAAGTCGCCCAGTATTCTCGATAGCTACTTCGAGAATATCAGGGAGTGAAGCTTCGCGGAAGAGCCTGCGGGCCGCGCACCCGCGCCCCGAGGCGGCGGCTCACGGGCACCCGCCCGTCGCAGCCGCCTCCCGTGGTGTGCTCAGGTGAGCGGGGCGAGAGCGTCGTCGAGGTCGGCGATCAGGTCTGCCGGGTCTTCCAGTCCCACCGAAAGCCGGAAGACCCCGTCTCCGGCGAACGCCCGGTATGATCGCTTCCTGCTCAGGCGTCAGGCGGAAAGATGTGCGCAGCAGGTCGGCCGTCGGCAAGAAGCAGACGAGGCTGCGATGGTGTCCCAACGAGACCGCGTAATGAAGCACCTGCAGCCGCTCGGACAGCAGTTGAGCCGCCGCCGGGCCGTCCTCTACCTGGAACGTGATCATCCCCGAGAAGTTCTTCATCTGGCGCACCGCCAGATCGTATTGCGGATGCGAGGGAAGCCCCGGGTAGATCACCCGCTTCACCTTGGGGTGCTCCTCGAGGTGCCGGGCAACGGCGAGCGCGCCCTCCTGGTGGGCCGCCATCCTGATGGGCAGGGTGGCGGCGCCGCGCATGATGAGCCACGCGTTGAACGGGCTGAGGATGCCGCCCATGTGTATGGCCAGCGAGCGGAGCTTCACCAAGTCGCCGCGCCGGCCGGCGATGGCGCCACCGATGGCGTCGCCGTGGCCGCAGATGTATTTGGTAAGCGATTGGATCACGTAGTCGGCGCCGAGTTCGGCCGGCCGGATGCCTATGGGGGTGGCGAAGGTGGAATCGACGGCAAGGGCGGCTCCGGCGGCGCGGGCGATCTCGGCCACTGCTCCGACGTCGGTGAGCCGTAGCAGCGGGTTCGCCGGCGTTTCGACGTAGACCAGGCGGGTGTTCGGACGCAGAGCGGCAGCCACATTCGCGGGGTCTGAGGTGTCCACGCGGGTCACCTCGATGCCGAGCAGGGGCAGGGTATCGTTGGCGAGCTCGGAGGCGGCGGCGTAGGCCACGTCGCTCATGACGATGTGGCCGCCGTCCTTGAGCACGTACAGGAACAGGGCCGTGATCGCCGCCATCCCACTGGCGAATGCCACGCAGTCCTCGGTTCCTTCGAGCACAGCGAGCTTGCGTTCCAGCTGCTCGACCGTCGGATTGCCCCAGCGAGTGTAGACATAGGGCGTCTCGTCGGTGATCTCATCGGCCGAGAACGCGATCCCCGGGTCGATGATAAAGGTGGTCGACATGACCACGTCGGGGGCGGAGGCTCCTGTGACCGGATTGGGGGGATGCCCGGCATGCACGGCGGCGGTCTTGATGCCGACTGCGCGCAACTCGTTCGATCGTTTCACCATCGCTCACGTCCTCCTCTGCCGACGCTGATCGGGGCGACACGTCCTGGTGCGGCGGAGCACCGCGCGACGCGGTCCAAGGTATTCTTGCAAAGACAAGGAGGACACTATGCACCATAACCCCCCATCCCTGCAAACGTGGTTGGACGAGATCAAGAGCGGCCCGGACGGCGCGCGGATAGGCATGTACCTCGTGCACAACGGGGTGGTCCGAGGCACGGCCCGCGACGGCTCGCCGGTGACCGGTATGGACCTCTCCTACGATCGTGGGCGTCTGGCCGAGGTGATCGAGCAGGTCGAGGCCAGGCAGGGAGTGATCGCCGTGCGGGTCTGGGTCAACGAGGGCAGACTGACCGTCGGCGACGACATCATGTACGCGCTGGTGGCTGGGGATATCCGGGAGAACGTCTTCGGCGGCCTGCAGGAGCTCGTGCGCCTGATAAAGACCGAGGTCGTCAAGGAGTGGGAGATCGCGTAGCGGGCTTCCGCGACCGAGGTCGGTGCCCGGCTCGAACCGCGAGGGTCTGACCTCAGCGGCTCACTTGACGTACAGGATATCGCTGACGGCTCGCTCCCCGTGTTTCTGGGAAGGGTTGTTGACGACCTTGCCCATGAAGTACATGGTGGAAGAGCCGCCGCCGTCGAGATTGTAGGCAGTGGTGCAACCCAAGTCCTTGAAGATCTGAGCGAACTCGGCCAGCGTGACTCCCTTGCTGTAGCCAGGGTTTCTGCCGTCCACTACCACGAAGACGAAGTGGTTGTTGCTGATCATGCCGATACCGGTGCGCGGGTTGGCCCCTTGGATGGGGTGTTTGGGATTGTTGACCGCCTCGTAGGTGTCGATGTCGTCGGGCACGTCGCCGTCTACCAGGAGGCCGGGGCCGAACGAGTAGGTGTTCCAGACCCCGTCTGCCAGCAGTTGCTCGGCGGAGACCTTAGTCTCGTCGTAGACCGCCATGCTCCCGTCTTTGTAGAGAGCAAGTCCGGTACGGGTGGGAACGTTTCGATACAGCACGCCGTTTCTTATGATCACCCCGTCGGTCACCGCGCCGTAGTAGTCCCCGTTGATGGCGAGGATGGCGTCGTTGGCCGCGGCGATCTCCGAGGTATCTTGAGTCACTTCGGATTCGAACTCCGCTCCGGAGAAGGCCGCCAACAGATCGGTCGCCGAAGTGAGCTGGACGTCGGCCACGAAGTACGTGACGGTGTCGGAACCCTCACCCGTGGTGACTTCGGTGATCGAGATCGAGGCGGTATCGCTCTCGTAGGTCGTGTCTGTCGCCGCGTACTCGGTGCTGCTCGTGTCGACGCCTTCAATAACCGCTGTGGTCGAAGACGCCGCCGAGCTGCTCTGCGTCGAACTGCTCTGCGTCGGAACGTCCTGCGTGGACTCGCCCTGGGAGGTCGCTACGATGGCCTCGGTGGTCGACGCGGTTGCTGCTTCGACATTGCCGGCCGACGAGCGATCGGTGAGCACCCATGCCGCAGCCGCGAGCCCCACGATGGCGATGAACGCCACAGAGATGACTATCGTTCTCTTGTTGAACCTCATCACGGACCTCGCTAAAACGCTGAACACAGCCGGGCATACGCTCGCCTGCGAACGACACTCATGCCCAGCATTCGACGCTCAGCATTGTAATCATGCGCCGGTAAGGCGAGAGTAAAGGCGGGGCGGCTGTCACCGGCTCCCAGCCCTGGCGCTCGTCGCGCTCAGTCCGCGACCAGCCGGTCGCGCCGGAACCGGCGCACGGCGAGCCAGACGAGGATCACACATAGCGCGGCGATCACGGCCAGGGCGATCGCTACGACGAGGCCGGCGTCGATGGACGGCGGCGGACCGGCGACACGGCCGAGGATGCCCCATGCGACGAACCCCGCGATCATCGGAGGCAGGAAGATACTCGTAGTGAGCAGCTGCTGAGCCTCCTGGACGCTCTTGGCTCTGAGCGAGATGAGCACCCCGGCGCTCGCGGCTAGGGTCGAGATGAGAAAGCCCAGACAGAGGTCGGCCAGAAGCACCCAGGGCTCATAGAAACCTATCTCACCCGTCCAGTGGGTGGCATTGGCCACCACAAAGCCGATCACCAGCGCCAGGATGGCGGCTAACCATCCGTAGGCGATGGCGACGAACAGCTTGCCGAACAAGATTGCCTGGTCTGGCAGACGGCTGGCCAGTAGAGTCTCCAACGTCTTTCGTTCCCTCTCCCCGGCGAACGAGTCCGGCACCATGGTCCCGACCAAGAGCAGGGGGAGGGCGAAGGAGATGATAAGAGAGGGGAGGAAATCCTGGAACCAGTCGGGTCCCGCCTCCCAGGGCATCCAGATGGATAGACCCAGAGGGACGATTAAGGTCATCGCCAGGCGGTAGCGGCTCCTAGGCTGGACGAAGAGCGCGTTCCGCTCCTTCCACATCACCGTGAGGATGTCGCCGATCATCCGTCGACCTCGTCCGCGTCGGCGTCTTCCTCTTCGGCCGCTTCTTCCATCAGGCTAAGAAAGACCTCCTCCAGGCTGGCGGCGCCACGATGTACCTCTTCGATGCTCGCACCCTCGGTGACCAGAAGCGTGACCAGGGGGGCAGGGTCGTTGGTGTCGCGCAGCTCCACAGTCAGCTTGGTCTGGTGGGCACTTACCGCCGAAACGTAGGGCTGGCTCTCGACCAGCCGCAGGAGCTCGGCCCTGAAACCTCGGCCTACGATCTCCACGCGGTGACTGCCCGCCTGGGCCCGCAGTCTGTCCGGGCTGTCCACGGCGAGCAACCTGCCTGCCCGAATGACGGCTACGTAATCGCACAGCTGCTCGGCTTCGGTCATGTTGTGGGTGCTCATGAACACGGTGACCCCACCTGGCGACGCCAACTCGGCGAGGTCTTTCCGCACGGCTGCCGCAGAGGTGACATCGAGCCCGGCCGTGGGCTCGTCGAGGAGCAGCAACTGGGGCCGAGGAAGGAGAGCTCGAGCGAGGGCGAGCCGCTTCTTCATGCCGTGGCTCCACAGTCCCACCCGATCCTGCCGCCGCCCCCAGAGGCCGAAGTGCTCCAGCAACTCCTGGATCCGGGCCGCCCGCTCCTTCCCCTCTATCCGCCAGGCCCGTGCCCAGA
Organism: uncultured Actinomycetes bacterium; assembly: GCA_963713545.1. GTDB lineage: Bacteria > Actinomycetota > Thermoleophilia > RBG-16-64-13 > RBG-16-64-13 > CAVPLM01. The sequence goes on along the minus strand of CAVQME010000008.1, from coordinate 145,471 downwards.
ACTCCAGGTTGTCCCGGGCGCTCATCTGCTCGTAGAGCCCGTGATGCTCGAGAAGCACACCGACGCGCTCTCGGATCTCAGAGGAACGAGTGCCGGCGTCCAACCCCAGCACCTCTGCGCGCCCTGCTGTCGGACGTAGCAGGCCTAGCAGCAGTCGGATGGTGGTGGTCTTGCCGGAGCCGTTCGGGCCCAAGAAACCGAAGACGCTCCCTGCCGCCACCTCGAAGGTGAGGTCGTCCAACGCTCTCACGGCACCGAAGTGTCGGCTCAGCATCTCCGTGCGTATGGAGTGTGGAGGTGACCGGTCCACGTGTCTCGATGTCAAGGATTTGCGGCCCTACTGCGAGTCTACGGCAAAAGCGCGACAATAGGGATGGAGAGAGGTGCTGGCCAAGGTCCACACAGATAGGCTCCAGGTGTGGCCTTTCCACTGGACAGGCTGTTGGGCTGTGTCGATCATCCTCCCCTCACTTCCGCGTGGTCTCAGCTGATGAGGCGCCGCCGACCCTAAACTCAATGCTCCGCGCGGTCGATTAACCATGGGAAGTAGTCGCAGTCCCCGGGGTGCGCGCCATGAGTGCTTGGATCAAGGAGGATACCGCCAACACCGCTGCCTGCAGCGGCGCTCGTGGTCTGACCCCTGAGTCCGGCCGCGTGCCCCATTTCCCTGCAGACGCCCCTCGGACTCCGGTTCGAACCGTCTCTCCGCTCCGGGGAGATCCCTGGGCTTCGCAGGACGCGCTGCTTTCGCTCATGGAGGCGAGTCGAGCTGCTGCCGAGTCTGAAAGCCTGGAAGAGGCCTTGAGGATGCTGGTCTGGCACGCGTCCGTAACTCTGCAAGTACCGGAATGCATCGTGTACGAGTACGATGCCCCTTCGACCACCATCGTCCCGTTGGCGATCTACGAGCGGGTGCCGTCCGGTTGGGAGGGTCTGGGCGAGCGATTGCCGCTCTCGGAGTGTCCTGCAGAGAAGGCGGTTCTCGCGAGTGGACGGCCCCTTCTGGAGCGGATCTCGGACCCTGATCTGGCTCCGGAGAGCCTCGAAAGCATGCAGAAGTGGGGCGAGAAGACGTGCCTCTCGATCCCGCTCCTGGTCGGCTCTCAGCGTATGGGGCTCATGGCTTTCTACGACGCGGAGGAGGAGAGGGAATTCGACGATGCGCAGATGGCCCTGGCCCGTGGCTTGGCCGCCCTCGCCGGCCAAGCCATACACTCCGCGCAGTTGCTTCGGCAAACAGACGAGCGGAACGTGAGGCTGACCTCTCTCCTTCATGCGAACCGGGTGATCAATTCCAGCCTGGACTTGGACGAGGTGCTCGAGGCGGTCGCGAATCAGGCCATCACCGCTCTTGACTGCGACGGATGCACCATGTACCAGCGCGGAGAGGACGATGACGGTCCTCTAGCAGCCGGGGCCGGAAAGACTGGAAGACTTCAGGGCGAGCAGGTTCTCCAGCAGCGATCACAAGATCCCGACCTGGACCCCTCAGTCAAGGCCGAGATGGAGCAGAGCGGGGAGAAAAGCCGACTCATCATCCCGCTTCCCTTTGGCCGCTCCAGACTAGGCACCATGGTCATATCGCAGTGCACGAGGGATCGACGTTTCAGCGACGCCGATGTCGAGTTCGCCCGCGGGCTGGCGGAACAAGCCGGTTTGGCCATACACAACGCTCGGCAATACCAGGAGTTGCGTCGCGTACACGTCGCTGGACTGCAAGCGCTGGTCAGTGCGCTGGGGGCCAAAGAATGGTATACGCAGGGCCACGGGGCCCGCGTGGCCCAGTACCTATCGCTCTTGGGAACGAAGCTCGGTTGGAGCGAAGACATGGTGCAGCGTGCGGAGGAAGCGGGATACCTGCACGATATCGGCAAGCTGATCGTCTCAGACTCCATCCTGCACAAGACCGGTCCGCTCACCGAGCGGGAATGGACGATCATGCGCGCCCATCCCGAGACGAGTGCCGAGATCTTGCACAGCATGGTGCAAGAAGAGCAGACGGACGCGATCCGCCACCATCACGAGAGATACGACGGGGACGGCTACCCGGATGGACTGAAGGCTTCTGAGATCCCTCCCATGAGCCGGGCCATGTGCATAGTCGACGCCTATGACGCCATGTCTTGCCTGCGCCCCTACCGACAGGCTCTCCGCTACGCGGATTGCCGCGCAGAGCTGAAGAACGGGCGCGGTTTGCAGTTCGACCCTGAGATGGTCGACGCGTTCCTGGACGTGCTCGACGACCTGGACCAGCAGAGAAGGATGTGCCTGGGTGTGGCCGAGAGAGCGGCGGCCCTCGTAGACGGCGACAAACACGAACTGCTTAAGACAAGGCAGGACGAACAACGGCCCGAGTACCAAGAGATAGCCCGAGTCCTTCACGATGTGTTGAAGGCGAGCAAGGGGATCCGCTATCTGACCACGCAGCGGAAGGTGGGTTCCAGGGTCGTCTTTGTTGTCGATTCGGAAGAAACCGAGCAGTGCAAGTCCCACATCGGAGACGAGTTGTTCGCAGTCGACGACGAGATGCGAGAGGTACTGGCGGGGCTGAAAGCCGACAGAAACGCGCTGTACGCGGACGAGTTCGGTGTCTGGATCACAGCCTCGGCTCCGCTGCGCGATGGCAAGGGGAACATAGTGGGACTGGTCGCAGCCGATTCCCCGGCCCGGCCTTCTCTGACTCACGATGGCGGAGACGCCGTGCGTACGTCGATGGCCTCCTTGCTCGGAGAAGTGACCAAGCGCATCGTCCGAGCGGAGTTCGAGGCCACGATCGACGGTCTTACCGGTATCTACAACCACCGGTATCTGCACGAGCACCTCGCCGGCGAGGTGTCCAAGGCGATCGCCCAGCAGTCGGAGTTCGTCGTCCTCTTCGTCGATATCGATTACTTCAAAGCCTTCAACGACCGTTGGGGGCACTCGCTGGGGGACGAGGTTCTCCGCGCCGTCGCCCACATCATCGAAGGACAGATCCGGCGCGGCGACATCGTCGCCCGCTACGGGGGCGAAGAGTTCGTAGCAGTGCTTTCCGATTGCGATCTGGCCAGCGGCATGCAGGTGGCCGATCGCATCCGGATGCAGGTAGCACGATCTCCTCTGGTGGTGGGGACCGGTCCTGTCACCGTCAGCATCGGCGTTGCTTTGTTCCCGGCCCACGCGGCTTCCAGAGCGGAGTTGATAGAAAGAGCAGACACCGCGATGTACGAGGCCAAACGGCTCGGTCGTAACCGGGTCCAAGCCTGCTTCTAGGTGTCTCTCGGTCGCGCGGCTTTCCCCTCGATGGGGACGCTATGCCCGGCTTCTTAAGTTTCGTACGACCTAGAGCGGAGCCCAGCGGCCGGACCATGCCCGCCCTCGCGGGGCGGACCCGCAGACTCATGGGTGAGAGTCAGCCCCACCACGTCCATGTAGAACCTCTTGGCGCGGTCGTAGTCCTCCGCCCGCAGGACTCCGCATGCTATCCACTCACCGAGCATTGGCACTGCCGATCACCTCGCCTCTCGGGCTACTGGAGACCACGTGTCTCATCAGACTCGTCCCCGTTTGGACTACCCGAGGTGGCCAACCGGCGAAACGACGGCACCTCATTGTGGGCTTGGCGACGCGAGGAGAGTCTTAAGCTCGCGGGCGTTGCGGGCTGCGTACCCCTGCTCGTCGTTGTCGAAGAAGCAGTAGACGTCCCTGCCCTCCGCGTTCCATGCCGACATGCTATCCGCCCAGTTCGAAAGGGTGCCGGTGTCGTACAAGCCCTGATACGGTCCGCCCGGTCCGTGCAGGCGCACGTAGGCGAGATCTGCGGTCACGATCAGCGGCGAGGCCGTGCCACCCAGGTCGTAGACACAGAGACCCGCCCCGAACTCTCGCAGCGATTCGTAGACGGCGTCCGAGAACCACGAGGGATCCCGGAATTCGAAGGCTACTCGTAGGTCTGTGGGGACGATCTCGAGGAACTGCCGCAGGCGGTCGACGTCGACCCGCCACCTCGGCGGCAGCTGAAAGAGCACAGGCCCCAGCTTCGGGCGGAGGACGCGGGCCCGTTCGAGCATGGTGGCGAGCGCGTCCTCCGCATCAGTGAGCTTCTTCATGTGGGTAAGGTAGCGGCTGGCCTTGAACGCGAACATGAACCTGTCAGGCGTGGCTTCCTTCCAGGCGAGCACCGTTCTCTTCTCCGGCAGTCGGTAGAAGGAGCTGTTCACCTCCACCGTTCCGAATTCGGCGGAGTAGAAGCGGAGCATCCGGTCGGGCGGGAGATCATCCGGATAGAAAGGCCCTATCCAATGCCTGTAGTGCCACCCCGAAGTGCCGATGAAGATGGTCATGACCGGTCGACCTCGATCGAAGTCGCGTTCTTCCTAACTCATACCCAGACCGACCGCGCGCCACCCCTCTCGCGGCGACCGGCTGGTATGCTCGTCGGCGGTGTTGCTGCCAACGAGTTCACGACAGGGGTCGATGAGAGGAGGCGGACATCTCCCCGAGCGACGACACTCCTCAGCCCGCGCAGGTCTCGGCCCGAAACGCACGTCCGCCGGGGCGGGACGAACTGCGCCGCCTGATGGCAGGCACGTGCCCGCCCGCCGAACCGCTGGGGCTCGCCGAGCCCCGCGGACCGGCCGGACGGCCCTCGTCTCCTCTGTCGTCCGCGATGCCGCTGGTCCCGGCGGCGGTCCTCATCGGGCTGATCGGGCATCCAGAAGGTCCGTCGATCATCCTGACCCAGCGCACCGCCGAGCTGAACAACCACCCGGCGGAGATCAGCCTGCCTGGAGGCCGGGTCGAAGCAGACGATGAAGGCCCAGTTGCGGCTGCCCTGCGCGAGGCGTTCGAGGAGATCGGGCTGCCTCCCCAGAGGGTTGAGATCCTGGGTTGCCTACCTCCATCCGAGACGATCTCGCGCTTTCTCGTCTATCCCCTCGTCGGTTGGGTAGAACCCCCGATCGAACTCGAGCCGGACAGGCGCGAGGTGGCGGAGGTGTTCGAGGTACCCCTGAGCTTCGTACTCGACCCGGCCAACCATCGGCGCGAAAGCCTCGTCCGGGCGAGCATAAGGCACCATTTCTACGTCATGCATTACCGGGATCGCCGGATCTGGGGAGCCACGGCCGGGATCCTGGTCGAGCTGGCTCGAACGCTCGGCTTCGCCCGGATGCCCGGCTAGTCCAGGGGCGCGATCGCGCCCCCAGCAGACGGGAGCGGCTGCAATGCCGCGACCTTCATCCGAACCCTTTCGGCACCCCCACCAAGATGGTGACGAGCCCATCAAGATACGTGCGGCGGTGGATCAGTGCGAACCCGGTGTCTTCGACGGCAAGCCCGAGCTCGGTCGAGCTGAGGAAGCCGGCCGAAGAGACCCGCAGGTACGCGTGGAGCTCTCTGTCCTGGGCGAGCAAGGAGCCGACCCTCGGGACGATGTAGCGGAAGTAGACGTGAGCGGGTGTCGCCCAACTCATCGAAGGCGGGCGGGTGAACTCCAGGATCACGAGACGCCCTTCCGGCCGGAGAAAGGTGCGCATGCGGGCCAGAGCCGCGGGCACGTCCTCGACGTAGCGGAGGCCCCAGCCCAGAAGCACGACGTCGAAGTCGCTCAAGCCGAGCTCGTCATGAAGCAGATCGCCGGCAACATAGTCGACCTCGGGGCCCGAGCCCTCCTGGGCCGCTCCCCTTCGCCCCGAGTCTCTCAGCCCGGCGCGCACCCGTTCCAAACGCATCCGGGCCTCACGAAGCATGACCGGACTGAGGTCGGCCAGCACCAGCCTGCCTCCCTTGCCCAGGTGGGGCAAGGCGTGTTCGGCCAGGCCCCCTGGGCCGCAAAATGCGTCCAGGACCTTGTCGGTCGGTCGCAAGCGAGCCGCTCTTATCACCTCCCGCCGCCAGAGGACCACCTGTCCCATACTGGTCACCATGTTCACCCATTCGTAGTAGCGGGCACTCGCGCTGAAGAGATCCCTGAGGTAGGTCGTGTCTGTCGGGTAACGGGCGCTGTGCTGTGCGGGATCCGGGAGTGACGCAGTGTCCGTGCCCGACGCCGGATCTGTATTTGACGGCGGGCCCGTACCCGACGCCGCGCCACTGAGCTGCGCCGAGTCTGAAGGGGGCGGCTGGCCTCGCTCGGGCGCGTTCACTTCTCCCCAACACCCTTGAAAAACGTGTAGCAGAAGACGCCGTCTGGCTCGGCCGTCCTGTAGAGGGCCTTGATCCTCGCGTCGAAGACCGCGGGCTCCGTCAGGCCGGCCTCGAGCGCGGCCTCGCGAACCCCCTCGATCATCGCTGTGAAGGTCTTCCTTGTGAAGCCGTCGGCCAGATCGGGTCTGTTGCCGTCTACGTAGACCATCCGGGGTGAAACCCGGACCGCTCGGAAGCCGGCTTCAGAGAGCAACGGGAAGAGTTCGCGTCCGATCAGTGCGTTACCGCCCGCGGCCCGCTGCAACTCGACCAGGCATCCGATCGCCCGCCGGGCCGCGTCACTGTCGGGGTGGAAGTAGGCGGAACCGTGGTCGCCCTCGATGACGGTGATGGTACCTCCGGGTTTCAACAGAGTCTTGAGCGTCGTGAGGGCATCGAGCGGACTCAAAAGGTGTTCGAGGACGAAGCAGACGAAGAGGTGGTCGAAGTGCTGCGGAGGGAAGGGGAGGGCGAAAAGGTCCGCTTGGTGGAACTCGACGTTCGCGAGCCCGGCGAGATCGGCCCTGGTCTTCGCTTCGGCCAGGGAGGCCGCCGATATGTCGACGGACACGATCCGGGCCTCAGGACTGTTGCCGGCCAGAGCGATCGTTTGGGCTCCGGTGCCGCAGCCGGCCTCGAGCACGAGGGAGCCGGCCGGATAGGAGGTGTCCGAGTGGAGCAGATCGACCAGCGCTCCTGCCTGATCCTCCAGGCGCGCGCTTTCTCGCCGGTCATAGCCGTGGACATACGTCTCGATCACCATCGTTCTCCTGCAAAACGTCCTATTTCAGCTCGCGCCGTATCTCTGGGTCGGACACAGCGTCATCCATTATCCCTCTCGGAGCGCGGGAAGGGGCGCGCCCATCCGGCATGGCCACGCGCGGTCGCTCGTCCGGCCCCTCGCCGAGTGCCTCTCAGGCAGTGTGTCTACGCCGACAGCAAGAGTACTCCCGCGAACACCAGGCCGATGCCGCCCACCTGGGGGAGGCTCACGTGCTCTTTCAGTATCACGCGGCCCAGTAGCACGGTGACCACATAGTACGCGGACGAGGCCATGGCTGCTATCTCCGGGTTGGGGCCGGAGGAGGCTAGATAGAGAGCCAGGTACCCGCCGGTGTCCAAGCCCGCCTGGATAGTCAGCACGGGCCACCATCGTCGAGGAATGGCAGGACGAGGCCGCCCCCGAGCCCACCCGACGGCCAGCACCGCCGCCAGGACGACGAGAGCCACCGCCCGAGGGACCCATAGGGTCTGCAGGGTGCCGACCACGGGCACCACTTCCTGGGTGAGGCTGATCACGGCCGCGAAGGCGACAGCGGCCGCCACTGAAGCGGCGGCCGTCCGTCTCCGTGACGGTGGAGGGCCGACCGAAGCCGTCGCATGCCCTGGATCGGCCCCACCGCCTCCCCTGGCCACCACGACCACGCCTACCAGGGTGAGAAAGGTGCCTGTCCACTGGAGGGCGCTCGGCCGGCTCCCCAGGATGACGGCGATGAGCACCACCATGGCCGGGTAGCTCCCCGCGATGGGGGCGACAAGGGTCACCGGCCCCCAGACGAGGGCTCTGTAGAAGAACAGGTATCCCACCAGGAACGAGAGGCCGGCCAGGATGAGGAGCAAGAAGGTAGACAGGCTCCACACGAACGCGGCGCCACTGACCGCCGCCCACAGGCCCAGGAACACAAGACTGATCAACAGCACGGCCAGCAACGCGTTCACATAGCCAGCAGCCCGGCCGGTGAAGCGGGCGAGGAAATCGGCCGTCCCCCACGAGACGGCCGAAAGAGAGCCCCAGAACCCTGGCGTCATCCGGTCACGAGCCTGGTCTCGCCGAGCTTAGCCTCTGCATCGTCTCTCCCCGCATCGTCTCTCCCTGCCTTCTCGTTTCGCCCATGGATTCGCCTCGCCCTCAGCATGCGGGTTGCATGGACTCGAACGGTCCACGCAGTGGACCGATACTACCCTTGCTAGAGCAAGCTGGGAATGCCGAGGTCCTCCGGCGGTGTCGTTTCGAGATGAATAGGAGTCTAGGAATATCTTCGGCTGCAGCCGGCTAAGTTCTTTCTGTGTAGTGCCGATACCCTGAACACAGGGTGTATGGCTGTGACGGAGGCCTGAAGATGTTGCTCGAGGGATCGATCCAAAGGTTCAACCTAACGAGTGTCTTACAGTTCCTTGCCCAGAACGGGGCTACCGGCGTGCTCGAGGTCCACGACTTTGAGGAGTACGGCTTCATCTACCTCGTAGATGGCCGGGTAGAGGGGATCTCGTTGCCCATCAGCGACGAGAAGCTGGGAAGGCGCTTGGTGGAAGTGGGCTGCTTGAGGGAGCAGCAACTGGCAGAGGTCCTTCTGGAGGACTCGGCGCTCACCCACGATGAGAAGAAAGAAAAGCCGCTGGGGCAACGCCTTGTTGAGAAGGGACTCGCCAGCGAGGTCGAGGTGCGCGAAGTCATGCGCTGGCAGACCCTCGATCTGGTGTTCGAGCTTGCTCATTGGCAGAACGGTATATTCATCTACGACGAGCCTGAGGAGATGCCGCATTTCGAGGTGAGGATCCAAGGCGACGTGCAGGAGCTACTTGCCCAGGCCCAGCAGCGGATCGAAGAGGGTGAGCCCGCGCGGAAGCGGGCCCTCGCCACGGGAGACGCGATATGCCAAACGTGCTCGCTCAGCGCCGACTGCTCTGCGGACATCAAGGCCAAACATCTCAAGAACGACGTATGCCTGTGGCGCAGCATGGACGCCGCAGTGGACGATCGTCGTGGCACGAAGCCCGGGTCCCTCCAGGCATACCGCTCCCAAGAAGTGGACGCCAAGACCCTTCTTGACGCTTCCATCGACTGGCAATAGCCCCGGGCGGCAGCAGCGTCGCTTTCGAACCGCAGGTCGCGGCCGCGTGTGAGTGTGCCCGCGGGGCCGTGACTGCCGGAGTGTAACCACCGGAGAGACGGGGAACATTCCGTGCCATGCGCGCGAGGACAGAATTCCCTCACCAGATCAAGGAGATCGAGAACGTTTGGATCTCGTTGAAGGATGGGGCCCGATTGGGCGCGCGGGTATGGATGCCCGTACACGCTGTCCGATCACCCGTGCCGGCCGTTCTGGAGTATCTCCCCTATCGCAAGGACGACGGCACCGCTCTGGCCGACGCCATGCGTCACCCCTACTTCGCCGGGTGCGGCTACGCAGCGGTCCGGGTGGACCTGCGGGGGACCGGTGACTCAGACGGACTGCTCCAGGGCGAGTATCTGCCGCAGGAGCAGGACGACGCCCTAGAGGTCCTGGCCTGGCTGGCTGACCAACCGTGGTGTACCGGTGACGTGGGCATGATCGGGTACTCCTGGGGCGGCTTCAATGGCCTACAGGTGGCCGCCCGCCGCCCTGCGCAGCTCAAGGCCGTTATCACGATCGCGTCCACCGACGATCGCTACCTGGACGATTGCCATTACATGGGCGGCTGTCTGCTTGCTTCGGACATGCTCAAGTGGGCCTCGTCCATGCTTTGCTACGCACTGCAGCCGCCGGACCCTCGTTTTGTGGGCGAGCGCTGGCGCGAGATGTGGCTTCACCGTCTCGAGAACGCGCCCGAGTTGGCGGGCGATTGGGTGTCGCACCAAGTCAAGGATGCATTCTGGAAGCACGGGTCGGTAGCAGAGGACTATGGCGCGATCCAATGCCCGGTCATGGTCGTCGGCGGGTGGGCCGATGCCTATACCAACGCGGTACCACGGCTTCTCGAGCATCTTGCGGTTCCCCGCCTGGGTCTGATCGGTCCCTGGGGCCACATGATGCCCCATGAAGGGGTGCCTGGACCGGCCATAGGCTTCTTGCAGGAAGCGGTGCGCTGGTGGGACCACTGGCTCAAGGGCATCGACGCGGGGATCATGGATGGGCCCGCCGTACGGATGTGGATGCAGGATCATGTGGTCCCGGCCACCTTTCACTCGGTGCGGCCCGGGCGTTGGATCGGCGAGAGATCCTGGCCGCCGGCGACGGTGGAGTCGAGGTTGTTCGTGTTGGCGGGCGACGGGGGTCTAGCGCAGGCTGGTGCATCGGGAGCCGCCGCTCCAGGTGCCGCCCCGGACTCGCCGGGTGTCTCCAGCGCGGCCGCTGAAGCCTGCTTGGACGCGGAGGCCGGACCTTCCTTGGTGGCGGTTTCACCTCCGCGATCTCGTGATCCGGGGCCGGCAGGAATGTGGGGAGACGGCCGGTGTGTGGTGCGCCAACGGCAACCCCGACGAGATCGCCGGCGACCAGTCGCCGGACGACGCGCTCTCTCTCTGCTTCACGACCGCGGCGCTGAAGGAGCCGGTCGAGGTCCTCGGTTTCCCTGTAGCGAGACTGTATCTGAGCGCAGACCGGCCTATCGCGCTCGTTGCCGTGCGCCTGGAGGATGTCGCGCCGGACGGGACGTCACTGCTGGTGAGCTGGGGCATGCTGAACCTTACCCACCGGGACGGTCACGAGGCCCCCGTACCCCTGGAACCCGGGAGATGGTATGAGGTGGAGATCGAGTCGCGCGTCTGCGGGCATCGCTTCGCTGCCGGTCATCGCATCCGGCTGGCACTGTCACCGACTTACTGGCCTCATGCTTGGCCTTCACCCGACCCGGTCGAGCTGAAGATCGCGGTCGATGGGCCGAGCGTGCTGGATCTGCCGTTCAGGAGACCACAGACGGCGGAAGGCGCCGAGCGAGCGGGTGACGAGCCGCCGCCGTTCGGCGCGCCGGAAGTAGCAGGACCGGGCGGTGTGGCCGGCGAAGCCGACGCGCCGCTGGACGCTCGTCGCGACGAACGCACGCGGACGATCGCGTTCGACAGCGAAACCCGGTGTCACCGGATCTTCGACCATGAAGAGCACGAGCGCACCATCCTGGCCACGGGCGCTCGATTCACGGATACGGCGACCGATATCTATGCCATCGTCGAGGACGAGCCCTTGTCGGCGACTGTCCGCTGCGAGCGGGAGACGCGCTCGGCCGGTTCGGGGGTGGATTGGCGGGTGTCGATCGCCAGCGAGATGACCTGTGATGCGGGCAGCTTCTGCGTGAAGGAGGAGTACGACGCGTACGAGGGTGGGGTGCTGATCTTCGCCAGGACGCGGACCCACTCCATCCCGCGGGAGTGGGTCTGACCCTCAGGCCCCGGGGTCGGGTTCAGCCCTAGGTTGGCCAGGAGCCGCCTCGAGCCGCCAGTCGGCCAAAGGCGTACGGTCGACCTAGAGCGCCCGGTCGAAGATGAGGGCCAACAGGATGGCCGGGACCGCCCCGTATGCCACGATGGCGTTGTTGAACGAGCCGATCCCCGACATTATGGGGACTCCCAGACCGCCCGCCCCCACCACCGCTCCCAGGGTCGCGGCGCTCACGAGGATGACCAGCATGGTCCGCACTCCGGTCATGATGACGGGCAGGGCCAGCGGCAGCTCGAGGTGGAGCAATCCCTCCCTGCGGGTCATGCCCATGCCCTTGCCGGCTTCGACCACGGCCTGCGGCACCCCGGTGATGCCGGCCACCACGTTCACCATCACCGGCAGGATGCTGTAGATGATCAGAGCCAGGAGGACCGGCTCGGAGCCATAACCTATGGCCGGGACGGCGATGGCCATGATGGCCACCGAAGGTATCGACTGCCCAAAATTGGCGATTCGGAGCACCAGGTCACGGAACGGCCGTCCGAGCGGGCTCATGATGAATACTCCGGCGGCCACGCCGATGACGATCGCGACAACGCCCCCGATTGCGACCAACACAAGGTGCTCCAGTAGGAAGGTCCACAGAGGCGAGCGGTCGTACACGAGCGGATCTTCGTTCGGAAAGACCAATCCTAGCAGCCGCTCTACCCCAGGAGTGTAGAACGTCCAGACCAGCAGAAACAGCACCATCACCGAAACGCTCCGCCAGTTCCGCCGGATCCCGGGGGTATACGTGGTCATGAGGCCTGCCTCACCTGCGTCACGACTTCGCAGAAGGTGAGCCCGCCGGTCACCTGCCCATCGGTGACGACTGCGACCTGGTCGGCGCTTTCGAGGACCATGATGGCAAGGACGTCACGCAGGTTGGTCTCGGGAAGGACCCGAGGGGCTCCACCCGTTGGTGCCGGCCCAAGTGTCAGGTCCGAGACCCGGTGCCGCGAAAGTATGCGCAGTCCGAACTCATCCCCGAAGAAGTCACGGACGAACTGCTGGTCTGGAGTGAGCCACAACTCCTCCGGCGCCCCTACCTGGATGATGCGGCCATCCCGCATGAGCACGATGCGGTCGCCCAGGATGACCGCCTCCTCGATGTCGTGGGTGACGAAGACCACCGTCTTTCCCAGCCGGCGGTGCAGGTCTGCGAACTCGCGCTGAAGCCGTTCCCTGCTTATGGGGTCGAGTGCCCCGAAGGGCTCGTCCATGAGCAGGACCGGCGGGTCGGCTGCCAGAGATCGGGCGACCCCGACGCGCTGCGCCTCGCCTCCGGAGAGCTCGCTTGGCCGTTTTTCCGCGTACACGGCCGGATCGAGCCCCACGAGTTCGAGCAGTTCGGCGACCCGCTTTTCGATCCGGTCTGCGTCCCAGCGTAGGAGCCGGGGGACGGTGGCGATGTTCCGTCCCACCGACATGTGGGGGAAGAGGCCCACGCTCTGGATGGCATAGCCGATGTGACGCCGTAATTCCTCCGGCGCGACGGTGGTGATGGAGCGACCATCGATGAGCACCTCGCCTGCGTCGATCTCGACCATGCGGTTGATGGCGCGTAGGAGGGTGGTCTTGCCGCACCCGCTGGGGCCGAGCACGATGGTGAGCTCTCCGTCGGGGATCGTCAGCGACACACCATCGACCGCGACGGTCTCTCCGAACCGCTTGGTGACGTTTCGAAGCTCGATCATGCGCTGCTCAGGTCGGTATCGATCTGTCGTCCACCGGCGCTCAGGCGCGCGACGCCCCGGAGCAGCGTGTCGAAGAACAACGCCAGGACCACGATGGGGATCACTCCCACCAACACCAGGTCCATGCTCGTCTGCTCCAGGCCCATGAACATGATGGTGCCTAGGCCGCCTCCCCCGACGAAGGCCGCGATGATCGCTCCCGCCGTGCTCTGGACGAGGGCGATCCGGATCCCGGCGAGCACCACCGGGAAGGCAAGGGGGAGCTCCACCTCTTTGAGCGAGCGCCACCGGCCCATGCCCATTCCCTTGGCGGAGTCGAGCACCCCGGGGTCCAACTGTTGGATGGCGACGAGCGTGTTTCGGGTCACCGGAAAGAGGGCGTATATGAATAGGACCACCATGACGGGCGCCCAGCCGATTCCGGAGATGCCAAGGGCCTCGAGTGGTGGCACTCGATCGCTGAGAGACCCCAGGATGGGGATCATGATACCGACGAAAGCGAGTACCGGCAGTACCTGCCCGAGACTCAGCGCTCCCATGATGACGGTCTCGGCCTTTTTGCTTCGAGCGGCCCAGATGCCCAGGGGGACCCCGAAGATGATCGCACCGATGGTCGCCCCCAACGCGTAGAACAGGTGTCTGGTCAGCTCGGGCACGAAGGTATCCCGCGTCAGGGACCACTCTCTCACGATCCCGAGCTCGCCCAGCGCGCCGAAGACAGCCAGCAACACCACGCCCAGAAGCGGCGCCAGCCCTATGACGATCCGGCCCGACCGGCTCGGAGTATCGGCTGAGGCGGCGTACAGGACAAGGAAAAGGGCGAAAAGGAACACGTAGAAGCCCCACCCGAAGGAGGTGCGCGCCGCCGGGCTCTGCACGGCGGCGAACTCGGAAGCCGCGGCCCCCGTCTGCGCAAGCAGAAGCAGCAGGGCGGCTGTGGCGAGCAGCCCTCGAACCACCCCGGAGAAGCCGCGGACTCGGGTCCGAATTCCTTTCTCGCCCGCCTTTCTCTCGCGCCGGCCGCTCCAGAGGGCCGGCGCCGCGAGACCGGCCAGCAGCATCAAGATCAGAGCGACCCATCCCGCAAACCCGAAGGCGCCCACCGCCGAGGCTGGATCGCCCTCAACGATGCGGTTGGGCCGGAACGAGACAAAAGGCGCGAAACCGAGCGCGAGGGCTCCGATCAGCCCCGCTGTGACGCTGATGATGGCATTCGCGCGCTCAGCGTTCGCCCGCCCAGCGCTGGTCCGCCCAACTCGGGCCCGCCCGGCCCCAGCGGGTCTCCCGCCACGGCCGAGGCCGCGGCTGAGTCTATTCGAGGAACCCATTAGCCTCCAGGTAGGAGGTGGCTACGGCCCGGGGATCTTCACCGCCGAAGGCGATACGGGCGTTCAGCTCCTGCAGCTTGGCCTGATCGAGGCTGAGGAACACCGGCTTGAGTATGGTTTCGATCTGCGGATATGCCTCGATGATCTCTCCCCTGAAGACCGGGGCGGGCTCGTACACCGGTGGGACATCCTTGGTATCGGTGATGATGATGAGGTCGAGCTCGTTGAGCTGCCCATCGGTGCCGTAAGCAAGGGAGAAGTTGACGTCGTCGGTGCCTTTGGCAAGCGCGGACAGCATCTCTGCGGTATTGCCGGTCGAGAGGGCGATGAGCTGGTCGTTGGTGAGGGTGAACCCATAGGCCTCCTCGTAGCCTTTGAGGCCCAAGGGGTTGTCGATGAAGGTCTGGGCCGCGATCAGCTTGACCGTGCCGCCGCCGTTCACGTACTTAGCGAAGTCCTCCATGGTCGTGATCGACTCAGCCTCGGCGAGTGCCCTGGTAGCGGCGATGAACTCGCTGTTGTTGGCGGGAGCGGGGGTCAGCCAGTCGATGTCGTTAACGTCCTTGTCGAGCTGCTTGATAGCCGCGTATGCCTCGTCGGCGTTCTTCCACTTCGGGTCCCCCTCTTCGCCCTCGTGGTAGTACTGTCCGGAGCCGGTGTAATCGATGGTGGCGTCTATCTCACCGCCCACGAGTGCGGCCCGCACCACTTCCGGGGTGCCGAGCTTGGTCTTGTCCTCGGTTTTGATGCCGCTCGCCTCCAGCATCTGGATGACCATCGAGCCGAGCAGCGTGCCCTCGGCATCGAGGAGTGAACCCACACGGACTACGGGCCCCGCGACGGCAGAGGAGGCGGTCGTGCTGGACTCCTCGGCCGGTTCATCGCCACCGCAGGCTGCGACACCGGTCGTCAACGCCAGCGCCAGAATCAGAAACAGGACCAGTGCGATCGTTCTTTTCATGATGAAGTCCCCCTCGCTTGCTCGCCGAATCTTCTTGTAGTTCCCAGCTGGCGCCCATCTTGAACCCCGCTCATGGTTCCTGCGCTTGACGCGACTATCCTGCGAAAAGGTTGTTCAAGGATTCGGCCAGCGTCGGGTGGGCGAACACCGCGTCGCGGAGCCGGGATGCGGTCAGCCCCCCCATCATCGCCACCTGTATGACGGACATGATCTCACCGCCCTCGACGCCCAGAACGGCGCAGCCTAGGATATGGTCGTCCGCGTTGTCGACTACGACTTTCACGAACCCACGCGACTCATCGATCTCCAAAGCGCGCGCCACATAATCCATCGGCAGCTTCATGACTCGCAGGTCGAATCCCCGCTCCCTTGCCTGGCGCTCGCTGAGGCCCACTCGTCCGAGTTGAGGGTCTAGGAAGACCACGTAGGGCACAAGGCGATCCGTGGTGACCGCCCGACCTCCTTCGAGCAGGTTGGTGCGAACTATGCGGAAGTCGTCGTAGGCGATGTGAGTGAACGCCGGGCCTCCTTTGACGTCACCCAGGGCGTATATTCCGCCGACCTCGGTCTCCAACCGTTCGTTCACCGGCAGGTAGCCCTTCTCATCGACCTGCAGACCGGCGACCTCCGTATTGAGAGCCTCCGTGTTGGGGGTCCGTCCGGTCGCCACCAGCAGGTGGGACCCGGCCACGGGGGTGGCGCCCGTCGGGCCCGTTATGCTCAGCTCCATCCCGCCGCCCGCGGTCTCCTTCACAGAACGGGCATCTGCCTCCAGGAAGAGGTGTATTCCATCTTCTTCAAGGATCGCGGCCACGGCCTGCGCGACATCCGTGTCCTCCCGAGGGAGAAGCTGCTCTCGCCTCTGGACCACGGTCACCTCACTCCCGAAGCGCCGGAACATCTGCGCGAACTCTACCGCTACGTACCCTCCACCCAGGATGAGCAGGTGCTCGGGGATCGAATCGAGCTCCATGATGGTGGTCGAAGTGAGGTAAGGGACTTCATCGAGGCCTGTCAGGGCAGGTATCTCTGGACGGCATCCGGTGTTGATGAAGATACGGTCGGCCTCGGCGACGATGGGGGTCGCATCGCCGGAGCGGATCTCCAGTCTGTGCGGCCCAAGGAAGGCGGCCTCCCCAGTGAGGAGATCGAGGTTGTCGGCGTTCGCAAGGCGCCGCTCGCTGCCGCTTCGCCAGCTTTCGACCAGGTCACGCTTCCGCTGTCGCACGGAGACCATATCCACCGAGACCTCGCCCGTAGCTATGCCGTAGCTGGAGGCTCTTCGGGCGAGATACGCGACCCGAGCCGAGGCGATCATGGTCTTGGTAGGGGTGCAGCCCTCGTTTATACAGGTGCCGCCGACATGCACCCTTTCGACGAGGGCCGTGCGCCACCCTGCCTGGGCGAGGCTCCTGGCCAGAGCCACCCCGGCCTGCCCGGCCCCGATGATCACGGCGTCGTACGGGCGCACCCGTCCCATCGACCCTCCCGTCCACGGCCGGCCGCTGCGTTTCTGAGCGCGGCCTAGCGGCGCGCCCCACGTCCGACCGGCCCCCTACCGCTACCCCGGTCTGGTCTCCGGTCTAACCTGCCAGCGTGGCTGAGAACACCTGCCAGGCAAGCAATGCCTTGGCCGTCAGACTCAAGATGATATAGACCTTCTCACCGAACAGATAGTCGCGCCAGCGGCCGACCTTTTTGTATTGCAGCACCATGTTGACCGCGAAGATGTTGAAGAACACGAAGAGCGACGCGATGATGCCGTAGACGAAGCCAGGTGGCTGCTGGTCACCGAACCCGGGGCTCCAGACGTAGATAAGGACGGCGATCCAGGGGATGATCCCCGCGAAACACCCGAATATGAACGAAAGCCAGTTGGGCCTGCCCGGCTTCTCATACTTCTCCATGAGGAGACCGAACAGGATCATGCAGGCGTTGATCGCGAAGATGGCGATCAGGGCGGCAAGGTCGCTGACGCCAGTGATCATGACGATGAGCACGATCATGAGCGACGAACTGATGGAATACTCCATCCATCGCCCGTAGTTGCGGTCCTTGAGCAGATTGCGCTTGTACCAGCCGAATACGCCCGGCGAGGCGATGATCAGTAGCGCCGCTGCTGAGATGGCCATGAAGGCGAAGACGCCCCACCCCAGCGGGAACTCCCCTATCTGATGCAGGGTGGGCTCCGTTCCGGGTGGCCCGCCCATGAACGTGGCCACGACCGGCAATGCGAAATCGTTGGAAAGCACGGCGATGACCACTGCCTGGACGGCCAAGAACAGACCGACAAGCAGGTTCCACCAGCGCAGCTTGTGGAGGCGTGCCTCGACGTTCGCGTCCACGACCCGGCTCTCAGTGCCTTCCTCGTTCGTCCCCATAAGTGTCTCCCCTCAATTCGTCGTGACGTCCTGATGTCGGCCCCAGCGTCAGTATCTCGGGTGGCCCGACTTCAACTACCGTCATTTAACTTGTTCTATGCACGCAGTGCAAGATAAGCTTCGCGAGACGTGGACGGATCTCTCGACATCGCCGGGCAAGAGCCGCTCAAGGGCGCGGCCACGATCGCCCTTGTGACCGATTCGACCGGTGATCTGCCCGAGGCCGACCGGCAGAGGTTCGGGACGGTCATGGTGCCCCTACACGTCTCTCTGGGTGAGGCCAGCTACGTCGACCGTGTGGATCTCGACTCGGCCGGCTTCTACAGGCTATTTCGCGAAGCCGGACAGATCGCGCGGTCATCCCAACCCAGCGTGGGAGAGTTCCAGGCTGTCTATAGTAGACTCCTCGAAAGCTACGACTCGGTGCTCTCGGTCCATATCTCCAGCCGTCTCTCGGGCACGGTGGAGAGCGCCGCCTCCGCCGCCGTCGCGGTCGATCCCGCTAGGATCCGGGTGATCGACTCGCGGCACGTCTCCGTGGGACTGGGTCTGGTGGTGCGGGCTGCGGGCGAGGCTATCGCGAGGGGTGGGACTCTTGAGGGGGCGGCGGCGGCGGCCGAGGCCGCCGCCCGCGAGACCCGGGTGTACGGCGCCCTTCCTTCGCTGGACGCGGCTGTCAGAGGGGGGCGCTTGAGCGCCCGCGCCGCCCGCATCGCCGGCCTGATCGAACTGAAGCCCATAATCGTGTTCGACGACGAAGGGGGAGTCCACACCGACGGGGGACGCCTCGGTTACCGTCGGACCCTCCGAGCTGTCGTCGACAGAGTAGGCCGCTTCGCCGCTGGTCGCCCCGTGCGCGTGGCCGTCGTTCACGCCGACGGCGTTGAAGCCGCTGAGTATACGCGGCTTCACCTTCAGCTTCTCTTTGACCGAATGGACATCCCGATCTTGGAGGCGGGCGCGGTCATCACCACCCACGTCGGGCTGGGGACCGTGGCGGTAGGGGTCCAGCGCATCAGTTGACCCTCAGAAGCTCACCGGCGCCGGTCGACCGGCCCGGACCGGGCCGCCGCACGGCCGGGGCCGCCGCATTGGCTGGGCGGCCGACTTAGCCCGGCGGCCGACACCGGTGCTGAGCCGTCGCCCGCGCCGTGCGGTTCAGCAGAGCTCAGCTCTCGCGAGACCTGTGCGCTTTGGCATTCGGCTGGAGACAGCCACTATCCCTGGCTATGCCGTTGATCATGTTGCGGAACGTGATCTCATGGACCGGCAAGAGGGAGTACCAGTACAGGTGTCCGGAGAGACCCACTGGATCCCACAGGGCGGTCTGCACGATGCGCGTGTTTCCGTCGGGGAGGGGGAGCAGCTCGAACTGGAGCCATCCCCTGCCGGGACCGCGCATCTCGGCGGCCAGACGCAGTAGCCGGTCCGGCTCCAGCTCTTCCACGCGCCAGAAGTCCACGGTGTCCCCGGGGATCACGCAGGTGGGGTCGCGGCGGCCGCGGCGAGAGCCCACGCCGCCGCTGAGCTGGTCGAGCAAACCACGCAGACTCCAGAGCCAGGTCCAGGAATACCAGCCCTTCCGTCCGCCCATGCACAGGATGGTTTCGAAGACCTCGCCGGCGGTACAGGGCACGTCCAGGGTGCGCCGGTCGATGTAGCGCCGGCCCACACGCTCGGCCGGTCGGCTCTTGGGGGGCGGGCTGGTGGAGCGGGCGTCGCTCCAACGGGTCTCCGCATATTCCCGATCCTCGTTCGCCAGTGAGCGGGCGATGGCTGCCTCGATGCCCATCGGTCTGATCTGGGCGAAATCTTGCGCGGCCGCGTCGCTGGTAACGATCGTCTCGTTGCGCACTCCTTCGAGCAGGTGCCGCCCCACCCGATAGTAGAGCGGGGTCACCAGGGCGAGCCAGCCCGACGAGAGCCTGGGCGTGAGCCAGGGCACCCTGATCATGGGCCGGCGCAGACCCTGGGACCGGGCATAGGCCCGCATCATGCCCGCGTAAGAGACCCGGTCGGCTCCACCGATCTCGTAGACAGTGCACCGCTCCCGCAGTGGCACGTCGAGCGCCGCCACCAGGTAGGAGACCACATCCTCCACCGCGATGGGTTGAGCCAGGGTGCGCACCCACTTGGGCGTGATCATCACCGGGACGCGATCCACGAGCCCCCGGATCATCTCGAAGGATATGGAGCCGCTGCCCAGGATGACCGACGCTCTGAACTCTATGGTCTCAGCTCCGCTCTCGCCCAGCAGCCGGCCGACGTCTTGGCGGCTGGCCAGATGCGACGAGAGGGTGTCGCCGGCGCGTCCCAGACCGCCCAGGTAGATGACCCGCCGGACGCCTGCGGCGTGGACAGCCTCCGCGAAGTTGCGCGCGGAAGCCAGTTCCTGCTCGTAGAAGTCTTCGGAGGTCGAACCGAGCGAGTGCACCAGGTAGTAGGCGGTATCCACTCCGGAGAGAGCCTGGAGCAGCGAGGCCGGATCGAACATGTCCCCCCGCACCAAGTCTGTGATATCCGCCATCCGCGGGACGAATGACGCTGGAGCGGCTGTCGGCCGCAAGCGCTGAGGATCCCGCACCATCAGGCGGAGGGGACGCCCCGTGGCCTCCAGCGGGCGGATCAGACGTCCCCCGATGTAGCCGGTCCCTCCGGTGAGCAGAATGAGGTCGCCACGCTTCACAGCACGAGCTTAACAGCAATCAGCGCTATCCCGGCACGCGTGTGCCACAAGGGCGTATTCGTGGCGCTCGAATTGGGATACAGTTCCGTCATGGCGTCTGACGCGAGTATTGTCTCAGAGGACAGCGGCGACCGTGCTGACGAGTCAGGCGGGCGCGGGGTAGTCACCGCCGGGGGTTCGGTTCCGGACCTAGGCTGGGCTGGTGGGAGGGACAAGGCCGCCTTCCGGGCCGCCTATCTGCCGTTTGCCGCGCTTGCCCTGCTCGCCGTCATCTGGGGCTACAACTGGGTGGTGATGAAAGTCGCCATGCAGTACGCCGAGCCGTTCACCTTCGCCGCGCTGCGCACCTTCATCGGGGCGGTCTTCATGTTCGCGCTGGTGGCGGCCCTGCGTCGTCCGCTGCGCCCGGTGGCCCTCGGGCTGACCGCCGTTTTCGGCCTTTTGCAGACCGGCGCCTTCGTGGGGCTTGCGATGTGGGCGGTCCACATCGGCGGTGCGGGCAAGACATCAGTCCTCGCTTACACCATGCCCTTCTGGCTCCTGCTCCTCGCCTGGCCGCTCCTGGGAGAACCGGTGCGGGGCTTCCAATGGATGTCCGTCGTCCTCGCATTAGCGGGCCTGGTCTTCGTCCTGGGTCCCTGGAACATGAGCGGGCTTCAGGCCAGTCTGCTCGCTGTGGCTGCCGGGTTCTTCTGGGCCGTGAGTTCGGTGGTGGTCAAGGTCCTGCGCTCACGCCACCAGGTCGATCTGTTGTCGCTGATAGCCTGGCAGGGTCTGATCGGTTCGATCCCCTTGATAATCGTCGCCTTCTTGACGGCCACGACCACTCCCACCTGGAACGCCACGTTCATCGTCGCTTTGGCCTTCAACGTCATCCCGGCGAACGCGCTCACCTGGGTGCTGTGGCTCTACATCCTGCACAGTCTGCCTACGGGCACCGCCGGGATCAGCAGCCTGGCGGTGCCGGTCGTGGGCGTGTTGGCCGCATGGATCCAACTGGGAGAACAGCCGGTAGCTCTGGAGGCGGTGGGAATGGGGCTGATCGTGGTCGCCTTGGCGATCTTGACCGTGCGAGAAGTGCGCCAGGGGCGGCAGTCTGCTGCGGGCCGTCCGGTCGTCGACTCGCAACTCTCGAGCGCCGCCTCGAAGGACGAGGCCGCGCCTCAAGCGACCACTTCCACGTAGGTGACTGAACGGGCGGATGAGGGGATCTCGGATGACAGCAGTGGGTCATGGATGACAGCGGCGAATCTCCTATGATAGCGGCGAATCTCCTATGATAGCGGCGTTTCTGTGGGGTGGGCTGGCCGCCTGCTCACTGCTGATAGGGTATCTATTGGCCGAGCGCGGGCTATCGAACCGGACCATCGGTCTCATCATGGGGTTCGGTGCCGGCGCCCTGATCAGCGCCATAGCGTACGAGCTTGTGCCCGAGTCCGCGGTGGGCGGTTGGAGCATGGCCGGTTTCTTCGTGCTCGGGGCCCTGGCCTTCTTCGGGGGCGATTGGATCGTAGACCGTCAAGGAGGCGCGCATCGCAAGAAGATCAAGGGTCACGAGGACAGTGGTTCCGGCGCCGCCATCTTCGTGGGTACCCTTCTCGACAACATCCCGGAGTCGATGGTGCTGGGGATGGGCCTGGCGATGGGGGGCTCGATAAGCGTGGCGTTTCTCCTGGCCGTGTTCATCTCCAACCTCCCCGAGGGGATCGCCGGGACGGTGAACCTGGCCAAAGCGGGGCACAGCCGGCGAAACATGCTGTGGATGTGGCTCGCACTGGTGGTGATCTCCGCCGCCAGCGCCGCGATTGGGTTCGGCGTGATCGAGTGGCTCCCCGCCGCCGACGGACGCCTGGCCCAGGCCTTCGCTGCCGGGGCCATGCTGACGATGCTGGCCGACGCCATGATGCCCGAGGCCTTCGAGCACGGAGGGAAGCTGGTGGGTCTCTTCACCGTGCTGGGCTTCGGGGTGGCCGCCGCGCTGTCGATGCTCGAGTAGGCGCCCGGCCCCGCCGGGCCCACGGAACTGGAGCAACCCCTGGACGACCGGGCCCGTCTCTCCCACCTTACGCGGGGCTTAGATGTATCTCCCTATTATCTAGGCGCAACATCTACCGGCCGGGAGGCTCGAATGCCCGCATCCACAGATCGGCGCCTGTGCTTTGGCTGGT
Source organism: uncultured Actinomycetes bacterium (assembly GCA_963713545.1). Taxonomy (GTDB): domain Bacteria; phylum Actinomycetota; class Thermoleophilia; order RBG-16-64-13; family RBG-16-64-13; genus CAVPLM01. The sequence goes on along the minus strand of CAVQME010000008.1, from coordinate 122,911 downwards.
TGGGTCCGGTCCTTGTCGCTACCCTGTGCACGCTCGGCTTCGCACTGGCCGGCTGCGGGACGTCGGCGACTGCGGAGACGACACAGACCACGGTCGCGGGTTCGTCGACAACCGAGGTGGCGCCCGAAACGACCACCGCGGCGGCATCCGGGACCACCTCGTCTACGACCGCGAGCTCTCCCGTCACGGCTGGCGCGGAGCTGCCCGATCTGTTTGACAGCTCGATCGTCCACGAGATCACGGTCTCGTTCTCTCAGGAAGACTACGATGCCATGATCCAGACCTACAAAGACAGCGGGGAGAAGGACTGGATCGAGGCCGCCGTCACCATCGACGGCGAGACGTACGAGAACGTGGGCATGCGGCTCAAAGGCAACTCGTCCATCATGGGCCTCCGCAACGGTGAACGGGCCCGGGGCCCCGGTGCGAACAGCTCGGCCGCCGAGCCCGAAGGTCTACCCTGGCTCATCCGCCTGGACAAGAACGTCGAAGGCCAGAACCACGAGGGGATCGTCGACCTGGTCGTACGCTCCAACACCTCCGAGACCGCGTTGAACGAGGCGGTTTCGCTCGAACTGCTGGAGATGGCCGGGCTCGCCTCCCAGGACGCCATCGCTGCCGAGTTCAGCGTCAATGGGAGCGAAGCGGTCCTCCGGTTGGTCACCGAGCTTCCCGATGATCTGTGGATGGGGGAGCACTTCGACGAAGGTGGAGCTCTCTACAAGGCTGAGAGCACGGGCGACTACAGCTACCGGGGCGCCGACCCGGACTCGTACGATGAGGTGTTCGATCAGGAAGCCGGCAAGGACAATGCCGATCTGACGCCGCTCATCGAGTTCCTCGACTTCGTCAACAACGCAGATGATGCGACCTTCAACGAAGAGCTCCCCGGTCGCCTCGATGTCGATTCGTTCGCGACTTACTTGGCCATGGAGGAGCTTCTGGGCAATTTCGACGACATCGATGGACCCGGCAATAACTCATATCTGTACTACGATCCCGATACTGGCATGTTCACCATCGTGCCCTGGGACCACAACCTGGCCTTCGGCGGGATGGGCGGCGGCAAGAACATGCAGGGCGGTGGTGCCCCGCCCGCCGGGGCCATCGACGGGTTCGGCGGCCAGATGCCCGGCGGGCAGACTCCCGGCGGGCAGACTCCCGGTGCGGAGCAGGGCGGAGTAGTGACCCCGCAACCGGCCCAGCCGGGGGACGACGCTACCGGCGGAGGCGCCGCCCGGGTCGCGGGTGGGCGAGGCAAATCGAACATCCTGGTAGAGCGGTTCCACGCGAATCCCGAGTTCGAGCAACTCTACGAGCAGAGACTGGCGGAGCTAACGGCGCAGCTGTACGATAGCGGCGCCGCCGCTCAGACACTCGACGAGTGGGTGACACTGCTCAAGACCCAGGCCTCAGACCTGGTCGCCTCGGCTACCGTGGATCAGGAAGCGGCCAAGATAGAGGCGTACTTCACAGCTCGCTGAGGCGGCTCGACCCGCGAGCGGACAGTGCTGCTTATCGCCCTGGCGACGGCTTGGTGGCCTTCGATTCCAGTAGCGACCGCACCGCGATCGCCTGATCGCTGCGCGTGGCCCTATGAGTCGCCCCCGCTCCCGACATACTCATACGATGCGAGGAGCACCTCCTGGTAATCCTCGATCTCTGCATGAGGAGCGCACGGGAATTGGACCCACTCGCGCATCCTTTGTCTGCCGCGGGGCTGAAATGGGGCAAAGCGCGGATCCTCGAGGAGCCGCCGGGCCAGGTCCTCGGGTACCTTGAACCCGACCACATCTCCGTAGACGCAGGCGAAGAGCTTCTTGCCCACGAAGAACGCCGGGAAGCCGAACATCTTGCCCTCGCGGACGCCGGGCAGCCCGGCAAGCTGCGTGCGGAGGGCTTCCAGACATTCCTGGTCGCTAGCTTCCGGACTCATTCTCACTCCGTTCCACCGGTTGGCTTTGCGAGACCTTCCACTACCGTAGTGGGAGAAGGCGAACGCGTCAATTCGGATATCATCGGTGACGTCACAGGTGTAATGGGAGAGCTCCTGCAGGGCCGAGGAGCATGGGAAGGAGGCCGGACATGAAGGTCGTCATCGTGGGGGCGGGCCAGCAGGGCCACGTGCTCACCTGGAACCTGGCTCACAATCCGGTGGTCAGCGAGATCGTCCTTGGCGACTACGACGAGGGACGGGCTCGGTTGGTCGCCGGGCGGGTGGGGGGAGGCAAGACCACCCCGGTCGTACTCGACGCGGCCGATACAGCAATGGTCGCCAAAGCCGCGGAGGGGGCCAGACTGGTCGTCAATGCGGTCATCCCCGAGTACAACATGTCCATCATGCGCGCCTGCCTGGAGAGCGGCGCTGCCTACCAGGACATGGCCTCCGGACAGACTAGGACCAGGACTATCGACGAGGCCTATCTCGAGCAGATGACGCTTGCGCCAGAATTTGCCAAGAATGGAATCCTGGCCTTGCTCAGCACGGGAATGGACCCGGGGTTCACCAACACTCTCGCCGCCAACGGCTATGAAGACCTCGAGCGCTGCTACGAGATCCGCATCAAGGACTACGCGATCTTCGACTCGCCGGTGCCGCTCCAGGTGTGGTCGCAGGAGACCTACTACACCGATTGCGCGCAGCCCCCGCTGCTCTACGAGGACGGCGAGTTCAAACGGGTAGAGATCTTCGCACGGCGCGAGACTTACCCGTTCCCGGCGCCCTTCGGAGCGGGCGTGGTCATCTGCCACGACCACGAGGAGGTGAGCACGCTTCCCCGGCTTCTGCCGCGCCGCTACGGCGACAAGGGCCTGCGCTACGTGGACTTCAAGATGGGCGGCCCGGAGGAGGGTCTCGATGCCGACATGGCCCTGGTGTCTTCGGGCATGACCAGCAAGGTCCCTGTGACGCTCAAAGACGGCTCAGAGGTGCGGCCCATCGACGTCTTCGTCTGCACTCTGCCTCCCAACCCACCCATGGAAGAGCTGGAGCGGCTGGCCCTGGCCGGGCAGATCACCGACTACGGGGTGCTTACGGTGGACTGCATCGGCGAGCAGGGCGGGAAACCGGCCGGCATCAGTCACGCTGTCTTCCCCCCTGACATCAAGTGGGTGAACGAACGGATCCCCGGGGCCACCAGCGTGTCATATGGGACGAGCACACCGGCCTCCATCTATGCGGAGCTCATCGTGGAAGGACGGATAGCCGAGACCGGGATTGTCTGCCCGGAAGAGCTGCCCCGGGAGGTGCGCGATGCCTTTGTGGCCGAGTGCGGCGTACGGGGCCTGCCGGTCACGCGGACCGAGACGGTGACCGTGAACTGAGATCGGTCCCTGGGTGGACCGGTCCGCCGTCCGCCCCGGCTCACGGACCTGCCGGCCGGCCCGGGCGGCTACGCCGTCGCGGCCGTGCCGCGGTAGTCGCGCAACCGGCCCCAGTCCTCCGTGACGTCGAATCGGGCACGGGCCGAGTGGAAGCAGACCATGACCGGTGCTTCGTCCAGATGTGGGTGCGCAGCGAAAAGCTCACGGTCGCCGTGGCGAAAGGCCTCGATGACCATCGGCAGGTGGCCGCGGAAGATGTCGTACCGCCACTGGGCCGCGCCGACAACAAGGCCGCCGCTGACGTGACAGTGGACGTCGAGCCGCGGCGCGTCTTCTGCCTGCCACTTAGCGAGCACCTCATCGCGCATGAGGCGCGTGTACCAGCCGGAGATCTGCCGACGGTCGTAAGTGGAGCCCACGGTGAGGAACAGCTCTCCTGTAGAATCCGAATGGGTAAGGGTATATGCGCGGGGAATCACCGGACCCTGAGGAGATACCCCGGGTGCGAAGGTGACATGGAGCTTGGCGGGATCCAGTCGACTCACTCGATTCCCCCTGGGGTCGCGGCCTTTTCGCATGGGTTGCCGTGAAGAGCCTTCGGCCGATGCGCACGACAAGGGTATCAGTCCGAGGCGTGCAGGCCCCGCAGGCACCCGGCGTCGAGACCGCCCGTCCTATCGACGGCCGCTATCCCGCGGCCTGGCGATTCGATCGGGAGGGTTCATGTTGAAGATGATGATAGTCATCGGCGCCGTGGTGCTGGCGCTGGGAATAGTCGCGTGTGGAGACCAAACGAGCACGGCGGAGACCACCGCGGCCGCGGGGTCTGGCGCCGATACTCAGACGTCGGGCACGTCGGCGACGACCGGCGGCGCCGCGACGACTGTGACGACTGTGCCGACTGTGACGACACTCGCTGCCGGCGATCTGGAGTCCATAACGGTGCCGACGCTGCCCGCCGAGATCCCCGGCTATCTAGAGGTGGATCCGGCCACTGGGTTGCACATGACGGGCACACCCACGGACGTGGATTTCGAAAGCTACCGGCTCAAGGTGAGCGGTCTGGTGGCCACGGAGCTTAGCCTTACGTACGACGACCTGCGTAGGCTGCCGAAGAAGACGGCGTCACCTGCGCTGGAGTGCAAGGGCTTCTTCGTGGACCATGCCACTTGGTCCGGTGCATCTCTAGCCACGATCCTGGAGATGGCGGGGGTGCAACCCGGCGCCGAGCGGATCAAGATGACGAGCGCGGACGGCTACTCGATGGCTCTCGGTCTCGAGACGGCTCGTACGGCGGAGAACTTTCTGGCCTACGAACTGATGGGGCAACCTATTCCAGTACTGCATGGTTTTCCTGTGCGTGCCGTCTTCCCGGGCCAGAACGGCAACTTCTGGGTCAAGTGGTTGACGGAGATCACGGTGGAGTAGCCAACAGGGCGGGGGGGCTGGAATTCCCCGCGGCGGTCGCTCCTTGCGCAAACCGGTGCTCAGGTAGGCCAAGACGCGCTACAGTGGGTTGAGCTACGTCCGGAACTTGACAAAGGAGATGGCATGGGCGGCAAGGACAGGTGTAGCGAACCATCCGTGAGATTCCCGGACATGTTTCGAGTCAAGCCTGGGTCCGGGGTGAAGCTCAGCCAGATCGATGCCGACGACTACGGGGAGTACAAGGAAAGGACCGTCGCAGAACAAGAGCTGGCCCAACTCACGCAGCGATTGGCCGAGCTTCAAGTTCTCATGTTCGCAGAATGCAAGTGGTCGCTTCTGATCGTTCTACAGGCAATGGATGGGGGAGGCAAAGACGGCACGGTGAACCACGTGATCTCCTCCATGAACCCGCAGGGCGTCACCGTCCAACAGTTCAAAGTCCCTTCGGCCGAGGAGATGGCACACGACTACCTCTGGCGGGCACACAAAGTCACGCCTGCCAAGGGTCGGGTCGTGGTGTTCAACCGCTCGCACTACGAGGACGTGCTCGTAGTACGCGTACATGGTCTGGTGCCAAAGGAGATCTGGTCAGAGCGCTACGACCAGATCAACGATTTTGAGGAACATCTCTCGGAGAACGGAACCGTCATTATGAAGTTCTTTCTCCATATCGACAAGAAGGAGCAACTGGCCCGGTTCAAAGATCGACTCGATGATCCGACTAAGCACTGGAAGATCAGCGCCGGCGACTACGCAGAGCGGAGACTGTGGGACGAGTATCTGAAGGCCTACGAGGACGCTATCTCGAAGTGCAGCACCGAATGCGCTCCGTGGTACGTCATCCCCGCGAATCGCAAGCGGTTCCGCAACCTGGCCATATCACGCATCCTGGTGGAGACGCTGGAATCGCTCAAAATGCAGTTCCCGCCACCGTCCGTGGAAATCCGGGAAATCAGGCGTCTATACGAGGCGGCCGCAAAAGAGAGCAGCTAGCAGTCGGTCGGCGCCGGTCAGTCCGCCGTCGCGGCTGCGGCCTGATCTCCCTGGGCCGCTTTGATCTCTTTCGCGAAGAACGTCAGCGCCCGCTTCGTCTTGGCCTGCTGGTCGCCGCTACGATCGATCCCTCGTTCGTCAAGGAAACGCCGTGACTCGCCCATGACCGTGATGATCTCCGAGGGTAGGCACTTGGTCGAGAGCTCGAGGATCCGGCTTCCATCTGGATAGAGCCACATCTCCGCGACGAGTCGCTGCTTGAGACCCTTGGGGAAGAAGGGCAGCTTCAGCACGAAGATCGGCCCCAGCACCGAGAGGTCGTCGAGCGTGACGCCCTCGGGCCCGTGCTCGGCCACAAGGGCGAGCTGCTGTTTCGTGAAGAGCTTGCGCACTGGGAAACCGCCGGTGACAGCCTCTCTGATCTGCTGAGGATCCACCCGGTTCTTGAGCGTCCCCGAGCAGACGAACCCACCCGGCATGGCGTCGACCTCGACGACAAAGGCGGGCGACGTGCGCAGTTCTTCGGGGAGTTCCTGAGGAACGACCGGCCGCAGCTTGACGACCGAGTCACCACCTTTACCCTGGATCCGGCGAGCGCGAACGACCACTCCCGCTCGGTCGAGTGCCAGGTCGGGCGTGTCGAAGAAGAAGACCTGACGGATCTGTGCATCCAGAGGGTCCATCTGGAGTGCCGCGATCGTCGAGCGTTGGTTCGATTCACTGACGGTGACCTTTAACTCTATGCTATCCGAAGCAGGAATGATCTGGAGGAGGTCTGTGAGCTGGTCGGGGGTCAGCGGGGCCCCCCGCTTGCCGGGCCCTGCAGCGCCGGTGGTCTGAGTCGTGCCTGGTGCTGTGGGGGCCCCCGAAGCAACCGGTGCCGCAGGCGGCGCAGCTGGCTTCACCTGACGATCCTTGGACGACTTGCCGGGCTTCTTGGAATCCTTCTTCTTCTTTGCCACCGTACTCCCCCCTTGTTGATCGCGTCTTTACGCTAGCTTGTCCAGCCGAAACGGTCGGCCAGCAGTCCGTGGCGGAGCCCGCTGTCGCTCACCGACAGGGTCTCGCGTTCGAGTTTGTCCATGACGGTTCGGACCACGCAGGCACCCGCGAGGATGACCTCAGCGCGACGCGGTTGAAGGCCGACGATCTGCCGACGGGCGTCGCTGTCCCGGGAACGGTAGAGCTCGATCTGGCGGTCGACCTCGTCCCGGCCCAATACCGAACCCTGCACCTTTTCCGGGTCGTAGACCGCGAGGCCGTGCATCACCGCCGTCATGTTGGTGATGGCCCCGCCCATGCCTACGAGGGAATCTGGGCGGGGGACGTCGTCGAGACGGCTGAGTTCGACGGAGATCGCGTCCAGTGTTTCCGTCAGGCCTTCCGGGGTCACCGGGCCATCGAGCCCGAACTGCTCGGTAAGGCGGACGGCGCCGAGGTTGAGACTGAAGCGATCGTCGACCTCTATACCCCGGCCGATCGTGAACTGCGTGCTGCCGCCCCCAGTGTCGAAGATCACCAGGCTTCCGGTGACCAGGCCCAGCCCCGAGAGCACAGCGACGTAAGCGAGCCGCGCCTCTTCCTCGCCGGGTATCACCTCGAGCTCCACGCCGCAGCGCTCGCGCACGTCGGCGATGACCGTATCCGAGTTCCGCGCGATCCGCAGGCCCATCGTCCCGACAGCGGCCAATGCAGACGCACCGTGGAGCTCAGCTTCCTCTGCCATCCCCGCGATTGCCTCGACGGTCCTCTCGATAGCGGCGGGCCTGAAATCGCCTCCCTCCCGCAGGCCTTCCCCAAGGCGCGTCACCTCCGACCTGTCGACGAGCGTGCGCCACGAGCCGTCCTCGAGGCGTTCCCCGATGTGAAACTTGACCGAGTTGGTCCCGACGTCTATGACAGCGAATACGGGCACGGATGTCCCGGCTAGCTTCCGAGACCGGCGCTGGCGCCGAGCCACCGGGGATAGCTCGTGTTCTCGCGTCCGGTGAGCTTGAGATCCCGCATTGCGGCGAGCACTCGGTCGGGATCTTCTGACTCGAGAGCCAGCGTCCGTGACACTTCGCCCTCGACGAGTACCTCGGCTATCTCGGCCATGCACCCGCCAACGGTGTAATGCAGGCGCTTCTTGTGAAGTGGGGCCGTACGCAGATCCGGCTGCGATCCGCGCAGTTCTTCCACGAGTTGCTCGAGTGTGTAGCTGTCTCTCCGGGTGGCCGGCGGGGCGGCACCAAGAGCCGCGCAGACCCTCTCCGCATTCTCCGGGGAAAGCGGCACCTCCGCCTTCAAGACGGGTCGCCACTGCTCCAGGCCTGCGTCGCTCACTCGCTCAAGCGACTTGATGTCCATCAGACCTGCGCGCAGCTTCACAGCCTTGTCTACGACCGAAGAGACCAGGTAGATCTCGTCGCTCTCCTGGGTGATCTCCGGGTCCATGGCTGCAAAACGGGCATCCGCCTCCCCGAAGTCGGTTCCGAAAGTGCGCCACTCCCAGCGCGGAACGATCTTGTCCACGGTCCGTCACCCTACCTAGTAAGTTACTCGGTCGACGCATACGAGAAGTTCTCGTACGACAAGGATAGACGTTGGTTTGCCGTGTGGCAATGCGCCGTTTGGGCGTAGATCGGGTCCAATCTGCCACAATGGGACATGATCACGGCTGGGTCCAGACACTGCTGCGCGGGCTGGACCGTCGTCGAGACGAGAGGCTGGGTCGCGTGCGAAAGTGAGGTGCCCAAGATGACGAAGAGACCGAACGCCTCTTCAGTAGACGAGTACATCGCGGGGTTCCCTCCGGAGACGCAGGAGGTCCTGCAGGAAGTGCGGGCGGTCATTCGCACGACCGCGCCTGGGACGACGGAGACTATCAGTTACGCCATTCCCACCCTCGACCTGAACGGGCGTCACCTGGTGCATTTCGCGGGTTTTGCGAGACACATCGGTTTCTACCCAGGAGCGGTGACCGTCGGCGAGGCGTTCGCGGAAGAACTAGAGCCATACAAACGGGGCAAGGGATCGGTCCAATTCCCCCTCGACCGGCCGATGCCTGCCGACCTGATCCGCCGCATGGTCGAATTCCGAGTCGGTGAGGTCATGAGCGAGGCCTCGAGGTAACAACCGCGGACCGGTCGGGCATCGCGGTAGACCTATGGCTGCCGCTGAGGCCTCACATTGGGCCCGCTGAAAGAGGTCGTTGCCTATCCGCGGCGGCAACCCTAAGATTGACCTAGCGGCGCCACAGGCCGGGACTCGGACGCGGATCGTGCGCTGTCCGTCTCGGCACAAGTCGGGGGTGAAGACATGGAACACAGACCTGGTTCGATCCCCGCTCGCACGCGCGTGTTCGGACTGGTCCTCGTGCTGGCAGCCCTGGTGATCGTGGCTTCGCTCGGCTCTCCAGGTGACGCCAAAGCCGCGGGGCATTGGACCACGGGGATTCTCACGAGCAACGGCGTCGATGACGAGCATCCACAACTGAGCCAGACACACCTCGTCTGGGCACAGAAGACCGGGTCCGGCTGGGCGGTCAGACTGCGCCAGCTGTCCAGCGGGGCCACTACCACGATCGTCGACCTGCCCGCCGGCAGCCCGGATGTCGCCCCCGACCTGTCCGTTGCAGGGGACTATGCGACTGCGTTCAGCCGTGGGGACGATCAGTGGTTCCTCTATCAGCTCTCGACCGGGATCCTGACTGCTTTTCAAGCCAGCGGCACCACGATCGTCTCGGTTGCCGGCACGGACGGCGACTACGTGGTCTTGATCCTTGATGACGGCGACGGGGAGATCGTCGCCTACGACCTGGTTGACCACGGATGGACCAAGATCACAAATGACGATGTCAACGACTTTTCGCCCCGGCTGGATCGCGGACGTATCGTCTGGGAGAAGTTCAGCCCGGCATTGGGAAGGATGTATGAGGATAGTGTCATGTTCCGCGATCTGGGCACTGGTACTCTCAGGACTATCTGTACCAGGTGGCACGACTCGATGTATACGGTCGGCATGTCTGCTCAGATAGGAGGGGACTGGGTCGGCTACCGCGACCTTGCCAGTGGGAAGATCAGCCTATACCGCCTTGCCGATGGACTCACCATGCAGCCCGGCGGTTCTGCCGATCTGGGGTGGATACTGACCGACGACTACGCGGTCTGGACCGAGCCAAGGGAGGGCGGAGCGGAAGGGGACAGCGACCTCTATGCATTCGACCTCACCGGACTGCAGAAGATTCGCCTGACCTCAGACGGCGATCACAAGTCTCTCGTCGCCGCCGATGGCCGCCGAGCGATCTATGCGGAGTCGACCGGAGAAGCCGGCTTCTATGACTTGATGGCGATCGACCTCGGCACGATGCCGTCGCAGCCTCACCAACTGGTCCAGGGCGCTCGTCTCGCGTCAGGTGGGTGGGGAGCCGGCATCAACTTCTCCATGTCGGGAGATCTCCTGGCTGCCGTCATCAACGACGGCACCGACAACGAGATCGCCTGGGCCCTGTGGGTGGAAGAGGAAGAACCTCCCACCTTCACCGACGTCCCCGCCGGGCATCCCTATCGGGAGGCGGTCGAAGGCCTGGCCGCCCGAGGGATCGTGTCCGGGTATGACGGCACCACCTTCGGCGTGAGCGACCTGGTCAAGCGCCAGCAGTTCGCCAAGATGATCGTGGGCACCCTGGGGCTCACCCCGGTCGAAGCCGACTTCCCCCATCCCGACGTTCCTTTCACCGACCTGGGTGCAGACGACCCCGGCAATCTCTACCCGCATGAGTTCATCGCCGTCTGTGCCCGTAACCAGATCACCCTGGGTAAGACCCCGACCACCTTCGATCCCTACGCCTACATCACCCGGGCTCAGGTGATCAGCATGGTGGTGCGGGCGGCGGACAGGCTGGCGCCCGGCACCCTGGCCACTCCCGGAGCTTCCTGGATGGGCGTCCTCAGCTCTGCCGACCCCACTCACGGAAGCAACATCAAAAGAGCCGAGTTCAACGGACTGCTGGCCGGCATCCAGGGCCCGGCCGGCACCCTGGCCGGCTGGCTCACCGGCGGCTACGCCACCCGAGGTGAGGTGGCCCAGATACTGTGGAACCTCTTGAGCAAGCTGGAGTAAGTCGGCAGTTGCCGATTTACTGCTGCGCTCCTAAGATTGACCCAGCGGTGCCACGGGCCGAGTTGCGGCGCAGGGAGAATGCGCTGTCCGCCTCGGCATGAGTCGGGGGGTGAAGACATGAAGCGCAAGACTGGTTCGATGCCTACCCGCATCCGCGCGACGGGATTGGTCCTCCTTGTCGTCCTCACTATGCTCGGGGCTTCGCTCGCTTCCGTCGGGGACGCTCGAGCTGCCGGGCACTGGACCACAGGCGTTCTGACCAACAACAGCGTGGACGACTGGAGCCCGGAAGTCAGCTCCAGCCACTTCGTGTGGGCTCAAGAAGCTGGGGACCAATGGAATATCCGGTTGCGCGACCTGGCCACCGGCACGACAGAGACTATCGCTACCGTGCCCAACGAGGCGGGTCAGACCCCCCGCTTGGGTATTTCGGGTGACTACGTGACGGTCTATTCGCAGAAACGAGGTTCGTCGGAGGACAACATCCAGAGCTACTGGCAGCTACATACCATTCCGACCGGGGTGACGCGCCCCTTCGTCCCGGTAGCGTTCGCTCCCGGCATTACCAGCGTGAACGTCTCGGAAGGATACGTCATACAAACGGTCGACGATGGAGACTCCGATATCCGAATCTACGACATCGCCGCCGAGGAATGGACCAGCGTCACGGACAACCTCTGGAGTGACAGTTTGCTTGGGATCAGCCACGGCGTCCTGCTCATAGAAAGCCACAGAGAACTGGAGAGGACGGTTTGGATCTACAGCCTGGCGACCGGTAGCAGGAAGACCATCGTTGCCCAGACGACCGACGCTCACACGGGGATCTATCCCCAGATCAGCAGGGACTGGGTGCTCTACAAAGACCTGGTCGCCTCGTATCAGGTGTGTTTGTACCGCCTGTCAGACGGACTTACCCTTCAGGTGCTGCCGGTCTCCAATTTCGACCAGGTTCTGGGCGACAAATACGCTGCGTGGACCAAGCCCAGGGAAGACGGAGCTGACGGTGAGAGGGATCTCTACGCGTTCGATCTCAACACGCTACACGAGACTCGACTCACCTTCGACACGAAATGGAAACAGGTCATCGCAATAGAAGGCGACCGCGTGTTCTATACCGTGCTGCGGGTGAAGGGTGTTGGCGGGGAGCCTTCCTTTTACGATGTGAAGGTGATCGACCTCTCCAAGACTCCCGTCCAACCCCACGTGCTGGCGCAGAACATCGCACTGGGTACCATGTCCATGGGCATGGTACCGTCGAGCTACGGTGAGATATCGTCGGTTTCTGGAGACCTGTTCACGCTCGTCATCAACGACGGCACCGACAACGAGATCGCCTGGGCCCTGTGGGTGGAAGAGGAAGAACCTCCCACCTTCACCGACGTCCCCGCCGGGCATCCCTATCGGGAGGCGGTCGAAGGCCTGGCCGCCCGAGGGATCGTGTCCGGGTATGACGGCACCACCTTCGGCGTGAGCGACCTGGTCAAGCGCCAGCAGTTCGCCAAGATGATCGTGGGCACCCTGGGGCTCACCCCGGTCGAAGCCGACTTCCCCCATCCCGACGTTCCTTTCACCGACCTGGGAGCAGACGACCCCGGCAATCTCTACCCGCATGAGTTCATCGCCGTCTGTGCCCGTAACCAGATCACCCTGGGTAAGACCCCGACCACCTTCGATCCCTACGCCTACATCACCCGGGCTCAGGTGATCAGCATGGTGGTGCGGGCGGCGGACAGGCTGGCGCCCGGCACCCTGGCCACTCCCGGAGCTTCCTGGATGGGCGTGCTCAGCTCTGCCGACCCCACTCACGGAAGCAACATCAAAAGAGCCGAGTTCAACGGACTGCTGGCCGGCATCCAGGGCCCGGCCGGCACCCTGGCCGGCTGGCTCACCGGCGGCTACGCCACCCGAGGTGAGGTGGCCCAGATACTGTGGAACCTCTTGAGCAAGCTGGAGTAAGTCGGCATATACTCGATCTATAGGCATCAGCCTCTCACCCGGCGCGGTCTCGAAGATGTAGTTGGAAAGGAGCCCTGCCATGATCGAAGTCAAGGAAATGCCGTTCAGCGAGAAGTACGCCAAAGTCCTCGGCGCCATCAAGCACGACGAGTTCGTTCCTGGGTTCATCGACCGACACCTGGGTAGTGAGGCCGCCGCCGAATACCAGAGCATGTGCCGGTCGGGCATCGAGCCTATCCCCGACGACGCCTCAACCGAGCAAAAGTACGAGATCGCCTACAAGAATTGGATGTGGATCTCCAGCTGCGCCTTCAGCTTTGTCAGAGATCGGATGGGCCAAGAAGGCATCGATCGGATGGCCGACGCCAGCGTGGCGCTGCTCAAGCAAGAGAACTCAAGCCCCTCGCTCTATCTACTGGGTATGATCCGAGCGATCTCTCCCGGCCGGGCTTTCGAGATGGTCGCCAAGAAGTCGGCGTATGACATGCAGTGGCTATCGCCCTATTCAGTTGACGAGTTGAGCAGGGAGCGGGAGGTGATGACCCTTCCGCGCTGCAAGATTCTGGACTACGCCAACACTGAGGATGTCTGCCTTGTCGGTTGCCAGCAGGAGTACCCTCGGTGGCTGGCCGAGCAACTGAAGGTGAACATGCAGTTCGACCGACAGGGGCGTGCCTGCACGGTCACGGTCACTCCCCTGCACTAGTCTCGTCCTGCGCCCCTGGGGCGACCTGCGTCGCTCCCGGCCCGGCCTCAGCGCGCCTGAGCATACACCGCTTCGGCTGCCTCAGGACCGTCGGGCTGTAGGGCCACGCCCTGGGCCCTCAAGACCGACTCGAGCGCGGTGAGGAACAGCCTCACGTTGCGCTCGGTCGCCGAGTGACCCTGCAGTCCCACGCGCCACATCTTCCCGGCCAGCGGGCCCAGCCCCGCGCCTACCTCCAGCCCGAACTGCTTGAGGAGCGCCCGGCGGGTTCCCAGATCGTCGGCTCCCTCGGGGATGCAGACGGCATTGAGGGAGACGAGACGTTCCGCCGGGGGCACAAGCATCGCGAGCCCCATGCCTTCGACCCCCGCGACCAGTGCCTCGTGGTTCAGACGATGCCGGGCGAAGCGGGCCTCCAGGCCCTCTTCGAGGATGATTCGCAGGCACTCGCGCAGAGCGTAGATCATGTTGATGGGCGCCGTATGGTGGTACTTCCGTTGCGCTCCCCAGTAATCGCCCACCATGGTCAGGTCGAGGTACCAGGAGGGGACTTTGGTCTCGCGGGCCATCATCTTGGCGACCGCTTTCTCGTTGAACGACAGCGGGGCCAAGCCGGGAGGACAGGACAGGCATTTCTGGGTGCCGCTGAATGCGGCGTCTATCTCCCAAGCGTCGAGAGCCACCTCGACTCCGCCCAGGGACGTGACGCAGTCCATCATCATGAGCGCTCCGTGCTCCTTCGCGATGGCGACGATGTCGGCCATCGGCTGGCACACGCCGGTGGAGGTCTCGGCATGGACGACGGCGAGGATCTTGGGCTCTCTGCCTTTCAAAGCCTCAGCGACCGCCTCAGGCGTGACCGCCCGGCCCCACTCTGCCTCGATGGGGATGACGTCGGCCCCCAACCGGCCGGCGCAGTCGACCATGCGCGTGCCGAACACCCCGTTGACCACGATCGCCACCTGGTCGTTCGGCTCCACGAGATTGACGAAACAGGCCTCCATACCGGAGCTGCCGGTGCCGGACACGGGTATCGTTAGCGCGTTGTCGGTGCGGAAGACCGCGCGCAACAATGCCTGTGTCTCCGTCATTATCTCGAGGAAATCCGGGTCCAGATGCCCCAGGGTGGGCGCGGCCATGGCGCGCAGCACCCGCGGGGGAACGTCGCTCGGTCCGGGTCCCATCAACACCCTGACCGCCGGGTCGAGATCGCGGTAATCGTTGATGTTCAGCGCCTCTGGCATCCTCGGCCTCCTCAATGGCTCTCGGCAAGGACCGGTCGCCGCCTCTGACGGCTCCCGCCGTGTATCTCGCATGCTCATTCGAGCTTCGCTAAGATAGCAGGCGAGCCAGCCGGCGTTCTAGGAGAGCAGCCGGCGTTGCAGGGGAGTAGCCAGTGTCCGAGTCGCTGATGAAGGAACTACGGGCCATCGTAGGGCAGGGGGATGTGCTCGACGGCATGGTCGATCTTCTGACCTACGAGTACGACGCCTATCTGGAACGCTCCCTGCCCCTGGCTGTGGTGTTCGTCCACTCCACGGCCGAGGTCTCGGCGGTGGTGAAGCTGCTGGCCCGGGAGAGGATCCGGATCGTACCCCGCGGAGGCGGCACCAATCTCAGCGGGGGAGCCATCGCGCTCGAAGGCGCGGTGATCCTGGAGATGGGCCGCATGAACAAGATCCTGGAGGTCGATCTCGCCAATCAGCGCATTCTGGTCCAGCCGGGCATCTTCAACCTCGACATCTCGACCGCCCTCGCGCCTCTCGGGTATTACTACGCCCCCGATCCCGCCAGTCAGAAGGCCTGCTCCTTGGGGGGCAACATCGCCGAGAACGCGGGTGGGCCTCACTGCTTCAAATACGGGGTGACGACCAACCATGTGCTGGGGATCGAGGTGGTGCTGCCCGACGGTGAGGTCGTCTGGCTGGGGGGCAGAAGCCTCGACCTCCCCGGCTTGGACTTGACCGGGGTCTTCGTGGGTAGCGAGGGGACCCTGGGGATAGTCACGGCGGCTGTGCTGCGCATACTCAAGAAGCCCGAGGCGGTCAAGACGATGCTCGCCGTCTGCGGAGTCCCTGGAGGAGGGCGGGCAGGTCGTCTCGGCGATCGTGGCCGCCGGGTTGGTGCCGGCCACGCTGGAGATGATGGACAACAACACCATCAACGCAGTCGAAGACGCCAACACTTGCGGCTTCCCTCGGGACGCGGCCGCGGTGCTCCTCATCGAGCTCGACGGGCTCTCCGACGGCATGGAGGAGACGGCCGAGCAGATCGTGGCCATCTGCCGGGCCAACGGCGTGCAGGATGTGACCGTGGCACGGGACGAGGCGCAAAGGGCCGCACTCTGGAAGGGCCGTAAGGGGGCCTTCGGGGCGATATCGCGCCTCGCTCCGAACTATCTGGTGGCGGACGGCACCGTGCCTCGGACCGAACTGCCGGAAGCCCTGCGCCGGGTGGCCGAGATCGGCTGCCGTTATGGTCTACGCGTGGCCAGCGTGTTCCACGCCGGCGACGGCAACCTGCACCCCCTCCTGCTGTTCGATAGCCGTAACGAAGAAGACAGGAAGAAGGTCATGGCTGCGGGCATGGAGGTCCTCCAGGTCTGCGCCGACCTCGGCGGAACGGTGAGCGGCGAGCACGGCATCGGTATCGAGAAGCTCGATGCCATGCGATTTGTGTTCGACGAAAACGATCTGCGGGCCCAGGGTTTCGTCAAAGAGGCCTTCGATCCGCTCGGCCTCTGCAACCCGGGGAAGGTGCTACCGGCGCCGCCCGTGGTGAGCGAGCCGGCCCCATCAAGCGAGCCGGGCTTGTCGAGCGAGCCGGCGGCGGTGGCCTGAATGACGCCCATGCCGGCCGCCTTCCTGGGTCACGGCAGTCCCATGAACGCGCTGGGCTTCATTCCAGTGCTCTATATCGCCGGGCTGGCTTCCGCCGCAGACTCGACCGCCGACGCGCTCATCGATGGCTACGAATACGGGTCGCTCTCGATGACCGCCTACACGCTCGGCTTCCCGGGACCCTCTCCCGGGACTCTCTGAGGATTTGCTTGCCAGCGGAAGGATCGCGCCCAGGGCTCGTGCTGTCGCGCGCACTCGCAAAGACATAGAATGACGGGGAACGTGTCCCGGATGGAGCACCGATAAGGGAGGGCTTGCTGAGGTCGTCTCGCTATCTGCCGGTGGTCGCGTTAGGACTCCTCGCCCTGATCTGGGGATACACCTGGGTGCCCCTCAAGATCGGTGTTGAATACTGCGAACCCTTCACGTTCGCTGCACTGCGGACGCTCCCCGGCGGTCTCCTACTTCTTGCGTTCGCGGCGCTGCTTCGGCGGCCGGTGCGGCCGAAGGCGGTGACGCTCACCGCGCTCCTTGGCGTTCTCCAGACCAGCGGTTTCATCGGCCTTACCATCGCCGCACTGGTCACCGGCGGAGCTGGGCGCACTGCCCTCCTGGCGAATACCTGGCAGTTCTGGATCCTGCTCATGGCGTGGCCCATCCTCGGGGAGAGGCTGCGCGGGTCGCAATGGATCTCGGTGGGATTGGCGCTGGGGGGTCTTGTCTTGATAATCGAACCCTGGCATCTCAACAACCCGCTGAGCAGTCTCCTGGCCCTGGCCGGAGCGGTCTGCTGGGCCGCCGGTTCCATCGTGGTCAAGATCCTCCGCCGCCGCCACGAGGTCGACCTGCTGGCTCTGACCGGCTGGCAGACGCTCTACGGGTCGATCCTGCTCGTGCTGGTGGCGATCTTCGTAGAGGGCGATGCGCCCGAGTGGACGAGCGAGTTCATATGGGCGTTCCTCTACACTCTGATCATGGCCACCTGCGTGGCGTCGTTCCTCTGGCTCTTCGTTCTGCGGGAGATGCCGGCCGGCATCGCGGGCCTGGGAACTATGGCCACTCCCGTGGTGGGTCTGCTCGCCTCCTGGGCTGCGCTCGGCGAGCAGCCCACCCTACCCGAGATAGTGGGCATGATCGTGATCCTTGCCGGGATGGCGATCCTCTTTGCCCGGGGCATGAAGAGTGCCACTGCTGAGCCCGCGGGTGCCCCGGTTAACGAGCGAGCAAGCCCGATCCCCGAGGACGGCGGAGAATCCGGGAAGCAGGCTCTTCTCGACGAGACACCCGGAGAGTGAGCCCGCCGGGGCCGTCCGCGCCGGGCGCGGTCCGAGCGACGGCAGCCCCGCCTGCGCGTCCTCCTAATCCATCGGCAACGGCTGGGGCATGGTGAGCCACACCCCGTAGAGCACCCGGGCCGCGTGGCCGCGGGTCGCCTCCGACCACGGGTCGAACCGGCCCGGAGCCTTGCCGTCTACCAGATGGTTGTAGTGCGCCCAGTTGACGAACGAGAGATCGAGGGGCGGCACGTCGGCGAACCCGGCGTCATATCCTGGCGGGGGCGGGCTCAGCCAATCCTGCGCCGCCCGCACCAGCATCCGCATCATCTGGATCCGGGTCACGGTGTCGTTGGGTCGGAAGCTTCCGTCGGGAAACCCTTCCACGATGCCGGCCCTGGTGGCTTCGCCGATGAAGTCGGCCGTCTCATCGGAGAGGCCGCCTATGTCTGTGTAGACCGGCCGCGGGTCGGGCTCGGGTGTATGCGCCCCCAGCAGGCGAACGAGCATCGTCGCCAGCTGCGCGCGCGTCACCGGCGCATATGGTCTGAAGGTATCGTCCGGGAATCCGTCGATCACGCCCGCACGCGCCAGGGTCTCGATAGCCTCTCGGAAGATGTGGTCGTAGGGTACGTCCGCGAACAGCGGCACCCATGGCCCGGAGGCCGTGAGGAAGTTCGCCGAGACCGGCACCTCCACGGGAACCCCGTCCACGGCTCGCGCCTCTCTCGTAACGAAGATCGTGTAGACCGTATCACCGAGCAGCGGATCCATCGGATCGATCACCGCGGTGCGGGTGTCTGCGTTGTAGAAGACCATGATGGGCACGGGATAGGGGAGCCATTCCGGAGGCATCCAATCGGGATCGAGTCCGGACCCCGTCTCCCAGCCTGGTCGATCGTCAACGAACCAGACCGGCCCCTGGTAGAGCTGGAGTCCCCCCTGACGGAGGGACTGGATGTCCATATCGCGGTCGAAGCTCACGCGGATGCTCGTATCCACGGGGACGTCCGCGGTCCCGTCCGGGGGTGCGAAGGCGGTCACATGTGGAGCCGGCCCCACGTCGCCGACGGTGATCTCGGTCTCGATGTAGCTCAGTGAGGGGTCGACGGTGGTGCTTGCAGCGGGCCTGACACCCTGACCTCCCGACTCGATGGGCGCGGCCTGGGGGCCCTCCCAGGTCATGTAACCCACGCGGTAGACGCCGGTGCGTTCACCGGCAGTGATTCGGGCCGAGAAGGAGATTGCCGCGCCTTCCCACACCACCTCCTCCACCGGTCCGAAAGCCTGCCAGGCGTAGCCCGGCGGCGCGGGCTGGAGGACGTCGTAATAGGCGACCTCATCAGGCACGGCGGGCGCGAGAGGGGCCTTGCTCCTGCCCTCCACCTGGTAACTGACGGAGGCCACCTCCCAGTCTTCAGGAACGAGCACGCCGAGTCTCACCCAGGCAGTGTCCTCGGTCGGGATGGGGTCGGTGACCTCTTGCGGGTCGGCGGTCTGCCCTAGCGGGATCGGCCACGGCCACTGGTGACCGACCGCGCTCACGGTCGCGGAGAACGTGGCACCGGGTTGGATCTTCTCAGGCTGGTCGACGGATACTAGCTCGACCCAAGCGAACAGCAGGATGGGCATGGTCGCCAGCGCGATCGCGGCGACGAGTTTCTGCGCACTCATCAGGATCCCCCTTTGGACTGCCCCGATCACTGACACTGCGACGTTGGGCTCCCGGTCGGCAGTTCCGCAGGACGCTCTGAGCTTCCCTCGGGGGAGCCTCGTCGCGTCCTTTAGCCGACGTCGGTCATACGTACTTGTCTAAACCTAGATGATAGTGCAATTCGAGGAACGAGCGCGCTCCCATCTGCCGCAGCCGGTGAAGATAGGCGAACCCTTCGTAGGGCAGGGAGTATCTCTCCAGGCCGGGCTCAGTGCAGCACGCACACTGAGGCGACATGCCGATCCATCTCCTGGTCTCGCGCGCCTCTCGAGAAGTGAGCAGAGCCTCCACGGGCGCGTCTCCGACGTTTCCGGCGGAGTCAGCGAATAGGGGGCACAGGAAGAGCTCTCCGTTGCTGCGCACGAAGAAGTAGTTGAAGCCGCAGGAGCACGGCTTATCCATCCGGCCGGTCCGGAGGTACCCGGCCAGCGACTCGGCATGGTAGCTCCACGCCAAGTCCGGGCCTTCGTAGAACCGGGCGAGGCGGGCCCGATCGGCGGCAGACAGGGTCAGGTCCCGGGCTTTGTCAGCATTAAGGTAGCGCCCCTCGGTGACTATGGCCGGCGATGTGATGGTGAACAGATCCCGGTCCCGAGCGTAGGCCGCGATCTCTTCCAACTCACCCAGGTTCTCCGGCGTGACCGTCGTCTTCACGCCAACGATCAGGTTCGGATGGCCACTCCGTAGCTCGATAAGCCCGGCGATGCATCGATCGACCTGGGTCCAGGCCCCTTCATAGCGCCGCATCCGGTCGTGTAGGTCGCTCACAGCGTCCAGAGCGCATACCATGACCAGCTCGAGCCCACTCTGCCTCATCGGCTCGAGCATCTCCGCGACCATGCTCAAGACGCGCGCGCTCAGCACCCCGTTGGTGGTGATCGCGATCGACTTCAGCCGCCGCAGACAAGTATGCTTCAGGTCGCTCACGGCGAGGACGAAGGAGACCAGGTCGTCACGGAGGAATGGTTCTCCGCCGGTGATGTCCAGCTCCCTGAGATCGCGGAGTAGGTCGCTCGAGAGGAGAGCGATCCACTCTCGTAGGGGC
This sequence comes from uncultured Actinomycetes bacterium, assembly GCA_963713545.1. Lineage (GTDB taxonomy): Bacteria > Actinomycetota > Thermoleophilia > RBG-16-64-13 > RBG-16-64-13 > CAVPLM01. Next base: position 102,528 of record CAVQME010000008.1, on the reverse strand, counting down.
AGGTCGGGGACCGAGTCGGGTATTCTCCAGATGTTGCACATGTGGCAGCGGCACACGCAGCGGTGGGTCACCTCCAGGCTGACGGCTTGCGGCCTCCCAGGCCTTCCGGTCAAGCGCAGCAAGCGGTAACGAAGACCGTTGCGCATCAACCTCGCCGCGATCCGTGTGGCGGAGAGCAGATCCTTATCGACGCCGATGTTCACGGTTCCACCTACCAGTCGCCGAACGCCGCCCCGCGGGCGTTCGCGTCTCGCACGGAGCTCGCCCGGTCGGTATCAGAAGCAACCGTCGACCAGTCCGCGCACTTCCTCCAGCCAATCGGCCCGCTGAGTAGCGGTGCTGGTAATGACAACAGAGAACGTGACCCTCCGCACATCATCGACACCACAGAGACCGAAGACGCAGTTCTTCCAAATCAGCTGGAGGGGATCCCCCAGGACCGAATCTTCCCTCTCGGGGGGAGTGTTGGAGGTGTTGAAGATCAGCGCCGTCTTCGTCCGGAGGAGGCCAACAGGGACTCCTTCACCGCCATCTCCTTCGAGGAAAGTGTAGGCAACGCCGGGGCGCATGACTCTATCGACCCACCCCTTGAGGATCGCTGGAGGCTGGCCCCACCAGACGGGGTGCACGATCACGATGCCCTCGGCTGTCGCGATCTCTTCACAGTGGGCGGCGAGCGCGGGGGAGAGCCCCGCGGTCGGCTCCTCCGGGATCTCTCCACCCGGCAGGAGAGGGTCAAACTCCTCCTGATAGAGGTCGTGGAATCGGACGATGTGACCCTTGCGGAGTAGTTGCGCGACTGCCGTTTCCGCGACGGCGTGGTTGAAGCTACTTGGAACGGGATGGGCGAGGATGACAGAGACGTTCAACGTTACCCCCTTGTCCGAGTCTTGCCGGACCGCGTCTGAGGCGGGCCGCCGGCGGGCCTGGTCGCGATTCTTCCATCCTATCCTGTGGCCGGGGCTTCGTCATCGAGGGCCTCTCGAACGACCAAGCGAGTCGGAACGCGCGGCGGCCGTTTGGTCGAGGAGGCCGCCGGGGTACTTGAGACAAGACAGACCGCGACCCATGGAGGTGCGACCATGGCCGAGTTGGCCAAATGGCCCGAACTTGAGATCCTCAGCAACCCCCTGGAGCCGGAAGCAGCCGCGCTGGCTCCGGTGGAGATCAGGTTCCAAGTGAAACCAGAACCTGGGGAGAAGTGGGATACAGACATGGCGGCCGAGTGCTCTGTCGCCGATCGCCCCGCCGCCACTCCGGGTGCGGTTCTCAGTTTTCGGGAATGGGAGCAAGACCCCGATCCGACACTGTACTGCTACGCCATCGCCCGCAATCTACAGGAAGGCGCGCAGGTCAAGCTGAAGGTGCGGTCCCGAGGCGAGAAGAAGGGCGACGACTCTGAGACCGTCTGGGAGAAGGAGTTCAGGGTCAAGAAGGAAGGGGACAAGTTCCGGCTTGAATGATCTCTAGCGTTTGACGCCGCTCGGACGAGTAAGGGCCGGGATATTCGGGGGATGAATCCGGCCGCGATGCTTCGGCCCGATCCGACCGCGCCGCGCCCGGCCACGGCGGCCATGCTTGACCGCCTGCCTTAGCCGGCGCGGCATTACCTTGAACACAGGCGCTTCTCCCCAGTCACGCTCCCCGGGTATGATGGAGCGCGATTCCCGGCGACGGTCCGGGTGTGCAGGACGAGGGGGAGGTTAGGACCGGCATGACGCGCCTGACGAGACTGACCAACAGCACTACCGGGGGCCCGGTGTTCGTGGACGTGCGGGACGGCGAGATCGTTCGCATCCTGCCCATCGACCTCGACGACAACGACGCTTCCTGGAAGATCGAAGCACGAGGCCGGACGTTCTCCCCGCCGCGGCGGACTACCCTCTCGCCCTGGACCGTGGCGCACAAGTCGGTCGTCTACTCGCCGAAACGCATTCTCACCCCTCTCAAGAGAGTGGACTTCGACCCCAAGGGCTCCCGCAACTGTCACAAACGGGGCATTTCCGGCTACAAGCCCGTCAGCTGGGACGAAGCCTTCGACCTAGTGGCCGATGAGATCGTTCGGGTCAAACGGGAGCTGGGGCCGGCCGGCATGCTCTCCACTCCCGGCTCGCACCACTTGTGGGGCAACGTGGGGTATCGCTTCAGCGCGTATTACCGGTTCATGGACCTGGTGGGCATGACCTATGCCGAGCACAACCCCGACAGCTGGGAAGGCTGGCACTGGGGCGCCGCGCACATGTGGGGCTTCAGCCACCGCCTGGGGATCCCCGAGCAGTACGATCTGCTGGAGGACGCCCTCAAGCATACCGAGATGATCGTGTTCTGGTCGGCCGACCCGGAGACCACCTCGGGTTGCTACTCCGCCTTCGAAAGCACGATCCGCCGGCGCTGGCTCAAGGAGCTGGGCGTCAAGATGGTCTTCATCGATCCCTACTTCAACCACACCGCCGGCCTCCACTCCGACAAGTGGTGGGCTCCCCGGCCCGGCACCGACGTAGCCGTGGCCTTGGCCATCGCTCACGTCTGGCTGACCGACGGGACATACGACACGGAGTACATCTCTGAGCGGACCACCGGCTTCGCCGAATGGCAAAGCTACGTGCTCGGCGAAAGCGATGGAGTGGGCAAGACGCCGGCCTGGGCGGAGCAGGAGTCGGGCATACCAGCTCGCGATATCCGGGCCCTGGCGCGGGAGTGGGCCTCGAAGCCCACCATGCTGGCCTCGGGCGGTTACGGAGGGATGGGTGGAGCCTGCCGTTCGGCCACCGGCAACGAATTCGCCCGCGCGATGGTAGCGCTCGCGGCCATGCAGGGCTTGGGCAAGCCGGGCAGCAACATCTGGGGGACGACCCTGGGAGGGCCTGTAGACTCGTCGTTCCTCTTTCCCGGATACTCCGAGGGTGGCATCTCGTGTGACCTCGAGAACACCGCAGCCGGGTTCCGCTGGGCCTCCCGCATGTTTCCCGAGGGAGGAGCCATGCGGCTGGCCCACCACTCCGGAGATGGTCAGACGGTGCCGCGTCTGCGCATCCCCGAGGCAATGCTGCACGAGAATCTGGAGTGGAGGGGGAGGGGGTTCTGCGGCTCTTCCATCGAGTCTCAGTTCCGAGAATATCGGTACCCGGCGGAGGGCTATCCGCCCATCGGGATGTACTATCGCTATGGCGGCTCGTTCTTCGGCACCATGACGGAGACCAATCGTTACGTCAGGGCCTATCAGACCGATAAGGTCCCGTTCGTGGTCAATCAGTCGATCTGGTTCGAAGGCGAAGCCAAGTTCGCCGACGTCATCCTGCCAGCCTGCACCAACTTCGAGCGCTGGGACATCGGTGAGTTCGCCTACGCCGCAGGGTACTGCCCCGACGGTAACAGCCAGCCGAACCATCGCATGATCGTGCTGCAGAAGAAGTGCATCGAGCCGCTCGGGGAATCGAAGTCCGACTACGAGATCTTCGCCGGACTGGCCGAGCGTCTCGGCATCTTCGGGCCGTACACGATGGGTGGCAAGACCGAGCTCGACTGGGTGAAGCAGGTGTTCCACGCCAGCGACCTGCCCAAGGTCATCAGCTGGAAGGACTTCGAGAAGAAGGGCTACTACGTCGTGCCCGTTCCCGAAGAGCAGGTCTCCACGCCCGCACTCCGCTGGTTCGCTGAAGGCCGGCCGAAAGACACGCCGGACTGGGGCCCGCACCCCGCCGACACGGTCCGGATGACTGGGCTTCAGACCAGATCGGGCAAGATCGAGTTCGTGGCCTCGAGCCTCAAGCAGCTGGAAAAAGGCGGGACGGTCGACCCGGAGAGACCGGCGATGGGACCCCAGTACATCGAGTCCTGGGAGGGGCATCACACCACCGAACTGGTGGAGGAGTATCCGCTCCAGTTGATCTCTCCCCATCCCCGTTTCAGCTTCCACACCATGGGCGACGCCAAGGATTCTTGGACGAACGAGGTCAGGGACCACCGCACCCTCAAGGAGGACGGCCGGTACTACTGGATCATCAGGATCAGCGCCCGGGACGCCGCTGCTCGCGGCATCGCTGGTGGCGATCTCGTGCGCGCCTTCAACGACCGGGGCTCGGTCATCCTGGCGGCCCAGGTGACGGAGAGAGTGCCGCCGGGGACGGTCCACTCGTACGAGTCGTGCGCGGACTACGATCCGGCGGGCGCTCCCGGGGAGTCACCCGACCGGGCGGGGTGCGTGAACATCCTGACTCCCAAGCGCTTCATCACCCCGACCTCGACGGCGATGGCCAACAACTCCTGTCTGATCGAAGTGGAGAAGTGGGAGGGCTGAGGCTGCGGGAGCAACTGAGGCCGCAGGAGGGCTGAAGCTGCCTCGGCGGTAGGTGCGCCCCGCCGGCGGGTGCGTCTGGGGGCAGACGTGTCGCGGGATGACCGGGGAGTGACACCCGTCATCGATGGGTACAAGCGTGAGGCACGACCGCCTGCCCCCTGGGCGATGGCCACCTCATCGAGGCAAGGAGAGGACGATGGGGAACATGCGCGACATCCTCGATCTGGATCGCTATCCGCTCGACAAGCCGGGCACGGCCCCTTGGGACAGCCTGGTGGAGCGCTGCCGGGTCGACCTGGCCCGCGAAGGCATGTACAACCTCGCCGGCTTCGTGAGGCCGGAGGCTCTCGATCGGGCGCTCGCCGAAGTCCGGCCTGTCCTGGACGCGCTTTCGTTCACCCAGAGGCGACGTCACAACATCTATTTCGTGAAAGAGATCCCGGGCCTGCCCGTGGATCACCCGGCGCTCGGAACTGCCGAGACTTTCAACCACACCGTCTGCGCCGATCAGATCACTGAGTCCGTGCCGCTGTGGATCTACGAATGGTCGCCTTTCATCACCTTCATCGCCTCGACGATGGACAAGGAGTCCCTCTATCCCATGCGCGACGATCTGGCGCGGGTGAACGTCATGGCCTATCGCGATGGGGAGACCCTGGGCTGGCACTTCGACCGGAGCGAGTTCACCACTACTCTGCTGCTCCAGGCGCCGGAAGAGGGCGGCGATTTCGTCTATCGGACCGCTCTCAGGACCGATGATGATCCGAACTACGAGGGCGTGGGGAGGCTGCTCGCCGGCGACGACCCCGACGTGAGGACGCTGAAGCTCAAGGCCGGGACCCTCAATGTCTTTCGGGGCAAGAACACGGCCCATATGGTCAGCACCGTGCGCGGGACGCGGGAGCGCATTATCGCCGTGTTCTCCTACTTCGACCGGCCCGGTGTCGTCTTCTCCAAGGAAGAGCAGGTCGGCTTCTACGGCCGCACGCGCTAGGCGTGGCGCCCGCCGCGGGTAGATCCCGCCGGCCGCGGCGCCCTCTGGCCGAAGTGCCCGCCGGGTGCGGCGTGCTGCCGCTACTCCACGACGTCGGACACCTCGAAGCTGAGCGCGGATATGCCCTGCACGACGAAGCCCAGCCCGACCTTGTGCGGACCGGTTGCCGGCGGAGACGCGTCGTGGACGCCGATCGTCAGGCCTTTCCCCACCTCCAACGTCAAGGTCTTGCCCGCGCCGACCTCGCTGAAGCGGACCTCGTCCCCGCCGTCCGGGCGGTAGTAGCTCCGCTCCTGCGGGAACTCCGTCCCGTCCAGGGTCACCGGCAGCATCTCGGTCGCGTAGCCCGAACCGAGCTTGTTAAGCACCCGGAACTCGAAGCCGTCGGCGGTGGGTTTGAGGCTGCCCTTGACGTAGAGCCGTTTGAGTAGGAACGCAGGGACCGTGACCATGCGGCACCTCCAGGGATCGAGGGACTAGCGGCGCATACGGAAGAACGCGGTCTCGGCGGCGACCACCTCCGGGGAGAGGACGTTCGCTTCGCCGCACCAGGTGGCGAAGAGGTAGGCTTGACAGAGCTTCTCGAGATACTGGCAGGCGCACAGGGCGGCGCGTAGATCGCGACCGACACACAGGGCGCCATGGTTGGCGAGCAGACACGCGTTGCGATCCCCAAGCGCCTCCGCGGCGGTCCCCACCAGTTCCTCGCTGCCCGTCATGGCGTGCGAAGCGACCTCGATCTGCCCCCCCAGAAAGATCATCTGATCCTCCAGCACCGGTGGCAGCGGTTTGCCGACGATGGATGCTGCGCTGGCCATCGGCGAATGGGTGTGGATCACGGCTCCGACATCGGGCCGGACCCTGTAGACCTCAGCGTGCAGGAGCAACTCGGCCGAAGGGATGGCGTCACCGGCCACCGGTTCGCCCTCCTCGTCGACCACGACGATGTCCTCCGGGGTCAGCAGATCGTAATACTGCCCGTGCGGGGTGATCGCGAGCAGCAGACGTTCCTCATCCGGCACCCGGGCGCTCACGTTGCCGCTGTCCCCGATGGTTAGGCCCTCGGCAAGCATGGCCTGGGCGGTAATCAGCACCTCTGCCCGTATGGTCTCGTAGTCCATGATCTTCCCTTTGTCGCTCGTGTGCCCTAGCCCAGCGCTTGGCTGAGGCTGGACAACGTCTCGTATGCCTGGAGCCACCGTTCGTAGGCGTCGAGATACTCCGCTTGGGTCACCGGTCTGGGCAGCCATTCCCCGCCCGGTTGCCGCATGCGTTCGGCGGCCTCCAGGATATCAGCATAGAAACCGGCGCCGGTAGCGGCACAGACGGCCGCTCCCTGGGCGCTCACCGACGGGGTCAGAGCGACCTCCACCGGCATCCCGAGCACATCGGCCAGGATCTGCGCGAACAGGGGACTGGCCGCCAGCCCCCCGCCGAGCCTCAGCGCGCGCGGGCGCGGCTGCCCGGCGCTCTCCGCGCACGACTCGGCACGCGACAGGTTCGCCTTGACGGCGAAGGCGATGTTCTCGAGCACTGCCCGAGCCAACTCGGCGCGACCGCAGGTCAGCATGTCGCTGGCCTGGGGGAAGAGGAAGCCGCCCCACAGCAGGTGCGGGTCGGCGTAGTCGGCGATGCGGGGCCCGAGAAGAGCGAGTGTAGCGCCGGAGCCCGGCTCCGCCTGCTCCGCGAGCGCATCGAAATCCTCGAACGTCGCGCCCGGCAGGAGCATGTCGAGAGCCCAACGATGGGCGGAACCCGTCGGCCCTGCGTTGCCCTCCAGTATCCAGGGCGCGCCCGCGACGCTGCAGGTGGTCCACAGGGAGCAGGCGGGGTCCAACACCGGGCTGTCGGTGACGAGCTGGGACGGCGCGCTCCAGCCGGCGACCAGACCTGCTTGCCCGGGGCGGGTCACGTCCATCGCCAGGAGCCCGCAACCCACGTCGGTGCCCGCGACCGCCACCGGGAGCCCCCGTTCCAGGCCGAGCGCCTCGGCGGCGGCGGGACGCAGTCCGCCGGCCGGCACACCCGCGGAGCGGACAGGCGGCAGGATGTCGAGCGGGATTTCCGCAGCATCCGCCTCCTCCTCAGACCACACCCTCCGGGCCACGTCGAACAGCCCCGACTCAGCCGCGACGCTTGGCTCGGTGGCCAGCTCTCCGCAGAGCCGCCACGTCAACCAGTCGGGCATCATCAGGAGATGAGCGGTCCGAGCGCACACGTCGGGGCGCCGGTCGCAGAACCAGAGCCAGCGAGCCGCGGCGAACATCATGGGGGGCAGGTGACCGGTGACTGCGTGTATCCGCGGGCCGCGCTCGTTCAGTAGACGCAACCCTTCGAAGGCGCCGCGTAGGTCGATGTTGGGCCCCGCGTAGAGCTCGTGCCCCGCGGCGTCGAGCAGTACCATCGCCTGGCGTTGCGCAGTCGCCGCGATGGCGGCCACCTGATAGGGCCCGGCCGTCTCTCCGACGGCGCAGACCGCCCGGGCGGCTTCGCACAGTATCGCCCAGAACCGATCTGGGACGAATTCCCGGCCCCAGGGCGCGGAGTCTTCCGGGGTCTCGTAGCTCCAGGGGCGGACCGCCTGGGCGAGAAGCCGGCCGTCGGCGTCGAACAGCGCCGCCCGCCCGGCGCTTGTACCCCCGTCTAGAGCCAGAAACGCGGGCATTGTAGTTCGCATATGCTCTCTGCCCATTTCCCGCCGGTCTACCGCCGCCATCGCCTGGTCCCGGTCGTTCCCGCTCAGCCCGTAACGAGGTGGACGGGTCGTTCACCCCGCAGCCAGCGCCGCAGGTCGCTCAGGATCATCTCGGAATGGCGGCGCACGACGTCGCCGGTGGCGCCGCCCATGTGGGGAGTCAGGAGCACGTTGTCGAGGGTCAACCACGGGGAATCCGGCGGCAAGGGCTCGACCGTGAACACGTCGAGCCCGGCTCCCGCGATCCGGCCCGCGCGGAGGGCCTCCTGGAGCGCGCCCTCGTCCACGATGGCCGCTCGGGCCGTGTTAATCAGATAGGCGGACGGCTTCATGAGGGACAACTCGCGGGTCCCCAGCAGTCCCAGCGTCTCCGGGGTGAGAGCGGCATGGACCGACACGAAATCGGAGCGGGACAGCAGCTCCTCCAGCCCCACGAACGAGACGCCCGCCTCGCGCTTGTTCGCGGCGCACCGAGCCCTGTCGCCCTCGCTCCCCTTTTCATCCGCCAGGAGCGGGTCGTAGGCGATCACGTCCATCTCAAAGGCAGCCAACCGCTTCGCCACTTCGCGGCCGATGGCACCGTAACCGACCAGGCCCGCGGTCTTGTCGGAGAGCTCGATACCTCGCCAGGCAGTCAGGTTGTCTACAGCGCTCACCCACTCTCCGTGTCTGATCACGGTGTGCACCGTGCATACGCGACGGGCCAGTCCCAGCATCAGGGCGATCGCCAGCTCTGCCACGGCCACGGCGTTGCGACCCGGCGTGTTCACGACCGTCACCCCCCGATCCAGCGCCGCATCGAGGTCCACGTGCTCGCCGATTTCGCCGCGACAGGCGCCAACGAAGCGCAGGTCGGGAGCGGCCTCGAAGGTCTCTTCAAAGACAAAGTCGGCCTCGATGATCAGGACGTCGAAGCCATCCTGCCCCAGGCGCTCGCCCAACTCCACAGGGTCCGCGAGTCGCCCGGTCTCGAGCCAGGGCTCGTAGACCACCTCCCCATGTCGGGCCAGTTGTGCAAGGGCGTCCTCGTGGAAGGGCGCAAGGACCAGCGCTTTCACCTAGACGTACCTGCCTCTCTCGCATGAGGGCGGGGAGCGGGAGAGTAACCGGCTGGTCGGGCGCGGCGTGGTCTCGCGCCGCCACCAAAAGCGATCGCCTTCATTCGTTCCGTCCCCCTGGGACGAAGCCCATCTTAGCATCGGCCGATTGGAGCGGGTCGAGCGCCATCACCGGACAGGCCATCTCCGTCAACTGCGGCACGAACGTCTGGGGATAGAGTAGTCCGCGCGGCGTTCGGCGCCGCCTTGGCGGAAAAGACGTGGTCAAGCCTTGATAAGGGTACTTAGTTTGCGGAGTTGCGCCTTCTCGCGCGCCCCGCACGAGATTCCAAGACTGTAGGAGAGGAGGCACACGTGATCGGATCACGGCGAAAGGCCCACCAGGCTGCTATTGAGGCGGCGAAGCAAGGAGTGCCCGCCAATCAAGCGGTGACGGAGAACTTTTCCGCTCTCGATCGGGTGGCCATCGCCATAACCGATCACATCGGCACGATGGGCTTCTTCTTCATCATAGCCGGCTGGACGGTCGTGTGGTGTGGGTACAACATCCTCGCGAGCAAGGTGAGCGCGTTGCACCTGCATGCCTTCGATCCTTTTCCCGCCTTCGTTGCCTACCTGCTCATAAGCAACGTCATCCAGATCATGTTGATGCCGCTTCTCATGGTAGGGCAGAACTTGCAGGGCAGGCACTCGGAGGCCCGGGCGGAAAACGACTATCTCGTCAATCAGAAGTCTTTCGCGGACACGGAGCAGATCTTGAAGCAGCTCGAGAACCAAGCCGAGCAGATACTGCGGATCGAGAAGATCAACGAGGAGATCCTGGCGAGACTCGCCAAGGACGGGTAGTCCCTGCGGCGCCGGATTCACCGGCGCGGACACCGGATAGGCCGACACCGATACTGACTGAGGAGGCTTGGGAGATGGCAAATCGGCTCTTTCACTGGGAACTGATGGTAAGCGATGTACCAAAGGCGATCGACTTCTACTCGAAGGTGTTCGACTGGGAGTTCGATCAGGACTCGTTCCCGGGCTATCCGCTGATAAAGACCGGCGACACCCCGGGTGGGGCCATGATGGCGAAGCCTGAATCGGTTCCGGCCTGCGCCCTCAACAGCTACTTCCACGTTCAGGATATCGAGTCGACCCTGACGAGGGCTGTGGTCCTGGGAGGCACCCTGATCGCGCCAAGGACGGCGATCCCCGGAGTCGGTTTCTGGGCGATGTTCGCCGATCCGGACGGCATCCCCATCGGGTTGCTGCAGCCCGAGTGAGGCTGCTAGATGTTGATCACTTTGCCCGCGCGGAGCATCGTCTCCGTGATCGTGTACATGTTGGAGATCTCTCCCACGGCTACCTTCTCCTTGAGGTCGAAGTGGCCGAGGCACGTGCCGCACAGAAGGATCTTCACTCCCCGGGCGACGAGGGCCGCGAGATCGTCGAGGGCAGGGGAGTCCTCGACGGCCAATAGAACGCCGCTATTGAAGAAGATAAGCACGTCAGGCTGGGGAGTGACCTCGCTCAGCGCATGCAGATGATTTCGGAGCAGCACTCGCCCGAGTTCCTCGTCGCCCAGTCCCATCACGTCACCGGAGATGGCTAAGACAATGGGTCCAGGCTCGGGTGCTCCCTCACCTTCGCGGTGGGCATGAAGTGCGCTATTGGCCGGGTGATGGTCCACCTGCCGCCTCCTTCCTGGGCCGAGTCATGTCAAGGTCGTGAATCGCGGATATCTCCAGTCCGGCGGCCGCGAGTGCCTGTCCGGCTCGCTCGCGGTCCTCGAAGACCACCCGCAGGCAGACGCCGCACTCGGAGCTCAACGTCCGCGGTACCGGGATGAGCGTGCACGGCACGCCGGCCCGCGTCAGCGCGGCCTCCCCTTTCATCGCATGAGAGGCTGAAGGCACGAGGAAGAGCCTGTGGGTAGGAGCTGTGGGGCTCACGCAACACCGTCCGCCACCGGTCCGTCGGATCGCTCGGTGGCCGGTCCGCCAGGTCGCTCGGCGGCTGGTCCGCCGCCTGCGTCCCCGCCGCCCGCACGCAGGCTACCGGCTCGCGCCTCGGAAGCCAGGCTGCCCACCGCCTTAAGGGCATAGTCGATGTCGTCCACAGTGGTGAACGCGCTGAGAGAGAACCTCACCGTCCCGGAGGGGAAGGTGCCGATGGTCCTGTGGGTGGCAGGACTGCAGTGGAGCCCCACCCGGGCGGCGATGCCGGACTCCTCGTCCAGGCGAAGGCCGATCTCCCCCGGATCCATTCCCTCGATGGTGAAGGACACCACCGGCAGCTGTCGGGAGGCGTCGAGCGTCCCCCTGACCTTCACTCCCGGGATCTCGCGCAGGCCCTCGATGAGCCGGGCAGTGAGCTCGCGCTCCCGGCTGCGGAGGTCCTCGATCCCCTGCTCGATCAGCCAGCGCACTCCCGCCTCCAGTCCGGCCAGTCCCACGACGTTGAGAGTCCCGCTCTCGAACTTGTCGGGCAGGAACTCGGGTTGGGCCTCCGATTCGGAGTTGCTGCCCGTCCCACCCCGCATGAGTGGGCGCATTTGACTGATGTCTACCCTTTCCCCGATCACGAGACCGCCGGTGCCGCTCGGGCCGTACAAGGCTTTGTGCCCGGTGAAGGCGAGGAGATCGGCGCCGAGCTCATCCATGGTCATGGGCTGAGCCCCGACCGACTGGGCGCCGTCGACGAGCAGGAGCACTCCCCGAGCGCGGGCGATGGAGGCCACCTCCTTGACGGGCAGAAGAGTGCCCACGACGTTGGAAGCGTGGTTCACGACGATCAGCGCCGTCTCCGGCCGCAAGGCGTGTTCCACTGCGGCGGGATCCAGGACTCCTTCCGGAGAGCACTCCACCACGGTCAGTCGAGCGCCTTCTTGCTCAAGAGCTCGCAGGGGCCTCATGACGGAGTTGTGCTCCATGCTCGTGGTCACCACGTGCTGGCCAGGGCCGAGAAGGCCAAGGATGGCCAGGTTCAGAGCTTGGGTGGCGTTTGCGCAGAAGATGACGCGCAAGGGGTCCGGCACTCCCAGCAGTCCTGCGACCGCCTCCCTGGCGTTGAAGACCGCGCGGGCGGCTTCAACCGAGAGACGATGACCGGAACGTCCCGGGTTGGCGCCGGCCTCTCCGAGCAGCCGACTCATGGCGGCCATCACCGCCGGCGGCTTCGGCCAGCTGGTGGCCGCGTTGTCGAGGTAGACGAGACGACTGGGCATTAGTGCTCAGAGTGCCGGGACGATATCATCGGTCAGCTCGCTTCACGGTCGGAGTGTGCGTCTCATTCGATCATTTCCAGGAAGGCCTCCACCCGGGTGGAGAGCTGGCCGACGTCTCCCATAGAATAGTCGGTGTCGATGCGGAGGACCGGGATCCCGGCCGCTTTTGCCGCCCGGTCCACAGACGTCGCCTCCATCTGGTAGGGGGTGCAGAACTGCAGATCGTATTGGACGATGCCGTCCACCTTGTACTCTTGAGCCAGGCGGATCACATCCTCGATCCTCCCCGAGTTGGGAGTGAAGCAGGCACAGTTGATATCGAGATACTTGTCGGTGATGGCGTCGATCATCCCTGATAGATCGCTCGCGGTCTCATCCACCAGCTTCGAATAGTAGCGGGAACCGGTGCAGAGTTCCTCCATGACCACCACGGCGCCGGTCTTCTCGATCACATCGTGCACCTTCCAATTGGGGATGGCCATGGGGGTGCCGGTGACCAGCAGCCGCGCCGCGTCCTTCGGAGCGGCGCCTACTCCTGATGCCACCCGAGCTTCGAGCTCGTCGGCGATCTTGTTCACCATGGTGGTGAACCGTGGTACGTCGTCATAAAAGGCCACCTGCACGGCCAGCAGGGCGTCTTTGCCGGAAATAGGCACGGGCGAGGCTTTGCGGGCCGCGTTCAGGCGCTGCAGGGCCCGGCGCTTGTCGTTCACTTCCTTGATCGCGGCAGCCAGGTTCTCCGCCGTGAGCTTTCGACCGCTCACCTCTTCCAGCTTGGCGACGAGCCGCTCGATCTCTCCTCGCCAGAACGCGCGGTCTTCCGGGCGCTTCATCTGCGGCAACTCCATCACATGGAGCGGGGCCATTTCGGCTAGAAACTCGTAGGCCTTCTTCTTCCCGTCGCAGGTGGTCTCGCCGATGACGAGGTCGCAGACCTCTGCGTACGGGCACACCTTGCCCAGCTTGAACCCCATGAAGGACTTTATGAGGGCGCAGGTGTTCTGCGGCAGGAGGCGCTCTACCTCGTTGTAAGCCCATTCTGCCCCCGCACATAGTCCCACGCACTGTCCGCCCAAGGCCCGGATGATCTCCTCCGGCACGTACAGGCAGAACGTGCCGATGACGGTGCCGCCCGCGGCCTTGTGGTCCACCAGCTCCTTGATACGGAGACCGTGGATCTCGCTCATGACGAAGTCGAAGTAGCCCATGCCCTCCGGGCGATCGGTCTGGCTAAGATAGGCATCTTGGTACAGGACGGGGATAGCGGAAAGCAGGGCGTCGTGCCCTGGCAGATCCAGTCCCAGGGCTTCCCACATGGGACGGTAGTCTGTGGTCGGTTGGCTCACTGTCTCCTCCTGGTCGGTCGGTCGCCGCCGGGTCGATAGCCCCGCTGGGGCCGCCTCTAGGAAGAAGAAAGTCGGTTGGAGCCAGTCCTATCCGCTCACCGAGGGGGCCACAGCGTGCTCGCCGGCGACGGCACTTGTCGTCACTGGACGATGGTCACTGATCGATGGCCTTGTGCAACCCGTGCACGTGGTGGCGGTCGGTCAGGTCTTCATCTTCGCGATCATGCTGTGTCACCTCCTCTCATGCGGGTTACTGTAACGCGTGGCGGGGCCTGAGGCAACGCGAGGGCTCGGAGCTCAGTGCTGCGTCTGTGCTTCCACGATGCTGTCCACGTGGTACTTCTTGCGCAGCGCCGGCTTGTCGATCTTGCCCGTGGCATTGCGGGGGACCTTATCGAAGATGATCTTGCGGGGACGCTTGTACCTCGGTAGGGAGGTGCAGAACTCCACAAGCTCCTCTTCCGTGCAATCGTGTCCACGCTTGAGTTGGATGATCGCCGCGGCGATCTCGCCCAGCCGCTCGTCCGGCAGGCCGATGACCGCGACATCCTTGATCGCGTCATGTCGATGGAGGAAGTCCTCCACCTGCACCGGGTAGATGTTCTCCCCGCCGCTGATGATCACGTCCTTCTTGCGATCCACCAGGTATATGAAGCCCTCTTCGTCCACGCGGGCCATGTCGCCGGTGAGGAGCCAGCCGTCCTTCATCACTGCGGCAGTAGCCTCGGGGTCGTTGTAGTAGCCCTTCATTACGCCCGGGCCCCTGACGGCCAGTTCCCCGACCTCTCCCTGTCGGACCGGGGCGGCGGAGTCGTCGACGATCACGACCTCCCACCCGAAGCCCGCCTTCCCGATGGCCCCCACCTTGCGGATGTTCTCGATCCCCAGGTGGACGCAACCTGGACCGACCGACTCCGTGAGGCCATAGTCGGTGTCGTAAAGTTGGCCGGGAAAGTGCTGTTGCCAGCGATGGACCAGACTCGGGGGGACGGGCTGAGCCCCAATGTGCATGAGCCGCCACTGTCCGAGCTCGTAATCAGCGAGTCTCACGTCCCCGCTATCGATGGCGAGGAGGATATCTTGGGCCCAGGGGACGAGGAGCCAAACGATCGTGACTTTCTCGTCGGAGATGGTCTTCAGGATCCACTCCGGCTTCGTCCCGCGCAAGAGGACGCCCTTGCTCCCGGCCAGAAGGCTGCCGAACCAATGCATCTTCCCGCCCGTGTGGTAGAGGGGGGCGATGCACATGAAGTTGTCGTCGCGGTCCTGTCCGTGATGTTCTTGCTCGGTGACGCACGCGGACATGATGCTGCGGTGATCGTGCAGGATCGCCTTCGGGAAACCGGTGGTGCCGGAGGAGAAATACAGGGCGGCGTCGTCCTCCTCCGAAACCTCGACCTGCGGGGTCTCGCTGGAGCATTCGGCGGCGAGCTCGGCGTAGCTATCGGCGAAGCTGGGGCAGTCGGTGCCGACAAAGAACCGAGGGTCGACCTTGGGGATGCGGTCGATGATCGCCTCGATGCGACCGATGAACTCCGGCCCGAACGCGAACGCACGGGCCTCCGACAGCTTGAGACCGTACTCGATCTCTTCGGCTGTATACCGGTAGTTCATCGGCACCGCGACTGCGCCGGCCTTGAGGATGCCGAAGTAGATGGGCAGCCATTCGAGACAGTTCATGATGAGGATGGCGACCTTGTCGCCTTTGCCGATGCCCTGGCTGATCAGCAGGTTCGCGAACCGATTGGCGGCGTCGTCGAACTGGCGCCAGGTCATCTCTCTGCGGGAATGCTCGTGAGGGTTGGTCTCCATGAGCTCGTATTCACGCCACGTGATCTCCCGCCTCTCTTCCAGGGCGGGGTTGACCTCGATGAGACAGACCTCGTCTCCGTAGAGGCTTGCGTTGCGCATGAGTACGTCGGTGATCAACATCGGTATCGCTCTCCCAGGGGTTGCCGGACGGGTTCCGCCCTTCATCATCGCACACGCCGGCCCTTCCGACGGCTTGCGGAGGCGATTCCCGGCCGGCTCCGCTAGGCTTGCTCCTCGACCGTATCGTGCCAGGGACGGTGCTCACCTATCTTGGCGCGTAGCCGCCAGGCGCGAGACTTGGGCTCGGTCTCGATGGCCGCACGGAGGCGTTCCAGCTTGGCCCGTATCTGGTCTCGCTTCGAAAGATCCAGGGCGTAGGTGTCGAGCCTCTCGCCCAACCGCCCGAGGTTTAGCTCGACGTCATGGGACAGACCCCAGTCCCGCGCACAAAGCCGGGCGACGTACGGGACGTCGATCGCGCCCGGGTCTTCGGAGGTACCGAGTTCGAGGTCCTGAAGAAGGGTGAAGATGTCGCGCTCGTCCTTCTCGTTCAGGTCGGCCATCTGCATCTTGGTGAGGAGCACGTCGCTCACCGCGATGGTGTATTCCTCGAGTTCCAGGCGATCGCTGAGGTCTATGGAGTGGTCCATCTTGAACGTGTCTAGGAACACGTCGATGTGGTCGTCAAGATGGCCTCCGTATTCCGCCCAATCGCGCTCGTGGCGAGATTCACGCGCGAACTGAAGCTGGCGGCCGCCGGTCGCCTCACGCACGTGGACGATCTCCTCGAACCCAAGATCGGCAAACAGGCTCGCGATACGATTCGCGTCGCGCCTGTGCCCGATGAAGTCTATGTCGCCATGGTCTCTCTCGCAGAAGTCCAGCGATTCGCAGTGGAAGCGGACGGCTAGTCCGCCGAGCAGGCGGAGGACGATGCCCTGCGCGCGGGCAGCATCGATGATGCGCTTGGCCTCTGCGATCTTCTCGGCACGTGTGCCGAGTATCAGTTCGAGGGGCGGGGCGGCGTCCATGGTCCCTAAGTCCCCCCGTGAAGCGTCGGCAAACCTTGCTGTATCCTGGACGGGCCAAACATACACGATGGGTGATGCTGCTCGAGACGGGTGACTCGGGGCGGCGAAAGGAGCAGCGATGGAGTATCAGGAGCTTCTCGGACTGGTGCAGGCACGGAGGAGCACACGGGTGTTCAAGACCGATCCCGTGCCGGACGAGCTGGTGGACAAGATCATCGAGGTGGCTCGCTGGGCTCCCTCGGGGACCAATTCCCAACCTTGGGAGTTCGTGGTCGTGCGGGACCAGGAGACCAAGGACCGCATCGCCGGCTTCGTGAAGGTGCAGGCTTACCCGGCGCACGATGTGGAGCTTACGCGTTCGGAAGACATGAGGTGGGCTTCCGCCGCGCGCCCGGTCTCGGACCCGGGCTGGAAAGACGCGCCCGTGCTGATCGTGGTCTGCGGCGACACCCGTACAAAGAAGTCATACCCGCTCGTCACCCAGTTGCTGCGTGGCGATCTGGTGTTCGACTCGTCGTTGGCCAGCGCGTTTCTCTACATGACCCTGGCTGCCACCACCCTCGGCCTGGGCTGCCAGTGGACCACCGCGGCAAGCGGTCCCTATGTGATGCCACTCATCACGGAACTGCTGGGAATTCCGGACGACCTGGTCGTCTACGACATGATGGCTCTGGGATACGCGGCTGCTCCGCCCAAACCCCGCATCGTGAGGGAACGCGCGGAACTCGCCCACTACGATAGCTACGACATGACCAAGTATCGCACCGACGAGCAGGTGAGGGAGTTCCTGCGCAGCCTGCGCAAGTAGCCCGCTCTTTGGCGGGGCCTGAGCGGCGAGGCCTACTGGACGGCGCCTACTTGAATTCCATCTTGACTATGTCTTCCACCCATCCGCTGTCGAGACCTGGCATCACCGTGTTCATGGCGTCGTTCTCGCCGACGGTGAGGATCGCCTCTTCGGTCGGGATGTCGGCAAGAGCCACCTCGACGGTCGAACCGTCGGATGCCGCGATCACCACTGCTGCCGCGTCCGCCTGCACGCCGACATACTCGAAGATGTCGCTCAACGGCACTCCCTCATACTGTCCCTCGACACCGTCGGGATCTGTCGCGGTTACGGTTGTCCAATCCATGTAGTCCATGTCTAGCACCGTGAAGTTCATCGGGTAGTCGACTAGCCCGGCCACGACGATGCTGCCGTTCTCTCCGGTCAGGCCGGCTTCCGTGGTGTCGGTGCTTTCGGCTGCGGATGTGGTGGGCGTATCGGCGGGCTCTGTCGTCTTGGTGTCGTCGGAGCCGCCGCAGGCGGAAGTGAAGAGAGCCGCTACCGTCATCAGCACCACTGCGGCCAAGACAAGGACGCGGAAACAGCGGGGTCTCATAGTCTGCTTCTCCTTTGCTTCGCTCAACCTGGAGCCGTCTATCCAGAGTCTCGTGGGTCAGTATGAGCCCGAAAGCGTAAGAAGAATGTAAGGGACGCCGGTCACGGGTCCAGCGGCGACGGCATTCTTGCTCATCTTCTTGACGCGCCGGCCCAAGCGCGGAGAATCATGAGTAGAGGGTGCCCCGTTGGTCGGGTCAAAGGAGGTCAATCATGACCATGATCGAGAAGCAGATAGTTATTGCTCGCCCCAAAGAGGATGTCCTTCGTTTCACGACCGCTTGGCGAAACATACCCCGGTATCTCGACTACATCCAAGACGTGAGGCCGCTCACCGAGCATACCGAGGGAGTGGGGGCCAGGTTGCTCGTCAACCTCACTTTCATGGGTCGCAAGATGGCCAGCGAGTGGGAGACCGTGGAGTACAGTCCCGGTGAGGGCTGGACCTTCAAGGCGCCGCTCATGGGGGTGGAAGCTCGCAAGAGCTGGCGCTTTGAGTCCGCGGGTGAGTCGGCCGGCGGCTCGACCAAGGTATCGTTTGTCCTCGAATACGAGCCGAAGCCGGCCGTCATCGGCCCGATGACCGACGCGATCGTGCTCAGGCGGAAGTGGGACCAGATCTACGAGCGGGGTCTGCAAAACCTCAAGCGACTCGTGGAGTCGGAGCCGGGGGACTAGCACTTGGCGGGCGCCGCTACTCGTAGCCTCCGTTGGCCCGGGTGGCGACCTCAATCGCAGCTGCGGTTCAACGACCGCGGTGGCCTCGTGTCGAACCGTGTCGAGCGAGTCAACCCCTATGACGCGACAATCGAGTGAGGCGCTGCCACCTCACACACCGCCTCGGCTCTAAAGGCCGAGGGCCTTCATGGCCCCGGCGGGGTAGCGCTGGCCGGTGGCCGCGTCGGGAGGGAACATCTCCGCCAACTCGGTCGACTCGGCTTCGGTCAACTGGATGTCAAGGGCTCCGACATTCTCCTCCAGATACTTGATGTGCTTGGTTCCTGGGATAGGGACGATATTCTCTCCTCGGGAAAACACCCAGGCCAGGCAAAGCTGAGCGGGTGTGCAGCCCTTGCGCCGCGCCATGTCGCTCACGGCCTCCGCCAGCCGCACGTTGGCCTGCAGGTTCTCTTCCTCGAACCGAGGGTGCCCGGCTCTCCAATCGTCCGAGTCGAGGTCGTCCGGGCTCTTGAACCGGCCGGCAAGGAATCCGCGCCCCAGGGGTGCATAGGGTACAAACCCCACCCCGAGCTCACGGCAGGTGGCGAGCACCTCCTTTTCCGGGTCTCGGGTCCACAGCGAATACTCGGACTGCAGAGCCGCGATGGGGTGCACCTGGCAGGCCCGCCGGATCGTGGCCGGGGCGGCTTCGGACAGTCCCAGGTAGCGCACCTTGCCCTCGTCGATCAATTCAGCCATGGCACCCACGGTGTCTTCGATCGGAGTGTCTTTGTCGACTCGATGCTGGTAGTAAAGGTCGATGACGTCCACCTCGAGGCGGCGCAGGCTGTCTTCGCAGCACTGCCGGATGTATTCGGGGCGGCCGTTGACACCGATGAACTCTCCGCTCGGTGCCCGGACGTTGCCGAACTTGGTGGCCAGAACGACCTCATCGCGCCGCCCGCGGATGGCGCGGCCGACCAACTTCTCGTTCCTGCCCTGGCCGTACATGTCGGAGGTGTCGAGCAGGTCGATGCCCAGGTCGAGCGCCCGGTTGATGGTGGCGGCTGCCTCGGCCTCATCGCAGGCTCCGTAGCATTCGGACATACCCATGCAGCCGAGTCCGACCGCCGATACCACGAGCCCGTCACCGAGCTTGCGCTTTTGCATGATTCCCCCTGATTCCGCGTCCGTCTCTCCACGTCGTTTTCACAGTATAGGCACGAACCTAGCCGCAGGCGCGGCGCGGTTCTATTCGTATCCGTCGAAACGCTCGGCCCTGATCGAGTCGGGTCCTCTACTGAGCTGGGGCCGCCATGGGTGGGCCATGACAGCTGCGGGGTATCTATTTCCGCGAGGCCGCCAAACGGGCCCCCATCTCGAACGCTCTTTGGCAGTCGACCGGGAACCGCTCCGCTCTCACGCAGGCCTTGCGGGTCTCATCGAACATAGGCGCGTGGACCATCGAATAGTCCGAGAACTGGTAGGTGTCGTAGGCGGCCAGTATCTCCGAGTCCGTGTTAAGTATGCGCAACATGGCGGCATGTCTCTGAAGGATCGCGTCGCAGGCGAATCGTTTGGCGGCCTCCTCGGAGGCGTTCATCGTGAAGATGAGCCCGCATGAGATCTCCCGCGTGAAGACAGTCCTCCTCTCGAGGTCGTAGACGAGATTCGCAAACAGCAACCGCTCGAGAAACGAGCGCATCTCACCGGTCACGTCGAAGAAGTAGATGGGAGAGCCCAGAAGAAGCACATCGTTCTCCAGCGTCTCTCTGAGGATGTCTCTAAGGTCGTCCTTCATCGCGCAGAGGCCGCAGGTGCTGTTCTTCATCTTGCACGAGAAGCAGCTGGTGCATCCTTTGAAGGCAAGGTCATAGAGATGCACCATCCTCGTTTCGGCCCCTTCGCTCTCGGCTCCTTCGAGAGCTTTACGCAGCAGCGTGGCGGTGTTCCAGTCCTTCCGGGGACTCCCGTTTATAGCGATCGCTCTCACGGGTTCAGGGATTCCTGCAGGGCCTCCTCCCGCACCCGGAGCTGGCGCTCGCAGAACTTCTCCGGTCCCTCTGTGTACGAGGGCAGAGCCCAAGTCATCTCCTCGAGGCTCTTGATGATCACCGGGATCTTGTCCCATGGTATTGAGATCAGGATCCACCCCTCCGGAAAGACCCCCTTGGCCTTGGAGCCGAAAGCCATGCCCGTCACCAGGTAGTTGACCTTCCCGCTCAGCCACGGGTACGCATAGATCCAGGCGCAACTCATCACCGGCGTCTTCTTCGTCTCCCACAGTTCACCGGTGGAATAGCTCATCGCTCTCAGCACGATCTCGGCCTGGGAGGGCGTCGCCATCAGTATCAGCAGGTCGGGCTCGAACGTCAGGGTGTCGAGAGGGGAGCAGGCCACGTAGTTGACCGTGCCCTTGGCGAGCATCGGGATGTGCTGGTAGATCCTCTGGTTGGCTCGCGCCTCCTGGAAGATCTCGAACTTCTCGCCAAGGAGCCCCGCCTCGGCGAACGTAGGCGCCTCTTCCATGCCGAGGACGACGGTCCCGAAACAGTCCTCCTCCTCTTTCGAGAAGTAGAAGGGTGCGCCTCTCCGCTGTGCCTCGCCGATCATCTCGCAGAAGGCGGCCGGCCTGTCGAGCCGCTCGATGTCTTCCGGTCTCTTGAAAAGGAACTTCACTCCCACCGGGGCGTGTTCGAACTCGAACTCTTGCAGGATCGACAGATCGGTCTGCAGTGGTCTCATGGTGCCTCCAGGAGCGGTTGTGGGCAGGGCCGGTTTGCTCTATGGGCCATTATGCGCTCCACCCCGACGCGCCGCCATCCGCTGCCGCAAGCCTAGCTCTCTGCGGGCACCCGCGGGAGTCTCTCCGCACCTCTCGTGACCAAGTCGGCGATCGTCACCCCGCCGAACAAGCCGTCGAGCAGGTCGCGCGCCTTCATCCACAGCGCACGGGTGGTACATCCCGGCTCGCGCTCGCACTTCTCCGTGCCCAGACAAGGCGCCAGCACTATCTGACCTTCGCTGGCCCTCAAGACGTCGGCTACCGTTATCGCCGTCGGATCTCCTGCGAGCGTGAACCCGCCGACCTTGCCCCTGTGACTGTTCACGAACCCGGCTGCCCGAAGGGTCATCATAAGCTGTTGAACGTACGAGGGAGAGATCCCTTCAGCTTCCGCGATCTCGTTCTTCGTGAACATCTGACCCCCAGGCCTCGAGGCCATGAGAACCAGGATCCTCACCGAGTACCGCCCCTTTGTGGAGATCGCCATCATAGCTGTGAGTTCCGTTTCTTCTGTTTTTTCTGAAGGCCGTCGCCCGTTGTGACGATACCATCATAACATAGCAATGATACTTGACATAGGTATATTACTCATGTATAAATCAGTGAGTACGTATTGGGCCGCCTTCCCGCCGTCGGGCAAGCAGGTTCTTGCCCGCCGCTCAAAGGAAGTCAGGGGGCTCGCAATCGCTTCTCTGGGTGCCAGAGAGCCATGACGACAATCGCGCGAAGAAAGGGAAGTGGGGGAGGCATGAGTAGCATCAAGAAGATTCTGGCAATCGTGGTGATCGTGCTGGGAGTGGCCAACATTGCTCTCGGGATCACGTTCATCACCATCGGGGCGAGCAAGCAGCAGTACCTCCATGAAGCGATGGACACGGAGCAGATCACGCTGACGCTGTCCGATGAACAGATCGCAGCAGGCCAGGTGATCGATACCGCGGCAGAAGCCCAAGCAGCGGGGGACTTGGTGAGGGAACACCGCCATGAGATGGGCCTATACAACGAAATTCTCGGGGGCGGAAGATTCGACCCCACGAATCCCGAGCATCTGACCTACGGGCAGGCGCTGAACCTCGAGAACTACTTGTATCTGGCAGTGGCCTCATTCGGCCTCACTACCGTGGCCATCGGGGCCGGCGTGGGAATGCTCATCGCCGGTATAGCGTTCGCCATCGTCGGAGCGCTGTGGTTGTTCTGGCGGAGGAAAGCCGATCCGGGGGCCGCGTGACCTTGGTTGGTGACGCTCTGATCTAGGAGCGCTCGTCCCTTGGTGATCGTGGCGCTTTGACTCGGGAAGCTCGGTCGGCAGAAGACCGGGCTTCCCTTCCTTGTAGAGCGAGACTACCTGGTCAGTCCCAATGGTAGGGTCTCGGCGAAATCCGCCCACTGCGGCAGGGGCATGAGGTCGTCGAACAGCGCATGCGGGGGCTCAACTCCCCCCGCGGGAGTGCTGGCGCGGATGCGGTCCAGCTCCAGCGTTCGTCCCGAGGCGGGGACCTGGTGGTCGTCAGACCAAGGCACGGGTGTCGTAGGTGCGCGAAGGATGGATCCTGCCATCGCTGTCTTGAGCGGACACCGTGGCCGCTTCCCAGGTCGACGATCCCGCCTTAGACTGCTGCCCGCTCCTTCAACACCGCGGCGAACTCGCGCGCCCGTTCGGCTGAATACATGGCGAAAGCGAAGCGTACCTCGTGCGCGTACTCGTCGGGGGCGAAGAACGACACCGCCAACCCCTCGGACATCTTGTCGATCCCGGCCTTGTAGGGGAAGAGAACCACCTCGAACCCGCCCTTCGACCACCCCTTCCCGAGGTCCACCTCTCGTACCGAATCTCTCGGGAACTCGATCGCCATGAAGCGGCCGTCTTCCTCGAAGAGCTCGCCCAGGCCGGGAAACAGCCCAGCACCCCCGAACGAGATCCCGAAGCTAACGATCAAAGCGACCGCCGCCACAACTAGCCACCGCCAGTCCAGGTTGACGATGGCCGCGACCAGCAGCGGGACTACCAGGGCGAGAAGTATGCCCTGGACCCAGACCCACGCTTCGTACAACCGGCGAGGCACGCGCGGCCCCGTCACGACGACTCGGTCTTCATAGACCGTCAAGCGGCTGCGACCAGCAAAACGGGCCCCCATCCGATAGGCCCAACCGTCGAAGATCCGAGCGCCCTCGGGCACCGTCTCGTCGAAGAGACCGGACTCCACTCGACTCGCCCGGCGAAGCGTCGCTCTCGCCGGTGCCTTGCGCGAGAACAGATGGGCTATCGAGAATGACATGACAGCGACGGCGACGGCTGCCACAGCCGCGGTGGTGATCCACTGCCATGCCTGCATCTCGAACACGTTCTTGCCTCCCGCCCGCGTCACTTCGCGCAGGTACATCGTACCCCGCTTGCTTTCCCGAGTCCGGCTCTCCATAGTTCGGGTATGACCGTCGCCGACTACCAGCCGGGATCTCCGTCCGAGCATCAGCCCGGCCGCCCGGGGCGTTTTCGCTCTCTGTGTGATCCGATGTCGCGCCTGCCCCTGTATCTCACGCAGTTTCTGAGCGGCGTGGTGTGGGTCTCGTTGGGGCCGCTCTTGAACTCCATCATGAGCGACCTTGGCATTCCCCTTGCCCAAGGCGGTCTGCCGGCGCTGGCCTTCTTTCTCGGGGGCGTGGTCGGCGTCGTAGCGCTGAATTGCTTTATGGCCAAAGCTCCGGTGAAATGGTGTCTGGTGGGAGCCGCGTTGCTGGAGAGCGCCGGCCTTGCCGCCACCGGCCTTCTGGCCCAGGGCCTGTGGTCGTTCGTGGCTGCGTATTTCGTCGTCGGTCTGCCCTGCGTGATCCTTGCCGGGATTCCCGGCATGTGGGTGAGCGCACACGTGCGGGAGCGGACTGCCTGGGTCCTCAACATCACGATGCTCTCCTCCGTCGTGGCCATGACGATCACTCCCCTTGTCCTTGGGGTGCTTGTCAGCCGGGGCGCCACCTGGAGGGGGGTGTACGCGGGCGAGGCCGTCTTCGCGCTGTTGATCGCTGTGATCCTCATGCTTCTCCCCTTGGCGGACATCCCCGGGCGAGAGAACCTGCGGCTGCGCCAGCTGCGCGCGGTGGCAGCCTTCAGCCCCAGGCTTCTCGTCGCGATCGCATTGGCTTCGTTCATGTACCTGGGTGCGGAGATGACGCTCGGAACCTGGCTGCCGAAGTTCCAGGTCGATGTGTTCGGGGCGAGTGAGGCCTGGGCCGGTTTGACTGTGACCTTTTACTTCGTCGGGCAGATAGTGGGGAGACTGGCTGTCATCCCCGTGACTCGGCGGTTCCCGCCCTCGTCTCTGTTGGCCATCTTCGGGATCGTGATGGCCGTGTTCATAGTGGGGGTGGCGGTAGCGCCCAGTCAGGCTGCGTCGCTCGCACTCACGTTCTGTGTCGGTCTTGGCTCCTGCGCCAGCTTCTCTCTGATCGGGAGCTACTCGAGCAAGTTCCCTGCCTGGCATGCGGGCGTGGTCTTCTCCATCTTTCAGCTCGTGGGTGGTGTGGGAGCCATGGTCTTCCCGTATCTGACCGGTCCCGTTGCGGCTGCCGCGGGCTTTCGAGCGGCGATCGCGATCGCCGCCGTTCCTGCTCTCATCATGGCGCTTCTCGCGCTTGTTCTTCGCAAGGCATCGGGAGAAGGAGGTGCATCGTGAAAGCTATCGTCGGAAAGGAGCGTGGCACCATGGCGGGACATGCAAGAAGACCGTGGACAGCAATCCGAGACTCTACCCAGGGTCGTGGCCGCGGCTGTTGGGGTCCCTGCCCACGTTCTGAGCGGCATCTCTGAGTTCGACCGATCCGGCCCGTACATCCTTCGCCGACTCTTCTCGGAGCTCTTCGGCACGTTTCTTCTCGTGCTGGTCGCCGCGGGCTCAGGGCTGGTGAACGCCCGTTTTGGCGGTCACGCTGTGCCGCAGGCGGCGCAGGTGGTGGTCCCAGGTCTCATGGTGATGAGCATCATTCTGTTCATGGGGGCTGTTTCCGGAGCTCACCTCAATCCCGTGGTGAGCATCGCCTTCGCCCTGCGCAACGATTTTGCCTGGAAACGGGTGCCGGCCTATATCGGTGCTCAGCTTGCCGGCGCTGTGCTCGCGATGGAAATCCTGGTGCTCCTCCTCGGCCGGGAGGGAACGGCCGGGCTCACCCTGCCTGGACCGGGTGTGAGTACGCCTCTCGCCATGGGCTGGGAGATCCTTCTGACAGTCGGGCTTGTGAGCGTGATCCTGGGTACCGCCTCGGGAGCCCAAAGCGTGGGCTGGGGGGCGGCCATCGGGGTAGGGGGATTCATCGCGCTGGCCGGGCTGTTCGGCTCGCCTGTGAGCGGAGCCTCCATGAACCCCGCTCGCTCTCTGGGTCCGGCGCTTATCCTGGGAGACTACACCGCATGGTGGGCCTATCTTGTAGGGCCTCTCGTCGGGTCTTTCATCGCGGCCGGCCTTGCATGGGTCCTTAGGGGGCGGGGCGGTGGCATCTCAGGACGTAGGGCGGCTTCGGGGACCCTGGGTGAGCTCTGGCAGCCGGGGCCGATAGGAGGAGATGACGGACAAGTGCCCGCGGATGTGGCCGGCAATCAGGGGCACTAGGTGGTCCGCCGGCTCGAGTTTCAGGGACCCGTCAGCCGGTTTGGTGGGCCCTGTCGATCGGCTCCAGATAGAAGCGAACCCAGGCTATGTGGTCGTCCGCCAAACCGTGGATGATGACGCCGGCCGTATCACCGGGCGTGCCGTCGGCCTGGAAGCCCTGCCAAAGCCATTCTGCCCAGGCTGAATCCTCCGTGGTGCAAGAACGCACAAGCGTAGCCTTGAAATCGACCAGCCCGGCCATGATAGGCGCCCAGTTGCGCCAGATCTGGTCCCTGCCTCGGAAGTTCCGCGCCGGGTGTGCCGGATACTCTATGACGACATCCTCTCGAAAGCAGGCTATCAGGGCTTCGAGATCACGCTCATTGATCGCCCGTTCAAGCCTTTTGAGAACATCCATCCCAGCGGTCTCCTTATTCTGTCGAGCTATGGCACTACTCGCTTACACCGATGTACCCGAGCAACTCGGGGTCAATAACGAACCGCAGACCTCGGCACGGGCCGGCAATCGTTAGTAGACGATCTGCCAGACCGCGAACAAATCGAAGTAGCAGGCGAAATCCGGTTCGTCGAACGTCCACACCCAGAATCCCACCCTGCCTGTGGGGAAGGCGGTGTCTGTGAACTCACCGACCTGGATACCATCCACGTAGGCGGTGAATGAGTCGCCCACCATGACCACCTCCAGGTGGCGCCAGCCGTCCTCACGCGCCGGAGGCAGGTTGAAGGATGCAGTCATGGGCGTCCAATCGCCGCCGGCCCGCTTCCAGAGTCGCGCGGTGTCATCACCCGTCACGCTCAACTGGTAGAAGTTGTTGAAGTCCTGTGAGCGGAAGAGCAGACCGTATTCGTAGTCTCCTGAGGCAGGATATGGCCAGGCCCAAGCCTCATAGTAAACGTCCTCGAAATCCTCGGGCCACCACGACGCAGTCTGGTTGTTAGGTGCCGTCTGCCACATCCTATAGAACCCGTCGACGTAGCGCAGGGTGGAATTGTCGTAGGTCTCTTGTCTCCAACCGCTGCTGGGGTCGGAGAAATCGTCGTATGCCAGCAGGTTGGAGGTCGGGATCTTCTGCATCAGCCGCCAAAGGATCTGAGCGACCTCGCCTCGGGTGCAGAATCTCCCCGGGTCCCACACGCCGGCGCTATCCAGGCGTATGCCCCACAGCAGCCCATTGACCTCCGCGATCTGGGCGTTCAGTCCGTGGTTGGGGTCATCGTAGTTGCGCATGATCTTCTTGGTGTCGGCGTAGTATGAACTTGAGGGCTGTTCGAGCGTGATGCCGACGATAGGCGCTGAGCGCACGACCATGCTCATGACCTGGGCCCGGCTGATATTGCTGTAGGGGTCGAAGGTATTGGCGGTCTTACCTTTGGTGATGTTGTTGGCGGCGCATACCGCCACGAAGTTGTCGGGGTAGAGGTTGTTCGCATCGCTCCGTTGGACATCGGAGAAGCGGCAGACGTCGCTCTCGCTCACCGGCAGACCCAGGGTGAGCACGATCATCTTGGCGAACTGTTGCCGGGTCACCAGATCTCCCGGGCGGAACGTGCCGTCCTCGAAACCGTTGATGATGCCTTTGCCGGAGAGGTCGGCGATCGCTTCGGAATAGTCGTCTCCGGGAGCGACATCCGTGAAGGCGAGCGCCACACCGGCGCACAGAGCGACGATGACCAGAACGGCAGCTATCAGCACGAACAACCGCGACCCGAGAGTTAACGCCCTTGACTTAGGTTTCATGGCTCCTCCGCCTCTCCGCAGCGCCTGGTCTGCACTCTAGCTGTCACTCTACACCGCACGATGAAGCTCTACCCTGGACCGATTGTATCCGGCGGGGTTGTGGTCCCCGGGCCGATAGTGTCCGGCGGACTCGTGGTCGTCGGCCTCCTTGTAGTGGTCGTCGGCTTCTTGGTAGTCGTCGTGACCTTCTTGGTGGTCGTGGTCGCCTTGACCGTGGTGGTCGTCGCCTTCGACGTTGTGGTCGCCTTGACCGTCGTGGTCGTCGACTTCGAGGTGGTGGTGGACATCATCGTGGTCGACGTGGTCGACGCGGTGGTAGTCGTCGAAAGGGCCGTAGTGGTCGTCGTCGCAACTGTGGTCGTGGTGGATTCATCCCCTCCACCCTGCATGGCCAAGGTCACCCCTGTCCCGATCGCTGCGATCAGGACCACGGCCAGGATGGCGATGATGATCAGGCGCTTGCGGTTGCTCCGGCGGGGCGGCGCTCCCGCGTAGGCGCCGGCTGCGCTGGGCGCGGCGGCGTACGGAGCGGCCTGAGTCTCTGGGGTGTAAGGGCCGCGCTGATAGATCGGCGTCGCTCCCGCCAGGGGCGGGATCGGCTCAGCCTGGGTCGGCGAGGAAGGAGGAGGTGACTGAGACGGTGGAGGGGCTGCCGGAGCCGGGGGGGCTTCCCACTGTGTCGCTGCTCCCGCCATAGCCGAGACGGGCTCGACATCGGGCAATGCTTCGAACCGGGTGGCTCCTACCGGAGGCTGCTCCATAGGGGGCTGCTCGACCGACGTTAGGGTCGAGGGTGGGCTCGTAGGCTCCACTGGAGCTGCCGGAGCGATGGGCTCGGTCGGGGCGTGAGTCACCGGAATCGAGCCCGACACCGTAGCGGCTGCTGCGGCCGCTACGGCTGCCGCGGCCGCTACCGCCGCGGTGTCGTCCTCGGGTAATGCTTCGAACCGTGTGGCATCGACCGGTGGCGGACCAGCCGGGGGCTCCGTTGGAGGCGTCGGGGCCGGGCTCTCCGCCAAAGGTGTCGGCGCTGAGGGCGCGGTTGGCGTGAATGCTGCCCCGGCTGCCGCGATCGCGGCAGCCTCCGCGATCGGCGGCGCTTCGGCGGCAGCTGGCGGGGCCTCTACCGCCGCCGCGGCCTCTACCACCGGCGCGGCTGCGACCATCGGAGCCGCCGCCAGCGTGGCCCCATCGATCACCGGCTGTTCGGCCGAAGTCGAGTCCATTGTGGTGGGTATCTGTGCGGGGGCCGCAGCGGTCGGCACCGACTCTGCGCTGAGGGTCGGTTCAGCGGGTGGCATGGGAGGCGGTTCGGCCGGGGGCTCCGCTTGAGGTAGGCAGGAGCCGGGGTCTCGACGGGAGGCGTTATAGGCGGGGCCGTCGACAAAACCGCGGCGGTCGCCGCCGCTCCAGCCGCCGCAACGGACGCGGCTTCCACCGCCGGAGCATGCGCGTCTGTCGGCTCCGCGGGCGCCCCGGCCGCAGGGGGCACGGGTGCCGCGGGCGCCACGGGTGCCGCGGCGCTTACAGGTATCGAGGATGGTACCGGCTCCGCGGGCGGTGTCACCGACGGCACGAGCGTCGTCGGGGGAAGCTCCGTCGAGACTGCTGCGGCAGCGGCCACTTCGGTGACCGCCAGATTGGACTTGCTCGGAGTGAGGGCCACCGCCAGTTCCTCGGCGAGGATGGCTCCCATCTCGTAACGGTCTTGCGGCAGCTTCGCCAGCGCGCGGGCGAGCACGGGCTCCACCGCGGGTGGAAGGTTCGGACGTAGGGCGCGGATGGAGGGGACCGGGGCGGAGATGTGCTTTATCAACACCGTCACGGTCGTATCGCCGTCGAACGGCACCGCTCCCGAGAGGCATTCGAACAGCACGACGCCGAGCGAGTAGAGGTCGGACCGCACGTCGCAATCCTGGCCTTGCGCCTGCTCGGGGGACATATAGTGCGCCGAACCGACCACCGTTCCCGGCGAGGTGATAGAGGTCGAACCGACCATCTTCGCGATACCGTAGTCGGTGAGGATCGGCTCTCCGTCATCCGACATGATGATGTTCGCCGGCTTGATATCGCGGTGTATCATGCCCCGGCTCGCCGCGTAGTCGACGGCGCTGCAAAGCGGCGTGAAGGTCCGGCGGATCTCCGCGAGCGAGAGTCCTCCGGTAGCCCTGCGCTTCGAGAGCACCGCGGAAAGCGTGGGGCCGCCGATGTACTCCATGACCATGTAGTACAGGTGTTCCTCGTGGTCGAAGTCCAGCACGCGCACGATGTTGGGATGGCGCAGGGCGGCGACCGCGTGAGCCTCACGACGGAAGCGGTCGACGAACGAGGGATCGGTGGAGAGGAACGGGTGGAGGATCTTTACCGCGACCTTCTGGCCGAGTCCAGGGTGGCGGGCCTCGTAGACCGTAGCCATCCCACCCCCGCCGATCATGGCGGTGAGCTCATATTTGCCAAGCTTGCGCCCTACGAGGCTCTCCACGAGGTGCCCCCATTGGTCGGCGCTCCGGCAAGGCGTTCTCTCCCGGATGCGCAGCTCCATTGTACTGCTCCGACGCCCGTGCGTGGACGGGAATTTCACGTTACGCGGAAGGACGCTACCTCGGGCTTTTCAGTTCCCCTCCGGTGGCAGGGGACCGAGCGCCTCGATCTCCCGGATAGCCGCCTTTAGGGTCGGATAGAAGTGGTCGCGGTCGAGGGTCTCGAACAGGCCGTAGCGTAGAGCTAGATCCTTCAGCCGGTCTCGCAACTCGGCGAACGCGAGGTGGACCCCCATCGCGTTCAGCTCCTTGTCGAGTTCCTCGAGCATCTCGGCGGCGGTCACGTCGATGTCGGTGATCGCCTCGCATTGGAGGACCACCCAGGAGGGGTGGAGGTCGTCTACGAGGCGCCGGACCTTCCTGTGAAACGATTTCGAGTTGGCGAAGAAGAGCGGGGCTTCCCACCGGTATACGACGATACCGGGAAGCTGCTGGGCCTCTGGGTACGTGTCGATACTGTGCCAGCCTGGGATCCCTTCGGTCCGGCCGAGGACTGCTCCCTGGGGCCACCAGTTGCGCCGGAAGAAGAGCAGTATCGCGAGCATGACGGCAATGGCGATCCCCCACAGCACTCCGAACAGCACTACGCCGAGAGTGGTGGCAAGGGAGAGTGCGAGCGCCGTTTTGCGCACCCGGTAGTAGCGGCGCAGGATGCCGAGATCGATCAGCGAGATGGCGGCGACGATCACCACAGCTGCCAGCGTCGCCTGGGGGAGCGCGGCAAGCAGAGAGTTGAAGAACACGAGAAGAACGGCCACTATGACGACGCCCACCAGGCTGGTGACCTGGCTCTTGGAGCCGGCCTGCTCGGCCACGGCCGTCCGCGAGCTGCTGCTCGACACGGCGAAGCCCTGGAAGAGCCCGGCGGCGACGTTCGCGGCTCCCAAGCCGATCATCTCCTGGTCGGGCTCGACCTTGTCGCCGCGCCGCGTGGCGAAGCTGGTCGACACCGCGATGGTATCGGTGAGGGAGATAAGAGTGATGCCCACGGCGGCGATGAGCAATGGCCCCACGTCGGCGAAGCTCGTCCAGGGAAAGGCCGGCGAAGGCACGCCCTGGGGCAGCGAGCCGACCGTCTTGACGCCCTCCTCGGCGAGTCCAAGGACTGCCGACACGATGGTGGCACCGACGACGGCGACCAGCACCGCAGGTACGCGACGGGTGACCCGTGGCAGCGCCAACAGGAGGGCAAGACACGCGACGCCCACGATCAACGTCGTCACAGAGGTCTGGTCGAGGCCCTGGAAGAACGCCACCAGTTTGTCGATGAACCCGTCGGCGTCGGTGGAAAAGCCGAACAACTTGGGCAACTGGCCGACGATGATCGTAATGCCCAGGCCGTTCATGTAGCCGACCTGCACCTCCTTGGAGAGCAGGTCGGCCACGAAACCGAGCCTGCCGAGTCCCATCACGATCTCGATCAGACCCACGAAGAGCGCGAGCATCCCCGCCAGGGCGATAGCGGTGGCGGGGTCCCCGCCGGCGAGAAGTGGCGTTATGGCGGCGAATATGAGCGGCGAGACCGACGAGTCCGGCCCCAGGACCAGCACTCGCGAGGGGCCGAAGAGGAAGTAGGCGACCAGGCAGGCGATGGTCGTGTAGAGACCGGTGACTGGCGGCAGACCGGCTAGCTCGGCGTACGCCATTCCCTGGGGGATGAGAATGGCCGCCAGGACTACCCCCGCCACCAGGTCGCCGTGCAGCCAGCGCCGTTCGTAGGTGCGGACGACCCGGATGCCCGGCACCCAGCGTTCGAAGCGTTTGGAGGTGGACTGCGCCATCTGACCAAAATACCATCAGTGCGACCTAGGAAAGCGCCCCATTGCGGGAAAGGTTCACGGTGATAGAGTGAGCCGGTGAGCTTCTCAAGTGACAGATCGTATCTCTGGGTCTTCTACACGACGGCCGGTTTCCTCTTCGCCGGAGCCTTGCTCCGGGCGTTGTTGGTTGTCGAGGATGGGAGCGTCCGCCTCCTGGTACTGCTGCTTCTGCTCGCCTGGCTCGTGTTGTTCGTGAGCGAGGTGTTCCTGTCGAGGCTGTGGCATCCGTGGTTCACCGTCTATCTCGTCCTCCAGACCATCATCGTGGTCGCATTGCTTTCTCAACCTAGAGATGAGGACTTCTACGCCACGCTGTTTGGCGTTCTCTCCATGCAGGTTCTCCAGCGCTTCGGCTTGCGGCTGGCGGCGCTGTGGGTGGCTCTGTTCATCCCCCTCACTCTCCTCCCTCTGCTCGACGGTCTCGATGTTTCGGAGGCGGTCACTCTCACACTCATCTACACGGCGGTCGACGTGCTCCTCGGATCGTATGCCCTCGCGACGCGGAAAGCAGCGGAAGCACGGGCAAGGAACGAGGCTCTGGGGCGCGAGCTGCTGATGGCCAATGCCAAGCTACAGGATTACTCCACGCAGCTTGAACGACTCGCTGTAGCCAAGGAGCGCAACCGGCTGGCGCGCGAGCTACACGACTCCGTCACGCAGACCATCTTCAGCATGACGCTCGCCAGTCAGTCCGCGGCCATCCTTCTGGAGCGTGAGCCCGACCAGGTGAATGCCCAGCTCGACCGTCTCGGTGAGCTGACCCAGAACGCTCTGGCTGAGATCCATAT
Source organism: uncultured Actinomycetes bacterium (assembly GCA_963713545.1). Classification (GTDB taxonomy): domain Bacteria; phylum Actinomycetota; class Thermoleophilia; order RBG-16-64-13; family RBG-16-64-13; genus CAVPLM01. The sequence continues at coordinate 69,771 of CAVQME010000008.1, read as the reverse complement.
ACTCGTGTCAGAGCTCGCGCCGGACGCCCTCGATCGGGAGGACTTGGAGTCGGCCCTCAGGCGCGAGGTCGAGCGACGAGAGTCGGACGGCGTCGAGGTCACCCTGGACACAGAATGGCCGTCCGTCGGAACGCCCGGGACGGAGCCTTTATCGCCCAGCGAGCAGCAAGGGCTGTTCCGCATCGCCCAGGAGGCCCTGAACAACGTGGTGAAGCATTCCGGCGTGTCTGAAGCAAGCATCCGCCTACGCCTGCGATCTCCCGTTGCCATGGAGGTCGAGGATCGGGGACGTGGATTCGACCTCCGGCAGGCCAAAGGCGGGTCTGGGATCGGGTTGGCGAGCATGAGCGAGCGAGCGGCCGAGATCGGCTGGCATCTCACGGTGGTCAGCAAGCCTGATGGGGGCACGCGAGTGGTGGTCGAGCGACCGCCGTCCGAGGGAGGGGACACATGACGGCCCAAGACGCGGGAAACGAGAGGATCAGGGTGCTCATCGTAGACGACCACCAGGTCGTTCGGCAGGGGCTCCGCACCTTCCTCGAGCTGCACGACGACATCCAGGTGGTAGGCGAGGCCGGCGACGGCAGGACGGCTGTCGACATGGTGCGCGAGCAGGGGGCCGACGTGGTCTTGATGGATCTGATGATGCCCCGGCTGGATGGTATCAGCGCCACCAGGGAGATCATGCACCTGGGTACGGATACATGTGTTATCGCACTCACCAGTTTCGCCGAGGACGATCAGGTGTTTCCGGCGATCCAGGCGGGAGCTTCCAGCTATCTTCTCAAGGATGTCTCCCCCGACGAACTCATCGACGCCATACGAGCGGCTCATCGGGGGGAGCCGAGGCTCCATCCCGACGTGGCTCGGAAGCTGATGGAGGCGATGCGCGGCGAGGAAACCAGCGCGCGGGCGGCGACCGGCGCCAAGTCGGCCGGGCGGGAGACGACGGCGCCCGCGAGCGACCTGACCGACCGCGAACTGGAGGTCATCCGCGCCGTCGCTCAGGGGAAAAGTAATCAGGAGATCGCTCAGCAGTTCTTCATCAGCGAGAAGACGGTGAAGACCCATATCAGCCACATCCTTGCCAAGCTGGGCCTGAAAGACCGCACTCAGCTGGCGATCTTCGCCATCCGCAATGACCTGGCCGACTCGGAATAGTCGTCCGGGCGGCCTTTCCGGCGTCCAGTCTGAGGACCGATCCGGCGCACCGCCCGGTAGCCCATCCGGCGCTCCGTCCATCGGCGGGGAGCCGCAGGACGTCTCGGCGGGTCGGGCGCCCATGCGCGGCCTGCTGCGGCTGGTGATCGTCGTGCTCTATTTCGCCGGCTTGGCCCTTGCCGTCCGTGGCCTCTTCATGCTTGAAGACGACGGGCTCCTGCCCTGGTATCTGGCGTTGTGCGCCGTGTTCTTCTCCCTCTACTCGCTGCTCTGGGTCCGGCCGGATCTTTGTCGGCCCATGCTGCACCTGGTTTTCGTTCTACAGTGCCTCACGGTAGTAGGACTGCTTGCGCTCGATGCCAACCTGGACTACGTCACGGCCTTCTTCATCCTTCTCTCCTATCAGGCAGCGGTGGTCTTAGCCGGCCCCGTGCGCTGGATATGGGTCGCCGTGCTGGTCGCGCTGACGGGGGTGTCGCTCATGTACTTCCGCGGGCCGGCCGAGGGGCTCGGCCTCGGTCTCACGAATATGGCCCTCGCCCTTGCCTTGCCGGCTTTGGCCGTGGCGAGCCAGGACGTCGAGGAAGCTAGGATCAAGAGCGGCAGAATGGTCGCAGAACTGGAGGCGACTCATCGGCAACTGGAGGATTACGCGGCTGAAGTCGGCGAGTTGGCCACGCTGGAAGAGCGCAACCGGCTGGCACGCGAGTTGCACGATTCCGTCTCGCAGTCGATGTTCGGCATCCAGCTCGCGATTCGATCCGCGCAGATCATGCTGAAGAAGGATCCCGAGGCGGTCCGCGGCCAGCTGAAACAGTTGCAGGAGCTCACCAAAGAAGCTCTGGCCCGCATGCGGGGGTTCATCGCCGATCTGAGGCCGAAGGCCGAGTAGCGCCCCCTGAGCGCTGCGTCTCCGGCCGTCAAGGGTCGGCCCTGCCAACGGGTCGGCACCGGGGCCGTCCGCCCACCAGCCCGGCCACCTATGAGCCTGGCCACCCGGCCAGCGGACCATAAGAACAAAGTCGTAGGGCCGTAGGTCGCCGGACCGACGCGCAATTTCCTCCTCTAGGCCCTCTATGAACCCGTCTTCCGGCCGATGTCTCCGTGCCTCTCCTGGTTCATGCTTGCAGTGTGAGTTTCGGTGTTAGGAGGCGGCATGTTGGAGCAGCAGACCAGGTCAAGGATCCTCATTGCGGATGATAACGCCGACGTCCGCCACGACCTGCGCCTGCTGCTCGAGATCTCCGGTGTGGTGAACGTCGTCGCGGTGGCGGCGGACGGTCAGGAAGCCATCGATCAGTCGAGAGTCCTGCGGCCCGACGTTGTGATCATGGACATTGCCATGCCCGGTCTGGATGGCTACCAGGCAGCCTCCCACATCAAGTCCCAGCACACAGGCTCGCGGGTCGTGGCGTTCACCGTCCACCAAGACACGGCGAGCCGGCAGAAGGCTTTGGCCGCGGGGTTCGACGCGTTCGTGGTCAAAGGCGCACCGCTGACGGAGCTTCTGGGGGCCTTGGGCTCCCTTGGCGCCAGGGAATCGCAAGAGACAGGGGGCTTATCATGAACACCCGACGTTACGACATCGACTGGCTCCGCATCATCGCCGTGCTTCTGCTATTCCCGTTCCACACGGCGCGCATCTTCGACCTCGGCGACGACTTCTATGTCAAGAGCAGCTCGCTCAGCAAAGCTCTCACCTACTTCATCCTGTATCTCGAGCCCTGGCACATGCCGCTGCTCTTCTTCCTGGCCGGCGCCTCTACCTGGTTCGCTCTGTCCCACCGAGATGGCCTGCACTACGCGGGCGAGCGCTTCAAACGGCTCCTGCTCCCCTTCGTCTTCGGCCTGGTGGTGCTCATCCCCCCGCAGTCCTACCTGGGCCTGGTGAGCCACAGCGGCGAGGCCATCTCGGTCTTCTCCTGGTTGCCCAGCTTCTTCCAACTGAACGAGGCCGACATGAGCGGCTACTTCCTCGGCGGCCTGACGTTCGGCCACCTCTGGTTCATCATCCATCTATTCTTCTACTCACTGATCGCTCTCCCGGTCGTCCTCTTCCTGCGCAAGGGCGCCGGACGGCATGTGGTCCGGTTCCTGGCCTGGCTGGCGGCCAAGCCGGCGGTCATCCTCCTGTTCGGCCTCTTCCTCGCGCCGGCCGTGCTCGTACCGGAGATCGCCGGTGGCAACCCGGTCTTCTACGGGATCACGTTCCTGCTTGGCTACCTTCTGATGGCCGACGCTCGCTTCGAGCGGGCCGTGGACAAGCACAAACTGGCGGCACTCATCTTGGGACCGGTAGGGTGCGTGCTAGTGGCCTACTTCAATCTGAACGGCCAGCCCGCTATGCCTGGGTGGGCTGAGAACGTGTACGAGGTCTACGCTTGGTTCATTGTTCCCTGGTGCTGCCTGGTAGCGATGCTTGGGTACGGGCGTCGCTTCCTCCGCTCCGGAGGCCGCGTCCTCAAGTACGCCGCGCCCGCCTCATACCCGATGTACCTGGTGCACCAGACGATGATCGTGGCAGTAGGTTTCGTCGTACTCAAAGGCGGCCTGGGAGTGTCCGCGAGCTTCGTCGCCGTTCTCGTCGGCTCGTTCGCGGTCACCTTGATCGTGTACGAGGCGGTGCGCCGAGTCAACGTGTTCCGCTTGTTCTTCGGGATGAAATGGGTGAGCCGGAAGACGCGTGCAGCCTCCCTGCCCGCCGCCGCCCAGCCCAGCGCACCTCAGACGGATGTGCCGCAACGCGCGACTGTCTGACCAACAGATTAGAAGTTCTGCGAAGGGGGCCCCGGTCGACGACCGGGGCCCCCTTCGCGCGCCCGGACTATCCCGGAGACCTACCTCGTCTTCGCGAGCTTGACTGCCAGCAGTGCAACGGCGCTCCACGCTCCCAGCGCCGTCAGGCCGATCTTGGTCATGTCCAGGACCGGCTTGACCTGGACGCCATCAGGACCGATGACGATGGCGGCGACCGGTCTTCCCATGGATCCGCCACCGCCTCCTCCGCCTCCGCCCGCTCCTTCGGCCGGACGCCGGCCGGCTTGGCGCTCGTCGCCGGGGACTGCATCCTCGGTCGCAGTGGGAACACCCTTCTGCTTCGGCATGCCGAATCCCAATCCTGATCCGAATCCTCCGCCCGCAGCGACTTCAGCCGCACATATGACGGTGTACTCGCCGGAGGTGGTGGGGTCGCCGAACACTTTCGAGCAATCGGCCGTAGACAGCAGCCGCTCCAGCGCGGAAGCTCTTCTCTCCGATTCGCTCTGAAGGCTCTGAAGGAACTCGCTCGTTTCCTGATTCATGCGGACCTCTCCCTTCGTCGGGCGGCTCTGAACGACAGCCCGCAGGCGCATAGTAGTGCGACAAGAAGGATACTCGCCTGCGTCAGACGAGTCACATCTCGGATGGGAACCCGCCGGATCCGTCCTTCTCTGGATACGACCACTGCGGCAGGCCGACTCCTCACGAAGCAGGCTGGACCCAGTCGCAGGACCGCGACTCTTGCCAGAGGTGTGACCGTTGTTGCACCCGACGAGACCTCGGGCGCCGCGACGGTTCTAGCCTTGAAGATGCCAGGAGTCATTCTTGGGCAGACGCACGTCGGCTCTCGCGCCTCGCGAGGCAAGGCTTAGTCCTGCATCGCGCGCGGGCAGGTCAAGCGCAAGAGATCAGCTTTGGTCGGTCTTTTCGGTCTTCGTGGTGGTCTCGTCGGCCACGTTCTCGGCCGTGGAGTCGACCTTGGTGTCTTCCTTGACCGCGTCCTTGAAGCCTTCTTCACCCTCTTTGAGGCCCTTCTTAAGCCCAACGACCGAACGACCCAACGAAGAGCCGAGCCGCGGTATCAACTTGCCTCCGAAGATGAGCAAGATGATGACGACAACGATAAGGATCTCCCAGGGGCCTAACCAACTAGGCATTCGAATACTCTCCTCTTTGGTTACAGAAGATGTTCATTTACATTGTCGCACGGTTTGGCTTTTCTGTACCCATGAGTCCCGGCTTGCTCGATCTTCTCGATCATCTCTTCCACGGTGATCACCTGGGCGAACAGGAAACCCAGCGTTGCGAGTGACGCCCGCTGAAGCTCAGCCGCCGACAGTCCGCCCATATCCGCGGTCGCCGTTCCGTCGCTCAGGAAGAACACGCGGAATTCCCGTTGCATAGCCTCGCGGGCGGTGGTCTCACAGCAGAGGTTGGTGGCGATGCCGCCGATGATGAGCGTGTCGATGCCGCGCGAGCGCAGGATCCGCTCGAGGTCAGTGTCGAAGAAAGCCCCGAATCGAGGCTTGTCTAGAATGATGTCTTCCTCCCGGACCAGGAGTTCGCCGTCGAGTTGCGCCGACCGGGCGTCTTCGTTGAGGATGCCGGCTCGAGCGGGAATAGACGTCTCGCCGAGAAGTCCCAGGTTGGAGCCGTCGGGTCGCAGGACGAAACGTGTGTGGACGACCGCGATGCCGGCTGGGCGGCAGACCTCCCCCAACCGGTTGAGCCGCTCCATCACCGCCGGCCCATCTGGTGCCGAGATGGGTGAGTCGCGGACGAAGCACTCCTGCAGATCTATGTTGATTAACGCGGTCCGCTCGGGGACCACTACGAAGTCCACCATGGGAACCCCCTGAATCGGCTCATGGCCCGGCCACTTTGAGCATCCATCCTGCCCGGGAATGTTGAGCGAGTCAAGCAGACCATAGGCGAGATGCCGGGGAAGCCGGCTCGTCTGAGCCCGTCATCCGGATCGGGACGGCCGCGGCGTCGGCTTCTAGCTCTTCTTCTGGACCATCCGCAGGTTGTAGGCCACCGAGGGCACCTGGGCTCCGCCCAGCATGCCCCACAGGTCGGTCAAGGCGCCGAATTCCAGGGGGCAGAGAGTGAACAATATGCTCTCGAGGCCCGCTGGGAAGGGGTTGTCGGGATGGGCGTCGGCGGCTGTATAGGAGGGCTTCGTGTGGAACAGTCGCATGGTCCTCGAAAGGGCCGCGAGGTTGGTCTTGTAGTCTGGGAAGCGGAAGGAGAAAAGGACGGTGAGTTCGAGAAGGTCCAGCCACCCAGGCCGGTTGAGGACGCTGCCCTGATAGGTGCTCACGCCGACATTGACGAGAGTGATCACTGCCCCCTTCGTGTTCGACCCATCGGAGAGGACCCGAGCATTCTCGAGTATCACCTGTTCGTCCGTCAAACCCAGGCGGTAGCGGAGTTCCCGGCGGATGAAGTCGAGTGTTTCGTCCATGAGTCGCGGCCTTTCTGAGACGGGCCTCCAGGGAATAGCCGAACAGCATCTCTATCGGCGCGAATCGTGCGGTGCTGGAGGAATGCCAGGATGATCTATTATCGCTGTCATCATTTCTTCGACGACCTCTGATGGCACGCCTTACCCGCAACAGGCGAGGAAACCTGAAAGGATCGGTTCATGACGAGGTACGGGATGGTGGTCGACATCACTAGATGCAACGGCTGCTACAACTGCTTCTTGGCCTGCCGCGACGAGCACTGCGGCAACGAATTCCCTCCTTACTCAGCCTCCCAGCCGAGAACCGGCCACTACTGGATGCGCGTGGTCGAGAAGGAGCGGGGCCAGTATCCCAAGATGAAGGTGACGTACACCGCTATACCTTGCATGCACTGCGACAAGCCGCGGTGCGTCGAGGTGGCCCGGGCCGGCGCCGAGCCGGACGTCATCTACCAGCGGGATGACGGTATCGTCCTGATCGATCCCGGCAAGGCGGCCGGCCGGAAGGATCTGCTGAGCAGCTGTCCTTACCGCGTGATCTTCTGGAACGAGGAGAAACAGCTCCCGCAAAAGTGCACCTTCTGTGCCCACCTATTGGACAAGGGTTGGAAAGAGCCGCGCTGCGCTGAAGCGTGTCCCACCCGGGCACTGGTCTTCGGCGACCTGGACGACCCGGAGAGCGATGTGTCGAGGCTGGTCGCTTCCGGTAACACTGAGGCCCTACACCCCGAGTACGGGATGGCGGACAAGGTTGCATACATAGCGCTGCCGAAGCGGTTCGTGGCGGGCACCGTGGTGCTCGGGGACACCGATGGCTGCGGCGAAGACGCGGAGATAACCCTCGAGGCTCGCGAGACGCCCAGGAGCGGGGGTGCGCTCAACCCTGAGAGCGTGCTGGCCGGCACTGCGACGTTGAGAAGTACACGCGCCGACAATTACGGCGACTTCGAGTTCGAAGGGCTGGCATCGAACGCGACCTACGTGGTGACGGTCGCCGTTGCCGGATACCAGACCCAGGAGTTGATGACGCGAACGAACCAGGACGTCTACCTGGGCGAGATCACCTTGGTTCCGAGCGGCACCGACAGTCTCCAGGTCGGCCTGGGTGGAGGAGGTCGCTGATGGCCGAGAAGATCTGCACCAATATCGGGCATGGCGGCGGTCCAGTTCTCGTCCATGTCGAGGACGACAGGATCATCCGCGTTCGTCCGCTCGTCTTCGCCGACGACGAGGAAGTCCCTACGTGGACTCTCGAGGCCGGCGGCCGCACGTTCACCCCTCTCCGCAAAGAGACGGTCGCCCCGTATGGCATGACAGAGAAGGCCCGCACCTACGCGGACGATCGCATCAGATACCCCATGCGCCGCATAGACTTCGACCCTAACGGGGAGCGAAACCCACAGAACCGGGGCAAGTCCGGCTACGTCCGCATCGGCTGGGACGAAGCGCTCGACCTCGTCGCCGGCGAGATGAAGCGCGTCCGCGAGACGTACGGCCCCGAGGCCGTCGCCTACATGAGTTCGTCGCACCACAATGCGGGCAGCATGGGCACCCACCGCAGCACCCTCAACCGCTTCTTCAAGATGATCGGGGCGACCGACTACTTCGACAATCCCGATAGCTGGGAGGGCTGGCTCTGGGGCGCCTGCCACACGTGGGGCTTCTACTGGCGGATGGGCCCGCCCGAGCAGTTCGACCTGCTCGAGGACGTGATGCAGAACACCGACCTGATGGTGTTCTGGGCGAGCGACCCGGATACCAACCGCGGCGCTTACAGTGGGCAGGATTCGGCCGAGTGGCGCGTGTGGCTGAAGCAGCTCGGGAAGAAGATGATCTTCATCGATCCTCACTGCAACTTCACCGCCGGCCCACTGAACGACAAGTGGATCGCCCCGCGGCCCGGTACCGATGCCGCGCTCGCGGAAGCCATAGCCTATGTCTGGCTGACCGAAGGGACCTACGACAAGGAGTATGTGGCGGACCGGACTGTTGGGTTCGAGGAGTTCCGCAAGAACGTATTGGGAGAGAACGACGGCGTCAAGCGGACGCCGGCCTGGGCGGCGGAGAAGTGCGACATCCCCGAGCGCGTCATCTGGGCGCTCGCTCGTGAGTGGGCCGGCAAGCGCACGACACTCTCCTGCGGCATGCGCGGGGTCTTCGGCGGCGCCTGCCGCGAGGCCTACGGCCACGAATGGGCGCGGCTCATGGTGTTGCTCATAGCCATGCAGGGGCTGGGCAAGCCGGGGATCAACATGTGGGGGGCGACCATGGGTGCCCCATCGAACTTCGAGTTCCGGTTCCCGGGCTTCGAGAACGGCGGCATGCAGCAGGTGGGCGACAAGATCCACGTCAACCCTGTCAAGCAGCGGGTCTACCGCACACATTTCCCTGACAGCATCCTCAACCCACCCGTCAAGTGGTTGGGAGAGGGCTTCAACAGCAAGTCGCTCGAGCAGCAGTTCATCCCGTATGAGTATCCGATGCCGGGCGGCTCCGAGATCAGGATGTTCTATCGGCACGGCGGCTCGTTCATCGGGACGCTGCCGGCAGGGAGCAAATGGATCCAGGCCTACCAGAGCCCGAAGATCGAGTTCTTGGTGAACCAGGACTGCTGGTGGTGCAGCGAGACCGCGTATGCGGATGTCATCCTGCCGGCCTGCACCAACTTCGAACGTGACGACATCGGCGAGTTCGGCAACTGCGGCTGGATGAGCCCCGATACTTACAGCGGCAACATCCGTCGGGTCATCGTCTACATGAAGAAGTGTGTCGAGCCGCTGTGGGAATCCAAGCCCGACTACTGGATCTACTCGCAGCTGGCCGCGCGCTTCGGGATGGAGCAGGAGTACACCGAGGGCCGGAGCGAGCAGGATTGGATCCGCAAGTATTACGACTGGTCTGACCTGCACAAGATGGTGTCCTGGGAGGATTTCAAGGAGAAGGGCTACTACCTGGTACCGATGCCGGAGCGCACCTCTACTCCCGCTTTGCGCTGGTTCGCAGAGGGGCGGGACTGTGACACGCCGGACCTCGGCAATCCCAAGCGGGGAACCGACAAGGCGAAGGAGCTCGGCACCTACAGCGGCAAGATCGAGTTCGAGTCGGTCAGCCTGCGGGAGCTTGCCGAGGATCACACGGAGAGACCGTTGGTGCCGCGGTACATCCCCAGTTGGGAAGGGCACGAGACCACCGAACTCTACGCCCGGTACCCCCTGCAGCTGATCTCGCCGCACCCCCGTTTCTCGTTCCACACCATGTACGACCACACCGAGTGGATCTGGGACATCCCGAGCCACCGGATGCTCATAGACGGCTACTACTACCTGACCTGCCGTATCAATCCTAGCGACGCGGCGGCGCGTGGCATCAAGGAAGGCGCCGTCATCTGCCTCTACAACGATAGGGCGCGAGTCCTTTGTGGCGCCCATGTCACGCATCGGGTGAGGCCGGGCACGCTCCATGCCTTCGAGTCGTCAGCGAAGTACGATCCGCTCGAACCGGGCGATCCACACAGTGTCGACCGGGCCGGCTGCGTCAACCTGTTGGCCACGGACAGACAGATCTCGAAGGACATCGCGGGGGTAGCTCCCAACTCGACCCTGGTCGATGCGGAGAGATGGGAAGGATGAGACCGACAAAGCGAACCGGGAAGGATGAGACATGAGGATCTTCGACTCGCACGTGCACCTGGACCTGATCGGCGGAGAGGACATCCTGCGCATGGCCTGGGGCGGGGTGGAAGCGGCCATGGTGCCGTCACCGCACCTGATGAAGGGCCTCTTCCAACCCGAGTCCCTCTTCGAGCTCTGGGAGAAGACCCTCGACTACATCGTGAAGTATGCGGCGTCCATGGGGATCGAGGCCTACGCAGGGATCGCCGTGCCGTTCTATGGAATCGCCGCCGAGAAATGGCAGGAGTGCCTCGACAAGATGCCCGAGTACCTCAAGGAGGACCGGGTGCTCTGCATCGGCGAGATCGGGCTGGACGTGGCGAACGATCACGAGAAGTGGCTCATGCGCGAGCAGATCGCGATGGCCAAGGACCACGATATGCCGCTGATCGTCCACGGCCCCACGCCCCGCGAGCCTCAGGTGCGTGACGTGACCGCCGACATCATCCAGGTGCTGAAAGAGGAGAACTACCCACTGGAAAAGGCGGTGCTGGACCACACGGGCAAGAACACGCTGCAGGCCCGACTCGATTCGGGCTGCATCACCGGCCTCAGCATCTGCTACGACAAGCTCACCGCCGAGGAAGCCGCGGAGATCGTGGAGCAGCACGGAGCGATGCGCGACAAGATCGTCATCGGATCGGAGCTGGGATATGGCGGCGCCGGCCACCTGTCGGTGGTCAAGGCTGCCTGGGCCATGAAGCACGATGGGATGCCCGTGAGCGAGATCGAGCGGGTCACCTGGGACAACCCGAGAAGGGTGTTCGGACTGGCATGAGGGCTTGAGGCGGCGGTTCCTCGACGGCCTGTCGCGAGCTCTGGGATCGTAACGCAGAAACGATCGGCTTACTTAAGGAGTTGAAGAGATGATGGCTCCGAAGACGTCACTCACCGGCGCGTCGGCCGCCGAGCCGGCCGACGCGGCATCCGCTTCCGGGACGGCCGTACCGCCGACACCGCTTGCTTTTGAGCCGGTGAGGCTGCAGTTCACGCCGGAGGAGCGCGCCGCTCGAGGGCGGGCCAACCGAAAGGAGACTCCCAGAAGAAGCCAGGCTGCGTGGGAGCCCTGGCCGTCCCGTCCCGACCCTGTCTCGCTTCTTGAGGAACAGGCTACGACCAGGGATCCTGGGCTGGTGCCGATCCGTTACGGGCGCATGCTCACGACGCCATTCGCGTTCTTCCGGGGAGCGGCCTACGTCATGGCCTCGGATCTCGCCACCACGCCCCGCACCGGCATCAAGGTCCAGGCATGCGGGGACGCGCATCTCGACAATTTCGGGATCTATGCTTCGCCCGATCGGTCGCTGATCTTCGATATCAACGACTTCGATGAGACACTGCCCGGTCCCTGGGAGTGGGATCTTAAACGACTGGCGGCGAGTTTCGAGGTGGCGATGCGAGAACGCGGTGTGGAACCCCAGGCGCGCCGAGATGTCCTGCTTAGTGCAGTACGCGCCTACCGGGAGACCATGGCTGAGTTCGCCGGGATGGGCAACCTTGACGTCTGGTATGCGCGCCTGGATTCGACGGCGCTGGTCGCTGAACTCTCCGCCGAGGCGCGGAGCAAGGAGCTGAAGACCCTTGCCGCCGTCGTCGATAAGGCTCAGTCGAAGAGCAACCTGCGCGCTCTGGAGAAGCTCACCGTCACGGTGGATGGCGCGCCGAGGATCGTGAGCCAGCCTCCCCTGGTGATACCGGCCGTCGAACTGCTCCAAGGTGATGAGCTCCAGCGATTCGAGTCAACTGTCCGTGCCTTTCTTGCCAACTACGCAGCGAGCCTGCCGGACGACCGACGTCACCTTCTAGACCGGTACGAGTTCAGGCAGATTGCTCGCAAGGTGGTCGGCGTCGGCAGCGTAGGCTTGCGCGCTTGGATCGTCCTCATGCTAGGCAGAGATCGCGGCGACCCGCTCTTCTTGCAGCTCAAGCAGGCCGAGGCCTCGGTGCTCGAGCGTTTCGTGGGCCGAAGCCGCTACCGCAACCACGGACGTCGCGTGGTCGAGGGCCAACGCCTCACTCAGGCGGCGAGCGATATCCTCCTCGGCTGGTACAGAGTCGTCAGTTTCGATGGCAAGCTGCGCGATTTCTACGTCCGGCAGCTCTGGGACGGAAAGGCGTCCATCGACGTCACCACCGTTTCTTTGAGCGTCCTCGGGCCCCACGCGGCGCTGTGTGGGTGGACGCTCGCGAAGGGACACGCACGGACCGGTGACTGCATCGCGATCTCGGCCTACCTGGGCAATGGTGACGTCTTCGATAATGCGATCGCCGACTTCGCCGGGGCATATGCCGACCAGAACGAACGCGATTTCGAGACACTGCAGACCGCTGTCAAAAGCGGCCGTATCCGGGCCGAAATGGGAGTGTAGCGTCGGGGATCGGGGGCGCTCGGGCCGTCGCCGGGCAATCTGCGCGCCAGCGATCTTCGGACTTGATCTCATGGTCCGGGCGCTGGAAGGCCTTGGCTTCGATATCGAGAACACGGCGAAGACGGCCGAGCAGGTACTCGCCGTAGCATCGTTCTTCGCCGCCGGCCTGGTCACCGGGCTTCTCTTCTTCGTCCTGGTGCGGACTACCGACGGCGCGCGGATCAAGCGATATGGGCTGGCGGTGGGCGGTGTCTTAGGGCTCTTCTCCGTGGCAGTGACGGTGGTCCAGCAAGTTCCGATTCGCGGTGCGAGCCTACGACGGAGACGGGCGGCTTCAGAAGACCGAGGAAACAGTCTCCCAGACTGGCTCCGCAGTCACACCGGTCTGTTCAGCGAATACCGGACGATCCCCGATACAGCCGTAGGGGCTCGCTACGTCCGCTACTGGTTGATCGCCCGGACGATCGCCTCGATGTTCTGGCCGTACGCGGTACCGGGCACGGCCCAGCGTCCGTTGAGGTCGGCGAGGACGGACGCCACGCCCCGAGGGCTGACGAAGTCGAACCGCGGATCGGTGGTCGCGTCGGCCCACGATACCGGGCTCGAGGCGTAGACATAGGCCACCATGTGAGCTACGTGGGCGATGACGCCTGCCTCGGCCGTCGGGAACCACGCACCTGGTTCACCACCGCCGGTGGCTCCGATGCCCGCGTAGTTGTTCTGCTCGGGCACCACTGCTCCCCCGTACATGCCGTAGCCGGTCTCGTGGATCATCTGGGCCCAGAGCACGTCGGCCCGCAGCCCCGCCTCGGCACAGAAGCGTACGTAGTACTCCGCCAGCACCGAGGCGGGGACGGTGAAGCGAGGTGAAGGACACGCCCCGACGAGGAATGTGGCCAGCTGCTGCGCCGTTCCGCTCCACACCCCTGTAAGCGGCGTTTGCCCATCGGCGAGTACGACCGCAGAGCCGCCGGCCGGCTCGCTCGATGGGACGCTAGACGTGGTGGTGGACTGAAGCGGGCTTGCCGAAGCAGCCGCAGTCAGGCGGTCTGCGGCCGCCGCGCCTGCGCGGCGGCGCTGTTCCGTCATGACCCTCTCGTGCAGAGAGATCGAGCCTCCTGTTTGCATCACTGCCGCGGTCGCGACCGATGTAGTCGCGGCGAACGGGGCGGGGACCGCTGAGAGGCTCTCTGGTGGGACAGCGCTTTCCCCGCAGCCCAAGGCAGGGATGCAGGTGAGCGCTACAGTCATCAGCACCGCTAGTCCAGAGATTGACGCTCGAGCATTCATTCGGCATGCCGTTCCTGCGCAGTGGCTTTTCATCGGTGCCCCAAAACTGACTCTCGCATAATCATAGCCGGATGGCCACCCTGCCACCCATAGAAGGGTATCGGCAGCGCTGCGGCGCGTCCTTTAGGAATCCGAAGTCTTCTTCGCGCCGATTGGGATAGAGTTGGATAGTGACGCACAAGGATTCCAAACCGTCAGTCTACCTTCCCTTTGTCGCGCTCGCCGTGCTTGCGTTCATTTGGGGATACAACTGGGTGGTCATGAAGGTCGGCGTGCGCTACTCCGACCCATTCACGTTCGCGGCTCTTCGTAACCTCTTCGGAGCAGTTGCCTTGTTCGCAGTCGTGGTCGTGCGGCGCGGTCCGCTACGACCCAAGGCCTTCTGGCTGACGATGGTCTTCGGTATTCTCCAGACCAGCCTGTCCGGGCTTGCTGTGTGGGCGCTGTACATCGGGAGCGCCGGCAAGACCTCGGTCCTCACCTATACGATGCCATTCTGGCTGCTGCTGATCGCTTGGCCGGTCCTGGGTGAGCGGATACGAGGCATTCAGTGGGCTGCCGTCGTACTTGCCTTGGCCGGCCTTATCTTCGTCCTCGACCCCTGGGGTCTTCAGGGTGCGTCGGCCGCCATCTTGGCCGTGGCGGGAGGTCTCGCCTGGGCGATGGCCTCCGTGCTCTTCAAGATCATACGAAAGCATCACGAGGTAGATCTTCTTTCGTTCACGGCATGGCAAGGCCTGCTCGGTTCGATCCCGCTGATCGTGGTCGCCCTGCTCACCGCCCCCCAAGGACCGACTTGGACCGCGAGCTTCATCGCGGCCCTCTCCTACAACGTGATCGCAGCCAGTGCGATCGCCTGGTTGCTCTGGTTGTACGTCTTGCACAACCTGCCTGCCGGCACCGCAGGCATCAGCAGCCTGGCCATCCCGGTCGTCGGCGTCATAGCCGCGTGGGTCCAACTCGGGGAGCGACCGGGGGCGCTGGAGGCGCTGGGCATGGGACTGATAGTAGCGGCATTGGCCATCTTGACCGCGCGGGAGCTGCGCAACAGCCGTCAGGCTGCCAAGGCCGACGCAGCCTACGCTCTCGAGAACGTTGGGCGTCTACTTGAGAGCGGGGACGGACAACGACGATAGAGCCACGTGTCGACCCGCGTTGTCCGGCCGGCGCGCCTAGCGCATGGGCTGTCCGCTCGAAAGATGGGCCGTGATCTTGCGGGAGACTATGGCTGCATCCTCGCCCACGCCGAGCAAGAGTGAGGATTTCCGCTTGCGCAGGAAATGGACGCCAACGAAGAACAGTCCCGGGACGACGGTGCTGACGCCGTCGCTCTGAAGCGGGAAGCCGAGTTCGTCGAACGCCTCAGGCCACGGGAGCCAAGAGCGGTAGTCTGGGCGGAAACCCCCGGCGAAAATGACGATGCCAAAGTCGGAAAGATCCAGCGATTCGGGCACAGGGGCGGCTAAGGGTGCGGGTCTGTCTATCGGTGGCAGATCGAGTCCGTGGTCTCTTGCGAACCCCTCGATCAGACCCATCAACTCGAAGTAGCGTTGATCTCCCCAAGCGGCGCTCTCCTGCAGATCCGGCGCGAAGCGGGCCGAGCCGCCCTCCACCCCTAGGAAGTGCCCCGTGAGAGTGACTCCCATAGCCTGGAGTGTACGCAGGTTCAGGTCGTGGCCGCCCTCATGGCCTGTGGCCATGGGGTTGGCGGCGAGGCGCGCGGCCGGTGTCGGGAGACTCTCGACCGTCTGGTCGAAGAAACCCACCTTCCCCAGCCACCACACGATGTCGTGGTCGGCGAGGCGGCGCGGGACCCAAGGGGCCTTGCCGCAGGCAAGGACCACCTCTCGCCCTGCCTGATGCAACTCCTCGCTGATCTGTGCACCGGACTGCCCGCTGCCGATGACGAGCACCTTCCCCGGCGGTAGCGCCCCTTCGTTCCGATAGTCGTCAACGTCGATTCGAGGCAGGCCCGCGGGCAAGGTGGCGGCTGCCGCCGGCAGGTGGGGTTTCTGGAAGGCGCCCGTTGCCAGCACCAGGGCGCGGCTGCTCGAATCCCCCGCAGTCGTATGCAAGACGAAGCCGGCATCGGGTGACGGTTCTATCCCGGCGACCGCGACTCCCTCGCGCACCGGCGCTCCAAAGCCGGCGGCGTAGTCTTCCAGGGTGCTGACGATCTCATCGCGCGGCATGAAGGCGTGGGGGTCTGGGCCCTTGTACGGACGACCGGGCAGTTGCACGGTCCAGTTGGGGGTGACCAGGCAGAACGTGTCCCAGCGACGCCGCCATGTCTCGCCGATCCGGCCACGTTCGAGTACCGCGTGCTCCACGCCCGAAGCAGCCAGGTGGTGGCTAACAGCCAGTCCCGCCTGTCCGGCACCCACAATGCTCACGTCGACGTGCTCCATCGCGACCCCTGTTAGCGTCAGCTGCCCGTACCCAGGCATGCGCTCGCGGCGAGTCCACCTTCACGAGATACCCATCTGGTCGTGCAACCATTCCAGAGAGGAGGCCGGTGGCCGGTTGGCAGGGTGTGGTCGACCGCGCACTTGGGTAAAGGCCTTACACGGTGGTCTAGGCCAAAGAAGGGAGAACTGGCATCATGACGACCCCACTGGATGGCGTCACCGCGATCCACAACGCGTTCCGACGTGATATGGCGGACATCGATGCCGCGGCGCTCTCCTCCGCACGGGGGGATAAGCGCGCTGCCGCGACGGTCGAACGTTTCCGCTTCTTCAACGAAGTGCTGGTGTGGCACGCAGACGGGGAGGAGCTTGCCGTCTTCCCCGTTCTGGAAGGCGTGGCGCCGTCGGTCGCCGAGGCGTACCAAAAAGATCACCGGGGCCTTGACTCCGCGTTTGCCGCCCTGGACCGCGCTTACTCGGCCGGGGACGTACTAGAGACGGCGCGCGCGACCGCCGCGTTCAAGTTCCACCTCGATCTGCACCTCGCGAAGGAGGACACCCATCTCTACCGTCTCTTCAGGGAGCGCGTCCCGATGCCGGAGCAGGGCAAGGCGGTCGGGATCATGGCGCATGGCGTTCCCCAGGACCGTTTTCCCGAGACGATCGCGTGGATGTTCCCGCTGCTAGGCGACAACGATCGCGAGAACATGACCCGCATCATGCAGATGACGAACCCTCCAGAGGTGTTCGCCGAGATCGCTCAACTCATCAGAAAAGCGGTCGGCGGCGGCTGGGCGGAGTTGGAGCGGCGTATTCCCGAGTTGGCAAGCCACAGCTGAGCTCCGTTTCGGCCCGGACGCTCCCGCCCTCGAACCAAGGAGCCCGCCGGCCGAGGCTATGCTGACGACGACCCTCGCTTCCTTCTCAATGAAGATCGGCAGGGCCTTCCTTTGCCTATTCAGCGCTGTTGCGGCCGTCAGGGGCGGGTCTGCAGTTCCAACGTCCATGCCTTGGGCTCGGGTACCGCGTTAACGAGCACGTAGCTGCCGTCCAGGCCCGAGATCACCTTCGTTGGAGTCGCCGCCGGCAGGGTCACGACCACCCCGTCTTGGATCGCGGCGATGAGTTCCGTGAGATCATCGGTGGCCTTGTCGGCCGGAATGATGGCGACGATGAGACCATCGAATTCGCCGGCATCCGGCATGTCCAAAACAAGCTGGACCTCGCCGGTGGCTGTGAAGGGCTCGGTCATCAGGATGCCCTCCAGACCTTTCCAAGGTGAATCGCTGGAGCGCAGTGTTGCTATCGTCGTCCAGTCGTCCCCGGTCGGGGCCTGCGTGGTCGACGTCGTCGTAGCGAGAGTCTCGGTGGCTGACGTCTCGGTGGCCGGAGCCTGGGAGGTCGATGTCTCGCTGGCCGAAGTATCTCCCGCGACGCCATCATCAGTACCCCCACAGCCGACGATCGTCAGGCTGATGATCACCATGGCGACCACGCTGACCCAGAACCTATACATGCCTTCCTCCTTGTGCGCTTGCTCGACGCTTCCATAGTACATGCTAGATTCTGACCCAGACTGGAAGTATGTGTCTAACCGAACCCTGCCGCACGGGACGCGACATTGGGAGGAGAACATGGAAAATCTGTGGCTCGCGCTGCACTGCACGGAGGGACCATGACTTCAGCGGCCACATCGGAGCCGAGAAGGAGCAAGGCGGAGAAGTTCTGGGATAGACTCGCGCGCACCTGGAGCAAACCCACCGAGGAGTCCGACCAGACCGACACCAAGGTCCTTGCCAAGACCAGGCCGTATCTCAAAGCCACCGATACCGTCCTCGACTACGGGTGTGCGATGGGCAGCGTAGACCTCAAGCTTGCCGGTGCCGTCAAGGCGATCCATGGTATCGACATCTCGTCCAAGATGATCGCTGGTGCCCGAGAAGCGGCAGACGCCCGCAAGGCCGCCAATGTGTCGTTCGCGAAAGCCACGATATTTGACGAAAGCCTCGAGCGTGAGTCATTCGACGTAGTCTTGGCCTTCGCCATATTCCACTTGCTGGAAGACGGACCACAGGCTGTGAGGAGGATAGGCGAACTCCTAAAACCGGGAGGTCTGCTCATCTCCGCGACGCCCTGTTCGGGGGAGAAGGGAACACTGCTGGTCAGAAGCCTCATGCTTCTCGTGCGGTTGGCCAATAGCCTGCGACTGATTCCTTACGTGTGGCGCTGCACGATCGGGGAGCTGAAAGAGTCCATGGATGCCGCAGGTCTGGTGAACGTGGAGGTCGAGGAGCTGGTACACAGCACCTCCGAATACTTCGTGGTGGCGAGGAAGACACCGTGAGGCCTCGCCGTTGTTGGGACCGGGCCGCCCAAGCTGTTAGCCGCACACGTGCTCTTGGCCGAAGGCAGGGACTGCGCGTCTGTGGTGCCAGATTCCCTCGTTTCACGTCCGAGACACGGTGGAACAGCGTCGCCCGCCGTTGATATTCACCTGCGTGAGCGCGTACCCTTGATGGAACATTGCGTCCCGACAGGAGGTGGCCGATGCCAGAAGAACTCGGGCAGATAGTAGGACAGAAAGTCAGGGCAGCCTCGCTGGTAGACGTGCAGCCCGGTGCCGTGGTCAGCCGCGAGCTCATCAGCAAACCACAGGGAACGGTGACCATCTTCGCCTTCGACCAAGGGCAGGGTCTCAGCGAACACACAGCCCCTTTCGATGCGCTGGTGCAAGCGCTTGAGGGACAGGTGAGAATCACCCTGGGTGGAGTCGCGCACGAGGTTGCCGAGGGAGAGCTCATCATCATGCCGGCAAACGTCCCTCACGCCCTGACCGCGTTGACGCCCTTCAAGATGATGCTGGTCATGATCCGGGCCTAGCAACGAGGGCTCGGATCACCGGTTAGTCTAGTCCAGCGGCAGTTTGAAGAAGTCCCGGGGGTTCTCGTACACGAGTTTGTAGATGTCCTGGTAGGGGAACTTGGCCCTCCGCAGGGCCAGGGCAACCATGGGAATGGTGAAGTAGCCGTCGCCGGACGCTACCTCGCTATTGACGATGAATCGGTCCAGATGATCGCGGTTGTTCAAGATTATGCCGGCTGCGACCTCCGGGGGCATCTTGTCGATGCAGACACTCAGGCCAACCTTCGCCCCGGAAGCCATCCGGGCGGCAAGGGTGCTCTCGCCGGCGTGGTCCAGGATCACCCTCTCTTTGGGAAACTTCTCCTCGTCAAGGATCTGGATGACCTGGGGGATGACTTCCGGTCCCTGGGGGGCCAAGCGGATGGGGGTGTGACAGATCACCGGCAGGTTCATCTCTTTGGCGATCTGCAGCTGCGCACGGAACAGCCGTTTCTCAGTGTCGCTGCCCGCATCGAGGCCCATCTCTCCCATGGCTACTACTCTCTCGTGCTTCAGGTACTCCGGAAGCCGCTTCAGGCACTCCGCCACGCCCCTATCGGTGAGCCCGTAGAAGGGCACACTGAGGGAGATAAAGGTCTCGTAGCCGACGGCACTTCCCCTGTTCACCTCGAAATCCAGGAAGCGGTCCCAGAGGCGCAGCACCGTGTCCGCCTCGGAGATGCCGTTCAGAGAATGCAGCATGGGGGTGACGCAGGCCTCCATTCCGCCGAGAGCGATCTTCATCATCACGCCGTCATCCAGCAGTATGGTGTGGAGATGCGGGTCGATATACCCCATGTTCAACCCCCGGGTCGGCCCTTGTTTAGAGAATAGGTAGCCCGGCGATGGAGCTCGGGCGTGGCCCCGTCGGGACCGTGCAGAAGCCGCAGAATCTGCTTCATTATAATCGGTTCGCAGACGGCTCCTGACACAGGGCTGAGGGCAAGAAGGAACACACACGGGTGCCGGAACCGGAGTCGCCCACCTACCGGAACAGGATCTCGCTTCGAAGTCGACCCGAACCGTGCGAAATGGTGACCTTCCAGCGGAACCTCGATCGTTGTGCGCGGCGAGTCTCGAGCCGCACAAGAGGACGGAGGCCCCGAAGGACCTCCGTCTTTCTCCCCGTTGTCGCTGCGCTAACCCAAGGGACCGTGTAACACCAATCACACGCCAGCTAACAGAATAGTTGTCATGACCCCACGTGAACCTGGATGTTGCCTGACTGAATGGGAACCGTCCAGGCGGTCGGCACCCAAGGGGCCGTCGGATCACCGACAAATAGCCAACTTAGCATCACATCGGCTCTTCCACGCTTGCCAGAGTCGATGAACATGAACCTGAGGGGAATACTAGGTGAATCGTAGTCTGCCATTGGAGTCCTGTAATACGCTAGCCAAGGTAGTGCCTCTGGGTACTCCGAAATCGGGACGTATGCCACGAAGTCGGCTACGGCCGCACCCCCATAGGGCCACCCTTCTGGAGCCTCGCCCAGATCTGCCGGCCAATTGTTCGCCGTCGCGAAAAAGAAATCTGCGTGGGCAAGGCCAGGGTAGAGAGGGTTATCGGGGGAGTCATAATCCCAGAAGTCAGGAGAAGTAAAGGCCCTGGTTTTTACCACGTAGTCAAATCGCGTTAGATCTTCCGGATCTTCTCCAAGCGGCCAAAACTCACGAAACACCCCTACCACCACTTGACCCCTGAGACTCTTATCTGCCAACTGCTGTACGTTCGCTACCGTACTCCCCCGCATGTCAGGAAACCGATAACTGGTACAAACACTTACCCAACTCACCGGCTTGTCGGCAGGGCACTTGCCGTAGGCCGCAGCGGGTAGGATCAGCGCCACAGCGAGTAGGGCGAGGGTGAGTACGACCAGAACGAGTGCTTTCTTGCCTTTCATAGGACGCGTACCTCCTTCTCGGGAGCCTTCCTTTTCACAAGAGTGTCACCGCTGGTTTGTTACTCAGGCGCACCTTCACACTGTCCTCCTCCCCCTACTGTCCCTCCGGGGCGACCGCGTAGAGATAGCCGTCCTCACTGCCGAAGTACACCACCCCGCCGGAGACGGCCGGGGAGGAGCCGGCCGCACCCCCCGCCTGGAACTTCCATTTCTCCGTTCCGCTCTGGGTGTCCACCGCGTAGAGGTAGCCATCGAAACCGCCACAGAAGACCACCCCGTCTGAGAGGGCCGGGGCGGGCCCGGTCCAGTACATGTCACTAGCGCCCGCCTGGAACTTCCACTTCTCCCGGCCGCTCTGGATGTCCACCGCGTGGAGGGAGGCGTCGCTAATGGTGAAGTAGGCTACCCCGTCGGCGATGGCCGGGGAGGACTCGATCTTCACCCCGAAGGTTGCGCCCGTCTCGGACTTCCACTTCTCCGTGCCGCTCTGGATGTCGACCGCATAGAGGTAGGCGTCCCTGACTGGCGGGCCCCACCCCGCCGAAGTAGACCACGCCGTCGGAGATGGCCGGGGTACCGACCGCCGCGATCGCCCGTCTCGAACTTCCACTTCTCCCTGCCGCTCTGGATGTCCACGGCGTAGAGGTAGGCGTCCATGCTGCCAAGCAGACCACCCCGTCGGAGACGGCCGGGGAGCCGACGTTACCCCCTGTCTTGAACTTCCACTGCTCCTTGCCGCTCTGGATGTCGACCGCATAGAGGTAGTCGTCCCAGCTGCCGAAGTAGACCACCCCGTCGGAGACGGCCGGGGAGCCAACAGGACCGCCCGTCTGGAACTTCCACTGCTCCGTGCCGCTCCGGACGTCCAGAGCGTAGAGGTAGTTGTCCTCGCTACCGAAGTAGACCACCCCACCGGAGATGACCGGAGAGGAGGTAACCGGGCCGCCGGTCTGGAACTTCCATTTCTCCGCGCCGCTTTGGACATCCACCGCGTAGAGGTAGTTGTCCTCACTGCCGAAATAGGCCACCCCGTCGAAGACGACCGGGGAGCCGACTGTCGCCCCCGCCTGGAACTTCCAGACGAGCTCGCCCAGCCGGCCGGCGGTGGTTGTGGCCGTGGATTCGGTCGTCGGAGTGACGGCCTGGGTGGTCGCCGGCGTGACCGTCGTCTCGTCCGTGATGTAGACGATGGTGGTGCCTTTGCCCAGGTACTTGACAGCCTCCAGGCTCCCGACGGCCACAGCGGCCACAAGGACGACGGCGATGGAGGCATACACTGCGACTCGGAGGCCGCTCGTCCGCCTCGTCCTGGATGCCTCCTTTTGGACACCCGACCGCTCCTCAGGCCCAGGAGGAGGAAGCCACCGCAAACTGGAAGACCACCGCCGCTTCCGCGCCCGCAGCTCGATGCGTTCCCAGACGCCGCTGTCGTCGATAGGGGGCGTCATCTGCTTCAGCAGCTTCTCGAGCGGGTCGGGGTAAGTCATGAGGATTCCTCCAGAAGGGAGCGCATCGTGGTGCGTGCCCGATGCAGATGAGCACCTGCCGCTCCTACCGAGATACCCATGGTCTGGGCTACCTCTTCGAGGGGCAGATCCAGAATGTAGAAGAGCGAACAAGCAAGACGCTGGCGGCTGGGCAGACCGTGGAAGGCCCATAGAAGGTGAGCCGGCACTCCGGAGGGGTCATCGCGCAGGATCGGCTCCATGCGCAGGATGGCAGCCGCGCGCCGACGAAGGGATCTCTGCTCGCTGCGGGCCCGGTTCACCGCAACCCGCATGAGCCAGGCCTCCGGCTTTTCGTAGTCGCCGATCTTGCTCCACCGCTTGCACAGCTCCACAAAAGCGTCCTGGACGGCGTCTGCGGCAAGTTCCCGGTTGCCGCAGGCAACGGTGAGGGCGGCAACCAGAGGGCGATAGTGGCTACGGAAAATCAGCTCGGGGCCAAGGTTGTCGGCCCAGGCGCCATTGCGCTCCAAGACAGGCAACCCATGGTTGCTCATAGTGATAACCGTCCCCCGCGGCAACTCGGTCTCCTATGGCATCAGGTTGACTCTACTCCTATTCACGCCACAGGACCCCATTTTCTTTACATGAGGCGCGAAAGGGACTGCTCCTCTACTGCAGGAGGGGAGGCATGAGGCATAATGTCCCCGGATCCAGGAGAGTAGCTGACGCCGCGGGGGAGGCACCGATGGCGATTGTCGCGTACAAACCGGGTGAAGCCTTCCCGGGATTCATCGGAGGCACCGTGGGTTTCGGGGCAGCTGGGGTTCTTCGATCGCTCGGTCAAGGGGCCGAGTCTCGGCGCTCCTGCATTCGCGGGTCGGCGAGCTGACGATGCTTGCGGCAGCCAAGGAGCACGGGGGCTCATCGGGGCGAAAAGGACGGGACTCGGACCAACACCGGCCCAAGCCCGTGAACGCGGCCATGAGCGGCACCAGCTTGCCGCCGCTCGTGCGCATCGGCGTCATGGCAGACACCCACGGCTACCTGGATCCGGCCGTTCTCGAGCTGTTTGCAGGCGTGACGCACATAGT
Source organism: uncultured Actinomycetes bacterium (assembly GCA_963713545.1). Taxonomy (GTDB): domain Bacteria; phylum Actinomycetota; class Thermoleophilia; order RBG-16-64-13; family RBG-16-64-13; genus CAVPLM01. The sequence goes on along the minus strand of CAVQME010000008.1, from coordinate 46,302 downwards.
CCACGCGGGTGACATCATGGACCCGCAGATCCTCGAGGCACTCGCGACCGTCGCCCCGGTGACCGCGGTGGCCGGCAACCTCGATGCGGGCAAACTGGCCGACACGCTTCCCCGCGAAGCCGGCGGCGAGCTCTCAGGGGTCACCTTCGTGGTGTGTCACAAGCGAAAACGCCTCTTGAAACGTCTGGCCGCCGGCAAGATCGCCATCGGCCCCAAGGGCCTCGCGCCCAACCTTGTGGTGTTCGGTCACGAGCACATTCCCTCCGCCGCCTGGGTCGAGGGGATACTCCTTCTCAACCCGGGCACAGCTACCTCCCCCTACGAGGAAGACGACGACCCGACCGTCGCCATCGTCCAGGTGGAACCAACCGGCCTATCCGTGCTGTTCGTTCCGCTCGGTCGTAGCCCGATCGACGACGCGGCCCCCGAGGACTAGCCCAGTTGATCCTTTCGCCCCTGGCCGTCTAGGAAAGGAGCCCTCGCCGTGCGCGGCTCTATCGTCAAGCGCATCGCGGTGAGAGGATGATCGCAACCTACTCTGGCGTATGCAGGCAGGTGTTCGATAGCGCGACACGAGTCGATAATGACCCGACCCGGGGGGACTGCGCGACGGTGGCGCAGCCTTCTCCTCCTAGAATTCGCGACCTTCGTCAGCGGAGTCGGTAACGGGATCACCAGCGTGGCCCTGCCCTGGTTGGTGCTCGAGCGCACCGGGAGCGCTGCGATGGCCGGGGTGGTTGCGGCTGCCACCGCGGTGCCACTGGTGTTCGTTGCTCTGTTTTCGGGCACCATGGTCGACCTCGTCGGGCGCCGGCCGACGGCGATAGTGTCCGACGTGCTCTCGGGCCTGTCGGTGTTGCTGATCCCGATCGTCGACACCCTGGATGGTCTCACGATCGGTGTGCTTGTCGTCCTGGCTGTCGTGGGGGCGCTTTTCGACCCGGCCGGCGCCTCAGCTCGGGAAGCGATGCTTCCTGAAGCCGCGGGGCAGGCCCGCTGGACGCTCGATAGAGCCAACGGGATACATGAAACGGTGTACGGGCTGGCCTTCCTGGTAGGCCCGGGTCTCGGGGGACTGCTCATCGCCGTCCTGGGTGCGAGCGGTGCGCTGATCGGAACGGGAACAGCCTTCTTGATCGCCGCGGCGAGCGTCGTGCCTCTGCGAGACCTGCCCGGTGCCGGTCGCCCCCCGCACGAAATGCGACTCAGAGGCGTTTGGCACGGCACGGCCGAGGGACTCCGTTTCGTTCTGCGCGAACCGCTCCTCTTGCCGCTCACGGTGCTGGTGGCGCTGGTCGTGGCGCTGTACTACCCGGTTGAAGGAGTCGTCCTCCCTGTCCACTTCACGAGTCAAGGTGCGCCCGGGCGCTTGGGACTACTGCTGATGGCGATGAGCGCTGGGGTCGTGGTCGGCACGCTCTCCTACGAGTGGCTGGTACGCCGGATACCACGGCGGGTAGTGGTCACCGTCTCGATGCTGGGCGCTTCGCTTTCGCTGGTCTGGATGGCCTTCTTGGCGGGGTTCTCCCAGCTGCTCGTGGCCGGGGTGCTCTCGGGGTTGTTCTGGGGACCTGTGGGACCCATGCTCAACCATGCCATGCAGCTTCGAACGCCACACCGCCTCCGTGGTAGGGTCGTCGGGACCATCAGCTCGTTCTCCATGGCCGCTGGTCCCGCCGGTTTCGTGGCGGTGGGGTTTCTGGTAGAGGCAGTCGGTGCGCGCCCGGCCTTCCTCGGGCTCGCCGCTGCACTGCTCGCCGTGATAGTGGGAATGATCCCCCTGCGCGCCTGGAAGCTCCTCGACGCCGACCCCGTGCCGGGCTCGGCGGCATCTGATCATCCCCACATCGGCTGAATGAGGCCGTGGTGTGAGAACGCGTATCTCGTGCCTCAGTTCGTCTAGCGGCCGTCTCCGCCTGGCCGCTGTGTGGGATGGCGGCTTTTCACGGGGACTCGACCCTGGGAAACGCGGAGAGTCTGGACGCGGCCACCGCGGAATTGCCAGCGAACTCGCCCCAAAGACGCGAAAGCCCGGCCTTCGCGACCGGGCCTTCACCGGCCGTTCTTGGCTGCCCGAGACAGAGAAGGGGCATTGGGCAAGAGCACTATTCGGAGAGGATGGATGGGGGCCGGGGGTAGGGTGTTAGCCTGCGGATAACCTTCCGGGCCAACGCGCCCGGTTCTACCGACGACTTGCGCCAGATGCTGCCGTCGCTCAAGCTATGGTTTCGACCAGCTCCTTGAAGCTGTCGAGATCCTTGTCGACTCGACGGCGCATCCAATGGCGCACGGTATCGGCTTTGCCTTCCCAGGCGGCCGGGTCGTACTCGAGTTGGTAGGTCACCTTGGTGATGCCGTCCGCCAGCTTCTCAAAGCGCACCTCGCCGGTTTCGCGACCGTCAATGGCCCGCCACGTGACTTTCGTGTCCGGGACCTCCTCTACCACGTCGGCATCCCACTCGCATGTGTCATCCTCGATCAGAGCAACCCAGTGGAGTTGGTCGTCTGAAACGACCGTCACGGTCTCGACACACTCCATGAACTCGGGATACTCCGTGAAGGCCGTCCAGACCTCATAGACGTCATGGACATCTGCCGCAACTTCGATTGTCTTGTCGATGAACGCCATGACTCCCCTTTCCCTATCCGGTAGTTGCCCCGAAGGTACCCATCAGGGTTGCCCCCCTAACAAAGGTGCCACTCATCCGCGCGGTCAGCGCTCAAGAGCGGTGGTGGCCACGACTGCAGCGAAGGCACGGGGCCGCGGACGGCCCCGTGTTCCTCTACACTGAGGAGCGACAGAGTCGGCGTCTCTCGCGACGCCCTGCAGGTCAACGTTGGAGATGGGGGTAGAGATGGGCGGTGTGAGAGAGCCGGTGGTGGTCGGTGGCTATCGGCTGGGACGGCGGCTGGACGTGGCCGGGTCGGCGGAGACCTACCAGGCGACGGGGTCGGGCGGGGAGGTCGTGGTGCTCAAGATGCTGCGGGACGTCTCGCCGGAGCTTGCCGCCGATATGTCCGCGCGCCTGGAGGCCGCGGCCGGACACCCCGGCGTGATCATCCCGAGCGCGTGGGGCCGCGACGGGGACGACTTCTATGTGGTACGCGACTACGTCCCGGGCATCGACCTCGAGAGCATGATCCAAGCGGGAGGACCGCTGGAGCCGTCGCTCGCGGTCCGCTACGTTCTTCAGGCTGCCGCGGCGGTGGCCGCCGTCCAGTCCCAGGGCGTGTCCCACGGCAATCTAAAGACCTCCAACCTGCTGGTCTCGGCCGAGTCCGACGAGGTGAAGGTGGTGGGGTGGGGCATGGCGATCGCCAATATCCTCCCCGAGGGGGAGAGCCGGGCGGCGGCGACAGCCTACTACCTTAGCCCGGAACAGATCCAGAGCGACCGGGTGATTCCTCAGTCCGACGTGTATGCGCTCGGAGTTATTCTCTACGAGCTGGTGACCGGAGCGGTCCCGTTCGATGGCGTCTCCGCCCCCGAGGTGGCCCAGAAGCACCTAACCGTGCCGCCCACCCCTCCGAGCCAGCGCCGGGCCGGTGTGCCCGGGTGGATCGACAAGGTGATCCTGCGGGCGCTGCAGAAGGACCCCGCGGCCCGGTACCGGTCGGTCGAGGAGATGAGGCAGGCGCTGGTCGCGGGGCTGTAGCAAGAGAGGAGGGGGGCTCCGCAGTGTGAAACAGATGGACCCGATCGAAAGCCAGTATCTTCTTTTGGCCCTCCACCTCGACGAATATTGCGAAGGGTTCGTCGATGCCTATTTCGGCCCGCCAGAGCTGCTGGCGAGGGTGAAGGCCGGAAGACCGCGACCGCTGGAAGCGCTGGCAGGGGATGCCGAGCAGCTCCTGGCGGCCGTCGAGGACTGTGACTATGACCCGCAGCGCAAGGACTTCCTGTGGCGCCAGACGCGGGCCATGTCGGCCCTGGTGCGCAACCTATTGGGTGACCGGCTCGACTACCTGGACGAGGTGGAGCGGTACTTCGACATACGGCCCCAGCGAGTGTCCGAGGCGGTTTTCGAGGCGGCGCATGCCGAACTGGAGCAACTGCTTCCCGGGCACGGTCCGCTACCCGCGCGGATGGCCGCCTGGAACACGGGCCTCCAGCTTGCCGGAGACCGGGTGATCCCAGTTCTTGAGCTTGCGCGCCGGGAAACACGGCGTCGAACGCAAGCGCTCTTTGCGCTGCCACGCGGTGAGGAAGCGGCGCTACAACTGGTCAACGATCAGTCGTGGAGTGCGTACAACTGGTATCTAGGCGATTACCGCTCGCTCATCGAGGTGAACCTTGATCTGCCTATTCAGGGTGACTGGGTGGTGCCACTTCTGGCACATGAGGCATACCCGGGACATCACACCGAGCATGCGCTTAAGGAAGCGCTTCTCTATCGCACAAAAGGATGGGCCGAGTTCAGCGTGCAGCTACTTCTGGCCCCTGAGTGCGTGTTGTCGGAGGGGATTGCAGACAGCGCGGCCGCGATGATATTCAGCGACGACGAGTTGGCCACATTTCTCGAGGACGAGCTATACCCAGCGGCGGGACTGGCGGACGTCGATGTGCGGGCGCAGATCGGCATACGGCGCGCCCGTCGACAGTTGCGGGGCGTAGCGGAGAACGCGGCGCTGCTGCTGCATCGCGATGATCGTCCCGCCTACGAAGTACAGGAGTACATCGAGCACTATGAGCTGGATACTCCTGAGGAAGCAGCTCAGACCGTGAGATTCATCGAGTCCCCGGTCTATCGATCCTACATATTCAACTACCGCGCTGGGGAAGCGATGCTGGAGCCATTTCTGAAAGGGCCGCGGCGGCTTGAGTCATTCCGGCGGCTCTTGACCGAGCCTCTGACACCGACGCAGATTCGCCGTCTCACAGCCCTCCAGGATTCGACGGATACTTCGGGCCTCCCCCCTTCGGCTTGTCTCCCTCCCAGCGGCGCGTGACCTCCGCGCCCCAATCAAGGAGCGCCCATCCAGCGACGAACAGCGCGGCGGCGATGGCGAGGGTGATGTATTGGGAGGTGAAGCTGCTCTCAATGACGTAGTGGGCGATGGCGACACCCGCGCCCGCCAGCAGGAGGAGTGCCCCCACCATCGTCGCAGCCACCTTCAGCCATCTCTTGTCCTTCATTTGCCCACGATCCCGTCCCACGTCTTCTTGCAGGCGGAGCAGATACCCCTGACCCGGCTTCCATCTTCCGAGCGCTCAGAGGGATGGTTTTGCGCTCCACACGACGGACAAGGCCAGGTGTTCCATTGCGCCCGGGCTTCCGGGGGTATGGGCGTGTAGGTCCGCCTTTTGTTGAAATAGGGCCTGGCCATGATCACCAGCACCACAACCGCCGCAAGCACCAGCCAGGTCCATTCGTTCGATTCGCCCAGCACCACTCCTCCCTTCGTCGTCCTGCCCAGAATAGCGCAGGACGACGCGAGAATGCCCGCAAACGCTTGCAGGTTGTCGCTCTTGCGGCCTAAGATGACCGACGACATGCTTGGAGAGGAAGAGGACCCAGTGCCGTCGTCCGCACGATGATCGATCGCCTCCGCGAGTCATGGAAGAGCCCAGCGGGCCGTGGGTTCATCATGCTCGCGACGATGCAGCTCACGTACGGCTTCGCTTACAGCGCGCACAACAACGTCATCACCAACTTCTTCGAGGACGTCCTCGACTTCAGCGGGCCCCAGTTCGGCTACATGACGGCCATCCGCGAATTCGGAGGGCTCACTCTCATTCTGCTCATGGCGCTCCTCTACCGGGTATCGATACCGCGGCTGACCTCGGGCGCCATGTTCCTCCTGGCCCTCGGGTTTGGGCTCTTCGGCATCGCCACCAGCTTCGTGACGGTGATCCCGTGGATCCTCATCAGTAGCTTTGGGATGCACACCATACTGCAGACCCAGTACTCACTCGGCATGAGCCTCACGACGCAGGAGAGAAGCGGCCACGTGCTCGGACGCATGGCGGCCTTCAACCAGGTCGGCACGTTCGTAGCCCTGGTGGTCGTCTTCCTTATCTTCCACTTCGACCTGCTGTCGTACGAGATGACGTTCGTCCTCATCGGCTTGGTCGCCTTCGTCGGAGCCGTCGCCATCTTTCCCTTCCCCCACCTGAGCGACGGGGAGGAACGCAAGGTGGCGCCCAGGCGAGAACCCCTCGTGTGGCGCAAGGACTATCGCTACTACTATCTCCTTAACCTGCTCGACGGCGTACGCCAACAGATCTTCTTCTCATTCGGCCTCTGGGTGCTGGTCAACCGGTTCAAGCTCGGGGTCGAGGATATCTCCATCCTCCTGCTGACGGTCACGTTCGTCGGCATCGTGTCCTCGTCTTACGTGGGGCGGCTGATCGACCGCCTCGGCGAGCGGCGGGTCTTGCAGGCTATCAACATCGGCTACGTGGTCGCGCTGGGCGGCTACGCCTTGTCGGGCCAGGTGTACGCGGCCTGCGTCTTCTACGTCATCTACTCCTTCATCTCCCAGTTCTCCACCATCGGCGCATCGACCTACCTGCGCAAGATCGCCGTTCCCGAGGAGATCGCCCCCAGCCTGGCGGTGGGAGTCACCATTCTCCATGCCACAGCCATCGTGGTGCCGGTGGCGGCGGGGATCATTCTGAATTTCGTCGGCTACCAGATTCCCTTCTTCATCGCCTGCGCTGCTGCGCTGGTCATGGTCGGGGTCACGCAGCGCCTGAATCCTGAGAAGCAGCGGACGGCCGGGCGCGTGGCGCTGGATGAGGCCAAGCTGGCGTCACGGGCAGAGTCACAGGCGACGGCTCTCGACGAAGGGGCACCTTCCTGATGAGCCCTCGTGCCGGCGGATTGCCCACTCTGCCTCTGGTTACCGGGAGCGGTCCGCTTGTCTCCGCGCCCGGCAGAGGCCGCAGCTCTGGCAGCACGTGGCCCCCGGCAGTTCGTCGTCGAAGCCGTAGTGCAGCCCCAGTCGGCGGAACTCCTCCTGCGAGAGCGGCCGGTTCTGCACGATGGTGGGCCCGCCCTCTACGTAGGACTTGGGGTACGGCAGCACCAGACGATCGCCCGAAGAACGGATCCCGATGAGGGGCACGGGTATCTTGTCGGCGCCGGCGGTCTCCACCAGCAGCCACATAGTGCCGAACTTCCTGCGTGGAAAGCCAAGGCCGGTGATCGTGCCGATCTTGCGGGCGTTCGCGTCGAACAACTCCCGTCCGATCCATCGGTTCAGTCCGTCACCCTGTTCGGCCATGGCCCGTCCTTTCGGAAAGATCCTCTTCTCAGTCTATCGCGGATGTGACCTCCCGGCTGCCCAGTCCGCTCGCCGTAGTAGGATAGTGACCGTAGGGCCGGGGCCTCTTCGCATCGGCACAACTCCGGCTGTAGAACGAGTTGTAGGTCGAGAAACGACGGCGTTGAATCACCGGCAGAAGAGGCGGGACAGAAGTGGCGAGATCAATATACGTATCTGAGGATTTCGGCAACGAGGTGATGGCACCATCGGGATACTACGTGCCTCTTGAAGAGGCGTTCATTGAATACAATGGCAGGAGACTGTTATTCATACTAGGTAATTACTGTGTCGAGGCATCATGCTGCGGGGTAGGGAGTTGGAGCTATCTGCGGGTTGAGGGGTATGTTATTGATGAATATGACTCCCAACCAAAAACGGATGAGGCATATTTTGAGATTGAGACGATCGAGAATGACATTGAAAAGAAAGAAATAAGCAAGCTCCTACTGAATAAACATCCTGGTGTCAGGATCGAGTTTCGTTAGTTCCTCATAAGGGGGAAATGGACGTGCAGGATAAGATCGAAACCGGCGAAAGACCTGCATCAAGAGCACCGGCCATATCGGTTTTGGGGAATGCTCGAACCTTGCTGCAAGTTCGATGACGCGGTCAAGTGCCCCCGAACTCGCCCGAAAGACGCGAAAACCCGGTCTCACTTGAAATACGGCAAACGTCGGCCTTTCGGAGATACGTGACGGACAAGATACTGATCAGAAGTGAAACGAGCGCCGATGTCGGGGTCATCACCGAGGTCACGGTCTCAGCGTTCAAGACTCTGGCGATCAGCGATCACACGGAGCAATTCATCATTGCCGCACTGCGTGCTGCCAAGGCGCTCACAGTCTCGCTCGTAGCTGAAGTGGATGGGCGCGTAGTGGGACATATCGCGTTCTCCCCGGTGACGATTTCCGACGGTTGTCCGAACTGGTACGGACTTGGGCCTGTGTCGGTGCTGCCGGAGTACCAGCGAGAGGGGATCGGCAGCGCGTTGATAAAGGAAGGGATGTCACGTCTGAAGGACCTTGGTGCCCAGGGATGCTGCCTCGTGGGACATCCGGAGTACTACAGGCGCTTCGGTTTCCAGAACGTCCCAGGGCTTGTCCATGAGGGAGTACCGGAAGAGGTCTTCTTCGCCTTGTCCCTGGATGGCCATATTCCGCAGGGCGTCGTCCAGTTTCACGTGGGATTCACCGCGGATGGCCAACAAGAGGGTGCAGGTGATGCGTCACCCGCGGAGGAGCTACCCGGGTCTGTTGTTTAGTGCTGTATCGTCGGTCGCGGCCCTGTGGCTGCCGTCCTTTCGTGCTAGCGTGCTAGCGCGCTAGCGAGTCTGCCCCCCAAGTTGCCCCCGAACTCGGGCGACGCGCCCTGTTACCATTGCTTTCGAGTCCGGGTGAGCCGCAACCGTCCGACAGGAGCATTCCATGGCCGGCAAAAAGAGAGCCTCAGCGATCGTCGTTTCACTCGTGGTCGTTCTCCTCGGCGCCCTGGTCGCTTGGGCGGGCTCCCAGGGTGGGGTCACTGTCGGCAGCATGCCGGTCTTCGCCCTCATCGTCTGCTGGGCCTTCCTCGTGCAGTGGCTGGCCTTCGTACCGTCCTACCTAGGGCAGACCGAGCGCTACTACGATCTCACGGGGAGCTTCACCTACATCTCGGGCATCGTGCTCGCCGTGATCCTGAGCGGGGCCACCGACGCCCGCTCGATCATGCTGCTCGTGCTGGTGCTCGTGTGGGCAGGACGCTTGGGGCCGTTCCTCTTCCGCCGCGTGCGCCGAGCGGGCAAAGACGACCGCTTCGACGAGATCAAACGCTCGTTTTCCCGCCTCTTCTTGACCTGGACGCTGCAAGGACTGTGGGTGAGCCTGACGCTTGCCGCCGCGCTGGCGGCCGTGACGTCGGCCGAGCCCGAGGGACTCGACGTGTTCGCGTACGCAGGCCTTGCCGTGTGGGTGATCGGTTTTGGGCTCGAAGCCACCGCCGACCGGCAGAAGAGCCGGTTCCGAGCGGATCCCGCCAACAAGGGCTCGTTCATCACATCGGGCCTGTGGGGGATCTCACGGCACCCCAACTACTTGGGCGAGATCACGCTGTGGGTGGGCATCGCGCTCATCGCCCTGCCGGTGCTCCGGGGCTGGCAGTACGCGACTCTCATCTCGCCGGTCTTCGTCTACCTGCTCATCACCCGCGTGAGCGGCGTGCCGCTCCTCGAGAGGAAGGCCGAGGCCACGTGGGGCGGCCAGGAAGCCTACGAGGCCTACAAGAGGCGCACACCGGTCCTGGTCCCCTTCCTCGGACGTAAGCAGCGGTAGCGCGAGCACCCGGATGACGAACCACCGATGGCGGGGGTGAACGGGATCAGGACTCCCGAACGTCCTCGATCTCGAGCACGAAGGGTTGCACGGCCTTGACGAGATCTTCGCGATCAACGTTCTGGACCTTCATGGTGGCCACGAGGCGTCCCGCTTCGGGTTGGTCGATCTCTCCGAAGGCTACAAAAATACCCCCCAGGGCCGATATGGCGCTGGTGATCTTGGCCAACGACCCCGGAATCTCGGGAACACTTAGTGTCAGACGCACGCCGGGCTTGCGCGCCCCAAACAGCTCGATCAGGACGTTGAACAGGTGTGATTCAGTGATGACCCCGACCAGTTCGCCGTCGCGCATGACGGGCAGGCCGCTGATCTTGTTGTCGAGCATGATGCACCCGGCTTCTTCGAGGGCCACGTCCTCGGTGACCGTGATGACATCCCGCGTCATCACCTCTTCCACCTTCATCTTCTCGAGCAGGTAGTTCAGCTCGTAGACGCTGAGTGAAGTCGCGGGAGAAGGTGAGACCCTACGCACGTCTTCCTGGGACACGACGCCTACCAGTCGACCCTTGTTGTCTAAGACGGGAAGCGCGCGCACCTTGCCGGCTTGCATCACCTGCGAGGCGTCGGGCACGCTCGCTGCGGGGTACGTGGTAAGGGGATTTCTGGACATTCGGTCACGAACAAGCATCTGGCCCCCCTAACCCATTCCTTCTGTCATGGTCTTCCTTGGCTTTCGCCAGTCGTCGCTCCAGCGAAACAATCTAGCACCAACCTATATCAGCCACCGTCCAGCCAGGCGAGTTCTTCTTCGGACAACTCGATCTCAACGGCACCGGCATTGTCGGCGCATTCAGCAGTTGTGGCGCACCCGGTGACTGCGAAGATGTTCAGCGGCTGGCGGAGCACGTAGGCGAGAGCGATCTGGGGAACCGTCGCCGACTTCCGTCCGGCCAGTTCCCTCGCCCGGTCGAGCCGCTGGAAATTGGCTTCACTCGCGTAGCTCCCTACACAGCGAACATCTGCTTGATCGCTGAATGATTCCAAGTTGTCCCGACGGAAGCGCCCCGAGAAGAAACCACCAGCGAGACTGGACCACGCGAACACCGGGAAGTGCTGCCTCTCATACCACCGGCGAGCATCCGCGCCTTGGCTGCCGCTGATGGTAAGATTCGCGACCCAGGGAGGGGTCAGTTGTTCGGCAAGGCTGAACTGCGGGCTGCTGGCGACAAAGGGTGCCAACCCACGTTCGGCCGCGTAGGCGTTGGCAGCTTGGATGCGATCATGCGACCAGTTCGAGCCGCCGATGGCGCGGATTCGTCCTGCCCTCAGATGCTCGTTGAGGACCTCGATAAGGGGCCCGACGGGGGCCGAGGGATCGTCGCGGTGAAGCAGGTAGAGGTCGATGTACTCCGTCCCGAGGCACTCCAGCGAGTCATACAGGTCGGACGTGACGTTCTGTGGGGTCACGCGCAGAGAATCGCCGGGGCCTAGGCCGACACCTTTGCTGATCACCACAACCTGCTCGCGAAGCCCGCGTTCTCCGATCCAGCCGCCGAGGACACGCTCGCTGTCACCCTTCCGATAGACGCGGGCCGTGTCGAAAGCAGTGCAGCCCAGTTCGAAGGCTTGGTCCAGCAGTGCAAAACCGGCTTCCAGCTCCTCGGACCCGATCATGCCGGTGCCTTGCACGAGCCGGGAGATGGGCTTGTCGATGCCTGGAATCGCCCCGTACTGCATCAGAAGTTCCTTTCGGTCGGGAGGCTGGGGGGGGGCGCTCTCTGCTGAATGATAAACGGGCGATGCTCGATTTGCACTCACCGTCTGGCCACGGCCCTGCTATCCGGTTTGTTTGGCTTCTGCCAACGGCTGCAGGATCGAAACGGACTCGCGTGGCCGGATGGCCTGATCGACGGTTACCCGCTCCCGATTACGGGAAGTAGGAAGACGCAGACCACCTACGGGAGGAGGCCATCATGGCCGTCTATACGTCTGGAGATTGGCATGTGAAGCCAGGCCGCGAGCAAGAGTTCGTAGATGCTTGGCGGGAGTTGGCCGAGTGGAGCACCAATGAATACGGCCCCAACGGGTGGGGCATGCTGTTGCGGGATAAGGAAGACCCGGCCCGCTTCAGAAGCGTTGGAGCGTGGCCCGACGAGCGCGCAGTCGAGGAGTGGCGTGCGAGCGACGGTTTCAAGCAGCGTCTCGCCAAGATTCGGGAGTTGCTCGAAGAAATGAGCATTCGCACGCTTGATCTGGCCACCGAGGTCGGGCGGATGTCGGCCCAGTAGTAACGAACGCACGCAGTTGGTGACGGGTCGGGTATACCGGGTCCGTCACAGGGATGGCAGCAAGAGGCCCCGCTGCGCGGATAAACGGAGGCCCCGAGGGACTTCCGCCGTGCGAGTCGCGCTTGGTACGCCATTGTCGGCTCTTCTCGGCGGAGAGGGGCATTGCTTCGTACTCAAGGCAGACGCGGGCCCTAACGGTCGAGCTTGGTAGGTACTGAGTGGCCACCGATCCTTTGCTAAATAGATTCAGCTCTCTCCTGGAGGACAAGAACCTGGAAGGTCCCGTCCTGGATCTGGCTTGTGGCACGGGGGAAAATGGGCTCTTCCTAGCCGGCTTGAACCTGCCGGTCATCCTTGCAGATCGATCCCCGGGAGCGCTGGAAGTGGCCCGAAGGTCGGCAGAAGACCGGAGACTCAAGGTGCAATTCTGGGAGGCTGATCTGGAAACCGGTGGGAACCCCCTTCAGGAGGAATTCTACCGGGCGATTCTGGTCTTCCACTACCTCTATCGGCCGCTCATCCCCCATATACGAAAGGGAATTCGCAAAGACGGAATCCTCATCTACGAGACCTTCACCAGCGAACAGCCCAAGTACGGCCACCCTCATAATCCAGACTATCTGCTGCAACCCGGAGAGCTGGCCGACTGGTTTCAGGACTGGCAAGTCATTCATTATTTCGAAGGTCTCCTGGAAAACCCTCAAAGAGCCATGGCCCAGATCGTCTGCCGGAAGCCCAGCGAGTAACCGGGTTCCTGGGCGTCCTTCTGATGCTTGACGGAATCGGCGTCGTGATCTGGTTCCTTCGGGCCCTGCTACCTTCCAGGGATAAGAGCTACAAGCTGACCGAGAGCGCGACCCCCGAACGCCAAACCCCGAGCTTCTACGCCGCCATCGTCGCCGACTTCGTCGCGCAAAGATGGCGTCTGCGCCGATCACCGTCGAGTAGATGAAGCCAACAACGGGCGTGGGGCCCCCGCGACTACTGAATCACCCAACAGCGCAGAATGCCTCAATAGTCGCCTGCGCTTTCCGGTCAGGCGCGGTATTGTAAGAGAACAGTTCGGGCAGACCGTAACCGGCGAGGCACTGCAACCAACGTTCCGGCTTGGGGGTTGACATGTACTGCGGCGCATGTGGAAAAGAAGTGCCCGATGGTTCCCTCTTTTGTCGCGACTGCGGGGCTGCCGTCGATCCACCCGACGCGGCGACTGAACGTCCAGCTCCGGCCTCGATAGTGGCCACGAGCGTGGTCCCGACCGCGGCGAGAACGCTAGTTCCTCTGCCCAGCGGCGCTACCGCCCCAACTCCAGCGGTCGCCGCTTCGGCTTCTCCGCCGCGTCCCCACCAGGGCAAGAGCCGGCGGGGCTCTTTGATCACTCTGGCCTCGCTAGCCATCGTGGTGATCGCGGTGGCCGTGGCCGTGCCGCTATTGCTGGCCGGGTGTGGGGACGACGGGGTCGCCGTCACCACTGCTTCGGCGATCCCTGAGACAAGCACGACCGCGGCTGACACCACGAGTGACAGCGAACTGGAAACCACAGACACCAGTGAACCGGACACGTCGACCAGTTCGGCCAGCGACACAGACGCAGCAGGGTTGCCCGGCGACTCGGCCGGGGAGTGGGCGGAGATGGACATATCCGACGCGCCTGGCTTGGTTGAGGGGGTGGCTGTGTCGGACGGCTGGCTACTCATGCAGGCGCAGACAGACTCCGGGTCCGGAATCTATGCGTACCACTTGAACTCGGGCAAGTCGTACGAGTTGCCCGTAGAGGCCCCGGAATTCGGCTGGATCGATATCGATGGGACCGACGCCGTCTGGTGGGAGGGTACGTACGACGAAACCAGCGACTCCTACACCGACCAACACATCTACTCCTACGAGCTACCCGACGGTCCCAAGGTCGATGTGGCGGGAGAAGATAGAAATGTCGAGTATCCGCAGACGGGGGGAGTATGGGTCACCTGGGTGGAATCAAGCTCCTGGGATGCGGATCCCGAGGAATACTCGCAAATGCAGATCTACGCACGTTGGCCCGGGAGCGAGACGGCCGACGAGCCCGTGGTAGTCGTGCCTTCGGCGGTGGCCCCGATCAAGGGCGATGCCGCCTGGACCTACAGCGTGGAGTTTCAGCATCTTGCCTGGGAAGATACTGCTACGTCAGGCAATCCTGGCGGGACATACGTTCTGGACCTCATGGACTTGTCGGCGGGACCACGGTTGATTAGCGCTGACGCGTGGCGACCATCCGTGTCCGGCAATAGCCTATTGTATTGGGAGAACGGGCTTGAGTTTCTCGATCTCAAGACGGGAGAAGAGCGCGAGATCGACCCGGACGGGGACTATCCCACAGCGGCTCCTACCTTTGCGGCCTACTACCGAGCCATCGAAAGCGGCGATGGCGCCGCCTATGAGATCGTGGCCCGCGGGCTCACGGGTGGCTACGAGCAGGTCCTGGCCGAGCAGACCGATGCGCCCTGGCTGTCGCCTGCCATCTCTGCGGGCAGCAAGCACATTGCCTTCGTGGCCGACGGCACGCTGCATATCTTCGAGTGGCAAGGGCAGTAGCCGCGCAGGCGTGTCTTCGCGTCCGCTCCGGTCCCTTCCCTGCTACCGTACTGCGGAGTTTGCCCCCCGACCCGTTACCGGACTCGCCTGAAACAGGCGAAAACCCGGCCATGCAGACCGGGTCGCGACACACGCACTTTCACATTACGCCTCGACATAAGGATCTACGTCGGGAACGCCACGGTCCTTCTTGAGATATTTGCGGAACGGAAAGTACAGGATAGGCGCGATCGCAATGGCGATCGCGGCCAACCAGATGGCCCGCCACCCCTCTTCCTTCACCTGGCTCACGATGGCGAAGATGATGACCGCAGCGGGCAGGGTGGTCGCGATGATCAGCCCAACCAGACCGCCAGGTATCTTGCTCCGCGGGATGTCGGGTCTCTTTCGGCGCAGCCACCAAAGGGCCGCGAAGTCAATGAGCACCGTGAGCGAGTTGAGCAACACGTCGAGGACGACCAACGCCGCGAAGGCATTGACCGAGAAAATGGCAAAGAAGAAGCCGGTCACCGCAATGGCGACCCACGGCGTCCCCCACTTGTGGTGAACACGGACCAGCCACAGGGGCGCCATCCCGTCCTGCGCCACAGCGAACGGCATTCGCGTGCCCGAGATGCTGCAGCCGATGAGCAGACCGACCATGCTGAGGAAGGCCGCCGCCATCATGAAGTTGCCTAAGAACGACCCGAACCAACTGCCCTCGCCGGCCGTCTCGTCACCTACCGCCTGAGCGATGTCCGGCAGCCACCAACCTTCCGTGGCGGTGGGGTCGACCCCCGCCGCGTCCATCTGTTCCTGCGTCATCCCCCCATCGAGCAGCACCTGTCCGATGCCATCCTCTTCTTCGAGACCCCAGAGCATCACCTTGTTGTCCTCGCCGGCGCCCCCGTAGAGGGCGGCGACCGTCGGAAGGGCGTAGGTCGCGATTACTGCGATGAGCACCAGGGCCATGGCCAAGGGGTAGGTGCGTCTGGGCTTGACGATCTCGTCACCAGCGGTGGTCGGCGACTCCCAGCCCATGTAGTTCCACATGACCACGAACAAGCCGATGCTGAAGGCACCCCACACCGACGTGTCCTTGGGCAGGAAGGTCATGTCGAAAGTGCTCCCGTGCGCTCCCCAGTTGTAGAAGCCGAGCACCGTCATGATCGCGATCGGTATCAACAGGATGACCCCGATCCAGACACTGGTCATCCCGGCCAAACGCACTCCTCGTATCTGCAGGAGCGAGATGATCAGGATGATGGCGATAGCTGCCAGCCACTGCACCACCCAGCCTGGCATACCCCAGCCGCCTTCAGTCAGTTGGGGGACCCAGAAGCTCAGATACGTCACCGCCAGCACCGGGTAGATGGCCACGTCGACCAATGTCAGCACCCAGTCCATCCAAGCGACCAGAAAGCCGGGGAACGGCCCAAAGGCCTCCTTGGTCCAGTAGTAGTAGCTGCCCTCGACCGGCATCATGGACTGCAGTTCCCGCACCATAAGGATGTAGGGGAGGCTATAGATGAAGGGGATGACGCAGATGAGAAGAAGGGCCATGCCGGCCCCCGAGTAGCTGAACAGGGGCTCGATCCCGAACGTCCCTCCGCTGACCGTGAAGTAGATAATCCCAAAAAGCGGCAGCAGCGTAAGCGAACGCCTGAGCATCTTGCGTTCGGCGCTGATCTCACTCGCCGCGGACGGAAAAGGTTCATTCGCCATAGTCGCCTCCGATCAGTTGGAGCGCTCGTATGAATGCGGCGGATGAAGTCCTCCGGGCCTACTTCGGCGCGGAGAATCTCAGCCCGTCGGCACGCGGAATTGAACATCCCCATCAGACACTATCGCGCTGACGATAGCAAGAGCGCGGGGTATTGTTGTGGCGCACGATCGTTCTGTCCACGGAGGTGAACCATGAGAGTGTTGCAGCTCGGCGTCGGCTCGGTCGGCGAAGTCACCGCGCGCACCCTGGCCTCGATCCCGAGGTGAGCGCGGTCGTTCTCGCCGATATCGACGAGCAGAGGCTGGACGAGGTGGCGCCGCGGCTTGCCGCGGGCAAGGCGACGCTACGGCCCCTGGATGTGGAGGATGCCGAAGCTCTCGTGGCGGCTCTGGCCGATGTCGACCTGGTGATAAACGCGCTGATTCCTGAGTACAACCTGGACGTCATGAACGCCTGTCTCGAAACCGGGACCCACTACCTCGACATGGCTGCGGCTGGGCCACGAGACATTGTCGGTACCGCGGATGTGGACGAGGAGTTGGCGCTCCACGACGACTTCAAGCGCCGGGGACTCACCGGTCTGGTGTTCTTCGGTATAGACCCGGGAGCATCTGACGTGTTCGCGCGGGCGCTCTACGACCAGTTCGACACGCTGGAGGCACTGACGGTCTTCGACGGCGACAACAGCACGGCCGACGGAGTGGAGTTCGCGCCCAGCTTCTCCCCCAGCACGATGGTGGAGGAATGTCTTATCCTGCCGCCGCACTCCTTCGAGGACGGGCGTCTTGTCCGGCGGGACCCCATGACCGTCTGGCGGCACTTTGAATTCCCGGAGCCTGTGGGCCGGCTGAAGGTGTGGAATGTCGACCATGAGGAATCGCAACTGATGCCGCTCTACCTGTCAGGGAAAGGCCTGAGAAAGGCCGACTTCTTCATCGCCCTGGCGGATGAATGGGTAGACCTGCTGCAAGTGTGGCGCAAGCTCGGGTTCGCCCACAACAAGTTCATGGAGTTTGAAGGGGCCCGGTTCCGGCCCTTGGACCTACTGGTCTCGCGCCTGCCGCGCTCAGTGGACCTGATCGGCAGGATGCACGGCACAGCCTGCGTGGGCACGTTGGCCGAAGGCACCGTCGCGGGCAGGCCGGTGCGCCGGTTCATGTACCAGGCGACTTCACACGACGCGGCCTACGAGCGGTACGGAGTCCAAGGCACGGGGTTCCAAACCGGCGTTCCCGCGGCCTGTGCAGCGATCATGTTGATCCGTGGTCTCATCACGGAAAGGGGTGTGTTCCCCCCGGAACGGATCGACCCCAAACCATTCCTCGACCTGATGGCGACGTACGGCACTCCGACGAACGTGATCGATCTGCCGCCCGAGGAATAGGCGGGAGGACGGGGTGGCGGGGCGTTTCCCGACTCACCGTCACCGTCTCGGTCCGGGGCATCCACAGGCGGCGTGTTTGCGTCCCTCTCGGTCCCTTTCCTAGTGGCGAGTTTGCCACCGACCTGCCCCCGCACTCGCCTGGAAGACGCGAGATGCCCGGCCACCCGGGCCGGGTCGCGATGTGCCGTTATTGGATTTCTGAAGCGGAGAGGGGAGATTCGCCCGGTACCGGCGGGGCCTGGCAAGCGTTTCTCCCAGACAGGCCTTGACTCTCTTGGCGAACGGCACACGCTGGAATCATGCTCCGCATGGCGACGCTCTCGCAGAAAGGGGATTCCCGTTAAACGCAGCAGACATCTCATGCTTTGGTTGGCAGTGCTGTTGTTGGCTATCGCGTCGGTAGCCTTGGCAGCGTGTGGTAGTGGCAGTTCGAGCGACGACAAGGCTCTCTTCGACAAGGTGACTGAACCGACCAAGACGCCGCTGCCGCCAAGGAGATTTTTGCGGCCGACGCCAACCTCTACTGGAATTGGCCGGTACTAAGCGGCGGGCCTGCTGAGATGACCACAGGTATCGTCGAGATCAGCGCCCTCGTGGCGAGCGGCGACATGGGCCATCCTACGCCTCTCGGGGACGATGTATTCACCTATGTGCCCTCCGCGGAGGACATCAAGAACCTGACAGCGGCATACGATGGTGCCCGCTACATAGCCGGTCCGGTATGTGTGGGACGCGATATCTACTTGATGATTTTCCCGTAGGCAGAATCAGCTTTGCCCCTTTCCGCAGAGAGCCCCCGTCGGCCGAGTTTGGAAGCAACCATCGGGGCGAAGGCCACCTGCAACAACGGAGGCCCCGAAGGACCTCCGTCATCGTGGAGTCCAATATCGGGAAAGGGGCTGCCTACTTGCCCGGCCTGATGGGCGCAGTTACGAGTGGCGATGGCCCCCAGACCTCGATGCTCACGTTGAGGGCGAGCGTACGCAGCTCGGCCAGCACCTTCTGTGTCTCTTCGTGACCCTGCCAGGCCGCCCAGGCCGCCATGTCGGCGAACTCGAAGGTCGACACGATGTTGGGGGCACCAGCGGCCCCTCGGTACGCTCGAAACTCAATGACACCTGGCGCTGCTACCAGGCGCTGAATGGCGCCGCCCACCCACTTCGAGTAGGCTTCCACTTTGTCCGGGTGGACGTCCCACTTCGTCACGTGCAGGACCATGGCAATCACCCCTTCCAAGAGATAGGGAGTATCACTTACTCCCCGTATAGCTTCAATATCCCGTACCCAGTCAATCCGTAAACAGATACCCCCACCGCAATAGGCCTTGACAACTCTACACTGTAGAGCTACTCTACGGGGTAGAGTGATCTACTACGCGCAGCCGACAGGCAGTAGAGAGGACAACAGTGGCTCCAAAGACCAGAAGATCAGTAAGTGAGCGGGGGTCAACCGGGCGTCGCTATCCGGAGGAGCCGCTGAGTCGCGAACGGATCGTCAACACTGCATTGGCCCTTGTTGACGAGAAGGGGCTGCCGGCTCTCTCCATGCGCCGTCTGGCCGCTGCGCTGGGCGTCGACCCTATGGCTATCTACTACTACCTGCCCAACAGGGCCGCTCTTGAGGATGCCATAGTCGAAGCGGTGAATGTCGACATGTACGCGGCCGAGTTCTCGTTCGACTTCTCACTTCCCCTGTACGATTTCGTGGTGGCGGCAGGGCGGTTCTATCGGACAGCCCTGCTGCGCCATCCCCACGCCGTCTACCTCATGGTGGTGCGGGCCGCGCCCACACCCACCGCCTCGAGACCGGGTGACGCGATGGTGGGCCGTCTCATCGAGCGGGGTCTCACTCCTGCCGAAGGCGTCGCTGCCGTAGACGTCTTTTCCACGTATGTCACAGCCTCCGTCCTGCGGGAGTTCCAACTGGAGATGGGACCGGAGCATGACCCGCACGTTCAACTGCGGAACATGAAGGACGCGCTGGACCCGGCCGAGTCGCCCAACTTGATCCGGGCAATCGACGAGGGGAACCTCATGGATTTCGACGCGGAGTTTGAGTTCGGACTTCAGGCACTTGCCCGGGGGTTTGCCGAAGTCGCTGCCAAACGAGTGGCCCCGTACGGTCCAGTCGATCGTTCAGTCGTAGAGGAGGATCAGCCGTGACAACCATCGGAGCGACAAACACACGGGACCCTCAGATTCGCACGTTGGAGATCAAGCTCGAGCGGATCGGCTGGGCGCTCTTCCTCATCATGATCGGTGGGCTCGCCCTCCTGCCCGCAGGGTGGGTTCCCGCAGGGGCCTGGCTCGTGGGCGTGGGGCTCATCATGGTGGGGATGAACGTCGTTCGGCATCGCGAAGGCATCCGGATCAGCGGTTTCACCACGCTCCTTGGAGTCGCCGCAATGGCCGCGGGGGTCTTCTCGATGGCTGGAATCGATTTCCCGGTGTTCCCCATCCTCCTGATAGCCGTCGGGGCTCAGATCCTCTTCGGCGTAAGCAGAGGACAGCGCGACTAGTCACCCCCGGTCACCGAAGGGAGCACCCGTGAGAGTCTTGACCGTCTATGCCCATCCCGATCCAAAGTCGTTCTGCCACGCCATCCTGCAGCAATTCACCAAGGGACTCGAGGACGCCGGCCACACGAGCGAAGTAGTCGATCTGTACGCGATTCGCTTCGACCCGGTCTTTCGCATGCAGGATTTCCCCAGCTACGTGCACGAGAGCATGCCGCTCGACATACTCGAGCAGATGGACCTGAAGAAGCGCGTGGTGGACTCCGCCGGGAATCCCGTGACGAAGTTCATCGCCAGGCGTTGGCTTCGGAACAAGGACACACTGGAAGTGGCCCGGATTATCCACGAGCACAGGCCCAAAGACGTCGCGGCCCAGTGGGACAAGGTGAAGAGCGCCCAAGGCCTAGCCTTCATCTCGCCCGTGTACTGGCTGCATTTCCCGGCGATCATGAAGGGCTGGTTCGAACGCGTCTTCGCCTACGGCGACGCATACGCGTTGACGCCCGAGGGATGGCGCGGAGAAGTGGCCGGTCGAGTACCGCTCCTCCACCATGAGAAGGCTCTGGTCATCAATACGACTCTCTTCCGGCAAGAGGACTACGAGACCTATCTCAAGGAACCGATGACCCGGATCATCGACGACTGGGGCCTGCGCTACCCAGGAGTCAAGAAGGTCGAGCATGTCTACTTCTATCGCGTGCCGGTCACAGACGATGAGACCAGGCGGGGCTATCTAGAGCAAGCCTACCGGCTGGGCAGGGACTTCGCCGCCTAGCGGCTCAAGTCGTGTGTGAACTACCAGAGAAAAGGCAGCAACACAAAGGGGGCGTGGCATGCGTGACACAACGTGGCCCGGCGCGATTCCGGGGCAAGACGACGCCGATAGCCTGAACGAGCGAACGGCGCGGCTCGTCGACCGTCTCGATCCAAGCGAGGATTTCAACTTCCGGCACTTCCGAATGCGGCACATGCTCGCGGAGCTTCTCCGCCCCGGCCTCCAGCCCGGCCGCGAAGCGCCGGACTTCAAACTGCCATCCGCCGACGGTCCACCCCTGCAGTTGAGCGACCTCCGCGGACAGCCGGTGCTCCTCCACTTCGTGAGTTACACGTGCCCAGTCACGCGCGGGGGCGTAGCAACGATGCAAGAGCTGTACCGGCTTTACGGCGAGCAGGTGCGGTTCGTCGAAGTGCTGATGCGTCAAGCCCACCCCGGGGAGCGACACGGCGCGTACCTCTCGAGCGAGCAGAAGGTTCAGGACGGCCGCGACTACGAGCACGAAGAGAGCGTACCGTGGCCGGTACTGATCGATGATCTCGCCTGCAGCGTGCAGCACGCGTATGGTGGTTTGGCCGCCGCCGCCTACCTGATCGACAGCGACGGAATGGTCGCCTTCTGCGGGACCTGGGGCCAGTCCCCCGCCCTACGAGCCGCGCTTGACGATCTCCTCGCCCGCGGCGGCACCGGCACCCCAGCCGGACGAGGCACCGACCGCCGGCCGCACCTCGCCGCCGCGATCGTCGCCGGCCGCAGGGGCCCCGCGCGCGGCGGGCGCCAAGCCCTTTTCGATCTTGAGCTCGGGTTCCCCGGCGGCAACATCCTCATGCTTGTCGGGGGATTTCTTCGGCCACTGCTCGGGCCACTCGCGCTTCGCACCACGCCGATCCCGCCGAGGGAACGTGCCGCTCTTCTCGTCGGGCTTGTCGCTGCATTCGTTGCTCTTGGTCTCGGCGTGAGGCAGACTCGGCGCTAGGCATCTCTCGGCACGACTTGCCCCGAACTCGCCCGAAAGACGCGAAAACCGGCATCGCGGACCGGGTCGGGGCGCGCGATTCTTGGCTTTCCTAAGCGGAGAGGGGGGATTCGCACCCCTGATACTGCTTGCGCGGCCCTCCTCCTCCGACCGCGCTGCCGCGTGTGCTACAGTCGGCTTATGAAGCTTGTCGACACGAGCATCACCATGCCTGAACTCCGCTCGATGGCGGAAGGTCGGTTCGGTGATCTGGTCAAGGCGGTGGTCGACGTCCGGAAGTTGATCATGGCCGTCGACGCGGACCTTCACTCCGACGAGGAAGCGCTACTTATCGAGCACGGCTCGACGCAGGCCGACCTCTGGGGAATCAACCTCTATCCCGACCTCCCCCCCGGCGACTGGATCGACTTCGATTCTATGATCAACATCCGCCCCTCACAGGGTAACCGTTCGCGTGGGGTGGATGACCCCGATGTCCGGAGCCGGATAATGGACGTCGTCGACTCCCTCGTGCGCAGATGAGCGCCCTTCACGCGGAACTGACCGACACGACGTGGCAGTCTTTCTCGCTGGTTGAGCAGCTTGCGAACGTGGGAAGCGAGGTCGAACGAGCGATCAAGTGGTCACGCAAGGGTCGGACCGAATTCGGCACCAACGCCATCAACCGTGGCTTGGAGCTCCTCGATCTCACCATCGCCGATCCACGTCACCGGCAGCGACTGAAGGAACTCACCCGCCTCCGGGAGGTCCTTCTCGACTATTTCTTCGGCCCGAACGAATTCGGCTCGTCCGATGTTGCCTGGCATAGGTACTTCGACGCATTCGGCATGGCAGCAGCTCTCGAGCGACAGCGGGCTCGTCCAGGTTGAGTTCTCTAGGCACAGGCCAGACTCGTGATTGCCCTCTGTGTTCCTCGACTGCGCGCTTACCTATCCGTCCACTAAATGCACGGCAGGGGCGGGAGGGTGCCTCAGACTGCTACGCGTACCCTCCCCGGAAGAATGGGAGCGCCTTGTACTCCGCCTTCTCGTAGACCAGCTCCTGAAGCCACTTGAACCACTCCCGCAGGGCAACCGCCTCGGGGTCGTTGGAGAGGGAGGTATCATCCCAGCGGATCTCCTTTTCGATCCCGCCCGCCCTCAGACGCAGGTAGTACTCCTCATTCGGGGTGACGCCGCCGTGCTGCACGCCGTGTCTTCCTTTCCGTCTCGTCCGCCCCCGCTATTGCCGGTGCTCTTCCTGGCGTTCCCAGACCACCCTGCCGGTCTTGTCGATGAGGGCTTGGTGAAGGCTAGCGTCGCCTTCATCTGCTTGCGCGCCCTGCTTAGCGGCTGTCCCAGAGTCTTCCAGATCGACCGCGGCGAGGCCCGAAGCCACGAAGGACTGGGCGTACCAGAAGCGCGGCTCGATGACCCAGTCGCCGGTCCTGTCGATGTAACCCCATTTGCCGTCGATCGCCACTGCGGCGAGCCCTTCGGCGAAGTCCCTCGCCGACTCGAACCGCGGGCCGATGACCAGCGTGCCGGTCCGTTCGATGAAGCCGTATGTGGCTAGGCCGGATGCGTCGCTCAACCTTACTCTGGCGAGCCCCTGGGAGAAGTCCCAGGCAGCGGCGTACCGAGGCTCGATGACAACGGTCCCGCTCCGGTCGATGAAGCCGTACCGGTAGAGGCCCTTGACCGCCATCTCGACCCTGGCCAGACCCTCGGAGAACTCAAAGGCTGTCCTGAACTGCGGCTCGATGACGACCGTGCCCGTCGCGTCGATGTAGCCGTACCCGGCGCTGCCGGAGGCGTCTCGGACCTGCACCGGGGCTAGTCCCTCCACGAATTGACCGGCCCTTTCGAACCGGGGGTCGATCACGAGGCTGCCTGTTTCGTCGGCGTAGCCGTACGTGCCGGAGGCAGCGTCATAGGTGAGGAAGCGGCACGTGGCGCCGGAGGCGACAGCAGGCCTTGTCGCCGGCCGGTGGCTCTCTGGCTCGTGTCGTGTCGGGTTGCGCCCCGGCTGACGAGTCGTGCTGGGAGCGCGAGCTCGCGATGACTCTGATGCCTTCAGTACCGTCCGGCGCCTGGGTTCTTGCCAGCAGATACGCCTGTGTACTTATGCTGCCGAGCAGTGCAAAGGCAAAGACGGCCCAGAACGCTCGCCCCCAACGGCGCTGGCGCGGTCGGGCTTCCAAGTCGCGGAGCGAGACCACGCCAAACTCAGCGGTCGGCCCGACAGACGCGTGTGCCGGGCTGGGTGCCGGGGCTCCCAGCTCCCAAGAGCGGCCACCCGGCCGGAGCGGGGCCCCGCAGACGGGGCACCAGTCCTCGGTATTGCCGGGCAGACGGCTCCGGCAGGCGTCACACTTGCTCATCGCCGCGCTCTATTCCCACGTGCTGCACCACACCAAGAGTATGTACCAAGATCTGCCGGTTGTCTCTGCCGTGCTGGAAGTGCTCGGGCACGCCGGGAGTTCACTTCATCCTAGGAATAGCGGCTATAGTTCGACCATGCGGAATCTGGCGGGAGATAAACTGACTCGATCGGATGAAGCGACGACTCTTCGGCTCGCCGACCAGTCTCGTCCGGTCGACGGGACTCGCCTTGATTGACATTTCCGCACTTCGCGCACTTGGCTATTCCCCACGCTGGGAGGTGCTCTTTGCACCCCATGCTGAAGAGGGCCTCACCCCTGCCCGCGTGATCCGCGGCGACCGCGGCAGTCTTCTGATAGCGACGCCCGACGGTGTCGTGCACGCGAAGCCCTCCGCCCGCCTCTTGAAGTCCGTCACCAGCGCGGCGGATTTGCCAGCGGTCGGCGATTGGGTGGCCGTGCTCGTCTCCGACGGTCTCGATATCTCGCTCATCGAAGCGGTGCTCGAGCGCGCCAGCGCGATCACGCGGGGTGACTCGGGGAAGACCTCTGACCTCCAGGTGCTGGCCGCCAATATCGACACCGTGTTCGTCGTTCACCCGATCGCCGACCCGCCCAACCTGCGCCGTATCGAGCGCGAGCTCTCAGGGGCGTGGGACTCGGGAGCCGTCCCTGTGGTGGTGCTCACAAAGATGGACCTCTCCGCCGACCCGGACGTGGCGCGTGCAGCCGTTGAGTCGGTCGCACTCGGGGCGGACGTGCTCGTCACGAACGCGCTCGCCGGTGGCGGCATTCAGCCGATCCTTGAATACATCTCGGCGCATCGCACCGCGGTTCTGGTCGGCCCTTCGGGTGCCGGGAAATCTACGCTCATCAACTCCCTCCTTGGCGAGCAGCGGCAGGCAACGCGCGCGGTCCGCGTGAGCGACGGACGCGGCGTGCACACGACCGTTTCCCGCGAACTGATCCAGATGCCGGGCGGCGGTGTGCTCATAGACACTCCGGGGCTCCGGGCGTTCGGCCTGACCGGGTCGGCGGAGGGCATCACGTCGGTATTCTCGGAGATAGACGAGGCCTCACGGTCTTGCCGCTTTCGCGACTGCACCCACAACGACGAACCGGGCTGCGCGGTCCGGGCTGCCGTCGGAGCGGGGACGTTGCCGCCCGAGCGCCTGGCGAGCTATCAGAAGCTTATGGGCGAAGCGCAGTTCGCCGCGGCGAGGACAGACGCGCGTCTCCGGGCGGAGAGGGAGCGCAAGTGGAAGCTCATCCGCAAGGCGGCCAAGAGCTACTACAAGCGGACCGATCGCGGCTGAGCGAGGGAGTCAGTCGCTGCCTGCGGTCGCATCTCGGCAAGTTGGACCAGGCTGGACCTGCTGTTCGCTGTCCTTCCGTCCGTCTCGTTCCCTTGCCTGCTGTTGAGGCGAATACCCGGCCTCGCGGACCGGGTCGCAACACGCGATTCTCGGCTTTCATAAGCGGAGAGGGGGGGATTCGAACCCACCCCGGACGGAACTATCGCCCAACACCGTTTTCGAAGTTCTGGACCAAGTGCCCAAAGCATTCCGTCAAATCCGCCCTCCTCAGGGCGCACGCTTGGACGCCCCGGGAAGATACAATAAAGTGCCGGTTTGACCGCCGGGTCGCACTGCACCCACACTCGGACCACGACACGGGAGACCTCTGATGGCCAGGAAGAAAGGCACCGGCAAGGTGGGTGCAAGCGCCGCTGCCACCGGCGCCGGCCTCATCCTCTTCACGCTGGCCACCGGCCAGTTCCTCATGGCCCTCGACACGTCGGTGATGAACGTGTCGATCGCCACCGTCGCGGAGGATCTGGGCACGACCGTCACCGGCGTGCAGACTGCGATCACCCTCTATACCCTGGTGATGGCCAGCCTTATGGTCCTCGGCGGCAAGGTGGGCAGCATCATTGGCCGCAAACGGGCCTTCTCACTGGGCTGCATCATCTATGGCTGCGGGTCGCTTACAACCGCGCTGGCTCCTAACCTCACGGTGCTTATTATCGGCTGGTCGTTTCTCGAGGGTCTCGGCGCCGTGTTGATCATGCCAGCCATCGTTGCGCTGGTCGCCGGCAACTTCCCGCCTGAGGGGCGGCCGAGGGCCTACGGCTTGGTTGCCGCAGCCGGGGCGATTGCGATCGCCGTCGGCCCGGTGATCGGCGGGTTCATGACCACCTACTTCTCGTGGCGCTACGTCTTCGCCGGAGAGGTGCTGATCGTGCTCGCCATTCTCGTGCTGGCGCGCCGCGCCGCTGACTCACCGGTGGATGAGCGCCCGCACGTCGACCTCATCGGAGCGGCAATCTGGGTCGCCGGGCTAGCCCTCTTCGTTCTGGGCGTGCTCAAGTCGGCGGAGTGGGGCTGGATTCAGCCCAAAGCCGGCTCCACGTCCCTTCTTGGGCTCTCGCTCACCTTCTGGTTCATCATCGTCGGGCTCTTGCTCATTTGGGTGTTCTTGCGGTGGCAGCGCCATCTCGAGCGCGCTGGAAAGGAACCCCTCATCGCGCCTTCGCTGCTGCGCATCCAGCAGCTCACCGGAGGCCTGATAGCTTTCCTGTTTCAATTCCTGGTCCTGGCCGGGGTGTTCTTCATCGTGCCGCTGTTCCTCTCGGTGGTGCTGGGGCTATCGCCCATCGAGACCGGCCTACGCCTGGTGCCGCTCGCGCTTGCCATGCTGCTCGCCGCGGCCGGCATTCCCCGCTTCTTGCCCCAGGCCTCGCCGCGACGGGTGGTGCGCCTCGGGCTGCTGGGGCTCATCGTCGGCATCCTCGTGCTGATCGGGAGCCTTGAGTTAGGAGCCGACTCCTCGATCGTGTTCGTCCCCATGATCATCGTCGGTCTCGGCATGGGGGCGCTCGCGTCGCAGCTAGGCGCCGTAACTGTTTCGGCGGTACCCACCGAGAAGAGCTCCGAGGTCGGCGGCCTGCAGAACACGGCCAGCCAGCTCGGCTCCTCCATCGGCACTGCCCTGGCGGGCTCCGTGCTGATTGCCGCCCTCACGACCTCGTTCCTCGTCGGGATCGAGCAGAACCCCAACGTGCCCCCGGAGGTGAAGTCGCAAGCCAGCGTGAACCTGGCTGCGGGCGCACCCTTCATCTCCCAGGAGGACCTCGAGGCGCTGATGGCTGAGGCCGGGGCGTCGGCTGAACTCACCGCCGAGGTTGTCGAGCAGAACGAGGCCTCGCAGATCGAAGGCCTGCGTACCGCCCTCGCAGTCCTGGCCGTCCTGGCAATCGTCGCCCTGTTCTTCAGCGGGCGGATTCCGAAGCGGCAACCGGGTTCAGAGCCGGTCTAGCCTGGATCGACGCCAGCAGGCCTCAGCGACCGGGTCGCGACACTCGATTCTGGGCTTTCCTAAGCGGAGAGGGGGGATTTGAACCCCCGATACCGGTTGCCCGGCTGCAAGTAGGCGGCTGTGGCGGCTGCACCGGCGCCGGTGAGGACGCCGTCGACCGCGGCAAGCTGACAGTACTCGTGGGATCCGGCGTCGAGACTCCAGAAACCGGAGCCCAGTGTGGTGTCGAACAACTTGGCCACATCGGGGAGGTCGGACGACTCAAGCGGACGCAAGGTGATTGGACTCACGCGACTCCGTTCGGCCTACCGGTATCCACTCTCGCCATGTTAGCCCGCTCTCGCGTCTGCTGCCGCCGAGTTTGCGCCCGAGTTTTGCCACCGAACTCGCTCCGAAGACGCGAAAACCCGGCCACGTGGACCGGGTCCACCCGCAGCGGCGCATGCGACGGGCATAGCGAGTACTGCCGCTAGGTTCCACGGCAGGAGCGGCGGATCCTCTGGACAGTAGGACTCGCGGCGTATACATTCGGGGACACGATCGGCATGGTCCAGACAGGAGTGGCCTTCTTCGTGGAACGAGACAGATCGCACACTGATGCGAGACCGCAGTTCGCTACCATCGAGCGTTTAGCCGCCGGAGACGGAGAGCGACTGCGCGCCAT
Source organism: uncultured Actinomycetes bacterium (assembly GCA_963713545.1). GTDB lineage: Bacteria > Actinomycetota > Thermoleophilia > RBG-16-64-13 > RBG-16-64-13 > CAVPLM01. Next base: position 18,160 of record CAVQME010000008.1, on the reverse strand, counting down.
CCGGCTTCGTGCCCTTAAAGACTCCCCGGATGCCTTCGGGACGACTTTTGGGGAGGCCGCAGCCCGACCTCCGGAGAACTGGGAACTCCAACTGGAGCAGCTAGCTACCTTTGTGGCGACGACCAACGGGTGCGATGTGGGACTGGTTCGCGGCACGTCTGACGAGCAGTGCCGGGACGCCGGCCACCTGATCTCCATGTGGGTGGCACGAGAAGCACGGCGTCAGGGCGTTGGCTCGGCCCTGATCGACGTCCTGGCAGAGTGGGCCGGGACTCAGGGGTGGGATCGCCTGCTCTTGGACGTGGGGGAGAGGAACACGCCCGCCCTCGCCCTATACACTCGAAAGGGTTTCGTTCCCACCGGGGAAATCGGTGCCCTGCCACCGCCCCGGGACCACCTCCGTGAGGTCCAACTGGTAATGAGGCTCTGAAGGAGCGAGGTGAGTCGCTCTTGGCTTTCTGAAGCGGAGAGGGGAGATTCGAACGCGCGGTACGGCTCGCGGGATGGGCTGGAATGGAGGATTCTCGAGTACTCCGAACCCGCTCTGAGGACGCCGAAGCCCGGCCTCATCGACCGGGCTTCGGAAAGGGGGTCCCGGCGATCAGATCTCCTCTAGCATCGTGGTGAAGATGTCGTGATGCTCTTCCTCGTCTTCGAGGATCTCTTTGAATATGAAGGCCGTCGTGACGTCTCCTTCCTTGGTAGCGAGCGCGATGATCTTGCGATACATCTCGACAGCCTCGATCTCGGCCTGGACGTCGTACTCGAGGAAATCCCTCAGGCTTTCCCCGACATGGATGGGTGAAGGCTTGGTGGTAGGAGTCCCACCGAGATACCAGAGCCTCTCCGCGATCTTCTCGGCGTGCTTCATCTCGTCGATGGCGACGCTCTTGAATTCGTCCCTCACGGCGTAGGCCTTCACGCCCATCACCTGCACGTGTTGCCACATGTATTGGACGATGACCTGGATCTCGCGGGCGACAGCGTCATTGAGCAGGGATTTGAGTTCATCGCTGACTTTGGTCACCGGTTCCAAAGGAACAGACATGTTCCACCCCCTATGCGGCTCGACTGATTGCGGAATGCACAATCCACGATAGTCACCGATTGCGGATCCTTCTCGTGAATCGATTCTGAAGGATAGTCGACCTTCGGACCGGCCGCAAGGGCCACGGGGTCGATACCCTATGCGCGGGCTCGAAGACGTCTTCGGGGCAGCTGTAGTCCGCGTGCTCCCGGACTCCGCTACCGCTAGCGCGGGGTGCCGTAGGTTGCACTCAGTCCTCTGCTTATCTATACTAGATAGTAATGATTTCCAAAAAAGCCCAAGTGCCGGAATGATCGTTCTGCAGAGCGAAGTGGAGAGTCGCATTTCCCTGTTTGCGCAGGCATTGCGGGAGAGCGGGCTGCGGCTGACCCATCAGCGGCTCGAAGTCGCCCGGGAGATCGCCGGGAGTGACATGCATCCCCATGTAGAGGCGATCTATTGCGGAGTGCGAGAACGGGTGCCGACCATTTCCCTCGACACGGTGTATCGGACGCTTGGGGCGCTCGAGAGACTGGGGCTCATCAACAGGGTCGATGTCATGGCCGGGCCTGCGCGATACGATGCTAACCTCGAGCCCCATCATCACTTCATCTGCGCCCGTTGCGGCCTCGTCCGCGACCTCCCGAGCACCTCGTATGAGGGATTGGAGGTTCCGGAGGCGGCCACCAACCTAGGCGAGGTCGATTCGATCACTGTCCAATTGCGCGGCCTGTGCAGGGAATGCCAAGAACAGCAGAATCACGCCGGTACGCGAACCTCAAAGGAACGAAAGGAGACCGGAGATGAGCGAAGAGAGCAAGTGCCCGGTGACAGGCAGGACGAGCAAAGCCGTCGCCGGCGGGGGCACGTCGAACCGGGACTGGTGGCCGAACCAGTTGAACCTCAGGATCCTTCATCAGAACTCGCACATGAGCAACCCGATGGGCGAGGAGTTCAACTACGCTGAGGAGTTCAAGAGACTCGACCTGGAGGCCCTGAAGAAGGACCTCTATGCGCTGATGACCGACTCGCGGGACTGGTGGCCGGCCGACTACGGTCACTACGGGGGACTCTTCATCCGGATGGCCTGGCACAGCGCAGGCACCTACCGCATGGGCGACGGCCGCGGGGGCGCGGGGTCGGGCACCCAACGCTTTGCCCCCCTCAACAGCTGGCCCGACAACGTGAACCTCGACAAGGCGCGCCGTCTGCTCTGGCCCATCAAGCAGAAGTACGGCAGCAAGATCTCCTGGGCCGACCTGATGATCCTCGCCGGCAACTGTGCTCTGGAGTCGATGGGCTTCAAGACCTTTGGCTTTGGCGGCGGGCGCGAAGACGTCTGGGAGCCCGAAGAGGACATTTACTGGGGTGCCGAAAGCGAGTGGCTGGGCGACAAGCGCTACTCCGGAGACCGGGATCTCGAGAATCCGCTCGCCGCTGTGCAGATGGGCCTGATCTACGTCAACCCGGAAGGGCCGAACGGCAACCCGGATCCGGTCGCCTCCGGCCGTGACGTCCGCGAGACCTTCGCCCGTATGGCCATGAACGATGAAGAGACCGTCGCCCTGGTGGCGGGCGGGCACACCTTCGGGAAGGCTCATGGCGCGGGCGATCCGGCGCTGGTCGGTCCGGAGCCTGAGGCCGCACCGATCGAAGAACAGGGACTCGGCTGGAAGATCAGCTTCGGCAGTGGCAAAGGCGGCGATGCGATCGGCAGCGGCATCGAGGGCGCCTGGAAGCCTAACCCGACCAGATGGGACATGGGCTATCTGAACACGCTCTTCAAATACGAGTGGGAACTGACAAAGAGCCCGGCCGGCGCGCATCAGTGGCGGGCCAAGGACGTGGCCGAAGAGGACATGATAGTTGACGCGCACGACCCGTCGAAGAAGCATCGGCCCATGATGACCACGGCGGATCTCTCCCTTCGCTTCGACCCGATCTACGAGCCGATCGCTCGGCGCTACCAACAGCACCCCGAGGAATTCGCGGACGCCTTCGCCCGCGCGTGGTTCAAGCTGACCCACCGCGACATGGGCCCCCGCTCGCGCTATCTCGGCCCGGAGGTCCCGGCAGAGGATCTGATCTGGCAAGACCCGGTGCCCTCGGTCGATCATCAGTTGATCGACGCGCGGGACATCGCAGATCTCAAGGGCAAGATCCTCGCCTCGGGACTGTCTGTCTCCGAACTTGTCTCGACCGCCTGGGCCTCGGCATCCACGTTCCGGGGTTCCGACAAGCGCGGCGGAGCGAACGGGGCACGCATCCGTCTTTCACCGCAAAAGGACTGGGAAGTCAACCAGCCGGCCCAACTGAAGACGGTGCTGCAGACCCTTGAGGGAATCCGGAAGGAGTTCAGTAGCGCGCAGTCCGGCGGGAAGAAGGTCTCTCTCGCCGACCTCATTGTCCTGGGCGGCTGCGCCGGCGTCGAGCAGGCGGCGAAGAATGCCGGTCATGATGTGACCGTTCCCTTCGCGCCGGGACGCACGGATGCCTCGCAGGAGCAAACCGACGTGGTGTCGTTCGCCGTACTCGAACCGGCTGCAGACGGCTTCCGCAACTACCTCAAGACCAAGTACACGGCGTCGGCAGAGGAGCTGCTGGTCGATCGGGCGCAGTTGCTGACGCTGACCGCTCCTGAGATGACGGTTCTCCTTGGCGGTATGCGCGTCCTCAATGCGAACTTCGGACAGTCGCAGCACGGCGTTTTCACCGAGCGGCCAGAGACGCTCACCAACGACTTCTTCGTCAATCTGCTCGACATGAGCACAACGTGGAAGGCAACTTCAGAAGACGGTGACGTGTTCGAGGGTCGTGATCGGGCCACGGGCGAACTCAAGTGGACCGGCACCCGTGTCGACCTCATCTTCGGTTCGCACTCACAACTCCGGGCCCTGGCCGAAGTCTACGGATGTGAGGACTCCCAGGAGAAGTTCCTGCACGACTTCGTAGCGGCGTGGAACAAAGTAATGAACCTTGACCGTTTCGACCTTGCCTGATCGTCGCGTCAACGTCTCTGAAGGCTTCTGACAGGGCGACGAAAGACGGCCAGCTGGCAACCGGTTCCGGCGGCCGGCGCATTGTGCCATCCGCTGACGCCGGAGGCCGACACCACGGCCATAGTTGAAGCGCTCAGTTGGCTAGGCGCGGACAGAATGACCGTGAGAACACACGCCCCATGATCGTGCATCTAGTCGCGAACCACGACACGGGAGTTGTGCGCCGGTCCTAACTCCCAGTGGCGGATCGCTTCCCGGGCAGGACCGGACGCAAGCGGCCCCGGGTCCCGAACCACCACGTTCCCGCTATATGTCTTCTTCTGCAGCCCGGCATCCGCCTCGCCCAGCCTTGCGGCTACTCGAGCGACTTTCTATCGACGGCCCAGTGGCGAACTTAGGCTTCAGCTCACCGCTTTCTTCACGAGCGCGCCGATCCTTGCCTCTTCGGAGGCGGTCAATTCCGTCAGCGCGAAGGCGATCGGCCACAGGTGGCCTTCGTCGAGGTTCGCCGCGTCGTCGAAACCGAGCGTCATGTACCTCTCCTTGAACTTCTCCCCGCCGCGGAAGAAGCAGACGACCTTGCCGTCCTTGGCATACGCGGGCATCCCGTACCACGTTTTCGGCGAGAGGACTGGCGCGCTGGCTTTGACGATCGCATGGAGCCGCTCGCCCATGGCCCGATACGGTTCCGGCATCGCGGCGATTGCGGCGAGTACCGCGCTTTCCCCGTCCGTCTTGTCCGCACGCGGGCCGGGCTTCTGTTGATCGAGAGTTGTTTCCTTCTTGGGTTCCGTCATGGTGAAGACATCCTTTGAGCATGCCCTTGGCATCGCTGAACGCAGCGTTTGGCAGTCCTGCGTGGGTGATACCCCAAGCGAGACACTCCGAAGCAGGATAGGGATTGCATCCATTGCACTTGGTGCTCAGGCCTCCAGCCCGAGGTCTGGGGGGCTCTGCTCTATCGCACCGCTTTGTGTCATCTCGCGCGCTCAGGCACATTCTGTGCTGTCGAGTTTGCCCCCGACCTACCACCACCGAGGGCCACATGCGTCGGTAGTACTGCGCGATCAGGTGCTTTGCCGCTCGCCTGTGGCAACGAGAGCCGATTGCCTGGTTTCGAAGACGCGCACGTTCGGATGGCCGAGGAACCCCTCGCCTTCCAAGAGGCGGCGGACGTTGTCGTTCGGCCCGATTATCCCCAGCCATCCTCTCCCACCCAGGGCTCGCACTCCAGAGACGAGAACCGAGAGACCGCCGCTGTCGATATCCGCGACATTGCTGAAATCCAAGAAGATGACGTTGTGGCGGCGCTCGAATAGCCTGTCCAAGGCTGCCTGCAGAACACCGCACGTGCTGTGGTCTATGGCCCCAGCTACGATAAGCATGGGAACGTCTCCCAGCACAGCATTTGTTAGTTCCATTGCCACCCCATCGCTTTTGCTGGGCTATCAGGCTCCATCTCGCCGCTGCTAAGAACACAAATCAGAGTAGCCTGTTAGTCCCCTCCCCGTGTCGGCCTTCGCCCATGAGTGCGCCCTACAGGTAACCACCCTCGGTCGGCGGCATGGCCTGGTACTCGGGCTTAGCCTCGATCATTTGCTCGAGCTTCGTGAACCAGTCGCGTAGGGCTGTCGCCCTTGGGAGACCGCCTTGATAGCCGGCCTCCCAGAAGATGTGCTTCTCGCCACCTGCTGCCCGAATCGTCAGGAGGTAGGTGTCGTGCGGCTCAATCCATGCAATTACCCCCGACTCATCCTCCTGCTCAGGCCGAAACACGGCCGGGTAGTCGAGGATGCTTATATCGACCAGGCCTTGATACAGGGTGGCAAGCTCCTCTGGGGTCAAGCGGAGCCCAACCGTCGGGTTGGGTTTGGAGCTTATGATGTCCTTGGTAAAAGTCCCGGCGAAGGTGTCGAGCGCATTTTTGGCTGTTACCCCGTAGGCGGCCACGAAGCCGAAATCGGCGGGCATCTGCCTGGGAAGGCCGCACCCAACAACGGCGACAGATACCATGACGAGCAAGGCCGCGAACAGAGCAGTGGTAGCCGCGCAAGAGGACGAGTGGCTCCACCCAGGCGATGTGCCCTCCATAACGTTCCCCTCATCAAGCGTGGGACCAAGAGCGGTCCGACACCCCTTTGACGCGCCCAATGCGTCGGAGGCTCCTCACTAATCCAAAGCTTCGCTCCATCTTATGTCCGGGAGGGGCCCGAACGTGCTCGAATGGTTAAGCCGCGTTTGCAGACAGAGGGCCAACGGCCTCGAAAGACGCGAAAACCCGGCTCCCCTGCTGGCCCTTGGCCGTGCCTCGCACGGTGCCCAGCACGCGGACGCAGTCGCCGTCGGCGATGGTGAACGACGGGTCCTCGAACTCGACCACGGCGAGCCAGTCTACGTTGGTGGGGTGGGGCCACATCTGCCGGTAGGTGGAGTCCCCGTCCTTCACGGGCTCGCCCAGCACTTCGCCGACGATGTTTACCCACGCACCCTCAAAGGCGTCGCGATCGGCGTCGAGTTCAAACCAATCGTCGCGCGTGAACGTCCGGTCGAATGCTGCCGAAGCGTTGGATGACGAACTTGAGCCGCCACAACTGGTCAGCATAAGCACGCAGAGCACGAGCGCAACTCCTGCCGCGAGCATCAGGGCGACACGCAGGGATTTGGCCGAACCCCGTCGGGCGCACAAAGCAGAAAGCCCCGGAGACTCCCAGGGCTTTCCTTTCTCGGGTCGTCCGGCCACTTACTGGACGTTGTACTTGGCGAGTGCCTCCTTCGCGCCGGCGTCGTCCATGGTGATCTCCGGCTCGGCGTCATCACCCTTAGGAAACGTCGTCACGTCCTGAGCTACATCGTCGATCGCCCAGAACTGGCCGGCGCCTTCTGGATCATCGGTCGCCCACAGTCCCACGTGGTTCTCCGTGCTGCTCGAGAACTCCATGGCCACGTAATACAGGTTCGCCATGTTCGCGCTGCTGATCACCCAAGCGGTCAACGGCCTGACCACTTCACCGTCCTTTGCGCCCGCACCGATAGCGTCCAGGACAGCCTGAGACGACATGTTGGCGACCTTCTCCCCTGCCGGAGCGCCCATCGCCCCGGTCGTTTGCGTCGCCGCCGCCGTCGTATCCGTCGAGTCGCCATCTCCACCACAGGCAACAAGCGGTATGACAAGCAACGAGATGATAAGCAGGACCAGCACGTTACGCACCCTCATTACGCGGACCTCCGTCTTGTCTTAACGAGAATCACTCGTGCCTACCGTGATCGGTCGAGGCCTGGACATCCTATCATCCCGATTCGGTGCTGGTTCAAGCCTCGTCCATGTGTAAAAGTACTGGAACTGGTGTCGCCCACCTACCCGAACAGGTGTCGCAAAAGTACCGGAACTGTGTCGAAGAGGTGCCCCCGAACTCGCCCCAGAGACGGGAAGACCCGGCCCCGGGGGCCGGGTCGCACCTCAACCCCCGCAGCTGACTGCAGAGGGGGGGATTCGAACCCCCGGTGCCGGTTGCGCGGCAAGGGACCCCCGATTGGTCCGAGACAGCGGGTGGTCGGCATGCGAACCCGTAGGAAGGCGGCCTCGAGGCCTGTATCATCGTAGGCCCGGTGCGTCATGAGGATACGTGGCCACGCCGGCGACGGTCAACCACTGCTTGGAGAACATGGAAACAGCACAACGTTCACCACGCTGGATCCGGCCCGTGGTCGGGGTCGTGCTGACGTTGGCCTGGATTGCCATAGCCGGGCTGGGCGGCCCCTATTTCGGCCGGATCAGTGAAGTCTCGGTAAACGATCAGGCCTCGTATCTCCCGAGCAGCGCTGAGTCCACCCAGGTTCAGAGGCGATTCACCGACTTCTTTGGAGATACGACCATCCCAGCTGTGGTGGTAGCCGAGCGTGCCGGTGGGCTGAGCGCCGAGGACCAGGCCTGGCTTCAGGAGCAGTCCACCCGGTTACCCCAGGAGGTCGACGCCATCTCCGGGGGAGTCTCTCCGGCCATCCCGTCCGCAGACGGCGAGGCTGCGCAGATCTTCATACCCCTGTCCACGGGGGCCGACGTCAGGGCAGCAGTCGGGGAGCTTCGCACCAGCTTGGAGGGGGCCCCGGCCGGCCTCGCGGTCTATGTCACTGGCGCGGCAGGACTGAGCGCCGACCTGGGCAACGGGTTTGCAGGGGTCGATTGGCTACTGCTCGTGGTGGCGGTGTCGGCCGTCTTCATCATCTTGGTGGTCGTCTACCGCTCGCCGTTGTTGCCGATCATAGTACTTCTGGCGTCGATGAGCGCGCTGTGCGCAGCGATCGCGCTGAGTTTCTATCTGGCGAAGGCGGATCTCCTCAAGATCAATGCGCAGGTACAGGGTATCCTCTTCATTCTTGTCATCGGAGCAGCGACCGACTATTCGCTTCTGTACGTGTCGCGCTTCCGCGAGGCCCTGCGCGAGCACCGGTCGGTCTGGGACGCCACCAAGGCCGCGTGGAAAGGATCGGTCGAACCGATCGTCGCCTCGGGCAGCACCGTCATCGCCGGACTATTGTGCCTGCTCCTCTCCGACCTCGCCTCCAACAAGGCGCTGGGTCCGGTCGCCGCCGTCGGCCTGGTGTTCGCGGTGCTGGTGGCGCTGTCGTTCGTTCCGGCGATGCTGCTCCTTGCCGGACGCGCTGCGTTCTGGCCCAGGCACGTCGAGTATGGCAGCCCGCACAGCGAGCAGAACCCGAAGAGCATGTGGGTCAAGATAGCCGGCATGATCCGGACCCGAGCTCGGCGGACGTGGCTCATCGTCGGTATCGCCCTGGTCATCGGCTGCCTGGGCCTCATCGGGCTGCAGGCGGGCGGGGTCTCCGCCAGCGACCTGGTCTTGGGGCCGTCGCAAGCGCGGGACGGGCAGAACGTCCTTGCCGCTCACTTTCCGGGTGGCTCAGGCCAGCCCGTGCAGGTGATCCTTCCGGAGGAGAAGCTCAGCGAAGCTGCCGCCGCCGCTCTCGACGTAGCCGGGGTGAGCAGCGCTTCCGTGGTCTCGGCGGATTCACCGAGCGGCTCGATCCCCATCCCCACCCCGCCGGGAGGACCGTTCGCGCAGGCGACGCCGACCGTCGCTGATGGCGACGTCATGCTGCAACTCACCCTCAAAGAGAAGGCAGATTCACTCGAAGCCGAGCAGACGGTCACGGAGTTGCGCGCCAAGCTCCACTCAATCGATTCGTCGATCATCGTCGGCGGCCAGACGGCCACGGCTCTAGATTCGAATCTAACCAGCGCACGTGACCGCAATCTCATAATCCCGGTGGTGCTCGTGGTCATCACGCTCATCCTGATGGTGCTGCTCCGCAGTATCGTGGCTCCCCTGCTGCTGATGCTCACTACGATCATGAGCTTCGGCGCGGCCCTGGGTGTCTCCAGCGTGATCTTCAACAACGTCCTCGGATTCCCCGGCGCGGACCCGTCGGTCCCGCTCTACGCGTTTGTGTTCTTGGTCGCCCTGGGCATCGACTACAACATATTCCTGATGACCAGGGTGCGAGAGGAGTCTCTCGTGCACGGAACCCAGAAGGGTGTGTTGCGCGGGCTGATCGCGACTGGGGGTGTCATCACCTCGGCGGGCGTGGTGTTGGCCGCGACTTTTGGGGCCCTGGCCGTGATCCCGATCCTGTTCCTGGCGCAGCTCGCGATAATCGTCGCGTTCGGTGTGCTGCTCGACGCACTGGTCGTGCGCGCTCTCTTTGTCCCGGCGCTGGTGTACGACTTCGGCGACAGGGTCTGGTGGCCCTCGAAGCTTGCCCGTCGGCGACAAGCCGCGATTGCCGGCAGCGGGGAGACCATCCAAAGCGATCACGATAGCTGATGCTCCACCCGGTTGCATGCGTCATGGGGTGCTCAAGGTCCGCCCTTTGCACCAGCGGCGTCTCTTCCGTCGGAGGCACGGCAGTGACCGCCGCGCTGGAGGCGGCTAGATGAGGCGCAGATGGTGGGCATGGGTGCTGGTCGGTCTCGGGGTCGTGATACTGGCGGGCGCACTCGGATTTCTGATCTGGGCGAAGACCCCCCTGGGACCGATGCCCGAGGCGCTTGCGGCCATGCAGTCGGACGAGCAGGTGACCGTCTTCCAGGACGACGTGATCGTCTTTCGCCCGAACGGTACGGGGCCGAAAATAGGCTTCATCTTCTATCCGGGGGCCCGCATCGACCCGGTGTCGTACGCTCCCGCCATGCGTGCGTTGGCCGCCCAGGGGTATTTGGCCGTGATAGCGCTCATGCCACTGAACCTGGCAGTGCTGGACTCCGACCGGGCCGCGGATGTCATCGCGGACTTCCCAGAGATCAAGCGGTGGGCCGTGGGCGGCCACTCGCTGGGGGGAGCCATGGCCGCAGCCTTCGTGGCCTCGGGTGGCTCGCCGGTGGACGGCCTCGTCTTGTGGGCCGCCTACCCTTCTTCCGGCGACGATCTCTCCCGTTGGGTGGGTCGGGTGACGTCGATCTCCGCTACCAACGACGGCCTGACAACGCCGGATGACATCTCTCGTACGAAGACGTTACTGCCTGCGCGCACGGAGTTTGTGATTGTCGAGGGCGGTAACCACGCTCAATTCGGCTGGTATGGAGAACAGCGTGGGGACGGAGCGGCCACGATTAGTCGTGAAGACCAGCAGAGCCAAACGGTATCCGCCACCCTGAGACTGTTGGGTGCGCTTGCGACGAAGGGCGGCTAGCGGGCGAGCATCCTGGGTTCGGTCAGAGTGCGCCCGCGTTCCGCGGCCAGTCCTGTCCAGCGTCTTCTCGCCCGTCTCGCCCCGTTTGTTGCCGTCGACTCTGTCCCCGAATTCCCCCGAACGCGCCTGAAAGAAGCGAAAAACCGGCCGATCGTGCTCAATGACGGTTCTAAGCGGAGTGCCATGGGCGACCCTGCTATGCTACGGACAGAAGCGAAAAGACCGAGAGGACTTTGAGCCGATTCTAGGGGGACCCATGACTGGCAAGAGGGTACTGTCCTTCGTCGGACTGGTGGTCACGTTCGCGGTGGCCTACGGTTTCCAGCGCCTGGTGACGCACATGCGCACGCAGGTAGGAGTGACCGCAAGCGGCACACTCGCCAAGTCGACTCTGTGGGTGGAATCCATCGCTCTCGTCGTTCTGGCGGCGACGCTCCTGCTCCTGGCATGGTACGTGCTCTCCCGGGTCAGAAGAGACCCGTGGGTCGGCGGGGTGTTCACTGTCGTGGGGCTGGTCCTGACCTTCGTGGTGGCCATAGAATGGTCGCTGGAGAGGATCTGGCTCTCCGACAGAGTGATGAATCTCGCAGGCTACAACTCCTATGGGCACTATGTAGCCGCCTTTGCGGCCGTCATCGGGATCGCATGTCTCGTGGCTCCGAAGCGCCGCAGGAGATGAGGTCTCCGGCTGGGACGATGGCCTGACCGGAAGCAAGCTCCCGAATACTCAACTCGTGTTCCAGCGTTCGCGTCGGTCTGGTCCAGGGGAGGTCGCGTCCCTGGGGCCTGTTACATTTCGGTCTCGCGAAGCGCCATCGCCGCTTCGATGTCTGCAGTCCCGGCGTCGTACTCGGCTGCGTACTCGGACTGACGCGATCGGCTTCGGGAATCCCAGCGGTCACGGCGACCGGCGTGCTTGGCCGCTATATGGCGATGGTCTCAAGCGCGGGCAGGGGAGCGGTCCTCGGAGGTGGTCCTCCGGCATTGGTCAACCCAGGCCGATTGGCCGACAAAAGGGACCCCCGCCTCGTGACTGAGGCGGTCCCTTTTGTCAACTAGGTAGCGCGCTAACCTGTCAGCCACCTAAGGCCTTGAGGTCGCGGGCGGTGAACCGATCTCTACCTTTGATCCCAGGGGACGAACCCCGCCGTCTTTCCGGTGGCAACTTCCGTCGGGTAGAGGACCACGCGCTCTCCGCCCGCTGCCCATTGGAACGCGAGGAACGGGATGTCGGCGATGCCTTGGTCGTTGTACTTGATGTCGCCCATGGTGGTGCCAGGGAAGCTGCCGTTGAAGACCTGGTCCCTCACCGGACCGGGCTCGAATACTCCGGCCCTCTCGATGGCCGCGGCGAGGGTCTGCACCGCGGCGTAGTAGAGGCCGATGCTATTGCCAGTCGGTTCTAACGCTCCCAACGTCTTTCGTGTTACCTTGGGCCACGCACGGACGACATGAGCGCGCACTAGGTGTGACGGACCTGGCTACTCGGATGTACGACGTGGCCAAAGACGGCCTGAATCTCACAGACGGACCTGCTGGAGCGCAGGGACCAAGGGGAGGGAGACCCTGGCACGTTCTGTCAAGAGCCCCCTTTCTCGCCACTTCTCTACCGTCTCCGCCAGATACAACGAGCTGCGGATGACGGATCCTGAGCCGGTCGACCTGATGGTACGTGCCCTGGCGGGCCTGTCGGCCGTGACCGCGGCGGACGTGGGCTGTGGCACGGGCCGCTACATGGTCGAGCTGATGCGCCGGTTGGGCGAGCGACTGTTCGTCTATTTCATCGACTGTAACAAGGACATGCTCGAACAGCTTCGCCTCGACCCGAGCTTGCTCGGCATAACCGGGTTTGACATTCTCCACTCCCAAGCCGAGAGACTGCCCCTTCCCGACGGAAGCCTCGACTGTATCCTCACCTTCAATGCCATCCATCATTTCAACCTGGTCCGGTTCTTTGGGGAGGCAGGTAGGACTCTTCGTCCGCGGAGGCCTCTTGTTCATCTACACCCGATTTCGCGACCAGAACGAGCGGGGAATCTGGGGTCAATACTTTCCCGATTTCACAGAGAAGGAGACGAGGCTGTACGATGAGGAGCACATGACCCGGACTATCGGCTCCGCTCAAGGCCTAGCTGTGCGTGATCTCACCTACTTCAGCTTCCAACGCGCAGCAACCGTTGACTGCCTCATCCATCGGGCTAGGAACAAGCACTACTCAACCTTCTCTCTCTATGAACCGGACGAGCTGGAGCGGGCCATAGAGGTATTCGAAGCTAATCTGAAGGCGAAATTCGGGGCTTTCGAGATCCTTGAGTGGACGGACGAGAATATGATGATCACCCTTGAGAAGGTGTAGCGGCGAACTGGACGCGATCCTGGGAGGCTAGCTCTCTCCTCGGGCTAGTGAGCACCGGCTACTGCCTGCAGCCATACTGCAGCGACGGCTCTCACCACAGCCAGTTCCACCGTGGCGACCACGGCCGCAGGAGCCTCAGCTGTCTCCCTGACCCGGTCGCTACTCCTTCGCCTTTGGCGCGGGTTCGCTGAAATCCATAGGGCGCCTACTACGGTTCACGGTGAGCTTTGGACAACGCCTTTCACCTTGCTCGTCCGACCGGCAAACTCAAGGGCTGATCCCGCGATGAGAAGGACTCCGGGGAGTAGCCAGCGCCAGAGATTTGACTGATCTGAGTAGGACATATAGGAGACCAAAGTAGCCACGACAAGCAGCACACCGGCGACCCCCATGATGATCCAGGAAGGTTGTGGATGGCTTAGCGCCAGAGCCGTAGCCACAAGACCCGCCACGCACATTACGATGGCGACCGGGGGCAACCATGGGGTTGGTGTTGAAAAGTCCCTTGCCTCCGTGGCGGCCACGACGGCGAAGATCAGACCCCACCAGCCAGCGAACAGGCCCAGACCCGCTGCTGCCTTCCTCATTCCCCGCTCCCCCTTGAGATGCAGGAGCTTACTTCCTATTAAAAAGTATAACTCCTCTGCACCCACCGAACAATCGTACTTCGCACATGAACGAACTGAGTGCCAGCGAGTTTGCCACCGACTTGCCCCCGCGGAGAGGGGGGGATTCGAACCCCCGGTACCGGGCCGATCGTGCTCAATGACGGTTCTAAGCGGAGTGCCATGGGCGACCCTGCTATGCTACGGACAGAAGCGAAAAGACCGAGAGGACTTTGAGCCGATTCTAGGGGGACCCATGACTGGCAAGAGGGTACTGTCCTTCGTCGGACTGGTGGTCACGTTCGCGGTGGCCTACGGTTTCCAGCGCCTGGTGACGCACATGCGCACGCAGGTAGGAGTGACCGCAAGCGGCACACTCGCCAAGTCGACTCTGTGGGTGGAATCCATCGCTCTCGTCGTTCTGGCGGCGACGCTCCTGCTCCTGGCATGGTACGTGCTCTCCCGGGTCAGCAAGAGACCCGTGGGTCGGCGGGGTGTTCACTGTCGTGGGGCTGGTCCTGACCTTCGTGGTGGCCATAGAATGGTCGCTGGAGAGGATCTGGCTCTCCGACAGAGTGATGAATCTCGCAGGCTACAACTCCTATGGGCACTACGTAGCCGCCTTTGCGGCCGTCATCGGGATCGCATGTCTCGTGGCTCCGAAGCGCCGCAGGAGATGAGGTCTCCGGCTGGGACGATGGCCTGACCGGAAGCAAGCTCCCGAATACTCAACTCGTGTTCCAGCGTTCGCGTCGGTCTGGTCCAGGGGAGGTCGCGTCCCTGGGGCCTGCTACATTTCGGTCTCGCGAAGCGCCATCGCCGCTTCGATGTCTGCAGTCCCGGCGTCGTACTCGGCTGCGTACTCGGACTGACGCGATCGGCTTCGGGAATCCCAGCGGTCGCGGCGACCGGCGTGCTTGGCCGCTATATGGCGATGGTCTCAAGCGCGGGCAGGGGAGCGGTCCTCGGAGGTGGTCCTCCGGCATTGGTCAACCCAGGCCGATTGGCCGACAAAAGGGACCCCCGCCTCGGTGACTGAGGCGGGGGTCCCTTTTGTCAACTAGGTAGCGCGCTAACCTGTCAGCCACCTAAGGCCTTGAGGTCGCGGGCGGTGAACCGATCTCTACCTCTGATCCCAGGGGACGAACGCCGCCGTCTTTCCGGTGGCAACTTCCGTCGGGTAGAGGACCACGCGCTCTCCGCCTGCTGCCCATTGGAACGAGAGGAACGGGATGTCGGCGATGCCTTGGTCGTTGTACTTGATGTCGCCCATGGTGGTGCCAGGGAAGCTGCCGTTGAAGACCTGGTCCCTCACCGGACCGGGCTCGAATACTCCGGCCCTCTCGATGGCCGCGGCGAGGGTCTGCACCGCGGCGTAGTAGAGTCCGATGCTATTGCCAGTTAGTTCTAACGCTCCCAACGTCTTTCGTGTTACCTTGGGCCACGCACGGACGACATGAGCGCGCACTAGGTGTGACGGACCTGGCTACTCGGATGTACGACGTGGCCAAAGACGGCCTGAATCTCACAGACGGACCTGCTGGAGCGCAGGGACCAAGGGGAGGGAGACCCTGGCACGTTCTGTCAAGAGCCCCCTTTCTCGCCACTTCTCTACCGTCTCCGCCAGATACAACGAGCTGCGGATGACGGATCCTGAGCCGGTCGACCTGATGGTACGTGCCCTGGCGGGCCTGTCGGCCGTGACCGCGGCGGACGTGGGATGTGGCACGGGCCGCTACATGGTCGAACTGATGCGCCGGCTGGGCGAGCGACTGTTCGTCTATTTCATCGACTGCAACAAGGACATGCTCGAACAGCTTCGCCTCGACCCGAGCTTGCTCGACATAACCGGGTTTGACATTCTCCACTCCCAAGCTGAGAGGCTGCCCCTTCCCGACGGAAGCCTCGACTGTATCCTCACCTTCAATGCCATCCATCATTTCAACCTGGTCCGGTTCTTTGGGGAAGCAGGTAGGACTCTTCGCCCCGGAGGCCTCTTGTTCATCTACACCCGATTTCGCGACCAGAACGAGCGGGGAATCTGGGGTCAATACTTTCCCGATTTCACAGAGAAGGAGACGAGGCTGTACGATGAGGAGCACATGACCCGGACTATCGGCTCCGCTCAAGGCCTAGCTGTGCGTGATCTCACCTACTTCAGCTTCCAACGCGCAGCAACCGTTGACTGCCTCATCCATCGGGCTAGGAACAAGCACTACTCAACCTTCTCTCTCTATGAACCGGACGAGCTGGAGCGGGCCATAGAGGTATTCGAAGCTAATCTGAAGGCGAAATTCGGGGCTTTCGAGATCCTTGAGTGGATGGACGAGAATATGATGATCACCCTTGAGAAGGTGTAGCGGCGAACTGGACGCGATCCTGGGAGGCTAGCTCTCTCCTCGGGCTAGTGAGCACCGGCTCACTGCCTCCAGCCATACTGCAGCGACGGCTCTCACCACAGCCAGTTCCACTGTGGCGACCACGGCCGCAGGAGCCTCAGCTGTCTCCCTGACCCGGTCGCTACTCCTTCGCCTTTGGCGCGGGTTCGCTGAAATCCATAGGGCGCCTACTACGGTTCACGGTGAGCTTTGGACAACGCCTTTCACCTTGCTCGTCCGACCGGCAAACTCAAGGGCTGATCCCGCGATGAGAAGGACTCCGGGGAGTAGCCAGCGCCAGAGATTTGACTGATCTGAGTAGGACATATAGGAGACCAAAGTAGCCACGACAAGCAGCACACCGGCGACCCCCATGATGATCCAGGAAGGTTGTGGATGGCTTAGCGCCAGAGCCGTAGCCACAAGACCCGCCACGCACATTACGATGGCGACCGGGGGCAACCATGGGGTTGGTGTTGAAAAGTCTCTTGCCTCCGTGGCGGCCACGACGGCGAAGATCAGACCCCACCAGCCAGCGAACAGGCCCAGACCCGCTGCTGCCTTCCTCATTCCCCGCTCCCCCTTGAGATGCAGGAGCTTACTTCCTATTAAAAAGTATAACTCCTCTGCACCCACCGAACAATCGTACTTCGCACATGAACGAACTGAGTGCCAGCGAGTTTGCCACCGACTTGCCCCCGCGGAGAGGGGGGGATTCGAACCCCCGGTACCGCGAGACTCCACAATGGTCGTCGACCCTACCGGCCCTGCCAGACCACCTTGCCGGTTCTATCGAGGTAGGCAGGTGAGATGACGCCTTTGGGATCAAAACGAGCGAGACCGCCCGAGAACGGATAGAAGCCCTGGCCCTCAATCTCCATGGGGATGACGAAGGCGCCTGTCCTGTCGATATAGCCGCACAGACCGGAGTTCGTTCCCACCGCCGCCAGCCCTTCGGAGAACCCCGAAGCCCATTCGAACTGCGGCTTGATGACCACTGTCCCCGTCTTGTCAATGTAGCCATATCTCACGGCATCGTCCTGCAAGAATGCCACCACCGCCAGGCCCTCGGAGAAGGGATCGACCCCATCGAACTGCGGTTCGATGACCACGGCCCCGGTCCTGTCGATGTAGCCCCATATGGCGGAGTCGTTGTCATGCGGAAATCCTACCGCCGCCAGTCCGTCGGAGAAGTCCCGAATGTAATTGAACTGCGGTTCGATGACCCAGGCCCCGGACGTATCCATATAGCCCCATTTCACGACACCGTTTCGCGGCAACCCCACTGCTGCCAGCCCTTCGGAGAAGCTCGTAGACCACTCGAACGGTCCGATCACCACGGTGCCCGTCTTGTCGATGTACTCGTTTTGCAGCTTACCGCCCTTGAGCCGTTCATCGACCGTCACCGCACACAGACCTTCCGAGAACGCGGCGGGCTGCTCGAACTGCGGCTGGATGACGACTCTGCCAGTCTTGTCGATGAAACCCCATAGACCATTGTCGCCGACCACGGCTGCCATACCATCGGAGAAGGGATCGGCAAGCTCGAACTGCGGCTCGATGACCATCGTGCCAGTCATATCGATGTAGCCGAACTTCCCTCCAACCGATACAGGAGCGAGACCCTCAGAGAATAGGGAATAGGGCCAATCGGCGAACCGGGGTTCGATGACGATCTTGCCCTGCGCGTTTATGAAGCCCAGCCTGCCGTCGACCACCACGGGGAACAGCTGCGCGGCATCGGTGGCGAGTGAGGTCTCGGTGCTGACGGCTGTCTCGGTGGTGATCGTGGTTCCAGCGGTGACTGCCGAGCCGCACCCTCCCACGACGAGAAGGCAACTGCAGAGAAGGGCAACCGCAACGGCCATTGGCCTGCGGACGGTCACGGATTCCCCCAATCGTTCGCAAGTGCGCATCGGTGCGGGTCCACTATAGGGCATTCACCAGGCAGAGCGAGAGGCCCCGACGGCCGAGCTTGGCAGCTACGAGAGGATCTCACAGACAGGAACAAGGGGCCAGGTCACTTTGCTCTCCGGTGTCTTCTCGTCCGTCTGGCACACATAGGTGTCCTTGAGTTGCCACCGAGTTGC
>CAVQME010000007.1:0-83534 GCA_963713545.1 uncultured Actinomycetes bacterium | reverse complement strand
GTACCGCATCGTCCACTCATTAGATCCTCGCCGTTCCCAGACGCTCGCTTTGGCCGGTTATGTGCAGCTGCAGCAAGGAAAACTCCCAGGGTGGCATTGCCCTGGCCACTCGGTGCCTCTCGCGTGTGAGGTCTTCAAGGCCTAATATGGCCCTAGGGCAAAGCCGACGCGAAAGGGGCCGCTGTGCCGTCAACGGTCGACATCCACCGGCAGAGGGTCCGTTCGTCCAGGCTCCGCGCCTCGCTCCTCGTGCGCCCGGCCATGCTTGTCCTTGCAGCCGCGGCCTGTTTGCTGGCCCTGGCACCCGTCGCTGTCGCCGAACCAGCTTCAGTACCCCTCCCGGGCGAGACCGAAGGCTGGACGCAAGTGGTGAAAGGCGGCTTCCACCCCAACAACTCGTATGCGCCCACGTGGGCCAAGTTCAAGGACCACCTCTACATCAGCACCTCGGCCAACGAGGCGGGCTCCGTCTTCTCCGGCAGCGACAAGGCGGGGGGCGATATCTGGCGGACGGCCGACGGGGTCACGTGGGAGCAGATCGGCACCGCCGGTCTGGGCAACCCCCACAATTACCTACTTCAGCTCGTCGTCTTTCGCGACAAGCTATACGCCATCTCGAACAACCTCAACGATCACGGCATCGAGATCTGGGTGACGTCCGATGGCAACGCAGTTCACCAAGATCGAGAACGGCGGCTTCGGCGACAAGAACAACGACTGGGCCTTTCCCTTCGTGTTCCAGGATCGCCTGATCTTGGGCGTCTCCAACATCGAGAGCGGGGGGAGAGATCTGGGTGTCCGATGACGGCGAGAGCTTCCGCCAGGTGGTCGACGGCGGCATGGGCGACACCGGAGTCACCGGGTTCACCGGCTTCGCCGATCCGGAGCATCCCGGACCCGATCTTTCAGGGCAAGCTCTACGTCGGGGTCTCGAACCCGGATAGCGGCGGGGAGATCTGGCGGACCGCCGATGGTCTGGAATGGGAACGGGTGGCCGACAAGGGCCTGACGCGGAGCACGACCAGGCTCTCCATCCCGACATCGTGTACCAGGACCAGCTGTACGTGTTGGAACGGCAGGCGGCACCATAGACAACATCCTCGGCTTCGACCTCTTCCGCACCAGTGACGGCACCACGTGGGAGCAAGTCGTGGACAACGGCTTCAGCGTGGGCGAGGAGCGGAACATCCTCGGGGATCTGGAGGAGTTCAAGGGCAGGCTCTACCTGACGTCGAACACCATGGACCCACGCGTACTCCTGCCCACGAATCCCTCCGAGCGGTTGGCGCCGCGCGGTTTCCAGCTGCGGGTATCGGATGATGGGAAGACGTGGAAGCAGATCGGCGAGGACGGCTTTGGGTCTGCGAGCAGCATCTGGGCGGCATGGGCGTGATCGGGGACACGCTCTATCTCTCGGTCTTCGACTATCACGAGGGCAGCCAGCTCTGGAAGTCCTCGGACGGGGAAAAATGGGAGGTCATCTTCCGGGAGCCCGATCCCAACTTCTTCCAGGAGGGTGGAGGCCCGCTCAACTTCAAGGGACACTTCCTTTGGTTCAGCAACGATCTGAAGAACGGTCTCGAGATCTGGCGGACCGACGAGGTGATGGTCGCCGAGGCGACCACGACCACGCTGACCTCGGACACGACTGAAGACACTACGGTCACCAGCTCGGGCGGCGGCAAGGCCACGGTCACCGCAGGTGGGGGCACGAGCAGCGGCGATGACTCCGAGGGTGACAGCAAGGATGAAGGAGGTGCTGACTCCGGGGGGCTGTCCGGGGGATCCTGGCTCTGATTATCGCGCTGGCGGTGGTGGCCGCCGCGGCAATCGGCGTGGCCATCTATCTCCTAGGGAATCGCGGGGCCGGGCCACGGGGGAGCGACTTCGCCCGCCGCCGCGTCCTTGTCTCCCCCCGGCTTCTGTTCTCATTGTGGGTCGGCTGTCACCCCTGATTCGACCTACTGCCCGGGATGCGGGAGGAAGCTCTAGAGCCAGTCCTGTGTCAAGTCCCGCCGAGGCTTTATGCCAACACGGGACGAGGGACTGTCATCTGGTGTGATTGCGTCCGTCTCGTCCCCTTCGCTGTTGTCGAAGTATGGAATCCACAGACTTCGATTGACACATTCTGTAAGGTAGCGAGAGTCAATTGGAGGTCGTTGGGATGAAACAAGCGGAGAGGGGGGGATTCGAACCCCCGGTACCGCTTGCGCGGCACAACGGTTTTCGAGACCGCCGCATTAAACCAGCTCTGCCACCTCTCCGTGGCGGGCGTCGTCGGACGCAACGCGAGTAGCGAGTATAGCGACGGCTGCGAAGGGGGACAATCCGGAGGCTCGTAGAGGAGCGGGCGTCAAAGGGCGGGCCGAGGGTGTTTCGGTGCTCGGCGCGAACATCACGGCTGAAACGGATCTATCACCACGAGGCCTTCGATTCCCGTGAAATCGCCGACATTGCGCGTGGCCAGGACAAATCCCCAGGCCGTGGCTATCGATGCTATCAGGGCATCCTCCACACTGATAGGCAGCCCTGCACGCATGCGCGTTGCGGCCACGTTCGCATAAACGGATGCACCGCGCTCGTCGAAGGGGAGGCAGCGTCCATAGAACTCGGCGAACATTCGCGCAGCCGCCGAGCGGATACTCTCCTTGCGCCTTCCGTCGGGCAGCAGAGCGATACCAAGCTCGATCTCAGCCATCGTGACCGCCGAGATGTACAGATGGTGGTGGGCCTGGGCATCGATCCAGGCGACTACGGACGGGTTGGGCTCGCGGCGCATGAGCTCCGAGAGCACGTTGGTGTCGAGAAGGATCATTCTGTGCGACCGAAGAGATCGAGACCCGCGCGGGGCACTGCGCGAGCTGGTATCTCGAGGTCGTATCCCTGGATTTCAGCGAAATACTGATGGACACGGCTGCCGAGACCGCCTGTGTCCACCTCATGGGTAGCGAGCGCATTTCGCAGGATCCGCCGGGCGGCTTCCTCCATGGAGATTCCCTGGCGCGCCGCCTCCACGCGCAACAGACTCTTCAGGCTTTCGTCGAGACCTCGGATCGTCAGGCTGGCCACACAACCTCCCTGGACCTGAAATGCAATCAGTGCTAGCAATGACATCATCATACACCCTTGGTCTTGCGGCTGCAGGTTGCCCAGAAAGTCCGTGGATCTTAGACAGACTACGTCCTCGGACGAGACTCTGATTGAGACTTGGGGTGGAGCTTGGCGCGGTTTGCGCCGGGTCAGGTGCCGGGGACCGTTCGGTCTAGAGATGCTCCGTGTTAGCCAGCGCCTGCCCACGGCCGAGCTGAAGCACATGGAGTTCGAGCTGACTTGACCCGGCTCTAGCCGGCATCTGCCGGCACCCGCAGACAGTCGCTAACTGGGCACGAACTTCAGTGACGCGGAGTTCATGCAGTAGCGGAGACCGGTCGGCGGCGGGCCGTCGTCGAACACGTGGCCGAGGTGGCTGCCGCAGCGGGCGCAAACGACCTCGGTCCGCGTCATGAAGAGAGAGCGGTCGGTGTGCTCTTCGACCGCATCGGCGCTGATGGGCTGCCAGAAACTGGGCCAGCCGGAACCGGAATGGAACTTGGCCTCAGAGCTGAAAAGGGGGAGATCACAGGCGTAGCAGAGATAGGTCCCTGGCTCCCAATGGTCGTCGTATTCGTTGGCGAACGCAGGCTCGGTACCCTTCTTCCGCAAGACCTTGTAGCGCTCGGGCGGCAGGATTCGTCGCCATTCGTCTTCAGTGCGGATCAGCTTCTCCATAATCCCGACCTCCTTGATCTCCGGTCCGGGACGACGCCCTGCCGGTCCTTGCCGCCTTCTGAGTCAATGCTGATGCCCTAGGTGCCGGTGGTTCTCGGCCAGATTCTCCGGGGGTATGTCGCAGCTGCTTCCGGCGCACTCGCCTCCCACGGGCTCCAACTCGAGGGTCACGTGCCCCACGGCGAAATCGTGGGCGAGCACGTTCTTGACGGCTGCAAGCAACATCCCGGTCTCGGAGAGCGCCGCGTCTTCGGCCTCGAGGTGGGCGGAGAGCGCGAGGTCGCTCGACGAGATGGACCAGATGTGGAGGTCATGGACCCCTCGCACACCCGGCACGGCCAGCATGGCGCGCTCTACCGCTCCGAAGTCCAGCCCTTCAGGAGTCCCTTCCATGAGTACGTTCACGGTGCTCCTGACGATGTTGAACGCCTCCCGCCCGATCCAGACCGAGACCAGGATCGACACGATGGCATCGGCGTAATACCAGTCGGCGAAGTACACGATCAGACCGCTCACCATGACCCCGAAACTTGTGGCGGCGTCGCCTATCAGATGAAGGAACGCACTGCGCAGATTGAGGTCGTGATGGTGGGAGCGGAGCAGAAAGGCGGCCAGCCCGTTGATCACCAGGCCGGCGGCGGCGAAAGCGACCACCCACAGACCCTCGACGGGCTCCGGGTCGATCAGGCGGCGCACGGCCTCCACGATGATATACACCGAGATGGCGATGAGTACCGCCGAGTTGAACATAGCCACGAGGATCTCGGCCCGCTTGTAGGCGAAGGTGCGGCGGGGGGTGGCGGGTCGCCGGCCGAGGCGGACCGCCCAGAGACTCAGGCCCAGGGCAACCACATCGCTCAGGTTGTGCGCGGCATCGGAAAGCAGGCCCAGGCTGTTGGCGACGATGCCGCCGACGATCTGTAACAGCGTGATGACCAGATTCAGGCCGAGCGCGAGTATCAGACGGGCGTCGGGAGCAGCTCCCAATGGGGGGCCGGGCGTGTGGTCATGGTCATGTTGATGAGTCATGAGTGTTTGCGCCGTCTCCGGCTGCGCGCCTGGGGCTGAGCGCCTCAGGCTACCAGGATCTCCTCACCCACCTTGACAGTCCGGCATCGGTCGCCCAGGGTTTCGGCGAAGACGTGCAGGCTCCAGTCGCAGATGTCGTGCCCCGATAGCGCGACCAGGCCGAGATCGAGGCCGCCCAAGCGGGCCGCTGCCTCTTTCGCTTCATCGCGGGTGATGCGCTGCCAGGGCAACTTGCCGTTGCCCAGGATGTTCTGGCCTCCTTTGCCCACGCGCGAGCCTGTCACCGGGAAGTGCAACCCTCCCACTGCACCGTACAGGGGCACGCCCGTCACTGTCTGGGCGCGCTCGATCAGGCGCAGTAGCGACGGGTGGCCGCATCCCACGATCATGACCAACCCTTTGCCCGTGACGTTGACGAGCAGTGAGTGCTCCGCGATCGGCCCCATGAGCCAGATGGCGCGGGTTATAGGACCGGTGCTGGCCAGCCCCTCGCCGAGCTTGCGCGGCTCGGTGACCACCTCCACGCGGGCCGAGGGATGCGTCATCTCGGTCGGCACGTAGGCGGGGATGCCCGCGAGATCGACCGGGTCGGCGGGACCCGCCGGGCCGTCCGAACCTCCCGTTGGGGCGGACAGCGAGAAGACGGCCTGGTGCATCTGCTCGACCCCGCCGACGTGGTCGAGGTGGTTGTGGGAGATGAAGACCGCATCCACATCGGACACCGAGACCCCCAGCGTCTCCATATTGCGCAGCAGCGGCGAGGGATGCTCCTGCCGTACGTTGCGACCGACGTCGAAGAGTATCTTCTTGTCATCGGCGGTGACCAGATAGGAGACTCCCGCCTCTGTGGCCAGCAGCTCGGTGCTCGCGTAGTACTCCACCAGGGGGAGGATGGAGAGATGAGAGACGGTCCCGAGGCCCTGTAATGTCTCGGCGCGCGTCTTCTCCCATTCGCGATCGGCCTGTTTCCGCTCCCGTAGGAACGCCGCGGTCTTGAACGGCCGGGCCACACCGGACACGGCCCAGTAGACGGAATAGCCCTTATCCTTGGTGGATGCACCGGTGGGCATGATCTCCCTCCCGATCGACGCTAGCGGCGGCTTGCGAAGAAGTCCTGCAGTAGCTTGGAGGCGTCTCCGGCCATTACTCCGGCCCGCACCTCGGGATGGTGGTTCAAGGCCGGGTGGTCTAACACGTTGAGAATGCTCCCGGCGGCTCCTGCCTTGGGGTCGTCGGCTCCGTACACCAATGTCTTGATGCGTGCCAGCACGATCGCGCCTGCGCACATGGCACAGGGCTCGAGCGTCACGTAGAGCGTGGCCTGTTCCAGCCTCCAACCCCCGGAGATCGCCGCTGCGTCGCGTATCACCAGCATCTCGGCGTGGGCGGTGGGGTCCTTCCGGCGCTCGCGCTCGTTGCCCCGGGCTGCCAGCACTTCGCCATCGACGACAAGGGCTGCGCCCACCGGCACTTCACCCTCTGCGCCGGCGCGCCGCGCCTCCTCCATGGCCAGCGCCATATAGAGGTAGTCCTCGGGCAAAGCCTGCTCGCTCAAAGCGAGAAGGGTTCCGAATCGCTTTCGGTGAGGCTCGCAGTGCTATCGGACTCGCAGCAGGATCCGCACCAGCGGCTGCAGAGCCCGTCCTTGCGACCGATGGTGAAGTATGCCAGCGGTCCGAACCAGTTGATGAAGACGATGCCAGCCCACAAGCGCCGGTCGCCCCGCACCTCGTCCGCGGTTCGGTGGGCAAGATCCCACAAGGCCGCCACGAGCAGACCGAATTGGATCGTCCCGAGGACGATCATCGCCATCTTCTGGCCGCTCGAGAGATCGGCCCAACGCTTCCTGTTCATGGAGCCTCCCGCGTCAGTCCTCGTCAGGTATCGACTCCATCATACAGCCCCGAGTTGGGGTGTCCCAGTTCGGCGCGAGACTACCCGAGCTTGAGCGGCGCGCGCGTTTCTGTCCCTCGAGGGGCGTCTGACGGCCTCACGCGGCTCGCAGGTCTTTGACCTCGCTCATGGTGCCGTCCTGGTAGACGATGCGAAGCGTGCGGACCGAGTCTTCTTGGATGTCGAGGCAGATGGCCGCCACCCCGTTCTGCGGGATTCCGAACTCGATCTCCTGGCGGGTGAACGAGAACTTGCGGAATATCACGTAGACGATCGGCGCCATGAGGATCACCGCGGCGATCAATGCTGGTACGAGCATGGGGCCCTCCGTTCTCCCAGGGTCGTTAGTCCGGGAGAGCATATCTGGAGGGTCGGACAGGAAAGTGCACCTCACACTGTGTCCCCCATTCCCGATCCCAATATCCGTGTGCAGCACGCCCCGTCCGGTGGAGCGAGCCTTCGCGTACCCGCGTGAGCGAGCGAAGGAGGGCGGAGTGACGCCTCGGGGGCTTGACAGACCAACGTGGTGAGTGGTCACCTAGGTAGGCAAGCACCAGAGAGCGGTCCCACGCCGCAGGGACCCGCGCATCAGACGAGGAGGCGACGCAATGTTCACCGAGATCCTCACCCCCGAGGTCATGGCCTCGATGGTCCCCGAAGGCTTTCCTGTCGACAAGCTGAGCAGGCCCGAGTACAAGGTCAAACTGGATAAGGACGTCTTCATCGAGATGCGCGATGGCGTCAGGGTGGCGGTGGACGTCTACCGGCCGGATGCACCCGGCGAGTTCCCGGCCCTCTACGCCTCGTCCCCCTACCAAAAGGACCTCTACTGGCTTCCGGCCGTGCCCACCTTCCACATGCGCGAGACGAACAAGATCGAGTGGTTCGTGGAGCGCGGCTACTGCTACATCAACCACGACATCCGGGGCAGCGGCAAGTCGGTAGAAGGCCAGTGGCGCTGGCACAGCCTGGAAGAGCAGCACGACCACTACGACGTCATCGAGTGGATCGCCGCCCAGCCGTGGTGCACGGGCAAGGTAGGCATGATCGGCGAGTCGTACTACGCCTGGACCCAGTGGATGGCCGCCGCCCAGGCGCCGCCGCACCTCGCCTGCATCGTGCCCTTCGACGGCGGGGCCGACATGTACCGCGACGTCGCTTATCACGGCGGCATCTTCGCCAGCGGCTTCCCCAGCAGTTGGCACATCACCGAGTTAAGGGGCCACTACCGAGTGGGCCGCGTAGCCGAGGATCCCACCCAGGGCGACTGGGATCTGGCCTGGAACGTCATCAACCACCAGACCAACGACGACTTCTGGCAGGAGCGCAACCCCGACTTCAAGAAGATCCAGTGTCCGGTGTTCAGTATCGGCATCCTGCACAAGGTGGGCATCCACCTGCGCGGCAACCTCCGCGGCTACGAAGAGGTCACCACGCCTAAGAAGCTCATGCTCTGCCACGGCGATTTCGAGGGCGACGAGGTGGCCATCTTCGAGTCCATCGAGACGCGGCAGTGGCTGCTGCGGTGGTACGACCACTGGCTCAAGGGCAACGACACCGGCATCATGGACGAACCGGCCTGCAACCTCTTCGTTCGGGGGCTCGAGCGCTACCGGCGCGAGAACGAATGGCCGCTGGCCCGCACCCAATACGCCAAACTCTATCTTTCGGGGGCGAAATCTGGTGCTGTTGTCTCTCTCAACGACGGGGGCCTGAGTTGGGAGGAGCCCACCGTAGCCGAGGATTCCGTCACCTACTCCTATCCCGATCCCGACTGGACCGGGTTCTCGGGAGTGGGCACGGCGGTGTTCGAGCGGGGCGTAGTCAACCCCTGTAAGAAGATCCTCACCTTCACCACGCCTCCCATGAAAGACGACATCGAGGTGATCGGGAGCATCGTGCTCGTGCTCTACGCCTCCTCCGACCAGCCCGACACAGAGTTCCTGTGCCGCATCTGGGACCAGTTCCCGGACGACGTGCAGGTGCCGGGCATGCCGCCCGCAGGCCGCATCCTCACCCGGGGCTGGCTCAAGGCGTCACACGCCGCGACCAAGTGCGAGACGCGCAGTAAGCCCTACCGACCTTACTACCGGCACGACAAGCCTCAGCCTATCGAGCCGGGAGTCGTCTACGAGTTCGAGATCGAGATCTGGGGGACTTCCTGCCGCTTCCTCAAAGGGCACCGGCTACGGCTCGACCTGGCCAACGGCGATTCGAACGCCCTCGATTTCGGCGGCCACTATTACGGCCTCAAGGTCGGGAGCGACACCATCTACTTCGACAAGGAGCGTCCGTCGCACCTCATCCTGCCGGTGATCCCGGCCTAGGGTCAGGCGCTCTGCGCCGCCTCGGAGGAGCGCTCCCGCCAACGAAGAACCCACTTCTGCACCTCGATCACCCAGAAGATGATCGAGGCGAGGGCGAACGCCACCAGGATGTGCCAGTAGTCGAGGGGTTTCAGTTCGAACAGGTCCTGCAGGAACGGTACGTATATCAGGGCGCCCTGAAGGATGATGGTCGCGATCACGGCCCAGAAGAGCGCCGGGTTGGTGTACGGCCCTCTCGTGAACAGCGATTCCCGCTCGAGCCGTATGGCCATGACGTGGAACATCTGTCCGAGCGTCAGCACGGTGAAGAGCATGGTCTGCCACACGTCGTCCCCCGCTTCCCAGAAGACAAAGCCGGTCATAAGGGCGATGACTCCCATCAGAGGCCCGGCCCAGAGGATGTGGCTCCCCAGGCCGCGGGCGAAGATGCTCTCGTTGGGCGGATGCGGCAGGCGGCGCATCACGTCCCGCTCGGGTGGCTCGAATCCCAATGCCAGCGCGGGCAGCCCGTCGGTGACGAGGTTCATCCACAGGATCTGAAGCGGGAGCAGCGGCAGGGGCATGCCCAGGAACGGGGCAGCCAGCATCACGAACAGCTCGCCGGTGTTGGTGGCCATGAGGTACTTGATGAACTTGCGGATGTTGTCGTAGATGGCGCGGCCCTCTTTGACCGCGGCCACGATGGTGGCGAAGTTGTCGTCGAGCAGCACCATGTCGGCGGCTTCCTTCGCCACGTCGGTGCCGGTGATCCCCATGGCCACGCCGATGTTTGCCTTGCGCAGAGCCGGGGCGTCGTTGACCCCGTCGCCGGTCATGGCGACGATCTGCCCGGTGTCCTGCAGGGCCTGGACGATCTTCATCTTGTGCTCGGGGGCCACCCGGGCGAACACCGACACGTCGTCCACCACCTTCTCCAGCTCAGGTAGGTCGAAACGGTCGAGATCGGCGCCGGTGAGCACCCGCAGGCTGTGGTCCTCGGGGCCCGATTCAGCGACTATGCCCACCTGGCCGGCGATACTGCGCGCAGTCAGGGGGTGGTCGCCGGTGATCATGATCGGGCGGATACCGGCCGAGATACAGGTGAGAACGGCTTCGCGAGCCTCGCCCCGCGGCGGGTCGATCATGCCCACCAAGCCGGAGAAGACAAGCCCCTCCTCCCATTCGCCGGAGTCCTCGTCTTCCTGTGGGTCGCCCATGAGCTTGAACGCGAGTCCCAGCACCCGCATGCCTCGCTGGGCCATGCGGGCGTTCGCCCCCTCGATGCGCTCTCTGACCGACTGGTCGAGCGGCACCGCCCTGTCGCCGTCCCAGGAGGAAGTGCAGACGGGCAGGATAGAGTCCACGGCGCCTTTGGTGAAGGCGACGAAATCGCATTCGGGATCGACGTGGAGGCAGTAGTTCAGACCACCCAATTGTGGCATCGGCTGCTCGGGCAAGGCGTGGACGGTCGTCATGAGCTTGCGCTCGGAATCGAACGGGATCTCGGCGACCCGCCGGTAATGGTTCTCGAGGTCGGCCTTGAGGACACCCAGCTGGGCCGCGGCCATGACCAGCGCCCCCTCGGTGGGGTCGCCGACGGCTCGGAGCTCGCTGTGACGGTCCGCTTCTTGTTCGCCCATGCTCGTCGTGACCAGGATGGAATCGTTGCAGAGCGCTCCCCCCGCCACCAGCAAGGCGATCGCCGGCCTGTCGGTGATGAGAGATGCGTCCTGGCCTGTATCCGCGACCGCCAGAGGGGCGGGTCGGCCGCGCTCGAGGGCCTCCACCAGGTCGACTTCGTGCCCGGCCGCATCGAGCATCACCACCGTCATGCGGTTCTCGGTGAGGGTCCCGGTCTTGTCGGAGCAGATGACGGTGACCGAGCCGAGTGTCTCGACCGCCGGCAACTTGCGGATGAGGGCGCGCCGGCGCAGCATGCGCTGCGCGCCCAGCGAGAGAGCGATGGTGACGATGGCGGGCAATCCCTCGGGCACGGCTGCCACCGCCATACTCACCGCAGTGAGGAACATGATGCGGACGCTCTCTCCCTGGATGAGGCCTTCCGCGAAGATGATGGCCACCAGGATCAGCGCGGCGAGCGCCAGCCACCGGCCCAGCTGAGCCAGGCGCTTCTGCAGCGGGGTGGGCTCGCGGTGGACCGTCTGCAGCATCCCCGCTATACGCCCGAGTTCTGTGTCCATGCCGGTCGCCACCACCAGGGCCTGCGCCCGGCCGTATGACGCGGCGGTGCCCATGAACACCATGTTGAGCTGGTCGCCCAAAGGCACCTCTTGCTGCCCGATCGGGTCGACCATCTTCTCGACGGGCTCCGACTCCCCGGTGAGGGCCGATTCTTGCACGCGCAGGTTGGCCGATTCGAGCAGGCGGCAGTCGGCAGGGATGAGATTCCCGGCCTCGAGCAGGACCACGTCTCCCACCACCAGATCGCTGGCCGGTATCTCCTCGACGTTGCCCGCGCGCCGGACCCGGACGATCGGAGTGGCGAGCTGGCGCAGGGCCTGCATGGTCTTCTCGGCCTTGTATTCCTGACGGAAGCCCAAGACCGCGTTGAGGACCAGGATGGCGAAGATGGCGATGGCGTCCTCGTAGTCACCCAGGAACGCGGAGGCGATTGCAGCGAGGATGAGGATGACTATGAGAAGCGAGGTGAACTGCTCCAGGAGGATGCGCCACGGGTTCTTGACGTCCGCCTCGGTCAGTTCGTTGGGGCCGTGCTCGGCCAGCCTGCGGGCGGCCTCTTCCGGGCTGAGGCCGTCGGAGGACGCGGTGCCCGCCTGGTTCAGGGCCTCATCGGTGGTGATGCGATACCAGTCGGTCAATACAATAGTCCCACGAATAGTCCCACAGAATCGAAAAACTGCGATCTACGGACCGAGGGTGACCTGGGCCGCACGCCAGTATAGCAGGGGCTCTCAGAAGAGCGACGGGCGGCGGCGCCTCGAAAGCGCCGCCGCCCGAACCGGATCAGGCAGTGCTGCCGGTCAAGGACTACTGCCTAGCTGGCGAACTCCGAGAGCGGTTTCAAGGGTACCTCGATGATGGCGTCAGGAGCGGCCGAGTTCTCGCAGATCCTGATGTCGATGTCGTACGGCGGGTAGTTGATCCACTGACCGCCAGCCTGCTGGCTCTTGTACACGTTGGGGACGGGGCGCATGGAGCCGTCGGCGACCGGGGCCGTGAAGTCGATGGGTCCGCCCACGCTGTCGAACTTCATCGTGCGCACGGCTTCCATGATGGATTCCTTGTCGTCCACGTTGGTGGTGCGTTTGAGCGTGTCAAAGGCCATCTCGCCCACGATGTAGTGGAGAAGCGGCTGGGTCCACTGCTCGTTGACCCTCTTCTCATAGTCCGTGGCCAGTTCCATGCAGGTCTCGCCGGTAAGGGAGGACTTGAACGGATGGGTCGGGTGCCACCAGCACTCGCTGCTCAGCCCGTACGCGATGTCGCCCAGCGCCCACACCGACTGCGGGAAGAGAAGAGCCTTACCCACTGTGGCTGCGATCGGAGTCCAGCCCTGCTGGATGGCCTGCTTCCAGAAGTTGGTGAAGTCGGGCGGGATCATGACCCCAGTCAGTAGCTCCGCTCCAGCGTTCTTGAACGCGGAGATCTGCTGGGTGAAGTCCTCGGTACCGTTCTGGTACGCCCCCGGGTCGACCAGCTGGTAGCCGGCCTCTTCAAGTACCGGTGTCCAAGCCGGGCGGAAGGCGTTGCCGTCGGCGTCGTTGGGCCACATGGCTCCGATGACCTTGTTCGTGGTCAGGCTGCCCCACATGCTCAGGAAGTTGGCCTCCATGTCTTCGATGCCCCAGAACACGTGGTAGGTCCACTTGAAGCCGACAGCCGGGTCTCCGCCGCGGCCGAAGAAGTAAGGCTGCCATGGGCAGTCGTTGGAGAGGCAGGGAGTAGCCAGCGCTTCGCACTGGTCGGCTACCGGGTTGACGGTGTCCGGCGTGGAAGCAACGAGCATAATGTCGACTTTGTCGTTGTTCACCAGGTCGCCGGCGACCTGAGCCGCCCGGTTGGAGTCGGACTGGCTGTCGGTGGTCAGGAACTTCATAGGGTGCTTCATGCCGTCACCGCAGACGATCCCGTCTCCGGCATATTCGGTCCAACGCTCCGCGCAGTACTTGTCGGGAACGCCGAACGAAGCCAGGCCGCCGGTCAACGGAGCGATCCAGCCGATCTTGATCTCACGGCCCATCTCCGCTGTGGAGCTGACCGTGGTGGTCGCGCCGGCGGTGGTGGTCGTCTCTGCTGCTGCTGTTGTTGTGGTTTCCGCTGCTGCTGTTGTAGTGGTTTCTTCTTCCTCGCCGCAAGCGGCCAGGAGCCCGCCAAGCCCGGCGCCGGCGCCCACCGCTACCCCGGCGATACCGGCTACGCGGAGGAAGTCACGACGGCTGTAGGTCTTGTGGGTTGCGGGTTCATGCTCGGACATTACGTACCCCCTCGAATCACTTTTCCTCCAGGGCATCTGTTGGACTCGGTCGGAGACGGTCTCACCGACCGATGTGCCCGCGCCCAGAGGGTCGACGTATATAAGCACCCACTTACCTGCAAAGTCAACTTTACGATCGCGCGGATGCGGCCGAAGAACCCGCTCCACTTGACGCCCGTGCGCGCCACTGGTAGGTTTCGCAAACTGCTTTTCCGGAAGCGAGGAGTTCCGCACGAAACGGCCCACGAACAAGACCCTGGACACCATCGGGATGGTGCTGGTCATCGCAGGAGTGGTGATCGGCATGGCCGTGGCCTGGATCCAGGGGCTTTCCCGGGGCCTGCAGATCGGGCTGCTCGCTTTCGCCCTGCTGATGCTCGCCGTGGGATTGTTCCTCAATCTCAGGTTCCGGCCTGACGAGCCGCAGTAGTCTCGTCCTTAAGGGGATGCCTGGGACTGCCCCCGGGAGCGGCGCCTATGAGCACACCTATGTGATGTGTGGGATCAAGCGGGCGAAGAACACCGGCACAGACGGCCGACATAGAAATAGCGAGTCCCGAGTGCACTCGCTTTGCGCCTTTCAACGGCTCTCACTTCGTCCCCGCTTCGCTGTACTCCGCGGCCATTTGCCTCCGCGTTTCCTCTGCGGGTCCCCTTGTAAGCTCCTCAGACGCTGCGTCTGAACTCTCGGGACTCTGCTCAGTATTTTACACTCCTCTAACGTGGAGTCAACGGCTTAACCTGACAGCAACCTGACTGTCCGCACCTAAAGAACCGCACATTGCGAATGTCGCCAGAGGCCCTCCAGTGCGCCCGTAGCGTACGGCCTGTCCGGGGCTTCGCTGAGGCCTCTTTTGAGCTCCTGCCTGGGTCTACCCGCCGCCCCGCGCGCGTGAAAAAAGGGGCGCCTTACGGCGCCCCTTTTTTGGTCTCGAAAGAGACGGGTAAGGATCAAGCGGTGACGGGCAGCGGCTTGATCTTCGAGAGTGTGTCTTCCAGCATATAGGGGGCCGCGGCCTTGTCGACCGGCACGGAGTCGAACAGCCATTTGCCGCCCTGCATGAGCCACTGGGATCCGCCGAGGCCATGGTCGTAGACGTTCTTGGTCTTGCGTCCGGGGCCGGAAGGCCAATCGGCGGGGCCCGGACCAATAGCCTCGATGATCGGAGCGGTGAAGTCGAGGGGCCCGATGATGGTGTCGAGCTTCATCGTCGAGATCTGGGCGAGGACCGCTTCTTTGTCCTTCGGGTCGGTAGAGTTCATAAGTCCGTAGAAGGCCATCTCCCCGCACACGTAGTGGAGAAGCGGAGCGGTCTGCTGCTGCCCGGTCCTGGCCTCGAAGTCGTCGGCCAACTGGGCGCAGGTCTCGCCAGTCAGCGAGGAGACCCAGGGGAAGGTGCGGTGCCACCACAGTTCGGTGCAGAGACCATTGGCGACATCACCGATAGCTTCGACCGATCCCGGGAAGAGGATGGCCTTTCCGACCAGACAGATCTTCGGTGTAAGCCCCTGCTGCATCGCCTGCTTCCAGAAGTTGGTGAAGTCGGGCGGGACCATGTTGCCCATGATGCACTCGACGCCCTCGCTTTTGAACATCGTGATCTGCTGGGTGTAGTCCTCGCTGAACTGCTGGAAGTTCGACGGCATGACGACCTGGTAGCCCTTGGCCTCCATGAACTTCGGGGCGTTGGCACTGAAGAAGTTGCCGTCGGCGCTGTTGTCGTACATGGCCCCGATGATCTTGTTGGTCGGGACCTGCTCGTAGCAGGACCAGTTGATCTCGAAGAAGTCCTCCGCACCGAAGAAGGCGTGGTAGGACCACGTGTACTCCGTGTTCTGGCCCATGTAGGTCTGCCAGGGGCAGTCGGTGGAGACGACAGGGCAGCCTCCGGCTTCGCACTGCTCGACCACCGGTGTCACGGTGTCCGGGGTCGACGCCACCATCATGATGTCGACCTTGGTGTTGTTGATGAGGTCGCCGGCTACCTGGGCCGCACGGTTCGAGTCGGACTGGCTGTCGGCCACTTCGATGGTCACCATGTGCTTCTTGCCGTCACCGCAGACTATGCCGTCAGCAGCGAATTCTCTCCAGCGGTCCGCACAGTATGTGTCCGGCACACCAAACAAAGCGATCGGGCCGGTAAGGGGAGCGACGAAGCCCATCTTGATCTCGTCGCCCATCTCCGCCTCGGAGCTGACGGTGGTCGTGCTTTCGGCGCCCGTCGTAGTGGTCTCGGCTGCGCCCGTCGTAGTGGTCTCGGCTGCGGCTGTGGTGGTCGTCTCTTCTTCACCGCACGCTGCCAACAGGCCGCCAAGACCGGCGCCCATACCGACAGCTGCCCCCGCGATCCCGGCGACCTTCAGGAACTCCCGCCGGCTGACGGCTTTGCCACTTATGATAGTGGGCTCTTTTTCGTCGCGTGTCTCTTTGGAGTCATCTAGCATTGCGTACCCCTGTCCTGAGCTGATAAGAATGAGGTCGAGGACCCCTCGGGAGCGAAGGACTCATCGTGCGTTGTGACGTGAGTCGCGTACCAGATCGTATGCCGTGCGGTCCCTCCTTTCCTGCTCGTCACACGCCGATAACACTTCCCCCAGAGTCGAGCTTCCTCCCCCAAGGTCCATCACTATTCTAGTATCCCGAGGCCGCCGGTTCTAGTGCCGTCGAGCGGGCTGCCTGCCGGGCCAAGGGGCCGGCCGCGCCGCGACCTCCGCGCACCCACCGCTCCGCGACCTCCGCGCGCCCACCGCTCAGCCGCGCTTTGCGCGTGGGCAACGCCCGATGGTCCAGGGCTGCGTCCGGCGTCTCTACTCTCCGATGGTCGCATGGTAGCTCTGCAGTGAGCGCACGCGGCCGCGGGCGGCGCGGCGGGCGGCGATGCCTCCGGCCGCCGCCTTGGCCGCCGTCGTGGTGGTGATGTAGGGCACCTTGTAT
This sequence comes from uncultured Actinomycetes bacterium, assembly GCA_963713545.1. GTDB lineage: Bacteria > Actinomycetota > Thermoleophilia > RBG-16-64-13 > RBG-16-64-13 > CAVPLM01. Next base: position 67,147 of record CAVQME010000007.1, on the reverse strand, counting down.
CTGATGGCGGCCTTGCGGATGTAGGAGTCGTCGAACTCGCTCGATTTGCCGGCCGGGGTGTTCACCACCAGGTGGATCTCCTCGTTCTTGATGGCGTCTTCGATGTTGGGCCGGCCTTCGTGCAGCTTCAATATCGACTCCGACTCCATGCCGTGCTCGGCGAGGAAGGCGTGGGTCCCCACCGTCGCCCGTATCTTGAAGCCGAGGTCGTAGAAGTCCTGTGCCGCCTTCAACACCAGGTGCCGGTCGCGCTCTGCGATGGTGATCAACACCGTACCCTCGAGCGGGAGCTTCTGTCCGGCAGCCTCTTCCGCCTTGGCGAAAGCCAGGCCGAACGAATCGGCCATGCCCAGCACCTCGCCGGTGGAGCGCATCTCCGGCCCCAGCAGGGGATCGACCTCGGGGAACATGTTGAAGGGGAAGACCGCTTCCTTGACGCCGAAGTAGGGGATCGTCTTCCGCTCGAGACGCAGGTCGCCCAGCTTCGCGCCGAGCATCAAGCGAGTGGCGAGGGCGGCCATCTGTAAGTTGCAGACCTTGGACACCAGGGGCACGGTGCGCGAAGCCCGCGGGTTCGCCTCCAGCACGTAGACCACGTCGTCCAGGATCGCGTACTGCATGTTCATCAAACCGACCACGCCCAACTCGATGGCTATCCTCTTGGTGTACCCGTTGATGGTGGCTAGGTGCTGCTCGGGAATCGAGACAGGGGGGATGACACAGGCCGAGTCGCCCGAATGCACGCCGGCATACTCGATATGCTGCATCACCGCCGGGACGAAAGCGTCGGTGCCGTCGGCCAGGGCGTCGGCTTCGCACTCCATGGCGTTCTCGAGGAACTTGTCGATGAGGATGGGCCGTTCCGGGGTCACGTCCACGGCCGCGGTCACGTAGCGGGTGAGCATCTCCTCGTCGTGGATGATCTCCATGCCGCGTCCGCCGAGCACGTAGCTGGGCCGGGCGATGAGGGGATACCCGATGCGCTCGGCTACCACCCGGGCCTCGTTCACCGACGTGGCCATACCGGCCTCGGGCATCGGGATGCTGAGGTGTTCCATCATCCCGCGGAAGCGATCACGGTCCTCGGCAAGGTCGATAGTGTCGGGAGAGGTCCCGATGATGGGCACGCCGGCCTTCTCCAATTCCCGGGCGATATTAAGGGGAGTCTGTCCGCCGAACTGGACGATCACGCCCTCGGGCCGCTCCTTCTCGTAGATGGCGAGGACGTCTTCCACGGTGAGGGGCTCGAAGTAGAGCTTGTCAGACGTGTCGTAGTCGGTGGAGACCGTCTCCGGGTTGCAGTTGACCATGATGGATTCGAAACCGGCGTCGCGCAGTGCAAACGCCGCGTGCACGCAGCAGTAGTCGAACTCGATGCCCTGGCCGATGCGGTTGGGTCCGCCGCCCAGCACCATGATCTTGCGGCGGTCGCTCACCGGGACCACGTCGGGCGCATTGTAGGTGGAGTAATAATAGGCTGCGCTCTCGACTCCGCTGACGGGGACGGGATGGTAGCCGTGTTTGAGGCCCAGCGCCAGGCGCTGGGCGCGGATCCGAGCCTCCGGAACGCCGAGCAGCTTCGCCAGGTAGGCGTCGGCAAAGCCGTCTTTCTTGGCTCGGACCAGCAACTCGTCGGGGAGGGCGGCGCCTAGGGGGCCGGCGGCCAGGGGGCCTGCGGCGGCCGCGACGGTCGCGACGGCCTCGTCGGCCTCGCGCGCCGCGCCGCCGCCCGTCGCTCCGCTGCTCGCGGCACCTGCGCTCGCAGGTGCCTGTAGGGAGAGGATCTCTTCCTCGGTGAGTACCAGCTCCCGCATCTGCTCGATGAACCAGGGCTTGATGTGGGTCCGGCTGTAAAGCGATTCAGTCGTCGCCCCTTTGCGCAGGGCCTCGTACATGATGAACTGGCGCTCGCTGGTGGGCTCCTTGAGCATCGCCAGGAGCTCCTCGAGCGAACGGGAGTTGAAGTCTTTGGCGAAGCCCAGCCCGTAGCGTCCGCTCTCGAGGGAGCGGATGGCTTTCTGCAACGATTCCTTGTAGTTCTTGCCGATGGACATCACCTCGCCTACCGCCCGCATCTGCGTGCCCAGCTTGTCCTGCGCGTCCCGGAACTTCTCGAACGCCCAGCGGGCGAACTTGACCACCACGTAGTCACCAGAGGGCGTGTACTTCTCCAGGGTGCCGTCGCGCCAATAGGGGATCTCGTCGAGGGTCAGGCCGCCCGCAAGCATGGAGCTGACCATGGCGATGGGAAAGCCGGTGGCTTTCGAAGCAAGAGCCGAGGAGCGCGAGGTACGGGGGTTGATCTCGATGACCACCACGCGGCCGGTCTTGGGGTCGTGCGCGAACTGGATGTTGGTGCCCCCGATGACCTCGATAGCCTCGACTATTGCATATGAGTATTTCTGCAATTGTTCTTGCAATATGGGGGCGATGGTGAGCATGGGAGCGGTGCAGTAGCTGTCGCCGGTATGGACCCCCATGGCATCCACGTTCTCGATGAAGCAGACCGTGATCATCTGGCTCTTGGCGTCGCGGACCACCTCGAGCTCCAACTCTTCCCAACCGAGCACCGATTCCTCCACCAGCACTTGGCCCACGAGGCTCGCCCGGATCCCCCGCTCTACGATCACCTGCAACTCTTCCCGGTTGTAGACGATGCCGCCGCCGGTGCCACCCATCGTGTAGGCGGGCCGGATCACCACCGGATAGCCCAGTTCGGCAGCCACGGTTGCAGCCTCGTCCACCGAGTAGCAGATCTCGCTGCGGGGCATCTCGATGCCCAGGCGGTTCATGGTCTCCTTGAAGGCCATGCGATCCTCGCCTCGCTCGATGGCTTCCGGGCCCACTCCGATGATGGTCACTCCATACTTGTCGAGCACGCCCGACCGGTAGAGCTCGGAGGACAGGTTCAGCCCGGATTGACCGCCCAGGTTGGGCAGGAGGGCGTCGGGGCGCGATGCGGCGATGATCTCGGTGAGAGTCTCGAGGTTCAGAGGCTCGATGTAGGTCTCGTCGGCCATCACCGGATCGGTCATGATGGTGGCCGGGTTGGAGTTCACCAACACGATCTCATAGCCGAGACCGCGGAGAGCCTTGCATGCCTGCGTCCCGGAATAGTCGAACTCGCAGGCCTGACCGATCACGATCGGGCCCGAGCCGATGATGAGGACCTTCCGGATATCCTGGCGCCTTGGCATGGAAACTCCCCTCTCGCAGTTGGATCAGTGCACTAGGTTGGATCAGTAGCCGAGCTCTCTCTCTACCAGCGTGATCGACTCGTCGAGGACGCGTACGATCGTGTCGATCTGTTCCTTCGATATGACGAAGGGCGGGGCTATGGCGTGGCAATGGCCTCCGCCGAGGAGGCGGACGAAGACGCCCCGTTCGAAGGCGGCGTCGCGCACGCGCGCCGCCGCGCCGATGCTCGCAGGGAACCAGTCCTTCGTCTCCTTGTTCTGCACATATTCGATGCCGGCCACCAGGCCGAGCCCGCGCACGTCGCCGACGATCTTGTGCTCGAGTAGGCTGCGCAGCCCTTCCTGCAGGTACGGTCCCAGTTCGCGGCAGCGCCCGACCAGATCCTCCCGCTCGATGATCTCGAGATTGGCCAGACCGGCCGCGCAGCACAGAGGGTGACCGTGATAGGTGGCGCCGCTCATGAACTGCTTGCCTTCCAGCGCGTCTCCCAGGAAAGCTCCGTACACCCGTTCGCTCGCCCCCACCGCTCCCAGAGGCAGATAGCCGGAGGACAGGCCTTTGGCCATGGTCACCAAGTCCGGGTCGGAGCCGAAGAGCTCGCACGAGAACCAAGCGCCGGCGCGGCCGAAACCGGTGATGACCTCGTCGTTGATGACGAGCACGTCGTTGGCCTTGCAGATCTCGCACACCAGGGGCCAATACTCGGGCGGCGGCGGGATCACGCCTCCCGTACCGATCACGGTCTCGCCCAGTAAGGTACCGACGTTCTGCGCCCCATAGAAGGCGATCTCCTTCTCCACCTGACGGGCGCATTCCAGGTTGCAGTGGCCGTACTCCTTGCCCCAGCTGCAGCGGTAGCAGTAGGGTGCACCCATGCGGATGAACCCTGGGAGCAACGGCTCGAACGTGACGCGGTTGCCGGACAGCCCTTGGGCACTGGTGGCCCCGAAAGTGGTCCCGTGATAGGAGCGGTCGCGGAAGAGGATCATAAACTTGCCGCCCTTGCCCATGTTGCGCCAGTACTGGCGGGCGATCTTGAGGGCGGTGTCGACGGAATCCCCACCACCCAGGGTCAAGCTGACGTGGTTCAAGTCGCCAGGCAGGTGCTCGGCGACTTTGGCGGCCAGCTTGATGCTGGGAGCGTTCGCGATCCCGAAGATGTGGTAGCAGGCCATCTCCTCCGCCTGCGCCGTGATCGCGTCGAAGATCTCCCGACGGCCGTGGCCCACGTTGACGGTCCACAGGCTGGCGAAGGCGTCGATGTACTCACGTCCGTGCACGTCGTAGACGAGCGCTCCCTCCGCCCGCTGCATGATGATGGGCTTGAGCCCCTGGGCCTGGGTGAAGGGCAGCCAGAGGTGGTCGCGCATCTGCTGCTGGAGAAGTTGGGCGTCATCCTCGGTGAGCGGCGCGCCGCCGGCCGCCGCCGTGGCGGCCGCGCGGGTGGGGCCTGCCCCATCGGCTGCGCTCTTCGCAGGAGCGGCACCAGGCGAACCGGCCGCACCGGAGACATCGGGCGCGGGTCGCGCTGCGCTGTCGGCGGGGAACTCGGCCATCGCTCCTCCCGGCGGGTCGGCTTGCTGTAACAGACGGGGAGTGCTGCGGCGACGCCGGTCAGAACGACCCTGCTCGCCGCTCACCAGCTTAGCGCATAGATGACCGGCCAGGGCGGTGGTTGAAGGAACACCGGATGCGCGTGGACCTGGGGCGTCCGGAGAGGAGCCGGCGTTGCCCGGAGGGGAGTCGGCGTCGGTTCCCCGGGGGTCAGTCTTCTATCTTGAAGACCTTGTCGTGCTGATGCACACGCTGGTCGACCTTGATGCCTATCTCGTCACCTGTCTTGGCTTCGACGACAACAGCGTGCTCGATCTGGATCGACGCGACCACCTGCTGGAAATCCGTCGAGTGCCCCTGGATATGGATGTTGTCGCCGCTCTTGAGCATGCCCTTGGTGAGACGGATCGCAGCGACTTCGATCTTGTCAAAATAGTGAGACACCACACCGATCTCTTGCTCAGCCATCTCAGCCCTCCTCCCGGACGGGGACGGTCGTTTCCGCCAACCATGGCTCGCCGACTATGGCTCCAGCATAGACCTTAGGAACTCGGTGTCAATCGCAACGGGGAATCAAGTGGAGGTGAGCCGCCCCCTGGGCCGGCCAGGGCGGGCCGGGGTTCCAGTAGGGGCGGCTGCCGCGAGATAGGGGCTCACTCCTCGAGTTACTTCTCCAACTGCAGCGGGATCTCGACCACGTTTATAGGAGAGCCGTCCTTCGCCGAGTTCTCAAAGACGATCAGGGCTCCCAGGCCCTCCCGGTCGACCTCGAAAGAGACGGTCACATCAAAGGTGCCGCGCGTTCCCGTGCCCGAGGTAGCCGTCACGACCTGGTCGGCGATGATGAGGCCGTCCCAGTTGACGACGTTGATCCTGAAGGTGGCCTCGAAGGTATTCGCGGTTCCCGTCACCCGCAGGGGACTAATGACCGTGTTGCCCAGGGTAGGCGACTCCACCAGGATGGCCGGGGAAAGCTCTTCGTAGTCGCTGCGGTCCACTGGGTGATCGAGGATGATGCCCTCACCGCCGAACACCTCGACCGGTCGGCCGTCGAGCTTGAACTCGATGCCCTTCACCGTCGGGAACTGGGTGAGCGTGAAGACCACCTGAGCCAGTCGCATCGACATGGAGAGGGTGCCTCCACCGGACGCATATTCCTCGGAGAGATCCACCGAGACGATGCCGTCCTCGATTTCAAGGCCGAGGAAGGTGCTGCCTTCGGGGATAGCGTCGAAAACCCCCGCAGCCTCTTCCTCGGCGGTGGGACCTTCGAGCAGCGCTTCCATCGCTGCGGCGCCGACTTGCTGGGTCTTGGGGACGACCCGGGCGGCTGCGCATATCTTCTCGTCACGCACGAAGTAGACATTGAGGGTCACGGTCTCCTCGGAATCGCGTGCTGCGGTCGTGGTCGAAGAGGGGATGGTGGTGCTTACGGGGGCCTGCGCGGTGGTGGTCGTCTGCTCGGAGGGCTCTGTGACCGTGGTCTGGGTGCTCTCGGTGGTGCTGATCCCGCCGCCCTCTTCCGTCTCGGAGCCATATCCGCAGCCGGCTGCGACTGCGGTGACGACTAGGATCGTCAGCAGCACCACGGCCGTCAGGCCGATCCTGGCGATCCACTTGGATGCATCTTCACCTGAGAGTCTCATCGCAATTCCCTCCTTCGATCTGGGACCGTACGCACATCTTTGAACCCTGCCCACATCCATATTCGACCGCGGACTTCACAGACGGGCCGCGATCGCGTAACGATCGCGTTAAGAAGACAGGCCACGGCCGGGTCCTAGCGCCGGGCTCTACCTGGGTGCGTCCCGGCGGTGCACAGTCTGTCCATCGATGTCTTTCATAGGTTCCTCGTGGTCCTCCTACCAAGGACGGAGACAAGCGAGCGGGGATCTGAGCGACAGTGGGTACCGTGGGAGAGCGCGTTGACATCGGGATCGAGAGCGACCATCCGCTCCACGTTGGCGCTGGACGCGGCGGCGGTTATACTCGCGGTATGAAGACCGCCATCTCCATCCCAGACGATCTGTTCCAAGCGGCCGAAGTACTGGCCGCAGAGCTCAACCAATCTCGCAGCCAGTTGTACAGCCGCGCGGTGAGGGAGTACGTGGCCCGCCACTCGGCTGACAGGATCACCGCGGCACTCGACGCCATATGCGTGCTGGAATCCGAAGAGGAGTCCGACTTCGTTCGGGCGGCTTCCAGAAGAACCCTGAAGCGTACGGAGTGGTGATCTCGCAGGGAGACGTGTGCTGGGCGGACCTGGGTGCGCCTGCGGGTTCTCAACCCGGCTATCGTCGCCCGGTGGTTGTGGTGCAGTGCGACGCCTTCAATCGCAGCCGGATCGGCACAGTCGTCTGTGTCCCGCTCACAAGCAACCCGCGATGGGCCGATGCTCCCGGTAACGTGCTCCTGGCTGCGGATCTGACCGGACTCCCCAGGGATTCCGTGGCAAACGTCTCTCAGCCTGTGACGCTGGATCGGAACACACTCACCGATCTGGTGGGCAAGCTACCTGACAAGAAGCTCGAGTTGGTGCTCTCCGGCATCGAGGTCGTTCTCGGTCGCTAGGCAGACCGACACGAGCGATGCTGGTGTTCCGCAACTCATGGGCCGATAGCCCTCATCAATGTCTCCCACTCACCCGTGCGACCACCGTGAACGTCGACTTCCCCGCGTGGATGGTCGAATCGCTCGATCGCGAAGCGGACCGTCTCGGTGTGACCAGGCAGTCGCTCATCAAGATGTGGATCGCCGAGCGGCTCGAGCGCGTGGCCTCATGATGCCGGCCATCTCTAGCAGCCGGGGACTCTCCTGCGCCAGATGGGGGAGGGATTGGTATACCCATTGAGGGCACTTCAGTTGTACTATCTGCCCGGCACCTCGCTACGCCACGCTCGGAGGGCACGATGGCCACATGGGAATACAAGTGCGTCCCTTTGGAGCGCACCGGAACCAAAGAAGACTTCGGCTACAGCTGGACCTACAGCCCCTGGGAGGTCGGAACCGTTTCAACGGGCAAGAAGCTGCTCGACACAGGGCTGCAAGAACTTGGGAAAGAGGGTTGGGAGCTGGCCGGCGTAATACCCAGCGATCTGTGGTCCGAGGGGACCAGATCGGGTACGGCTTCGCATGGGGTCAGGACGATCGCCTGCACGCTGATCTTCAAGCGGCCCGTGAGTGAGGGGGCCTAGTTCAGGTCGGGCCCAGCACGTGGTCGCGGTGCCGATTGACCTCAGCGGACATCGGCCTACAATGATGCTAGAAGGGGAGTAAGGAATCCTCCCCACATAGCGCTCGGGGAGGCCACCGGCACGGGGCCTTGCACGAGGCTGCCGCCCGCGCATCGCTCCGTACGGACACCGATTCTGCCCGAGGAGGAGGTGCGTCCCGTGAAAGCCGAGAAAACGCTCCTTCTGGTCGCACTCACCCTAATCTTGGTCGCACTACTCGCAGGCTTCACCGGGGCCAATCCGGCCAATCCGGCCAACACCATCACCGGAACTCTCCATACGGAAGGCGCCAACACCATCACCAGAACCGTCCATATGGAAGGCGAGTTCTCCTCCACCGGTAGCGGGTTCACGTTTACAGGGACGTCGCAGTACAAGTAGGTTGGCACTGACCCGCATCCGGCTCGACAGGGGCAAGGGGTTGGATGAAGGCGTGTGCATCATGAGGAGGGCGTCGTACAGCATCGTCGTTATCTGCGGCCTTATAGGCGGCTGGGTGGGTTACTGGATTGGCCAGCCCACGGTCAGCGTGCGTTACTGGACTAGCCAGCCCACGGTCAGCACTTCTGATTTCGCTTGGTGGAGCAACAACGTGGACCTGCCTGCCGGACTGCAACACCGCCTCGCCGGATTGACTGGTGAGCAGCTGTTTCCCCTCTGGCGCTTCCTGCTGTCGATAGGCATGGCCGCGCTCTTCGTGTGCGTCGCCGCCCTGGTGGTCACGCTGCTCCCGGCCTGGAGAGCGCAGAAGGTGTTAGAGAACGGCACCCCGGCGGAGGCTACCGTGGTGCGGGTGGAAAAGACCGGCGAACAGAGACAAGCCCTGGGGCGTGGAGGCGTCGAACGTCAGCTGGCCTGCGAACTCGAGGTGTGCCCAGAGGGCGGTTGGCCGTACTGTGCGCGAACGACCCAGTTCTTCACCGAGTCTGCGCAGCTTGCCCTGCAGCCGGGGGCGGGGGTCGTCGTGCGCTACGACCCGGCCAAGCCCAAGCGGGTGGCCATAGTGGAACCATTCGCGAATTAGCGGGTTCTCTTTCAAGAGCTGGGCACAGAACTCTCATGCATGGACGCCCCACAGTGTCTAACCCCGTTCGACCCAGACACTGTGGGGCACTTGGGGGTCACAGCTCAAAGGAGGGGGGTCGAGCAATGACGTGTGACTCCGTGGGGATATGTTCGCACCGTCAACCTGAAACGCTCCTGAACACCTGGACCGAAGACGTGGCGGCGCCCAGGAGCTCAATCCAACTGACGGAGGTCCTTCAGGGCCTCCGTTCTTCTTGCACCTTGTGGGGTCCGAGAAGTCAACGATTCTGAGGGGTGATTATTGCTAACCGTGGGTATGACAAAGCTCTAGACGATGCCGACCCTTCCGAGGCCATGATGGATGATGTAGGAGTCCACAGAATCGAAGAGGTCCTGGAGCGATGAGCCTTAGAAGAATCGGGCATCCGGTCTTCCTGATCATCGGGGGCATGGTGCCATGAGTTCCGCAGACACCTCAGAAGTCTTTTTGGTTGGCTCCTCAAACAGAGAGGCGGCAGTCAGAAGCCTAGTCAGCCAGAATGACTTGGCTGGTTTCTTTGGAAAGAGTGTGGCCTTGAAAGCGAATTTCAACAGCGCCGACCCCTTCCCCGCCTCAACTCATCCTGACACCCTTGGGGCCATAGTGAATGTGCTCAAGGCGGCTGGAGTAGAGAACGTCACTGTAGCCGAAAGAAGCGGCATGGGAGACACCCGCGAGACCTTGGAGCAGCTCGGCATCTTCGACCTCTCTAAACAGTTAGGCTTCAAGGTTGTCGTTCTGGATGAAGAGCCGAAGGAAAACTGGGTTAAGATCGAGCGGGGAGGGACCCACTGGCTTAAAGGATTCTACCTTTCGAAGGTCTTTCTTGATGCGGACATCGTAGTTCAGACCTGCTGTCTCAAGACTCACAGATTCGGCGGTCATTTCACCATGTCTCTTAAGAATTCTGTCGGCTTGGTGGCTAAGAGCGTGCCCGGGGGCGTGTACAACTACATGTGGGAGCTTCACGGGTCTCCTTACCAGAGGCTGATGGTTGCCGAAATCAACAAGTTCTACAACGCTGACCTGGTGGTCATGGATGCAACCGAGGCCTTTGTCAGTGGAGGTCCGGACAAAGGCACGGAGGTCGAGCCAGGACTTATGCTCGTGAGCAGAGACAGAGTAGCCATCGACGCAGTCGGAGTGGCGATTCTAAGAAGGTTCGGCGCATCAAGTCTCTCGAAGAAACCGGTTTTTCAGCTGGACCAGATACGGAGAGCAGCAGAACTTGGAGTAGGAGCCGTGTCCGCCTCAGCGATAAAACTGACCCCGTTGGATGACCAGAGCAGACAGGCTGTCGACCAGATTGAAGGCATTCTCACGGAGGAGTGATTGGTAGCCCATGTGACTGGGAGCACCTGTTCCCCGAAGGACACTAAAGGGCAACTAAGGGTACCATTCTCGCATGGTTCATTCATTGGCTATCTATCAACTGGACCGCCCAAAGGGATGTCAGTCTTAAATTGTTTAACTCAAAGGTCATTCTCAAATATGTCTTTATTCATCTGGCAGAGCTGGCTCTCGTAGTCTGTGCGCTGATTGTGATTAGTCAATTTATAAGTATCAATAAATGGATAACCATCATCATTATTTCGATATGGATACTTAAGGATATAATAATCTATTTTAAGGTATGGAGGTCTTATGCCTTCTATGATAATAATCCTATAAGAGAACTAATTGGTCTGGAGACGACCGTAATAAACGGGCTCAACCCGGCTGGATATGTGAGAGTAAAAGGCGAGCTATGGAAAGCTGAAATAAGAAATCCCATGTATCCTTCAAAAAAAGGCGACAAAACAAGAGTGGTTGATATCAGGGGAATGACGCTGATAGTGGAAAACTGTAATGACCGTCAAGCGCACCCTGGTACGGAGTCATAATCCGTGCATCGATGACCTATCACACTTTATGGGGTGGCAAATGCCCAGTGATTCCTCGGGGCGGCTGTTGAAAGCTAAGCCTTGAGAAGCGCCTCGAACGGCGTCGCCCCTTCGTCACAGGAGAATCCGCGAGACCGTCCCATCAAGTAGGGGCTTCCGGACATCCCAGACGAGAGAACCAGTGTACTTCTCGGGATGCTCATCAGTTACTAGCATGAGCGGCGAGGTGGCTGAGATCAAGGGCATTCGGCCATGGGTTTCGGCGAATCGGGTCGCAATTTGGTCGCAACCACCCCATTGCCTCGACTTTTTCAGGGCATCCCCGAACAACAAAAAGCCCGATATATGCAGGGAGTCCTAGGTGCGCCTGGCGCGACTCGAACGCGCGACCTTTGGTTTCGTAGACCAACGCTCTATCCAACTGAGCTACAGGCGCACACTGGCGGAGAAGGAGGGATTCGAACCCTCGAAAGGAGAATTCACTCCTTCACTCGCTTAGCAGGCGAGCGCCTTCAGCCTCTCGGCCACTTCTCCTAGAACGACGGCGAGGCCCGCCGCCTCAGCGAGCGATAATTCTAGCAGAGCCGTCATGACGCGTCACCGATAACTAGGCGCGCATGCCACGGGGCACGTGCGGGTACGTACCCGGACATAGGTCTAAGACCGCCCGGCGATTACGCTGCCGGGCAAAACGTGTCGCTCGAGATACTGGACAGGGAGGAAGCGATGAAGATCAGCGCCAGAAATGTGCTCAAGGGGACCGTCAAGAGCGTGACGCATGGTGCGGTCAACTCCGAGGTGGTGCTAGAACTCCCCGGGGGCGTCGAGTTGGTCTCGATCATCACCAAGCACTCCGCGGAAGACCTGAAGTTGGCGGCGGGCTCCGAGGCTTACGCGGTGGTCAAGGCCAGCAACGTGATGATCGCGGTCGATTAGGCCCGGATGGGCTCGGTAGGAGGCCTTTGCTTGTGATGCGCATCCTCGTGACCGGGCCCACAGGTTACATCGGGGGTCTGATAGTCGCGCGTTTACTCGAGGAGGGCCACTCCGTGCGCTGCCTCGTGCGAAACCGGGCGAGGCTCTCCCGGGCGGAGCCGGCACCGGGTTGGATGGGTCAGGTCGACCTGGTCGAGGGCGACGTCCTCGACGTCGACTCCCTCCCTCCGGCTCTGGTCGGGATTGACGCCGCATACTACCTCGTGCATTCGATGGGAAGGGGGTCCGGTCCCGATTTCGCCCGGCACGATCGTCATGCCGCCTCCAACTTCGCCCTAGTGGCTCGGGAACAGAGCGTCGGGCGGATCATCTACCTGGGAGGTCTCGGCGACGAGAAAGCGGGGCTCTCCGAACATCTGGCCAGCCGGCAGGAAGTGGGCCGGGTCCTGGCGGCCGGCGGCGTCCCCGTAACCGAGTTCCGGGCAGCGGTGATCGTCGGGGCCGGCAGCATCTCCTTCCGCATGGTCCGCCACCTGACCGAGCGTCTCCCGGCGATGATCACCCCGAGATGGGTGAGCACGCGCATCCAGCCGATCGCGGAGGAGGACGTCCTCCGCTATCTGGTGGATGCCCTGGGCCGACCCGATTCGGCCGGCAAGATCGTCGAGATCGGGGGAGCCGACGTGGTCACCTATGGCGACATGATCACGACTTATGCCCGTCTCCGCGGCCTGCGGCGGGAACTGATCCCGGTGCCGCTGCTCACCCCGGGTCTCTCCTCCTACTGGGTCGCGCTGACTACCCCCATCCCGTCGTCGATCGCCCGGCCTCTCATCGAGGGACTGAGGACCGAAGTGGTGGTGCAGAGTCCTTTGGCCCGCGATTTGTTCGATTTCGAACCGATGGGATACGAGGAGGCGATCAAACGAGTGCTGGAGAAGGAACCTGTCTTGCGCTGACGATCGATCCGCACCATCGCTTTTCTTTTTCGCAGGAAATCGGGCTGGTAGCCGCGAATCATGGCCAGACGGACCTGGAATTCGTTCGGTGGGCTGGACGGGATCATGGACTCGGCCGAACGTTTCATGGAGACCGCGAAACCGGTCAAGGACCTCGTAACCCAGGTAGCCCACCTGAAATAGAGGGTTCCTAGCAAACGTCGGAGGATGGCCTGTTCCTGGCTCTCCGACGCCGGATCCACTTCTCCACCTCAACGATCACGTGGATCGCCACCCCGGCGAGGATCACCCAACCCCAGGACTGGAGCGAGATGGGGGCGCTCTCGAAGAGCCGGTTCATCCCGGGGACGTAGGTGAAGAGCAGTTGCAGGGCTACCATCAGACCCACCCCGCCCCAGAGGATGCGGTTGCTCGTCAGCCTCGAGCGCCAAGACGGCAACGTGAGCGACCGGCAATTGAACAGGTAGAACAGCTCACCGACGACGAACACGTTGACCGCCACGGTCCGGGCTTCGGCCACGGTGTGTCCGGTCTGCTGCGCGTATTCGAAGAGGCCGAAGGCCGCGCCTAGCAGAAGTACGCCTACGATCACGATGCGGCCGATCAGCACCCCGCTGAGGATCGGTGCCTTAGGCGCCCGGGGCGGCCGGAGCATGATGCCGTCTTCCTTCGGCTCGAAGGCCAGCACCAGCCCAAGTAAAACGGCCGTGGTCATGTTGATCCAGAGGATCTGTACCGGCAGTATGGGCAGTGCCACCCCAGCCACGATGGCGGCCAGGATGACCAGTCCCTCGCCTAGGTTAGTGGGGAGGGTCCAGGCGATGAACTTGGTGAGGTTGTCGAACACCCCGCGGCCTTCTTCGACTGCAGCCTCGATCGAGGCGAAGTTGTCGTCGGTCAGGATCATGTCGGCGGCTTCTTTGGCCACCTCCGTGCCGGTGATACCCATGGCCACCCCGATGTCCGACTGGCGCAGGGCGGGAGCGTCGTTCACCCCGTCGCCGGTCATGGCCACCACGTGGCCCTGGCTCTGCAGGGCATTCACGAGGCGCAACTTCTGCTCGGGGGTCACACGAGCGAAGACGGTGGTCTCCTCGACCGCGTCGACGAGGTCGGTGTCGTTGATGGCCTCGAGTTGCGTCCCCGTGAGCGGCTGAATGTCGGCGATAGCGGTACAGCCCGGCTTGCGCAGGTCCAGCTGATAGGCGATGGCGGCCGCGGTGAGGGCGTGGTCGCCTGTGATCATCTTCACCTGGACACCGGCGCCGTGGCAGGCCTCGATGGCAGCTATGGCCTCTGCCCGCGGCGGGTCGATCATGCCCTGCAGGCCGAGGAAGACCAGACCGGTCTCCACGTGCTCGTGCGTGATCTCACCGGTCCCGGCGGGGAGTTCCTTGCGCGCGAAGGCCAGCACCCGCAGTCCCTCGGTGGCCATCTCGGCGGCTGCCCGCTCTACCCGCTCCGCGTCCAGCGGTCCTGGTGAGCCGTCCTCGCCCAGTTCCTCGGAGCACCGGGCCAGCACCTTCTCCACCGCCCCCTTGACGAAGGCGCTCCGGCCGGTCGTGTCTGTCCTATGCAGCGTCGCCATGTACTGGTGCTCCGATTCGAACGGCACCGTATCGAGTCGAGGAAGCTCGTGGGTCAGACCCTCGTGGTGCAGACTGGCTTTGGCAGCCGAGACGAGCAAGGCGCCCTCGGTGGGGTCACCGTTGACGTGCCAGTGCCCGTCTTCGAAAAAGATCGAGCTGTCGTTACAGAGCGAACCGGCTCGAAGGGTCTCGACGAGCGCCGGAGGCGCGACCGGTCCCCCGTGCTGGGAGCTCGCCACCGCCCTCCCTTCGGCGTTGGTGATGGCGCCCTCGGGAGCGTAGCCGCCGCCGGCAACTCTGTAAATGTGGCCTCCCGCCGCGACTTCCTGGACGGTCATCTGGTTCTCGGTGAGGGTGCCGGTCTTGTCGGAGCAGATGACCGTCGTGCTCCCCAACGTCTCGACCGCCGGGAGCTTGCGGATGATCGCCCGGCGGCGCGCCATTCTCGAGACTCCGATGGCCAGGGTGATGGTCACCGCCGCCGGCAGGCCTTCGGGTATCGCTCCCACCGCCAGCGCCACGGCCGCGAGGAACATATCCACCAACGGCTCACCGCGCAACAGCCCGATGGCGACGGTGATCACCGCCAGACCGAGGATGATATACAGGAGCAGCCGGCTGAACTCGGCGATCTTGCGGGTGAGAGGCGTCTGCAGCTCGTGTGTCTGGGAGATGAGGTTGGAGATCCTGCCTACCTCGGTGGCATCGCCGGTCGTCACTACCACGCCGGCTCCCTGCCCAGCCGTGGCCAGGGTGGAAGCGTAGGCCATGTTGATGCGGTCGGCGAGGACGGTGCCCTCGGGCAGCGGCCCCGTCTGCTTTTCGACGGGGAGAGACTCGCCTGTGAGCGCCGACTCGTCCACGCGGAGGTCGCGCGAATACGTCAACCGCATGTCGGCTGGTATCTTGTCGCCGGACTGCAGTATCACCACATCGCCCGGAACGAGCTTGTCGGCCGGCAGGCGTATCCGCCGGCCATCTCGGACGACGGTGGCCTCCGTGGTCATGGTGCGCGACAGGGCTTCGATAGCCTTGACGGCCTTCGCTTCCTGCAGGTAACCGATGATCGCGTTGATGATGACCACGCCGAAGATGACTCCGGCGTCGACCCACTCTCCCAGGGCGGCGGTCACGGCACCGGCGACGATCAAGATGATGACCAGCGGTTGGTTGAACTGAGCCAGCACCCGGCGGAAGGCGCTCACGCCCTTTTGAGGAGTAATGGTATTGGGCCCGTACTGGGCCAAGCGTGCCTGGACCTCAGAGGCAGTCAGACCCTCATCCGGATCGGTGGCGAGTAAGCCTCGGGTCTCGTCGGTTGTAAGCCGGTGCCACTGCTGGTCCGGCGGCGGCTGGGGCCCAGGCATCTGTCTTCCGTGTATGTCGGTTGTCGAGTGTCCGTGCGCAACAAGAGCACGCGCGCCTACACGCCTGCCGGCGGTCTTCCAGCCAGCAGAGCCCCTACCCGGGGCTTCTACTCAGCGCTGAGTCAGCTCTTCGCTGTCGTCTCGGTGAGGACCGCGGTGTCTTCCGCGGTCTCCGCAACCGTTTCGGCAACGGTCTCAGCCGTAGCTGTGGTGGCGGCGGGGGTCTCAGCGACGGTCTCGGTGGTAGCTGCCGTGGCGGTCTCCGCTGTAGCTGACGTGGCGGTAGCTGTGGTGGCTGCAGCCGTCGCAGCAGCGGTCTCGGCGGTGGTCGTCGGCTCGGCCGTCACATCCTCTTTGATGGCCGACTGCACGTCGTCCTTGGTCTCTTTGAGACCCTTCCTGAACCCGGTGATGGAGCGACCCAGTGACGAGCCGAGATCCGGCAGTTTCTTGGGCCCGAAGATAAGCAGGGCCAGAACGAGAACGATCGCGATTTCCCACGGTCCGATCCAACTAGGCATCCAAACACTCTCCTCGTGAGCACGTCCGAATTCGGAGGTGACGTATTATCGCACGGCCGAGAGAAGTCCGTCATGAACGGAACCTGACGCATGTGACTTCCGGAGCGCGTCGTTCGTTCCCTCCGTGGGTCCTCCTCGCGAGCTTCAGAACGAGTCTTTGAGCCGGCGCCGGATATCGGCGGTGGTCACCGAGTCACCTGGGGTTGGTCCATCGTCTCTCTCCGTAACCGCCGACTGCTGGGATCCGGTCACCTCGGATGCGGAGCGCTGTTCGAAGAAGCGGCGTGTCCCCTCGGGGAGGAAGCGCGTGAGTTGGGCATAGCCGTGCACGTCGCTGAAGCTCCGGGGATAGGTGTAGTACCTCAGGGGATAGCAGACGTAAAGCCAATCCTTCGCCCGGGTGAGAGCCACGTAGAATAACCGGCGCTCCTCTTCGATCTCTTCGAGCTTGCCGGTCGCCATGTCGGAGGGGATGTTACCGTCGGCGGCATGGATCACGAACACCACGTCCCACTCCAGTCCCTTGGCCGAATGCATGGTGCTGAGGATGAGGAAGTCCTCGTCCAGCAGGGGGGTCCGGCCAGATCCTCGGTGTATGTGGGCGGGTCGAGGGCTATCTCGGCGAGAAAGCGGGCCCGGTCGGGGAAGCGGGAAGCCAGCCATTCGAGTTGCTCCAGATCCATGAGGCGGGCGCGGGCATTGTCGTAGAGACGTTCCAGCAGCGGCGCGTAGAAAAGCCTGATCCGTTTGATCTGAGAGGCGAGATCACCAGGCTCGCGACTCCCGATGCCGGTCATGAGCGACACGAGTCCGTCCCAGAGGCTCGCGGTGGAGGGCGACGGGGCGGGGTGAGAGGCCCAGGCGGCGAATCCGCGCTGTACTAGAGCGGCAGGGGAGGGGGTCTCCCCGGCCGGCGCGACGGGCCTTGCAGGCTGCGTGCGGCCGTCCGTCGCCGCACCGCCGCCGTCCGTCGCCGCACCGCCTTCCAGACGGTCGAGGAGCGCCCGCGCCTTTTTGGGACCCACCCCGGGTAGCAGCATGAGCACCCGGGTGCCGGCCATGCGGTCCCGCGGGTTCTCGGCCAGACGCAGGAAGGCCATGAGGTCTTTCACGTGCGCCGTCTCAACGAAGCGCAAGCCTCCGTATTTGTGGAAGGGGACGTTGCGCCGGGTTAGCTCCAGTTCGAGCGCCAGGCTGTGATGGGAGGCGCGGAAGAGGACGGCCTGGCGGCGGAGGGCGAGACCCGCCTCGCGGTGCTCCAGCACGTGACGGATGATCACCTCGGTCTGCTCGTCCTCGTCTTCGCAGGAGAGGAGCTGCGGCTTGGCCCCGTCGGTCCTGCGGGACCACAGGTTCTTGGGATGGCGTTCGGCCGCTCCCGCGATCACATCGTTGGTGGCGTCGAGGATGGCCTGAGTGCTGCGGTAGTTCTGCTCCAGGGTGACAACGCGGGTTCCGGGGAATTGTTGGGGAAAGTCGAGGATGTTCCGAACGGTCGCGGCCCGGAACGAGTAGATGGCCTGGGCATCGTCTCCCACCGCGGTGAGGTCTTTGCCGCCAGGGCAGAGCATCTGTAGGATCTCAGCCTGCAGGCGGTTTGTGTCTTGGTATTCGTCGACCAGGACGCAATCGAACCGGCTGCGGACGGCCCGAGCGGCCCGGGAATCGGTCAGCACACCGTGCCAGAAGAGCAGCAGGTCGTCGTAGTCGAGAACGCTCTGCTCGCCCTTGTGATCGACGTAGGCGGCGAAGAGGCGGCGGAGGTCCTCGGTCTCGTCCTTGCACCAGGGGAAATGGGTCTCGACCACCTCTTCCACAGGCTCGCGGGCGTTGACGCAGCGGCTGTAGATGTCCATGCAGGTGCCTTTGAGAGGGAAGCGGCGGTCCGTTTTGGAGAGGCCCAGCTCGGTGCGAAGTATGCCCATGAGGTCCTCGGCGTCGGCCCGGTCGAGGATGGTGAAGGCGGGATCGAGGCCGATGGCCCGTCCGTGCAGGCGGAGCAGGCGCGTGGCCGTGGCGTGAAAGGTGCCGCCCCAGACCTTCCCGGTCGCCGCCGGACGGGGCGCGCCGGGCTCCCGGGGCGCGGGAGAAGGCCTGGGCCCGGTGGGCGATGCCGGCCCGGTGGGCGGTGCGGGCTCAGCGGACGTCTCAGGCTCGGAGGATGCGCCGGCGCGAAGGCTCTCGGTCTCTAGGTGCCGCAGGATGCCGTCCACTCGCCGCAGCATCTCGGCGGCGGCGCGCCGGGTGAACGTGAGCAGGAGGATGCGCCCCGGGTCGGTACCCTCGGCTATCTTGTAGGCGACGCGATTGGCAAGGGTGGCGGTCTTGCCCGTGCCGGCTCCGGCCACGACCAGCAGCGGGTCGCTGCCGTGCAGGACTGCCGAGCGCTGTTCTTCATTCAGTTCGGCGAGGACCGTCGCTATTGGGGTCCCCGAAGGGGCTTCATCCACCGTGATTCGCTTTCTCCCCTCTTCTTTGGGTGGCTACGAAAGCATACAGCGCTGGCCGGACGGAACGAGTTCTCGGAGAGTGGCTCAGAGCGGGGGAACCACGTCCAGGACGTCCGAAGGACAGACATCTTCCTTCCGCTGGGTCTTTCTTGGGGCACCCCCACCTGGGTAGAGGAGTATCCCGATCGCCCCTACGAACGCGACCGCCGAGGCCATGAGATAGCTGGGCGTGAAGGAGGGCAGGGCGTCTGCCATCCGCCCCGCCACGTAGGGGCCCGTCGATTGCCCCAATCCATGGAAGAAGGTGAGGAAACCGTAGGCGGCCGGAGCCATGACCGGACCCACTATGTCTCCGCAGACCACTGCCATGATCGAAGGGATACCCCAGGCGGTGATCCCGAACATCACCGCCGATACGACCAAGCCCGCGGTATCTGTCCAGAGCGCAAAAAGCGCATAGGCCACCGATTGGATGAGGAAGATGATCATCATCGCCCACTTGCGGCCGATGGCGTCTGCGGTCCATCCCCACAGCACTCCGCATACCAAGCTGGCCCAGCCGAGGATCATGAACAGGTTGCCTGCCGCCTCCTGCGTGTAGCCCAGGTCGGTGATGAGCCGCTTCGTGAAAAAGGTCATGTAGACCATGTATGCGAAGCCGAAGCAGAAATAGACGATACCCAGGTGCCAGACCGATCCGGACAGGTAGAGCTTCTTCCAGTCGCCCGGACGGCGCTGTTCGATGGGCTCATGGTCTTCGGGCCGGTAGCCCGGCCGATCCCGCATGACCGCGAAGTTGATGATAGCGAGGACAAAGACGGCTGCCGCCAGTATGTACCACGACATACGCCAGCCTGTGTCGCCGTACGTGGTCATGATCCAGGGTATCAGGAGCCCCGCCAAGACCAGCCCCAGGGAAGCACCGGACGATGCCGTCCCGGTCGCAAGTCCCCGCCGGCGCTGCGTGAACCACATCGCGACTACGGTGTGTGCGGGGACGTTGGATCCTGCAGCCCCGATCCCGGAGAGGAAGCGGCCCGCCAGCGCCTGAGGGTAGGCCGCGGCAAGGCCCGTGATCAGCATGCCCGCGCTTGCCAGGAGGAGACCGATGGTGATCACCCGGCGAGGGCCGAAACGCGACGCCAGCGCTCCTCCGACGATGGCCATGAAGAGGTATCCGGCCAGGTTGGCAGTGGCTAGGCCGCCTGCCTGTGTGTTGTTTAGGCCGAGGCCCTCCTGCATCGAGGGCAGAATGGCGGTGTAACTGAAGCGGGAGAGACCGAGAGCGCCGAAGACGACCATGAACGCCATCCCGAGGATGGCCCATCTGTAGCGAGGCCCAGGACCCGTCGAAGCAGTCATCTACGCCCTTTCTCAAAGGTGGCGCCTGGAGGCGCCCTTCCCCCGCCAGGGCGCAGCGAATGCCTGCACAGGATACAACGTCGAATATGGATGTGGCACCCACCCACCCGACTGTCACGAGGGGCGCGCGCCGGGATCGGTCAGATGAGCGGCAGCCTCAGCTCGAACCGCGACCCCTGGGGAGAGTTCTCCGCCGCGACCACTCCGCCATGGATGTCGATGGTGGCCTTGACTATGGCCAGACCAAGCCCGCTCCCTGGGTAGGCCGACACGTTCCGGCCCCGATGGAAGCGGGAGAAGAGTTCGTCCAAGTCTTCATCCGGGATGCCGATGCCGGTGTCCTTGACCCACACCACCGCGGTCTGGTCCTGGGCCTGAGCTCCCAGCACCACCGATCCCCCGGCTGGGGTGAACTTGAGGGCGTTGTCGACCAGGTTCCCGAGAGCGGTCCGCAACCCCTCCGCGTGGCCCATGACCCGCAGCGCGCTGTCAGGAAGGTCCAACACGAAGTCGAGTCCGGCCTGCTCCGCCCGGGAGGCGGCGGAATCGGCCACCTGCCGGGCTACGGACACAAGGTCGATTGGCTCCAGAGAAGTCGGCATGGTGCCCGCGTCAAGCCGGGATAGGAGCAGAAGATCGGTGGACAGCCGGTCGATCCGCTCCGCCTGCCGCATAGCTCTGCTTATCAGCCGGCTTCGCTCGGTCTCGTCATCCTGGTTCTGTGCCAATTCCAGGTCGGCCTCCAGCGCGGTCAGGGGCGTGCCGAGCTCATGGGCGGCGTCGGCCACGAATCTCCGCAAGGCAGAGACCGTGTGCTGCATCTTGTCCGCCATGGCGTTGAATGAACCGGCCAGGCTGCCGATCTCGTCGGCGCGATGGATCTTGGTCCGCGCCGTAAGGTCGCCGTGAGCCATGCCGTCGCTGGCCGCGGTGATCGCCAACAAGGGCTTGGTGAGGCGCCTACTCATGAGCCAGCCGACCACGCCTGCCAACAGCACTGCCGCGATGCCAGCCAGCAGCCAGGCGATGAGGGCGCTCTTCAGGGCTGTGGAACTGTAGGCAGGCCCCTCCGACAGCCGCGCTATGGCCACAGTCTGTTCACCGTCGGTCAGCTCGGTCTCGACCACGCGGTCTGAGAGTGGGCCTTCTCCCGACCCCCCGCCGCCGAGAAGCCCCTGCCCCATGGGGCTGGGCATTCCATGCCTGCCCCGTCCTAGCCCGTGCTCGTCGTCGGTGTCTTCGTCGTCGTCGCTGTCTTCGTCGTCGGCCTCCAGGATGCCTGTGGCGTCGATGCTGTCGACCGGACCGGAATCGACCAGCAGAGTGCCGTCGGGGGAGAAGACCCGTATCCGCAGTTGCGTTGAGAGGGCCACCGCCTGAACCTGTCGCTGGGCCTGCGCGACCGTTGCCGCGCCTGGCCCGCTGGGGTTCGCGGTCCCCGCGGTCCCCGCGGCCGCCACCTCGCCTGCGACGGTCGTCCAGTCCACCTTCGCCAGGTCTGCCGCCGCCTGCTCGGCTCCGGCCTTCAGATACGAGGTCTCAGACCGCGAGTAATAGTTGCCCAGCAGGGGTACCAGTATCGCGCCCAGCACGAGCATGGTGAGCAACGCTACCCCCGCGAAGCCGATCGGAAGCTTGGTCTTCAGTGACATCCGGCCCACGCGGGCCCCGAGACGGCGGAAGATGCTCACGTCGAGACCGCCAGCCGGTAGCCGAGACCGGGCACGGTCAGCACCAGACGGGGATTGCTGGGATCGAGCTCGATCTTCTCCCGCAGCCGCCTGATATGGACGTTGACGGTCTTATCGTCGTAGTAGTCGGCGGAATGACCCCACACCTGCTCCATCAACTGGCCACGGCTGAAGACTTGGCCGGGGTGTTGAGCAAGGAAGACGAGCAGCCGGAACTCGGTAGGGGTGAGATTGATGCGCTTTTCCCCGCGGCTGACGCGCGCGCTCGCGCGGTCGATCACCAGGTCGGACACGAAGAGCAGGTCCGCCTCCATGGTGGACAGCTCGCCATAGGCTCGCCGAAGCAAGGCGCGCACGCGCGCCACCAGCTCGCGCAGCTTGTAGGGCTTGGTGAGATAGTCGTCGGCCCCCATCTCCAGGCCCAGGACCTTGTCCACCTCCGAGCCCTGGACGGTGAGGATGAGGACGGGTTGGCGCAGACCCAGTCGGCGCATCTCGCGACACACGTCGAAACCCGAGCCGTCAGGAAGCCGGACGTCGAGCACCACCAGGTGAGGGTTCTTGTCCCGAGCGTAAGCGATGCCCGCTGCGCCGGTCGATTCCCAGTGCACGCCGTAGCCCTCTTGTCCCAGGCCTTCGGCAAGACTCTCGGCGATGGCGGGATCGTCCTCGATGAGGAGGATGGTGGTCTCAGTCTTGATGTCGTTGTTGCTGTCGGTGGCCATGTTCGCGAGGTTACCACGCCTCTCCGGCCCAGTTGAGTCAAGGGCCCGGCCGGGCTCCGAGGAGCCCGGCCGGGCGGACGAGGGAACTGGAGGGTCGGCTGTCTTGGCTAGCTGATGTTGCTCGAAGTCGAGGTGGTCGAGGGGGAGGCGGTACCGGAGCCGTCCCGGCTGCGGTCGCGGTCCTGGGTCTGATCTTGATCGAGGTCGCCATCGCAGTCGCCGCCATGCCGGCCACCCATGCCCATGCGCCCTTCCTCGGTCTTCACCACTTTGAAGGACTCGTCCAGGTAGACCGTGACCATGGTACCGTCGGCCTTCTTCACGTGCACTTCGTAGGCGGCGTTGCCGTCGGCATCGGTCTCGGCCCGCATGACGGTGGCGTCGCTGCCTACCGCGGCGAGCGCGGCCGTTTGGGCCTGAGTGAGGGTGTCGCCGGTCAGGGCTGTCTCATCGCTCCGCTGGCCTTCAGGACCTCCTGCGCTGTGCCGGCCGCCAGCGGGCCCTTCCTCGGTTTTCACCACTTTGAAGGACTCGTCCAGGTAGACCGTGACCATGGTGCCGTCGGCCTTCTTCACGTGCACTTCGTAGGCGGCGTTGCCGTCGGCATCGGTCTCGGTCCGCACGACGGTGGCGTCGCTGCCTACCGCGGCGAGCGCGGCCGTTTGGGCCTGAGTGAGGGTGTCGCCGGTCAGGGCTGTCTCATCGCTCCGCTGACCGCCCATGCCGCGGCCGAAGCGGCCAGAGTCATCCCCCGTACCGTCGCTCTGGCCTGACGAAGTCGCGGCCGTGGTCCCGGTGGTCGAGGCAGCGGTGGTCGATCCGGTGGCGGCGAAAGCGGCAGACCCGATCGCGAGTGTGAGAACGAGCGCGCCTACCGGCACCACCCATCTCCTTCTGAGGAACTGTTTCACTAAAGGTTCTCCTTTCGGTGACTGAATGAGCGTCGGTTCTAGGATCGTCCCAGTATGCCGGGACGAAAATGTGCCGGGATTAGCGTCTGGATACGGTTTCGTAACCGGCGGGAATATAATCTGTGAGGTTCCTTGGCATCAGAGAACGGGCCGAACGCTGGGCGGCGGCCGACCTAGGGAGGGGAGCTTTCGTGAAAATGATCTGGAAAGGCGCGATCTCCTTTGGGCTCATCACGATCCCGGTGCGCCTGTATCCCGCCATCCAGGAGAAGACGGTCGCTTTCCACCAACTCCACGACAAGGACGGCGGCCGCATCTTGTACACGCGTGTGTGCTCCCTGTGCGGGGAAGAGATACCCTACGATCACATCGTCCGCGGGTTCGAATACGAAAAAGGACGGTACGTCTCTCTTACCGACGACGACCTGATGGCGGTGCGGGCACGCTCCTCGCGGACCATCGACTTGGTCCAGTTCGTCGATCTGGCGGCCGTCGATCCTGTCTACTTCCAGAAGCCCTACTACCTGGAGCCGGACGAGCTGGGACTCAAGCCCTATCAGCTCCTTCGCACGGCCATGGAGGACGCGGGCAAAGTGGCGGTGGGCAAGCTGGCCCTGCATGCCAAGGAGCATCTGGTGACGCTCCGCCCCTATGCGGGCATGTTGGTGCTCGAGACCATGAACTGGCCCGACGAGATCCGCGAGGCCGCCTTCCCGATTATGGACGCCGACCCCGGCATCCGCCCGCAAGAATTGGAGATGGCCGTGAGCCTGGTAGAGCAGCTCTCGGGCGACTGGCGGCCCGAGGAGTTCCGGGACGAGTACCGGGACGCG
This sequence comes from uncultured Actinomycetes bacterium, assembly GCA_963713545.1. Taxonomy (GTDB): domain Bacteria; phylum Actinomycetota; class Thermoleophilia; order RBG-16-64-13; family RBG-16-64-13; genus CAVPLM01. The sequence continues at coordinate 42,869 of CAVQME010000007.1, read as the reverse complement.
CTCCTGGCGCTGATCGACGAGAGGGTGGCGGGACTGCCCATGGAAGCCCCGGCCGAGGAGCCGGCGCCGGCCGCAGGCCGGCCCGGCGAAGTGGTGGATTTCATGGCCGCGTTACAGGCGAGCATCGAGGCGGCCAAGAAGCGGGCGGCCGGCGGCGCCTAGCGACCTCCGGGCGGGATCCCGGTCACGCCGGGCCTCCTGTGCCGATGACTGCCCGTATGCTGGCTTCGACCAAGGTCCGCACCCTTTCGGTCTCTTCGTCGCTCGCATAGCGTGTTCGAGGCCAGAAGAAGCCCTTGAGGCCGTCGCCTCGGTTGCGCGGGACCACGTGCACGTGCAGGTGAGGCACGCTTTGGCTGATGCGATTGTTCATGGCGACGAACGAGCCCTGCGCCTCCGTTGCAGCCTCGACGGCGCGGGTGACAAGCTGGACCTCCGCGAAGAAAGGGCCGAGCAACTCGGGCGGCATCGCGGGGAGGGTCTCGATATGGCGCCGAGGCAGCACCAGGCAGTGCCCGGGGAAGAGCGGCCGGTGGTCGAGGAAGGCAAAGGCCACCTCACTCTCGTAGACCACCGGGGTGGCTATATCGCCTTGGATCATTCTGCAGAAGAGACAGGTGTCCGGCATCGCCCCGTAACCTCGGACATTCTCGAGCCAGAAAAGACACACGCCGACCGAGCGCACCTGGAGCTGTGACGCTCGATGCTTCGGCACGCTCAGTATACTGAGCCGCGGGTGAGGAATCGAAGCTGAGGTGTCTCGGTGGACGACCGCATGGTAGACGCACCATCTCCGGTGCAGAAGGAGCCTCCGGCCCCGGGACGAAGGACCAACCTGGCGCTCCGCTATCTCGGGATCATCCTCCCGTTAGCGCTCACGTACTTCGTGGGGTTCTGGCTCAGCTTCGTGTGGGGGAGTTTGGACGGCTTCCGTGCCGCGGTAGCGCTTGCCGCGGCCCTGTGGATCGGGTTCGCGGTTGCCTTGGCTGTGCGACGCGACTGGGCCGGAGCGGCGGCGATCACAGTCTTCTATGTGCTCGTCGACGCCTGGTGGTGGCTTCTTGCCCTGGGGGTGCTGCACTTCGATTGATCGACTGGCGCGGCTTGCCCAGTCTTGCGCGGAGCAAGCCCCCCGCGGCGACGCTCTAGAACGCCTTTCTTACCGGCTGCCCCCACGTGGAGGCGCGTTTCGTGAAGAAGTCGGCCAGCCCGCGGCAGCGCCAGAAGCTGTGGAGCTGACGATATCCGAAGCTCTCCAGGAAGGCATATCCCGAGAGGATCAGGGTATCTCGCAGTCTCGGGTACTTGCGGAAAGCCATAGCCTCCAGCAGCAAGGAGGACATTGAGAGGATGGTGCCCAGAAGCATAGCGCAGGCCAGGTAGGCGAGCGCCAGCCGCCAGTCTATGGCGTGGGCGATTATGGCTGTCGCGACGATGAAGTAGCCGGCGAGCTCGATCGCGGGGCTGAGCAGCTCGCAGAATATGAAGAACGGGTAGCCGAGCATGCCGACGCCGCCGTACCGCGGGTTCAAGCAGAGCTGGCGGTTCTTCACGAGGCTCTCAGCGAGTCCCCGCTGCCAACGTCGCCGCTGGGTGCCTAGACTCTTGAGGTCCTCCGGCACCTGGGTCCAGCAGATCGGATCGGGGAGGAACAGGATGCGGTAGTTCCTCTTCTTGTCGAAGAAAACCCGGTGCATGCGCAGGATGAGCTCCATGTCCTCGCCTACCGTGTCGGTACTATAGCCGCCCACTTCCACCAGCGCCGTCCGCCTGAAGATGGCGAACGCGCCCGAGATGATCATGAGGCTGTTCAGCCGCGCCCAACCGATGCGTCCAAACAGGAACGCCCGCAGATACTCGACCACCTGGAACCGGGCCAGGCTACGGCGGGCGAGCTTGACCTTCTTCACCTCACCATTCTCGATCTCGCAGTCGTTCGCCGGCATGACCACTCCCCCGACGGCGACCACCTGGTGATCCTCCAGGAAAGGGCGGGTGATCTGGACCATGGACTGCACGTCGATGATGGAGTCGGCGTCGATGTTGCAGACCAGCGGGAACGAGCTCGCGTTGATGCCCGCGTTGAGTGCGTCGGCCTTGCCCCCTTGGTCCTTGTCGACCACGCGCAGGCCAGGATAGGTCATGGATTCATAGAGGCCGCGGACTGGAGCACAGCGGATATCGCAATTGATAGCTCCTGGGGAGGGGACGAGGTCGAACGCGTCGATGAGGGCCTGCATGGTGCCGTCGGTGGAGCCGTCGTTGACCGCCACCACCTCCAGTTCGGGGTAGCGCACGGCCAGGGCCGAGGACACGGTGTGGACGATGGTCCCCTCTTCGTTGTGAGCGGGGACGATCACGCTCACCGGCTTGTAGAAGGTAGTCCCGAAGATCCCGTCGTATTCGGTCATCGCGCTCACTCGGGCGTAGCGTCTCACCGTCTGGGCCGAGATCACGATCAGGCAGAGATAGAAACCATTGAGGAAAACGAAATACGCCAGGAACAGCAGGTTGAGGAAGTAGAGCACGTCTTTCATGCGTAGGCCTCTTCCCTGACAGCCTGGCGTTCGACAGCCTCCAGGGAGCACAGAGCCTTCTGAGCGTAGACCCGCACCCGAAGATCGTCGTCCTCGAGCAGGGCATGCACCAAAGGAGCTGCCTCCACCGCCTCGAGGGCCGCCAGCGCCTGGACGGTCTGGCTGCGCACCACCCAGTTGGGATGGGCGAGCAGGTCACTCAACGTGGGGATGGCGGCGGCGTCGCCTATCTTGGCGAGCGCCTTGACGATGTGAATCAGCACCTCGTCGTGCTCCGAGAGCTCCAGGAGCCGGAGAAGGCTTCCCGCAGCCGGCCGATAGGCGAAGAACGCGAGGAGGTCGATCATGACCACCTGTGCCGCCTGATCGTCACGGTCGACCGCCTTCCCGGGATCGATCGACCCCGGCGGTTTGCCATGCACGTACTGGTCGATCACCTTGTCGAGGAGCTTGTGGATGACCGGGCAGACCCCTTCTTCGAACCGGCAGAGCAGCTCGGCGATGCCGTGAAGAGTGATGCGCGTCCGCTGGTACACGGCACGGAAGACCGGCAGGAAGAACTTGGGATCGCGGAACGAGGCGGAGGCGTATCCCGCAGCGAGCACGACCGCGTCGTCCTTGGAATTCAGGAGTTCGGCCACCGCCTCTCGGGATATCTTCTCCCGGAGGTGTCCCAAGGTCTTGGCCGCCGCCGCTCGCTCCAGCTGGTCGCTCGACTCGGTCAACTGCCGCTGAAGCCGCTGGGTGAGACCCACGGCGCGACTCAGGTGCCGGAAGCGAAGAGGGCTACCGTTGCGCTGCTCGCGCAACTGCTCGTCAAGGAACTGGTGGAACATGCGGAAGCTGCCATCGGACTGCAGGGTCTCCTTGATGCGCGCCGTGGGCTTGCGCTTTCCTTCCAACGACTCAGGCAGAAGACGCGTCCACAGCCGCCTCATCCGGCGGACCTTGGCGCCTGAACTACGCACGTGCATGGTCACCAGGCCGATGAACAGACACAGCAGCGTGACCAGTTCCAGGGCGATGACGGCCAGTATGATGTCGAGCGCGCTCATATCTTGATGGTTTATCGGCGGAAAGCGTTGCGCACTCAAGCAGGGATGGCCCTTTGAGGAGGGCGGAAAGGGCACGGCCAAGCGCGGCGGTGCGCCAGCCTAGCGTGCCTGCTGCCGGGCCAGTCGCAGCGCCTCGATGGGGGCCGGTCCCTTCGGGCGCTCCAGTTGGTCCATGGTGCAGTCGCGGGGATCTTTGTCGGGGCGCCACCGCTCGAAACGAGTCGCGTGCCGGAAGCGGTCGCCGGTCAGTTGGTCGTAGCTGACTTCGACCACCAGGATCGGCCGGACGGGGACGAAATCGAGGTCTTTCTCGCCCGTCCAGCGGCTGGCGGCGCCGGGGCGGCGGGCGTGCTCACCGAAGCCTGCGGCGACGGGGTCGCCGGGCTTCGGCTGGAGAGAAACCAGCGCCTCCAACAGCGCGGCCGCCTGGGCCTCGCTGAACGACGAGCAGTGGCCGATGAAATGTAGCTCGCCTTCCGGGTTGTAGAGGCCCAGCAGAATGGAGCCGACCCGCTTTCCGTCCCTGTGCAGCCGGTATCCACCCACCACGCAGTCCACGGTGCGGCGATGCTTGACCTTGATCATCTCCCGCGCACCCTCCGCGTACGGGTGGTCGAGCGCCTTGGCCACGATGCCGTCGAAACCGGCCGACTCGAAGTCGTCGAACCATCGACGGGCGAGTCCCACGTCGGTGGTGCTGGGCGAGAGGAGCCATGCGGAGGCGAGGCCAGGGGGACCGTCGGCGCCGCGGAAGGCGATCTGGCCGGCCGCCAGGCCGGCGTCGGCCGCCGCCGTGGGGCCCGAACCGACCGCGACGGCCGCGGGCGGACCGGAGCCCGCCTCCAAGATCGCCCCCAGTTCCTCCAGCTTGGCCCGACGTTCTCGGAACGGCCGCGAGCGGAGGTCCTCGCCCCGCAGGGCGAGCAGGTCGAAGAGAGCCAGGTGGGCAGGCGTGTCTTCCGCCAGTCTTCGGACACGGCTCTCGGCAGGATGGATGCGGTTCTGCAGGGCGTCAAAATCCAGCTTGCCCCCCACGATGACGACGACCTCGCCGTCGGCCACAGTCCCAGAGGGGAGGCAGGCAAGGGCAGTCTCCAACTCGGGAAAATAGCGGAGAAGAGGCTTGGCGTTCCGGCTATCGAGGCGGGGGCCACCCGTGGCCCGGGCGTCCCCGGCTGAGGCGCCCGAATCGGCGGCGCCACCGTCGCCGGGGCCGGGGTCGAGCCCCGGGGCGCTGGGCACGACACCCTCGCAATGGGTCCCGCTCCACATGACAACACGGAAACCGTCCCATTTGGGCTCGTAGGCCCAGCCCGGAGGCGGAGGTAGCTCAACGGCTACCTCCGCCTCCATCGGCGTGACGGGCGGGGGAAAGGGCCAGTCAGCCGGCATGGCTGGCACCGTGCTGTGAAGTCACGTCGCTTTGTCGCATGTCCTTTATCGCGTGTCCCGTATCGGTTCGTTCTACCGCGAGAGTAGTCCCGTCTGCTCGACCGACCGCACCCTGATGGCAACCTCATTGGCGACCGGGCAGTAGTACTGGCAGATCCCGCAACCGATGCAGCGCTCGGGGACCACGTAGGGTAGCTTGACCCCAGCGTGCGGACCGCTGCCGGCGCCCTGACCTTGGCCGGCGCCCTGACCTTGGCCGGCGCCGGACCCCTGGTCATTGCCCCCGGTTTCGAAGACTATCGCCTTCTCAGGGGTGGGGCATAGCTCCTGGCACACTAGGCAGTCCCGTCCTTCGGCCCACGGTATGCACGTGCTCCGGTCGATATAGGCGCGGCCGATCACCTTGAGCTGCTTCTCCTCCAACGATAGCTCGTGGATGGCCTGGGTGGGGCAGACCTTGCCGCACTCATTGCAGCTCCATTCGCAGTAGCCGCGCCGATAGTCCATCTGCGGGGTGAAGAAGCCTTCGAGACCAGCGTCGAAGACCGCCGGTTGGATCACGTTGGTGGGACAACCCTTCATGCACTGAGCGCAGCGGGCACAGGTAGCCATGAAATCCAACTCGCCCCGCGCCCCGGGCGGCCGGATAAGGAAAACGTTTCGCTGGATGCGGCCCAGTCCAGTGAAGAGAAAGAAGCTCCCGATGAACGCCAGCCCCCCGGCCTTCAGCAGAGCGCGCCGGCTGGGGTCGTATTCGTGCTGCTTGCGGGGTCTGCGTCCCCAATGGATGGCTCCTTTGGAGCAGGCATCCGCGCATTCGAGCCCCAGCTGGCAACGCGAGCAATCGGTGGAGGAACCACCGTCTCGGACGGCATCCATGGGGCATGTGGCCACGCAGGCTTCGCATGTGGAGCAGGCGCGCTCGTCGACCACCCGTCCGTAGATGGCGGCGCGACCGACCAGACCGAGCAGAGCGCCGAGGGGGCAGAGATGGCGGCACCAAAGACGGCGCTCTACGAACGAGATGGCGAGGATGCCCACGAACATGGCCAGCATGACCAGTTGCAGCTTGTAGGCGAGGCCGTTGGTGAAGACCAGCCGACCGGTGAGGACCTCGGTGACCCTGTCGACGGCTCCCTGCAGCGGCGGGATCTCGTAGGCGGCGTCACCCACCAGCCGCAACCCGCGATCGACGGCGGGATAGAGGAGGGTAGTCGCCGATCGGGTGAACAGGGAGAGCGGGTCGAGCACGAGGAAGACCGCGCTCCCGAACAGGATCAGGAAGAGCACCACGACCAGCACGAACAGCGGCATCTTGCGCAGGACCGTGCGGGCTCGCGGCCCCGGATGGCGCTCGCGCCTCGGTCCGAACAACTCCACCATGAACCCCATGGGACATACGTATCCGCAGAAGGCCCGGCCGAGGAACAGCGGGCTCACCAGCACGGGGATCGCCAGCAGGAACTCCCACCGGATCACCCCACTCACAACCGAGTTGATGGCCAGCAGGGGGTCAGCGAGCAGGAAGCTGCTGAGGAAGATGCTGCCCAACGGCCAGAAGGTCAGGGTCAAGAGCACCAGGAAGATGACAAGGAAGAGGATCTGAAGAGCGCGCCTATAGCGGTGCAGACCGCGGGGCCGGCTCTTTGCTCGGACCGGGGCGGGGTCGCTCGAATCGAAGCCGGACGGTTCCGGGCTCATCAGGCGGTGCCCTCGAAGATGGTGTACTTCGTGAGATCGATCTCGCCCAGACCGCGAGCGGCCGCCTCCACCAAGCTCGGCAGATCGGTAGGCTGCCAGCCCATGATGGTGGCGCCGTAGGCGTCGACGGCCACCTGGCTCGTGCCGGCGACGACGGTCTTGGGCATCGCCACGTCGTCCAGGTTCCCCCCGGTCGGGCCGTTCCTGGTCAGAATGCGGTACGCGTCAAGGATCACCAGATGTGGCTTGACCAGGGTGTTGACGTCGGTGATCTTCTGAGGGTAGTCGATGTGGATCTTGCCACGGGAGTCGCCCATGATGCCCATGAGATTCTTCATGGCCAGGGTCAGCCCGGCCATGCCGTGAGTCTTGCCGATGGGGACGTTGATGAACGTGTCGGCTTCCAGGGCCTCCGTGACCAGTGGCCAAGAGTCTATGGCCACTCCCTCGGGGATGTCCACCCGGTCGAAATCACGGTTGCTCAAGTACTTGAGCGTTCCCCCGGCCTCCGCGGTGGCCTGCGCCAGCCCCGACTCTTTGAACGCGGCCCGAGCGCTGCTGGTGGGATAGTCGAGCACGGTGACCTCGGCCGCTCCGGCCTCCAGACACATGCGGATGATCGTGGAGATGACGATCGGGTTGGTGGTCGTGGCGTACTCAGGTGGACGCCCGGTCAGGACGTTCGGCTTGACCACCACCTTCGCCCCGCTTGTGACGAAGCGCTCCATTCCGCCCAGTTGGGCCATCGCGGCGCGCACGTTTTGATCGGGCAGGTCGCCGCGGATCACGACCAGGTCGGGAGGAGCGGGGATGCCGGTGGTCGTAGTGGAGCCCGAGCCGGGTGTCCCCTCGGTAGTGGTGGTCGCAGCGGACGTGGTCGTCGAGCCGCTTACTTCGACCGAGGTGGAAGTAGTCGTGCCCGCTCCCGCGACGGTCGTCACAGTAAGACTATCGTCGGCGAAAGAGCCCTGAGAGTCGGACCAGCGGAGCGCGCGGCCGCACCCGGACAACGCCGGAGCGAGCCCGGCCAGAACCAGCCACCGGCCGGTGGAAAGTAGAAAGGTCCTGCGATCCATCTGCCGCATGGCGGCAGTCTAACAGGTAGCGGGCCCGGCGGGCCACGCCGCAGCCGCGGCACGTCGCCGCGCGAGGGTGCCACCTCGCCACCGGAGCGACCGACCGGCCCCGGGGCTGTTGCCCCGAGCGGCCGTCGGGCCGCCTACCCGCACCGCCCCCCGTGTGGGTGGCTGCCGGGGTTTCGGCCGTGGCTCCGATGGAGACAACCATAGGCAACATTCACTTGCAGGCGAGACGGGGGGACGTGGACAGCGAGAAACACATAGGCCGACGGGCGTTCCTCGGCTTGATCGTCGCGGGCGTCGCCGCGCTCTTTCTGGGCAAGGAGATCCTTCCGCGGATTCCCAAGGGGGTCAAAAGCTCGGTGGGAGCGGGCGATTTCCGCATCAACACGGTCGTGCCCGGCGAGAGTTTCGACCCGAACAACTGGCGTCTGATCGTCGACGGCTTGGTCCGAAACCCGCTCGACCTCACGTTCGCCCAGTTCACCGATCTTCCCCAGGTGGAGGCCATCCGCGACTTCTATTGCGTGGAGGGCTGGGGCGTTCCTGAGGTCAACTGGAAGGGGGTCACCCTGCGCGAGGTTATGAAGCAGGCCGACATCGACCCCTTGGCGACGCACCTCGTCTTCGACTCGAGCGACGGCGTCTATACGGAGTCGGTGACGCTCGAGGAAGCGCTCCGACCGGATACTCTTCTCGCCTACGAGATGAACGGTGCTTCTCTTGCGCCCGAGATGGGGCAGCCATTGCGTCTGATCCTTCCCGGCAGCTACGCCTACAAGAACATCAAGTGGGTGGTACGGGTGGAAGCGATGGCGCTTGGTCCCGAGGGATACAACGGCTACTGGGAGCAACGTGGATACCCGGCCGATGCCTCCATCGACTGAATCCCCGCGCATCCCTCGTTGGGTCCTGGCCGAACGTATCGGTCATTGGGCCTACGCGCTCTTCTTTCTGATCGCGTTCGCGAGCGGGCTGCTTATGTGGATACCCGCTACCCGCAGCTGGATGGGCGGAGCGCGGGAGAGCGTCTCGCTGCGGCATGGGATCACCGGTTACGCCATGGTCCTCATCCCGCTGATCCTGATGCTGGCTCTGGACCGCAGGCGCTTGGCCCGAGATGCCCGCGAGATCGACATGTGGGACGTGAACGATCGGCGCTGGTTCTGGCTGGCGGTCAAGGGCCGCACGCTGCGCGGTGGGGAGATGCCGCCTCAAGGCAGACTCAACGCCGGGCAGAAGGCCAGTGCCGTGCTGGTCGCGGCCATGGCCCTGGGTTTCGTGGTGACCGGGTCTCTGCTTCTGGCCAAAGCGGAGTTGCCGGCGTGGCTAGTATCGCGCGCGCTGTGGCTGCATGGGTTTCTCGCCATCGCGGCTGCGGCGGTGCTCGTGGGCCATCTTGGCCACGTCTTTCTGACGCGCCACGGCCTCGGATATCTGAGTTCGATGGTGAAAGGCACTCTTCCCGAGGACATAGCCCGCGAACGCCACCGCACCTGGTGGGAGGAGCAGCAGGTGGACGATGGCCCATCAGGAGAGGGCGGTCCGCCGTTCGGAGGGCGACGCCGCGCTGTCTGGCCGTTCCCCGGTGGGCAGTGGCGCACCTCCCGGCTCCTGATGTAGTAACCTTCCCCCTTCTAGACTCCAGCGAAGGGACGTATCCGATGCAGGTCACCCGCGGCTCCGTCGTCAGTTTCAACTACACGCTCACCGACGACGACGGGAACATCCTCGACTCCAACGAGAACTGCGATCCTCTCATCTATCTACACGGCTACGAGAACATCATCCCCGGTCTTGAGGGTGCCCTCGAGGGGACGGAGACCGGGCATAAGTCCCTGGTGGTCGTGGAAGCGGCCGACGCGTACGGGGAGGTCGACCAAGGCGCCATCTTCGAGGTACCGAGGGACCAGTTCCCCGAGGATATGCCGCTGGAACCGGGCACGCAGTTCATGGCCGAGACGCCGAGCGGTGATGTGGCGCTCAGAGTGGTAGGTGCCAATGAGACCGATGTGACGGTGGACGGAAACCATCCCCTGGCCGGGATGAGACTGCATTTCGACGTCGAGATAGTGGACGTGCGGGCCGCGTCCGAGGAAGAGCTGGAGCAGGGATATCCGCAGTCGGGCGAGGAGTGAGGCAGCTCCGATGGGCGAAGTGGTGCATACGTCGCGAATCACCATCACCCGTGAGAACGGTCCGACGCGCAAGGCCGTCATCGAGGGTTTCTGCGAACCCATCTACTACGGAGTGCACGGCGGGATCAAGAAGTTCTACCGGGTGGATCCGGAAGTCGAGCATGCCGCCACGCTCGATCACATAGTGGGGGCGGTGGGCGGCTGAATGATGGGGACACTGGCCACGGTGCTGGCCAGCCGCAAGATCCCTACCCACACCGACCGCTATGAAGCTCTGGTAGAGGGTGATATCGAGGACATCGACGGAGTGCTCCGCATCTCCCGGATACGAGTGGCCTACAAGCTCAAGGTGCCGGCGGGCAAAGCGGAGGATGCCCGGGACGTGTTCTCCGGCTACATCATAGGCTGCCCCGCGGCCATGAGCGTCCGCGGGTGCATCGACATCAGCGACACCCTGGAGATCACCGAGCTCGAGTGCCGCTAGGGTCGGGCCGCTACACCTTCTGACCTTGGCCCCACCCGCCGCCCAAGGATCTCGGCCACCGCATCCCTGAGGCCGCTCTCTACGGGGGTGTACCGTAGCCCGAGGTCCCGCTCGGCCTTGCTTCCATCGAAAAGAAGAGATCTTCGGTACACGGTGGCCATAAGGTCGTAGGCCATGAGCGGTGGCCGGCCCGTGATCTTGGCCGCGGCGCTCATGAGCCAGGCCAGGGTCAGGGTGGTGCGCTTGCCGATGGTTCGTCGCGGCATCCGCGCTCCTGACGCGTCGGCGATGATCTCGAAGTACTCCTGGGTGGTCAGCCGGTCGCGGCCGACCAGGTAGCGCTCGCCCGCGTTCGCTGGGGCGAGCGCCGCCCGTACGATCGCCTCGGCGGCGTCATCGATGCGCACGTAGGTGAACCGGTGCGGGCTGTCGATCATGAGCGGGACCTTGCCCTTGACGAAGCGGTCGATCTGCATCACCGACTTGCGGTCTCCGGCACCTACCACCGCGGCCAGGTAGACCGTCACCAGCGGGAGCCCGGCGCTCTCGCACACATCCCGGGCGATCTGGTCTCCCTCGGACTTGGACCGGGCGTACTCGCTGGCGTGCCTCCCCGGGGCGCTCGCCTCTGAGAACGGCGAGTCGGCCGGGAATCCATAGGCCATGACGGTGCTCACCTGCACCATTTTCTGCGCCCCGGATTCCACTGTGGCTTCGGCCACGTTGCGGACGGCGTCGATGTTGAGCTCCCGGTAGGGTTTCCGCGAGCGCTCCCAGAAGGAATTGAGGCCGGCGCAGTTGATCACCACCCCGCATCCCCGAGCGGCCTCGAGAAGGCTTGGTTTGTCGGTGACGTCACCGATGATGACCTCCGGCGGCCGGGCCAGCGACGCGAGAAAGCTCAGGTCGCTGTTCATCCGGGCCAATAGGCGGAGGGAGCAAGAGGGCTCCTGTGCCAGCCGCCTGACCACGGCGGTCCCGACGAACCCCGTGCCGCCGGTAACCAGAACGGGCGTAGGACCCTCGTTCATGCAGCTCGCCTCCCTTGCCCTCCGGGGTTTGTATGCACGCGACCACCTCGCTATCCTCAGTATAGAGAAGCGTCCTTTGAAGGGAGTGGTACCTCGGAGGTGGATGATGAAGTCCCTGCGGTCTGCGCTGGTCATCCTTTCGACGATCGTCGTGCTTTCAGGCGGGGCTGTGGCGACCGGCTGCGGGTCCGATCTGGAGCAGGTCCGACTACAGAGCGGTCCCGTCACCGGCGCACGCGAAGATGTGCAGGGGAGGCAGATATGGAGCTTCAAGGGCATCCCCTACGCAGCTCCCCCGATCGGCGAGCGTCGCTGGAAGCCGCCTCAGCCGGTGGCGTCATGGACTGAGCCCCGAGCCTGCACCTCCTTCGGACCCTCCTGTCCGCAGCCGTCCCAGATGGAGACGTTCTATCTGAACGTGGGCACCACCGACGAGGACTGCCTCTATCTGAACGTGTGGTCGCCGGCCGACAGCGCCGAAGAGCGTCTGCCGGTGATGGTCTGGATCCACGGGGGTAGCTTCGAGACCGGATCGGGCTCGATGGACGTGTACGGGGGGCAGAACCTGGCCGCAAAGGGGATGGTGGTGGTCACGATCAACTATCGGCTGGGACCGCTCGGATTCCTGGCCCATCCTGCTCTCTCGGCGGAATCGGCTGAGGGGATCTCGGGCAACTACGGACTGCTCGACCAGATCGCGGCGCTGGAGTGGGTGCAGAAGAACATCGCAGGCTTCGGTGGCGACCCGACCAACGTGACCGTCTTCGGGGAATCGGCCGGCGCCATCAGTATCCTGGACCTGCTGGTGAGCCCGTTGGCCGAGGGTCTCTTCGCTCGAGCCATCGCGCAGAGCGGCATACTGCTCGACTACGGGTTCGGAGTCTCGACCACCGGGACGCTAGAGAGCGGGGAAGATGCGGGCGTCGCACTCGTGGAGAAGCTCGGCATCGACGGAGCGGATACGGCCTCGGCCGAGGTGCTCGCTCAGATGCGGGCGAAGAGTCCGGACGAACTGCTGGCTGCGGCCGGGGCCGCGGCTGAGGACTCGAGTCTCATGGAGCAGGGTCTCACCTGGAAGCCGGTGGTGGACGGGCGCCTGCTGCTCGATCTGCCGACCACACTCTGGGGCTCCGGTGCCCGACAGAGCATCCCCCTGCTGATCGGTTCCAACGCCGACGAGGGGAACGCGTTTCTGAGCGGCCTGACCGTGTCTCCAGAAGAATACGAGGCGCAGATGAGGAAGATCTTCGGAGATTACGCCGACGAGGCGCTCGCTCTCTACCCGGTGGAGAGCGAGGAGGACATCACCCCGGCCTTCAGTCGCATGCTGACCGAAGTGGGGTTCGCCTCGACCGCTCGGTTCGCCGCCCGCTCCATGAGCGCCCCGGGGGCTCTCAGTGCGCAGGCTGCCGACTCGGGTGCGCAGCCTGCTCCGACCTATCTCTATCAATTCACCCGGGTCCCCATGGGCAACGCTATGGGAGCTTTCCACGGGGTGGAGATCCCGTACGTGTTCGGGAGCGCCGATCTGTTCACCGTTCTGGGGCAGATCGAGCAGGCCGACTACGATCTCTCCGAGACCATCATGGGCTACTGGACCAGATTCGCAGCGACGGGCGACCCCAACGGCGAGGGAGCCCCCGAGTGGCCGCGATACGATCAGGCCTCGGACGAGCACCTCGAGCTGGGCGATACCGTCCAGGTGGCGTCCGGCCTCTACAAAGAAGCCTGCGATCTCGCCGACCGCATGAGGGGGGTCGAATAGGCCGCGACTGCCGTGGTTTCGGCCGGCCGGCGTCTGCGCGGTCTCCCTGTTACGACAGTGAGAAGGGCGGGTACCGGTCGGTGATCAGTAGTAACGCGTACGCTTCGACTCGCAGCGTCCAGCGGTTCACGCCCACAACGTAGTCGAACAGACCACGGGGATACCTGCCTGTAAAGAGAATCGCGAACCAGGCGATGACCACGCAAACGACCGCTCCGATCCACAGGAACGCCAGGACGAACCAGTGGGGGATGGCCAGGAACCATTTCACTATGGGCAGCCCGCGACTGAGTCGACTGGCATCGGGATAGACGAAATCCAGGTGAACCGCCTGTTCCTCATCAGTGGAGGGATACTCGTCACGGAGAAGCTGAGCGTAGCTTGCCACGCGCATGAGGAAACGCGAGAGGCTGAGGTTCCAGTCGAACCACCAGCGAGGGTATTTCTTGCGAAAGAGGATCATGAGCAGGAGGGGAAGGAAGAGGATACCCACAGTCGTCCACGACCAAGAGTAATCCGTGCCCTCGAGGCTGAGGTTTCCGGTGCTGAGAAGAGACGCGATGATGCCGATGGGGATGATCCAGATGAAGCGGAGCCCGGTGGTGAGCCGGTTCAACGGTCGATCGGGGTAGTCCACGTTGAAGGTGAGGGGATATGGGGGCTCCGGGGGATACGGTGGGCTCGGAGCATAGGCCGGAGACTCTGCAGCGGGGGGCGGCGACTCGGCCGGAGGCGGAGAAGCGGCGGGGGTCGACGGGTACTGGTCTCCGGGTTCTTCCATGGTCCACCTCCATCGGGCAGGGCACGACGTCGTTAGTTTGAGTACCCAAGCTCCACCGAAGCAAACCTCGTAGACTGGTCGAACAGCAACGTGACAGCGCGGGAACTCCTTGAATGTGGCTTTGGCCTCCCTGATAATGGGCCGACGTGCGAGAGAAGCTGCTACCCGCTACTTTGCGGGCAGGCCGTCGCTTCTCGCGGCCACCGATCCCAGGGCTGTGGAGCGCCGGGTCACGCGTGGGGGCGATCGGCCATGAACGATGCCTAGGAGCAGCCGAAACACCGCGCCACACTCTTACGTGAGGTCATATCTCCACGGCATGCGGACCAGCGTCTGGCCCGTGTGGAAGCTGCGCTCCGGGCGCGTCTGGGAAGTAGATGCGTGGAGGGGCGTCGCCATCTGCATCATGGTGGTGTTCCACCTGATGTGGGACCTGCGCAGCCTGGGCGGCTACGATATCGCCGTCCGCTCCGGCTTCTGGAGCTACTGGCAGATCGCGACCGCCGGATTGTTCACCATCCTGGTGGGAGTCTCCCTGACGCTCAGCTACAACCGGGAGCGCGAGACCCATCCCACCGGCGGTCTCTGGAGCAAGTACGTCATCCGGGGTCTTACCGTCTTCACCTGGGGCCTGTTGGTGAGCGTGGCCACCTTCGTGGCTCTGGGGGCAGATGAATACGTGCGCTTCGGCATCCTCCATCTCATCGGTATCTCGATCATCATCGCCTACCCGCTGCTCCGCTTCCGCTGGCTCAATCTGATCCTAGGCGTGATCATCATCGGTCTAGGCCCGGCGATGCGGGCCTGGAGACCGGACTTCCCCTGGCTGGAATGGCTGGCTCCGACCCCAGGGAGCGGAGTGGATTATGCCCCTCTGATCCCGATGTTCGGCCGGGTGCTGATCGGGGTCTTCCTGGGCAACCTGCTCTACCCGGGCGGCGTCAGGCGTTTTCGCATGGGCGACTTCTCCGACAGGCAGCCGATCAAGACGTTGCGACGGATGGGGCAGAACTCTCTGCTGATCTACATCGTCCATCAGCCCATCCTCATAGGCATCCTGCTGTTGCTGGGCGTCGTCGACTGGTAGTTTGTTCGTGAAGATGATCGAAGCGACGATTCAAGCCGTAGATGAGGGGTTCCGCGCAGCCGGGTTCAGCTACCGGGTGGCGGGCATCGAGATCCTCGACAATCTGAAAGAGACCTTCGCGATGCTGCGGGAGCGGAGGCTCGTCTCGGGGAGTCTCCTCAGCGAGTATGACCGCAGCTTGCGGTTCGAGCCGCCCACCGAAGTGCCGGAGGTGCGCTCGCTGGTGGTCGTCGCCACTCCGTCGCCCCCCGTCAAGGTACGGTTCCATATGGACACCGGTCCGTTCGAGGCCGTCATACCGCCCACATATATCTCTTCCGGGCCACGGGCTCGATGCCTCGAGGTGCTGGAGAATGCCCTTGCCCCCAAGGGTTTCTCGGTGGCGCGGGTGCCGGTGCCGGTGAAGCTGTTGGCGGTCAGGACCGGATTGGCCGAATACGGTCGGAACAACATCGCCTATACGCGGACATTGGGCAGTTTCGTCCGACTGGATACGTTCGCCACCGATGCCGATCTCGTCTCTCGGGGAGGGCCGCGGGCCGGTCTCTCCACGTTCTTGGTCGGGGGACGCGATCCCACCTCCGGGCGCTGGAGTCCTCCCCGGCGCATGGGCAGCTGTGGGGCCTGCAAGGCCTGCTACCACGCATGCCCTACGGGGTGCATCCCCTTTCCCGACACGGGTGTGGTGATCGACGCAGAGCGCTGCCTCACCTATCTGAACGAGCACGAAGGCGAGTGGCCGGACTGGCTCGACCCAGCGGCGCACAACGCCCTGGTAGGTTGCATGCGCTGTCAGCTCATCTGTCCTGCGAACAAGTACCAGTTGAGGCGGGAAAGGGTCGTAGCGGAGTTCGACCGGGAGGAGACCGAGGTCGCTCTCCTGGATCTCCCGTCCGAGGACCTTCCGGAGCCGGTGCGGTCCAAGCTCGCCCTTCTCGACCTGGACGACTACTCGACCATCCTGGGGCGGAACCTCCGGGCGCTCGTGGGCTGAGACCTCGAGGCCCCGGACGCGGGCCGGCGCAAGCCACTGCTCCGGGGCCTCGCCGCCGCGAGTGCCCCTCCGCTCCCGGGACGCGGGCGGTCGGCAGCGACTTGGCCGTGCCGGTGAACCGCCGGCAGGCCGCATCGTCGAGCCGCCGTGTGCATTGCGGAGTCCAGAGGAATCACCCTCGACTGGGCGAACTGTCAACCATGCCGGCAGAGCACGTATTTTCTCCAGGGCACAGATCGGTGAGCGCGGTTTGTGCGCAATTGCACCGCGCCTATCACGACATCCGTTTCTATCCGCCTGGGCATCCCACGGTCCGGCAGACCTTGGAATCGCTCGCGGGGATACTCGTCTCCTATCTGGATGATAACGGCAGTCTCATGCTTGAGGTCGAAGAGGATCAACTGCTCCACGAGGGCGAGAGGGTGTACTCTTACGAGACGAGCCGCGACAACCTGGCCTTCCTCATGTTCCGCGACGGCGTTCGTTCCCTCTCACTACACCCGGGGCTGGAGGAGGGAGAGGTCGAAGCTCTTACCGACTGTCTGGCGCACGCTGACGACCTCGCCGATGCCGAGCACGATCTGGTGACGAGGCTCTGGGAACAGGATTTCACCCATATCGACTACCACGTGGCCGACCCCTTCCTGGGAGGCGAGGTACTGCGCGAGGGGACCATCGACGCGCTCAGGGAGACCGTGCTTCGCCGTCTGGACGAAGTAACGCTCACCGAGGACGCGGAGGCCGGGGTCAAGCTGGGTGACCTCAAGGCTGTCGACCAGACGGAGATCGATGTACGGAGCCTCGCCCTCAGCGCGCAGGAGATCGATCAGAGCGAGCAGGCTGTAGAAGACCCGGCGAACCTCGTCGACGACTTCCTCGTGGTACTGCTCGAGCTCGCCGGGAGGTCTTCGGGATCTTACGACGAGAACGACCCTCTCACCCGTGCCCTCGTGACCGTGCTCGATTCGTACATCGACAACCGGAACCTGGGTCAGCTCGAATTGATCCTCGAGTATCTTCAGCTGTTGGAAGCGCAGGGACGCTGCCCCGCGGGCTTTCCCGGCGTGGTAATAGGCCGGGCCGTGACGGCTGAGCGGGTCGGTAGCCTCCTGGCCGGGACCGGCCAGGAGGCTACCGACCAGGCCGCCCGAGTCGATACGTTCCTAGCTGCAGCCCGGCCCTGGATAGTCCCGGCCCTTCTCGAGGCGCTGGCCGTCACTGAGGACCGGGCGGTACGCAAGACCCTGCTCGCGCTGCTCGACGCGGGGGGAGGAGTGTCGGGGATCTATCTGATCCCTCTGCTGGAGGACCCGCGGTGGTACGTGGTGAGGAACGCCGTCCAGCTGGCGGCGGGCCTGCGCGACCCGGAGTTGGTGAAGTACCTCGAGCGGCTGCGCCGGCACCCCGACGTCCGGGTGAGGCGAGAGGTGATGCGCACTTTGGAGACCTTCGGAGGGGATCCGGTCGCCGCGCAGGTGCTGGCCAAGGCGCTCACCGACGAGGATCCTTCGGTCCGTACGCTTGCGGCAAGAAGTCTGGGGCGTCACGGTGGGAGGGAGCACGAGGCGGTCGTGCTGGCCCAGATCGAAGCCCGCGACTTCGAGAGCCGGCAGCCGGACGAGATCGAGGCTCTTCTGGTCGCCTGGGCAGATCTGACGAAGGAGCGGGCAGTCCCGCTGCTGGACAAGCTGTGGCGGCGCAAGCGCTTCGTCGCTCGCCCGGCCCCAGTGCGTCTGGCTGCTATCAAGGCTCTCGGGACGATCCCGGGAACCGCCTCTCGAGCGGCTCTCCTGGAAGCGCAGAAGTCAGGAGAGGCCCAGATAAAGAAGGCGGCGTCGCGGGCGCTCCAAGAAGCGCAGTATTCGGCCTGGGGGAGACAGCCGTGAGCGAGGGGCCAGGAGTCGGGTCTTCCGGACGCGCTGACCAGACCCTGGTCATGGCTCTCGCGGTGACCATACGCACCGCCGCGTACTACGACGCCGACAACGCGGTGATGCGGGAAGCCTGCTCCAACTTAGCCTTACTCTTGGCCGAGAACTGCGGAGACGAAGGCGCGGTCACCATCGGGGTCCACAGCCACTGCGTCTTCGTAGGCAAAGCCCGGGTGCGGACCACGGTGTCGACTTATGCCCGCTTCTCCTATCTCGTCCAGCTCTTCGAGGCGTGGGGCACCAACACCCTGACCTTCTTTCAGGGAGTGACAGAAGAAGAACTCCTTCAGGTGGCGCTGGTGCTCGCCCGGGAGCGGCCCACGGCGGTCGGCGACCTTTCGGGTCTGTTCGAAAAGAGGGGTGTCGGCCGGGTCAAGGTCGACATGCTCACCGGAAGCGGAAGCCCCCAGGCCGTGGCCCCAGTCGAAGCCTACGCCGCCGCCATGCAGATGAGCGACGACATGACGGGTGGGGCGGATTCCAAAGACCCCGCTCACGTCCGCCGGCTGCGCCACGTGACCCAGGCGGTGGTAGACCAGGTACTGCGCGACCCGAGTTCTCTCGTAGCACTGACGACCATAAAGGATTTCGACCGTTACCTGATCTCGCATTCCACCAACGTAGCCGTGCTCTCAGTCCTGCTCGGCCAGCGCCTCGGGCTGAGCAAGTCCAGGCTGGGCGAGCTCTGTCTCGCTGCGTTTCTGCACGATGCCGGCAAGCTGGAGGTCGTCGCCGACGTCCTTCACAAACCCGGCGCCCTTGACGCCGAGGAGTGGGAAGAGATGCGCCGCCATCCGATCCTCGCCGCATATTCCCTTCTGAGCATCGGCCGCTTCACGTCTTCCACCATGAGGGCAGTGGTGGTCGCATTCGAACACCACCTCCGAAACGACCTGAGCGGCTACCCGTCCCTGTTCACGGGACTGAAGGAGGACGTCAGCCTATTCGGTCGCATCGTCTCCATCGTCGACTGCTACGACGCTCTGACCACCGCCCGGGTGTACCGGGAGCGCAATCTGACCCCCTACGAGAGTCTCAGCTACCTGATCGAGAACATGGACACTACGTCCGAGCGCAGACTGTTCGATCGGGCCCTCGTCAAAATGTTCATAGAGATCATGGGTCTGTATCCGCCGGGGACGCTGGTGCAACTCTCCACCGGCGAGCTAGGCGTGGTGTGCGCGGCTCCGGCGCTCGGGACCGATCCGCGCCGGCCGAAGGTGCGGCTGGTCGCCGGCGACAAGGCCGGATCGGTGCTCGACCTTGACGAACGGCTTGACGACGAGTATCGGTGCAGCGTCACACGGGTGTTGAACCCCGCCAACAAAGGCCAGGTCCCTGCCATCGACCTCACCGCCTTCCAGTTGGCCGACTAGTCGACGGTACGCGTGCGCCGAGCCTGCGGCCGGGCCGGCAGCGGGCCCCGGGCTCAGGTGCTGGTCGCCAGCCGCTCGGCCGCCTTCTTCTCCACATCCTGGCTCAGGGTATTGGGGTCGCCCTGCCGGAGCGCCTTGGTGGGGCAGACACGCACGCAGGCCGGCTCCATACCGTTCTCCAGCCTGACGCTGCAGAGGTCGCACTTCTGCATGGTGCCGTCTTTGCCGAAGCGGGGCACTCCAAAGGGGCAGGCGATGGAACAGCTGTGGCAACCGATGCAGAGCTCGGCGTTGACCTTGACCACACGGGTGCCCGTCTCCCTGGCGATGGCCCCGGTGGGGCAGGCCATGAGACAGGGGGCGTCCTCGCAGTGCATGCAGGCGAGCGAGATGTAGCGCAGCCGGGCATCGGCTCCCGCTCCGGTCTCCACCTTGAAGACCTGGCGCCAGGCCGTGGGCTCGGGGCCGACGTCCAGATCGTTCTGGTCCATGCAGGCAACAGCGCAGGCGAAGCAGCCGGTGCAGCGGTCGACGTCCAGGTAGAAGGCATGGCTCATCGGGTCACCTCCTGTGCTCCGGCGGTGCCGGGCGTCACCTTCTTCACCGCGCAGAGGGAAGCCTTGAAGCCGGGGAAGCCGGAGACCGGATCTAGGTAGTCGCCCGAGAGCAGGGTGTTGGCGTCGGCCTCCGGGTAGTCGTGATACATGTGCGCGACCCCCAAAGCGGCCAGTTCGGTCACGTTGGCGCGCACCCGGATGGAGCCGTAGGGCGTGGACAAATCGACCAGGTCGTCCTGGACGATACCGTAGCGGGCGGCGTCGACCGGGTTGAGGTCCACCATGGCTTCGCGGCGCAGGCTGCGGGTCCAGGGCAGCCGGAAGGTGCGGGAGTGGATGAACATCGGTAGTCGCGTCCCCGTGCTCAGCACCAGCGGGTAGTCCGCGGCGATGTCGGGCGTGGAGACCGGGCTGAGCTTCGGCTCGTTGTAGAGGGGGAGACCGTCGATTCCCGGACGGTCGGAGTACTTCTCCAAGATCGAGGAGACGAACTCCATCTTGCCGCTCGGGGTGGGGAAGCCGTTCTTCTCGTACTTCTTGAACGTCACTGGGAGGGGGTTGGGCACCGGCATGCCGCCGGGATGCTTCTTGAGCTCGGCCGTCTTCAGGCCGCTAGGCTCGAGGATCCAGTCCATGGCCGCGTCGAAGGCGGCGCCGAAGTCCGGGGCCCCGTTGGGCAGGAAGCCGCCGAGTTCCTCCGAGGAGGTCTCGTCGTACTTCTGATAGTCGAGTCCCAGCTTCTGAGCGAGCCCGAAGATGATGTCGGTGTCGGAACGGGATTCGCCCAGCGGTTCGATCACCGGCTGGGTGTAGATGACGTACTTCTGGGGATAGCCGCGCACCTCGCTCCGCTCTACCGAGCTGCAGGCCGGGAGCACGATATCGGCGTACTTGGTGGTGTCGGTGTTGAAAAGGTCGACCGCGCAGATGAAGTCCAGGGTCTGGACTGCTTCCAACCACGCCTTCGAGGCCGGGAACATCCTGAAGTTCATCCCGAAGCCCAACAGACCGCGCAACGGATAAGGGTCACCCGTGGTGATCTGCCGGGGGATGTCCATGGACTGGCCCTGGTCGATCATCTCCGTCCATACTGGGAAGCGGTCTGCTCCGATCCGAGGAGGCAGGTCGCTCCACTTGCGCGGCATCTTGAACTGGTAGTCGCGCGTGGCGAAGCCGGCGCCGCCCACCTCGAGCCAGCTGAGCTGCTGGGAGACGTTGCCGCCGGGTATGTCGAAGTTGCCGGTGAGCCCGACCAGGGCGGCCGCCGCCCGTTGGTTCTGCACCCCATTCGTGTGGTGCACGACCGGAGTGGAGCTGGGCATCATGGCGGCCGGCTTGGTGGTGGCGTAGAGTACCGCCGCCTCGCGGATCAGAGCCGCCGGCACCCCGGTGATCTGCTCGGCCCGATCGAGAGGGAACTCAGCGACGTAGGCCCGGTACTCGTCGAAGCCACGGGTCCATTCCGAGACGAACTCCCTGTCGTACAAGCCCCTCGCTGATGATCACGTTGGCCATGGCATGGGCCAGGGCGCCGTCGGTGCCGGGCCTCAGCTTGAGGTGCAGGTCGGCGATGGCCGCGATGGGGGAGTTACGCGGGTCGACCACGATGAACTTCACCCCTCTGTCGCGGGCATCCATCAGCCTACGGGCGTTGGGGGTGTTGGAATAGAAGGCGTTGCCGGTCCACACCAGCATGAGCTTGGTCTGGGCCATATCCGGCCCGGCCATCTGGCCGTAGTCCAGGCGCCAGCCCATGGCCATGGCGGTGAAGCAGGTGCTCGATTCGGTGCAGTAGTTGGGAGAGCCGAACTGTAAGGCGAGGCGCTGCAGGAACGGCCGGAGCTGCTTGGGGTAGCCGCAGTAGAAGATCACCGATTCCGGGCCACTCTCGGCTTTAAGGCGCTGGAGGTTCTCCACCACGGTGTCGAGGGCCTCGGTCCAGGAGATAGGCACCATCTCCCCCGAGCCTCTCGGTCCCACGCGTTTCAAGGGCGTGCGCAGCCGGTCTTCGTGGTAGACCCACTGGCGCTGAGCTACTCCCTTGGCGCAGAGGGTGCCCGCGCTGTGGGGGTTCTCCAGAGACCCCTCCACCTTGATGATGCGGCCGTCCTTCACATAGCAATCCAGACCGCACTGGGTGGTGGGGTCGCAGATCGTGCAGGCCGACTTTCGCACCTCGATCCCGGTCGCCTCGCCCGGGATCTTGCCCTTGATCATCCGTTGAAGCTTGTCCACGTTGCCTCCGTCTCGCTGACTGCACCGGTCGCCGCCCTCAGCAGGGCCTGCTTCGTCGCCCCCGCAGAAAGACAACAGTTCAAGAGATTGATACCTGCCAGACGCTCGTCCTGCCAGACCCGCACCTGGAACCTGTCGCCCTCGGCGCAGGTGACCATCCTGTCGTATTCCTTCACGCAACCCACGCTGGCGAAGAGCATCGTGCCCACGTGGGTGATGTTGTGCGGCACGCCTCCCCGGTAGTCGGATGGCGCGCCCGCGAGACTGCGTCCCGCAGCGCGCCCCTGATACCGGGCGTTCGACCACAGACCGATTATCTCATGCCGCCCGGAGAGCACGTTCTTCCCCTGGGCCACGTCGCCGGCGGCGTAGAGCGTCGAGACGTTCGACCGCATCTGCTCATCCACCAGGATCCCATCGCCCACGTCCACCGTCCCAGGCGCCAGGAAGCTCAGGGCGGGGCGCGAGCCGGTGCAGACCACCACCAGATCGACGTCTTCCTGGGTGGAAGATTCCTCGCAGGCGGTCCCGCCGGCCCCGCCGGGGTCGGCCGCGCCGGGGAGGGCGCCGAAGTTGAGCCTGACCACGCCGTCACTGGTCTCGACCCGGGCCAAGGCGGCCCCCAGCCGCAATTCGTATCCCGATTCGAGCAGATGGTTCTCCATGAGGCTGGCGCAATCCGGATGGGCCGACAGGGGGAGTATATGCGGCTCTCGTTCGACGAGGCAGACCCGCAGACCCATCTCGTGGAGCACCGCCGCGATCTTGACCCCGGCGAACGAGGCTCCCAGGACCGCCGCCCGAGGGGCCTCTGGGTCCGGCGAGCCGGCGAAGCCGGCCGCCAGACCATCCCCTCCCCTTGCGCCGGAACCCTGCTGGTGCTCCGCGACCAGGGCCTCCAACCTCTCTTTGAGTCGCTGGACGTCCTCGAGGGTCTGGATCGTGAAGACCCGCCGTCCCTCGGGCTGGGCCAAGGCCTCCCTCAGTCCGGTGATGGGAGGCACCGAGGGTCGGGCGCCGCTCGCCACCAGACAGCGCTCGTAGCGGTACTCGGACCCGTCTCTGGTCGCGAGCACCTGCTCCGGCGCGTCGAGCCGCACCACTGCCTGGCCGAGGTGGGTGTCCACCCTATTCGCCCCATAGAAAGCTCGCTCGTCTCCGAACGGGAAGGCCCGCTCCAGCGGGATGGCCCCGGAGACCAGGTATGTCCCCAGCATGGGGTTGTAGGGGGGGTGCTCGTTGTCGGCGAACAGGTGGATCTGATCCTCGTATCCATGTGCCCGCAGGGCCAAGACGGCCTCTGCGGCGGCCGCCCCGTTCCCGACTATCGCCAGAGGGATGTTCAACGCTTGCTTCCTTTCTTGCCCCCCACCAGGGCCGACATGATCAGGGAGATCACGCTCACGACGACGGCGCCCAACAAGGCATTCCAGAAACCGTCCACGTGGAAGTTGAGCCCGAGCCACTCCACCGATATCCATGAAGCCAACAAAAGCATAAGCGCGTTGATGACCAGCGTGAAGAGGCCCATGGTGATGACAATCAGCCCACAACTGAAAGCCGAGACGATGGGTCGGATGAACGCGTTCACTAGTCCCAGGACCAGGGCCACCAGCACCACCGCCCATATCCGGTGGGGTTCGTCCACATAGATGCCGGGGATGATCCACGCCGCCACGGCCACCGAGACAGCCGTGATCCCCCAACGGAGGAGGAACCTGGTCAAGACACGCCTTTCGTCCTCGGGTCGGTAGCTATTCTAGCGTAGGGTGCTCCCGACGGGTGTCCCCGCCCGCCCGCTTTTCGATAGTATGGCGGACGAGCCGTTCGAAAGGAGGTCGACCCCCGCTTCGCGGGAGAACGGGAGCAAAGGGAGACATGGCCGAAGATATGGCCAAGGACGCAGCCGAGCTCGGCGGGGCGGCCTACGAAGCGGCGAACGGCCGCGAGTACCTGGTAGGCACTCGGCGGGGCGCGGATGTGCTCGCCACCACGCTCATGTTCATCTTCATCACCGGTGCAGTGACGCTGTCGGTCATGCCGGTAGTCACCAACGAGCTGCGCGACAGCGTCGGCCTCACCGACGCCCAGATAGGGCTTCTCACATCGGTCTTCATGGGCTTCTACGGCGTGTCGGGGATCTCGTCGGGGATCGCCGCCGCCCGCTGGGGCGGGCGGCTCCTCCTCGTGAGCTGCAGCTGTTTCGTCGTGGGCTCTCTCATCTTCGCTTTCAGCTCGGGCATGGGTGGCTTCCTGGCCGGCCGGGCCATCCAGGGCATCGGCGGGGGAATGGTCATCGCCACCTGCAATCCGGTCCTGGCGCACGCTCTGCCGCCGCACAGGCTGGGACGGGCCTGGGGCATCCTCGGCTCGGGCTGGGGTCTAGGCACCATGGCCGCGCTCCTCATTCTTCCCAGCGTCCAAAACGCCGGCGGTTACCGAGCGGTATTTCTTGCCAACGCCGCCCTTGGACTGGTGGTGGGGGTGGCGGCAGCCACCCAGAAGGCGGTCCGTTCTCTGCCTGATCACCCCGTGGGGACGACCAATGTCCGCGGGCTGGCGAGGTCGTTCCGGGCGGTCATCACCAACCCCAGGGTGCTGCTCCTGGGATTCACCAACACCGCCGCTCTGGCCATCGGCGTCGGTATCCTCGCCTGGACCCCGAGCTTCTTCCAGGACGTGCACGCCTCGCCTGAGACCATCTCGGTCTATCTGGTAGCGGGACTGGGTGCCGCCCAGTTGGTAGGCAACCCCTTGGGTGCGGCCGCCGCCTATCGGTGGGGCAAGTTCGGCGTCATATTCTGGTCTCTGATCGTCATGGTGGTGGGGACGGCACTGATCGCCCTCGTGCCCGGAATCCCCCTCGCGTTCGTGCTGGTGCTGATCGTGGGCGTCTTCAGTATGCTCTTCTTCCCTCCCATGATGGCCTACCTGCCGGAAGTCGTGGCCAAGCGGGAGCAGGTAGGACCGGCGACCGGCACCAACACGGCCATGGGTTTCGTCGGCTCCCTCATCGCCCCCTGGCTCTTCGGGCTGTTCCTCGACACCGGAGACCAATCCCAGGGCTCGTACTTGGCCGGTTACCTGATGCTGGCGGCGTTCGGGGTGGCGGCGACTGTGGGCATGGTCTTCTTCCGGCGATTGACGAGACCCGCGACGTAGGCGGTCGCTGCGCGAAGACCGGTCACCGTCGCCAAGACCCGTCGCCTGCCGGGATGGCCTAACAACTCGTTTCAGAATGAAGCCGCGGCCGCCTAGTGCGCCCTGGGCGGCACGATAGTGCGTCCTCGGTCCCGCAAATAGCGCTGCTATTCGCGCTCCCTGCGTGCTTCTCTGGCGCGTGCCCAGCGCGTCCCTGGCGGCGGAGCTTCATTCTGAAACGAGTCCTACGCCTCGGAGGGGTCCCCCGCCGTGTCCACGACCTGGTAGCGCGCGACAAGTGGAGCTTCCAACGACTCCCAACGCCCGGAAGCCCCCATGATCCGCGTCCCCACCTCGAAATGCAGCATTGCGATCCCGCAGTCGAGGCGGCGAGAGATGTTCCCTTCGTTGCCTTTCGTGATGGCAGAGATGGTGACCGCACTCTCAGGCCGGATGTCGACGCCGGGCAGGCCGGAGACGGAAGCGCTCGGCCCAAGTTCGAACCGCCAGGGCTGCCGGTTGACGGCCGATGGAGCCACTCTGGCCAGACGGACCCCTTCCGCCGCCCAAGCGGGCCAGGATTCTGGATCGAATCCAGGGGCGATGTCCTCAACCGGCTTCCGTGTGTGCGCTCCCACCATGCGCTTCATCATCCGTTCTCCGGCCCGGGCTCGTGGCTCTGCCAAGCCGACCGGCGAGATGGCGAGGACCCTCTCCCCAGGGGCGAGAGGTACCAGGGTCGATGCCACCGCCCGGTCGAAGAAACCCGCTATCCAACAGGTCCCGAGTCCCAGCGAAGTGGCATGCAGGATCACGGCTTCGCCCAGGTAGCCGGCGCTTTCTTGAAACGAAGGGGCAGACTCCGTGGCTATTACGAGGAGCGCCGAGGGCGCCCTCAGGACCCTTCCGTAACTGCCCACGAATCCGGTGAAGACCATGTCCGGCACCTCGCGGACGAGGACCACTCGGGCGACCTCGGGGGCCGGAAGGCTCTCACACAGCAGCTCCAACTGCTGCAACTTCGCCGGGTCGACGGCGTCACCAGTGAACGTGCGGGCCGAATGGCGAACTACGATAGCCGCCGCCCATTCGGCCGCCGGCACGTCTCCCAGGGCCACAGGAAGACCCGGGGTCGGGGGTGCGGTCATTGGGAGTTCGAACCCTCCGTGGTCTTAAGCAAGGCCTTGCCGGCGCTCCACGCCTCTCCCACCGGTTCACCGAGCGCCCAGTAGGTATTGCTCGGCATGGTGAGGACGAACGGCCGCAGCTTCACCACGTCGACTTTTCCGTCGGTGAGTACAGACTCGCTGGCGTAGACGTTGACCACTTCGCCGATGAAGAGGTAGTCCTTGGGCAGTTCCACCTTCTGGAGCAGCCGGCACTCCAAGGTCACCGGGCACCGGCGCACCATCGGGGCGTGCGCCAAGGCACCCTCGAATATCTCCACATGAGCTGCTTTGTCCTCCTCATAGCCGTGCACCAAGCCGAGATAGTCGGTCAGCACCACGTCGTCGACGGTCGGGTAGCTGAGGCTGAACTCGCCTGTCTGCTCGATCCCCTTGGCAGTGTGCTGCCTGCGGCCCAGCGAGAGGCCGAGCAAGGGGGGCTCGGTGTTCAGCTTGGTGACCCAAGCCGCAGTCATGAAGTTGGGCTTGCCATCGGTGACGGTGCCTACTATGACTACAGGCATGGGGAAGATGTTGAAGCTCCTGCCGATGTTCTTCTTGGCCATGCGTCCTCCCGGGATTTGACCTGAGACCCCGCGCAACGTGAATCCGCCGGGTAGGTTCCCATCTTGGCGGAAAACGACACGTGCGCCGGACAGATCAGGCAGGCGGCCCGGCCTCGCTCACTCGTGCTCCCCCGACAGGAGCGCGGTCGCTTCCGGCTGTGCGCCCCCGGCCGCGGTGGCCGCCGAGCTGGGGTTTTCCCCTGCCTCCGCGTGGGCCTCAGCATGGGCCTTCGCATGGGCCTCCGCGCGACGGGCCAATTGCGCGTCGGGCGAGGTTCCGCGGATCATGACCGCGCTCACGACGGCTCCCGCAAGCACTATCGCCCCTGCCACCCAGAGGGCTGTGTGGAGCCCTGAGGTGAAAGACTCGCGGACGGCGGTCTGGATGGCGGCGACGTCCAGGCCTGGAACGGACGGGATGTCTGCGGACTCTCTTCCCTGCTGCGCGATAGCCGCCACCTGGTCGACCACGAACGAAGGGAGACCGAGCGCTGCCAGCGCGCCTCGCAACTGGGAGACGAACTGGCTGGTGACGATGGAGCCGAGGACGGCGATGCCGAACACTCCCCCCACTTGCCGGGCGGTGTTCAGAGTGCCCGATGCCATGCCCGCTCGAGCTGCCGGTACCGTGCTCATTATGGCCGTGGTCACCGGGCTCATGACCAGACCGATACCGATCCCCATGATGGTGAGTATCCACCAGTACGTCTCATACGGCGTGGTGGCCTGGACGGCGGTGAACGCAAGAAGCGCCCCGCCCATCAGTATCATCCCGATCGTCATGGGCAGCCGGGCGCCGATGCGTCCAACTATGCGGCCGGAGACGATGGCCGATACCATGACCGCGAGGGTGGCCGGCAGTTGGCGCACGCCGGCGCCGGTGGCCGAGTAGCCCTGAACGTTCTGCATGAACAGGGCCAGGAAGAACATCATGCCGAACAGCCCGAAGGCCACCGCGACGCCGACCAAGTTCGATCCCAGGAACGTGGTGTTCCTGAAGAACCTCAACTGGAGCATGGGGCTCTTCGCGCGCATTTCCCAGAGACCGAATGCCGCCAAACTGAGCGCAGCCACCACGAACAGGGTGATGATCGTCGCAGACCGCCATCCGTAATTGTTGGCCTCGATGAAGGCGAACGTGAGCGCGCCCAGTCCAACGATCGCAAGGATCTGTCCGGGTATGTCGAGACTGCGGCCCTCTGGGTTCTTTGATTCGCGCACGAGCCGGACGGCTATCGCCAGGGCTACGATCCCGATGGGGACGTTCAGGTAGAAGATGCTTTGCCAGCCCCAGGAGTCGACCATGATCCCGCCCACCGCCGGGCCCACCGCCAAGGCGATCCCGGACACCCCCGCCCAGATGCCGATGGCCTGAGCCCTCTCTTTGGGGTCGGTGAACGTGTTGGTGAGGATGGAGAGGGTGGACGGCAGCATGATGGCCGCGCCGAGTCCCTGGAGCGCCCGTCCGGCAATGAGTATCTCTACCGACGGGGAGAGGGCGCACAAAAGGGAGCTGGAGGTGAAGATCACCAGGCCGCTGATGAAAGCGCGCTTACGGCCGTAGAGGTCGCCCAGTGTCCCCCCGGTGAGCATGAACGCTGCTAGGAACAGCACGAAGGCGTCCACGATCCACTGCAACTCGGTGAGGCCGGAGCCCAGCTCGCGCTGGATGGTGGGGAGGGCCAGGTTCACGACCGTGTTGTCCAGCATCACCATGAAGAGGCCGAAACACGTTGCCCCGAGGGTGAAGAGCTTTGTCCTACGATCTTCCTGGAACATCGGGGAAGATTACCATGGGAGGCAGCGCGGCCGCGCTGCGCAGGCGGCCAGGGCCGTCACGCTGACAGTGGTGCCGCTGCGCCGCGCGAGCGGCCCCCCGGCGCCTGTCGAAGCCTCAGGGCTCGGCTACGATCTGCCGGCGATCTGCCCGTCGATCCCGACGACCACGGTCTCCACCGGGATGTCGGTCTCGGCAAGCTCCACCGCGCGGTCGACCATGCGCTGGAGGCCGCCGCAACAGGGTACCGTCATGATAGCCACGGTGATCGACGCGAGATCGTTCTCCCGGACCAACTCGGCCAGCTTCTCCACATAAGGACCGGTGTCGTCCAGCTTGGGGCAGGCGATCACCATCTTGCGTCCCTTGAGCAGATCCGCATGAAAGCTTCCCAGGGCGAAAGCGGTGCAGTCAGCAGCGATCAGCAGATCGGCGTTCTTGAAGTAGGGGGCGTTTGGCGAGACAAGATGTAGCTGGATGGGCCACTGGGTGAGCTCGGAGGGGGCGGGCGCGGCAGTGCCCGCGCCCGCCCCCGGATGGACCGCCGCGGCCGCCTCGGCTCCGCGCGTCCGCCGGACGTGCTGGCGGGCGGCCTCGGCGTCGTATTCGGGGCTCTCCCGTTCCACTATCTTCAAGGCGTCCGTCGGACAGACATTGAGACAGACCCCCATGCCATCGCAAAACATCTCGCGCACTATGACGGCCTTGCCTTCTTCATCCAGTGCCAGCGCACCCTCGGCGCAGGCCGTGGTGCAGAGCCCGCACCCGTTGCAGAGGTCGCGGTCTATCTCGACGATCTTTCGCAGTCCCATGCTCGCTCCTGTTGGTGGATCCCCGCGCCTAAGTTCCGCGGGCTTGGGGGGCGTCATGTATCCCCGAGCATGGTTATCGCCTGGTAAGGGCCCTTTCGAAACACCTGTCACTCGCGCGCGCGGCGATCCGATCTCGGCGGAGCGGTCTCCCGTGATCGCCATGCACTCGCGAACGGGCTCGTCTCGTGGCACAATTCGTTCAGGTTCACAGTTCGCCTGTCGTACCCATAACGGCTCAAGGAGGCGACGGTGCAGCGCTTCACTCTCACTTTGGAGTTCCCCGATCTGAAGCCCAGACAGTGGACCAAGCTCAGGGAGATGGCGGAGCAGACTCTGCGCGACGAATCCCAGGGCAGCTCCGGCCTCGATGACGAGACCGACGGCTGGGACATGGGGTTCTGGCTCTTCCGGCTCGTCCTAGGCTGCACGGGGGTCATGGACCTGCTCAGCGAGGAAAGCCCGGTCAAGGCCAGTTTCGAATTCGAGGATTCGGTCCAGCCCGATCAATAGCGTCAGGCCGGTGGGCTTGCGGCCGGGTCGACCTCGAAAGGTTGCTCGACCGGTCGATGAGCCTACCCTTGACTGTGCGCCGATACACACTTCGGCATAGTGGTTCTGATAGCTATGATGTTGCTGGGCCGCTTGGAGTTGCTGGCGGTCATGCTGCCCTTCACGCGCAGGTTCTGGTCACGATGAGGTGCCGATGAACGGCGAAGACGTCAAGCCTCGCTTGTTCCTAAAGCTGCTGCTCCTTGCCGGGCTCATGGGGCTCTTGAGCGCGGTCATCACGTTCGCGTTCATCCGGGTGGTGTACGAGCTTCAGGGACTGCTCTGGGACCACGTGTCCGGTCTAGGCGGGGCCTGGACGTTCGTCCTCACGGTGTTGATCTGCGTTATCGGGGGCGTTCTGGTGGGTGTGCTCGTGAAGATCTTCGGCGATCACACGGGCATCTTCGCCGAGATAATTGCCAACTTCGGCCGGACCGGTCGGTTCTCGTATCGTGAGGCCCCGGGCATGGTCGCCACGGCGTTCGTCTCTCTGGTGGCAGGCGGGAGCCTGGGGCCGGAAGCGCCGCTGGCCGACGCCTGTGGAGGTCTGGGTACCTGGCTCTCCGACCAGATGAACCTGACAAGCGCACTACCCAGTCCCTGGGGTTCTCCGGCATCAGCGGGATGCTGGGCTCGTTCATCACCTCGCCCTTCAGCGGGGCCATACTGGCCATGGAATCGGCCCGCGGGGGCGTCTCCTACGTGTGGGCGCTGTTCCCCAGTCTTGTCTCTTCGGCGGTCGCGACCATCGTCTTCGTGCTCCTCTCCGGCTCGTTCTTCGGCAACTTGGTGGTGTTCCCCGAATTCACGCCTCATCTCACCGACCTGCTGCTTGCGGTGCCGCTCGCCCTTCTGGGGGCGGCGGCAGGGGCTTTCTTCATCATCGTGTTCACCCGTCTGCGCAAGCTGATGGAGCCCCTGAGAAAGCACGTGATCCTGCGAGGCTTCATCGGCGGTCTGGGCATGGGGGTGGCGGGAGCGCTGCTGCCGCTGACCCTGTTCTCGGGCGAGATGGAGACGCTCGAGTGATCGACACCGCGGCGGAGATCGGAGTGGCCACTCTGATCGTGCTTGCGGTGGTGAAGGTGTTCGTCACTTCGCTGCTGCTGGCTACGGGGTGGAAGGGCGGCTACATCTTCCCCACGATGTTCGCGGGCGTGGCGCTGGGGGTGGCCGTCAACCTGATCTTCCCGAGTATCCCGATCGCGGTGTGTGTCGCCGCCACCATGGCCGGCGCTATGGTGTCCACGATGAAGGCGCCGCTCTTCACGGCTCTGTTCGTCGCCATACTGGTGCAGCGGGAAGCCTATCCCGTGATCGCCATCGCCGTGATCGTGGGCCTGCTGGTGACCATGAAGCTATCCATGGCGCCGCGCCCGGCCGCAGATGCCGGTCAGACCGAACCGAAGGAGGAGGAACAGGTCTACCCGGGGCCGGAGTAGGGACATCAGGTCTTGTGGAGAGGGATATCGCCCACACTGATGTCCTTCTCCGTGCCGACATCTGCGACTCGACCTGCCTTATTTCGCCAAGACTCGATCCAGCGACAGCCCCGACGCCTGGTCATAGGGCCTGCTGAAGGCCTCCGGGTGATCCCGCCGCAAGGCATCCAGATCCGCCTTGACGACCTCCACCAAGAAGCCGCTCACCACCACTTGTCGATAGACAGTCGCTCCCGGCTGTATTCTCTCGGTGACATAAGCACCGGCGAGAACGCGTCCCCTTTCGTTACAGATCTCGACCACGTCGCCGTTCTTGATGCCGCGTGCTGCGGCGTCCCCCGGATTGATCCACAGCGGTTCGCCTTGCAGGTGAGTTCATAGTCGCTCATCGACTCGCCGATGGGCTCGATGGCCTGGTTCTCTTTGAAGATCATTCTGACCTGTCCACCCATACAGTCGGACTGGATGTCTTCTTGCTCGAACTTGGTTCCGACCGGCAGAACCAGGTCGGCGAACCGGCAATCGGTGGGCCGACCTCTGCGTACCAATCCTGATTGCTACGACTATGGGCATGCGATCGGGGGAACCTGGGGCTTCGGCGTGTCATTCTGAGTTGGCACCTTACGGTACCCGTGGAGGCTGGTCTTATCATCCCATCTGCAGATTAGGCGGACGGGAGGGGATCGGTCGCCGGGATCAGCGCCAGGGCGGCCGGGGCGGTAGCTGCCATCAGCGCCGGGGCGGCTGCCGGCCGGGGGGCGGCGGTTCTGCCCGCGCCCGCTCCCTCACCCACGTCCGCGCCTTGGCCGGCGCCGGTCGACGTGCCCCGGCCTGCCGGCTCGCCCGCCTCCACCCGCAGGTCGGGCAACCAGCTCAGCCACCGCGGGAACCACCAGTTGGCGGTCCCCAGCAGGCGCATGGCAGCCGGCACCAGCACGCAGCGGACGACGGTGGCATCGAGGAACACGGCAACCGCCAGTCCGAAGCCCAGTTGCTGGAACATCACCAAGTCGCCGGCTGCGAACCCGCCGAACACCGCCACCATGATGAGAGCCGCCCCGGTGATGATCCCGCCCGTCCGCCGCAGCCCGAACGCCACCGCTTCCCGGTTGTCGCCGGTCTGGTCGAAGCGCTCACGGATCCGGCTAAGCAGGAACACGTGGTAGTCCATGGAGGTGCCGAACAGCACCGCGAACAGAAAGAGGGGCACCCAGGCTTCGACAAAATCCACCCTTTGGAGTCCAAGAAGGTCCGCTCCCCATCCCTTCTGGAACACCGCCACCATGAGGCCGTAGGCGGCCCCCACGGAGAGCAAGTTCATGAGGATGGCTTTGAGCGGCACCAAGATCGAGCGGAACACGACCAGCAGGAGCACGAACGACAGGCCGAGGATGAACAGGAAGACCCAGCCGGTGGCTCCGTTGATGGTGTCGAGGTAGTCGATGGTGAGGGAGGTCTGACCGGTGGTGAGGACGTCAGTCCCAGCGACCAGCCCGGTGCCGGTGAAGGCCGCGGGCAGGTACTCGGAGCGCAGGGTCCTGACGGCCGCCTGCGCCCCCCCGCCGTTCGGCTCGCCCGTGACGACCAGGGAGAGCACGGTGAGTTGGCCGTCGGGGCTCGTCCGCGTCGTGCCGGGGCCTACGAACGCCGGGTCGCCGGCCAGCGCGGCGCGCAGGTTTTCCATGCCCTTGGTGACGGCCGGAGACTCGGGGCCGGCAGCGATGGTCACTTCGACCGGCTGGATCGAGGCGCCGGGGAATCCGTTCTGCAGGACTTCGAAGCCCTGGCGGGACGCCATGGAGGCGGGCAAGGTCTCAACCCCGGCCGAGCCCAGATCGATGGAGAAGTACAGCGAGGCCAGCAGCGCGAGCATCCCGCCCGCGACGATGAGGCTCATCACCGGCCGGCGCATGACGCCATTGCTGACGCGATCCCAGAAGCCACCCGGACGGCCGGTGGCCCCGGTCTTGTGCAGGAAGGGCACCCGGAGAGCGTTCGCCCGGTCGCCCATTGCACCCAGAAGAGCCGGGAGCAGGGTGAGCGCAGCCAGCAGGGCGGTGAAGACGGCGACGATGGCGCCCAGGGCCATGCTTTGGAAGAGGGTCGACGGGACCAGGAACAGGCCGCCTAGGGCCAGGATAACGGCCAGGGCGCTGAACACCACAGAGCGGGTGGCCGTGGCGGCCGACCGGCCGATCGCATCGACCTTGTCCCGTCCGGCGGCCCTCTCCTCCCTGTACCGGGAGACCACGAACAGCGAGTAGTCGATTCCCATCGCGAGGCCGATCATGGTGATCATATTGGTGATAAAGAACGATAGATCGGTCACCTGGCCGATCATGGCGGTGATACCCATGGCGAGGAGGATCGAGGCGAGTGCCATGATGAGAGGGATGGCAGCGGTGACGATGGCCCCGAAGACCAGGACCAGGATGACGAGCGCTATCCCCACGCCGAACATCTCGCCTTTGCGGAGGTCGCTCTCAGCGGTGGCGCCGAAGTCGCTGTTGATGCTTGCCTCGCCTGTGACGAGCACCTCGAAGTCCGAGGACGCCGTGTCGCGGGCGGCGGCTTCGAGCGCTACGGCGTCGTCCGTCGCGGCGCCGGCCGACTGAGCCATGCTGAAGACCAGGAGTGTGGCGTGCCGGTCGGAGGAGATGAGTACCGGGGACGGATCGGTGGTGTAGTCGATGCCGGACTGCACCATGTTCGGACCGAGGGCCAGCACCCGGGATGTCACCGCCTGCACTTGCTCGCGGAACTGGGGCTGGTCGACGCTGAACCCGGGCGAGCGGACGATGACCAGCTCTCGCGACTGGTCGTTGCCGGGGAACTTGTCATTGATGAGGGCGGTAGCCCGCGAGGACTCGGGGTCGTTGGTGAAGTGTTGCTGGTTGCTGAGCGCGCCGCCCAGGTAGAGGACGGTGACCGCCGCGGCACAGACAAGCAACACGGCCCAAGCGCTCAGTGTCCTCCAGGGATGACGGGCGCACGCCCGGGCGATGTCTTCAGGACCGAACTTCTTCATCAGGCACCCCACTCTCTTCGCAGTCGTTCCCGCCGCGCGGCCGGATCGCGTCACCGGCTTTCTGCATGTCATAAGGGTAGGGTGCGTAGAGCTCGCGCGGACCGGGCACCAGTCGGGAATCGGGACTACGCCCAAGGACGGGATTTTCCCTGGCCAGTAGGACAGGGGCGGCAGGACGGGAGCGGCGTCGCAGACCGGCGGCTTCGCCGTTCATCTTTCACTCAATCGTTATGACTACGTTTCCCTTTTTGTGTCCCTGGTCCACGTAGCGGTGAGCTTCGACGATTTGTTCAAGCGGGTAGCACCGGTCTATAGCCGAACGCAGTACTTCCTTTTCGATCAGGCCTTTTAGAAAGACGAGGTCGTCGGGTTCTTCGCTTGGGTGTTCTCCGGTGACGATCGTCTTGTCGCTGGTCAGGGCCGTCCACCGCATGCGAGGGGTGCGTACCGGCGTAGTGGCGTTCAGGTAGATGCCTTTCGGCTTCAGCGCCTTCATGCAGTCGGTGAACGAGCCCTTGTCCACCGCCACAAAGATGACGTCGTAGATCTCTCCCTGGGCAGTGAAGTCCTCCGCGGTGTAGTCGATAGCCTTGTCGGCGCCAAGCGACCTCACGAGTTCGAGATTCGAGCCGCTACATACGGCGGTGACTTCCGCTCCGTAGTACTTGGCGAGCTGCACGGCGAAGGTACCGACGCTGCCCGAGGCCCCGTAGACAAGCACCTTTTGGCCGCTCTTGATGTTCGCCTTCTTGAGGAAGTGGAGCGCCGCGCGGGCTCCTATCGGCACAGCCGCGGCCTCTTCGTAGGTCATGTTGGCCGGCTTCGGGGCGATCACACCGGTCTCGGGGAGGCACGTGTACTCGGCGTAGCCGCCGAATCTACCGATGGTCGCGGAGAAGATCTGGTCGCCCGTCTTGAACCTGGTCACGTCTTTGCCTGTCTCTACGATCTCCCCTGAGAGCTCGGCGCCGAGAATCGGCCGTTTGGGTCTCACGATGCCAAGGAACAGACGGGCGGGGATCCAGAACGACAGGGGTACCGTGAAGCTCCTGCAGCGGAAGTCCGCGGCCGTCACGGTGCTCGCGTGCACTCGTATGAGCACTTCATCGTCCCGGGGGACCGGCTTCTCCACTTCGGCCAGACGCAGGACTTCTGGCGGGCCGTACTGTGTGTAGACTATCGCTTTCATGAGCACTCCTCATTTTGTTGCCGGCTCCGGTCAGGCTACTGCCGCGAGCTCGCGGTCGGCGCCTTCGGGCGCGCGGGCGAGCGCCATGCAGCAGGCGGTCTCGTCGGTGACGACGCCGTCGCGCATGTGGATCACCCGGTCGCAGCCCGAGGCCACATCGGGGTCGTGAGTGACCAGGATGAACGTGGTGCCCGTGAGCAGGTTGATCTCGCGCATCATGTCGATGACTTCCGCCGAGCTGGTGCTATCCAGATTGCCGGTGGGCTCGTCGCCCATGATGACCGCGGGCCGGTTGACCAGCGCCCGGGCGATCGCCGCCCGCTGCTGCTGCCCCCCGGAGAGCTCCGACGGCCGGTGACCGGCGCGGTCGCCCAGGCCTACGGCCTCGAGGGCTTCGCGCGCCAACTTCTGTGCCTCGCGCCGCGACTTACCTGCGTACTGTGAGGCAAGGGCGACGTTGTCGAGGGCCGTCATGGAAGACACCAGGTTGAAGCCCTGGAAGATGAAGCCGATCTCCTCGCGAAGCAGCTTGGTCGTCGCCCGGGTGCTCAGGTCGTCGACCCGGCGATCGTTCAGCCACACCTCGCCGGAATCGGGCTCGTCGAGGCATCCCATCATGTGGAGCATCGTCGATTTCCCGCATCCCGACGGTCCCATTATGGCCACCATCTCGCCGGCCCCGACGTCTACCGAGGCACCGCGCAGAGCGTCGACGTAGTTGTCTTTGCCCAGTTGATAACGCTTCTCGAGTCCGCGTACGCTCACCATGGTCTTCATTGTCTTCGTCCCTTCTTTGTTCTTGGTAGTCATGTCGGTGTCGCTGCTGTCGGCGGTCATTACGCTGTTGTTCGAGTCGGTCTGGCTCACGATCCTGACGCCCTCACTCGCACCTGAGGGCGAGGACCGGCTTGAGCCGCGCTGCGTGGAAGGACGGGTAGAAGCCGCTGGCCACACCGAGGACGATCGCGAAGGCCACGGCGCCGATCGCCAGCCGCGGGGTCACCAGGAAGAGAACGGTACCGCTCTGCTCCATCAGGGCGTTCACCACGGTCGCAGCGATCCAGCCCAGGAGGAGGCCGGTGGCTCCGCCGAGGAAGCCGATGAACGCGGACTCGGTCAGGAACTGGCCCACGATCTGCCGGTGGGAGGCGCCGATCGCCTTGCGGATGCCGATCTCCCGGGTCCGCTCGAGCACCGACATGGTCATGGTATTCACTACCGACAGGCCGCCGACCAGCAGGGAGATGAGCGCCACACCGAAGATGATGCTGTTGAAGATCTTGGTCGCGCTCTTGAACTGGTCGATGAAGGCCTGGGGACCGGAAGCGGTGACGTCGGACACTGTGCCTTCGATCGTCGAGGCGAGCTGGTCGGGGTCGACACCGGGATCCGGATAGGCCGTGATCGAGGTGGCCAGTTCGTCCGGGTCCACCTGCGCCTGCACCATGGCAGGCAGTTGTACGTAGAGGAGTTGCTGGACGTCGTGGAGGCTTATGACCGCCGTGTTGTCGGGGGCAGTCAGGGTCTTGTCGTAGATGCCCACCACCTCGAAGGGCTTGCCCCTCAGGTCGATGGTCCCTCCCACTTCCGCGTCCAGCGCCTTGGCGATGTCGCAACCCACGACCGCTTTGCCGCGGTCGGCAGCGGTCAGATCGCGGCCTTCGGCCATCCGGAGCTCGAACGTCTCATAGCCCTGGTTCCGCATGTCGCTGCCGACGATGCCGTTCATGGACATGCCGCCCTCTTCGTCCAGCAGGATGTAGATGCTGGCGCTTGCCCGAGCCACGCCGGGAACGTCCTCGATCTCCTGGATGCGGTTCACGGCGATAGGCGTGGTGCTGTAACCGCCGGTGGGGGTGGAGGCGTCGGTGATGACGACTTTGTCGCTGTAGTAGCGGGTGCCGCCGGACACCATCAGGTTGATCTTCTCGGCCATGCTGCCCATCACGACCAGGGCGAACACCCCGATGGTGATGCCGAATATGGTCAAGAAGGCCCTCATCTTCCTGCGAAACACGTTCCTGAAGATCCTCATCGCTCCGCCTCCGGTCTCGCGTTATGTGCTGTGTCCATGTTCGTCGGTTGCGGGCCTGACCGAATCAGGCGGGAGGAGAGTCTTCGGACGTCTGCCTGGCCGGTCTTGTACCTGGCCGGATGGAGGGGTTTCTGACGATGGGGTTAAATAACCGCGCCCGGCGCGCTACCCTTAGGGCTGAACGTTGCTCGGGGAGCGCGAGCGATTCGCGACCGGGCGATCCGGGGGAGGAGTCGCATGGAAGCGGGAGCGGTACGAGTGATGATCGTCGACGACCACGCGGTGGTGCGGAGCGGGTTATCGACGTTCTTGATGGCATACGACGACCTGGAGTTCGTGGGTGACGCGAGCGGCGGTCTGGAAGCGGTGCGCAAGTGCCCGGACCTCCGGCCCGACGTGGTCCTGATGGACCTGGTGATGCCGGAGGTGGATGGTTCCGAGGCCACCCGGCTGATCCGCCAGGCCTGTCCGCACGTGCAGGTCATCGCACTCACCAGCTACAAGGAAGAGGAGCTGGTGCAGGGGGCGCTCAAAGCCGGCGCCATCGGCTACCTTCTGAAGAACGTAACGGCGGACGATTTGGCGAACGCCATCAGGGCAGCGCACGCCGGCCGGCCCACGCTGGCGCCGGAGGCGGCCGAAGCACTGATACGGGCCACGACTCATCCCGCCGAGCCCGACCCGGGCCTCACCGAGCGCGAGCTCGAGATACTCCGGTTGATGGTGGACGGCCTGAGCAACCCCGAGATAGCCAAGAAGCTGTTCGTGAGCCGGTCGACGGTGAAGTTCCACGTCAGCAACATCTTGATGAAGCTCGGGGCCGCCAGCCGCACCGAGGCCGTGTCGATGGCCATCCACGGGGGTCTGGTCAAATGAGCTCGACCGGGTCCCGCAGGCGCACGGTGCGATGGCTCGCGCTCCGTTCTGCCTGGGCGGGGGCAGCCCTGCTCGCCTGCTTATTCGTGACGACCGGCCTCGTCGTGGCGGGGTGCAGTAGCAGCCCTTCCACGTCATCCTCGATGGAGCAGAGGGTGCAACTCGTGTACCAGGACTGGAGGACCGAGTGGTTTCCTCCCATGGCTCAGAAAGAGCTGGCGATGTTCCAGGTGGAGCATCCAAACCTCAGCGTCTTCTACACACCGGATCCCGAGAACCTCGCCGACGAGATGCCCCTCGACATGCAGGCCGGTAACGCAGCCGACGTCTTCCAGGGGTGCTGCGAGTTCTTCCCTGCATGGAATGAGAAAGGCTACGTGCTCGACCTGCGCAAGTACGTGGAGACCGACCTGGACCCGGCAATCGTCGCCGACTGGGATCCGGCCCAGTACAAGGCCTTCTTCGACGCGCGCGGCCGCCAGTTCGGCGTGCCGAAGTACCAGGGAACCCTCGTCCTCTACTACAACAAGGACATCTTCGACGAGTATGGCGTGGCGTATCCCGATGCCTCCTGGACCCACGACGACTACCTCGCGGCTATGAAGAAGCTTACTCGCGATACCAGCGGCGACGGCAAGACCGACATCTGGGGCAGCATGATCGATATCGGGTGGGACCGGCTGCAGGTCCACATCAATGCTTGGGGCGCCCACATCGTAGATCCCGGCGATCCGTCCAAATGCGTCATCAATAGCCCTGAGGCGCTGACAGCTCTCGAGTGGGTGCGGGCCCGCATGTGGGACGACAAGGTGATGGCTACGTTCACGGACGTGAACAACGTGGGGACCCAGGCGGCTTTCTACGGGGGCAAGCTGGCGATGGTAGAAGATGGCTCCTGGGGGCTCAAGAACATCCTGGAAAACGCCGACTTCCGTATCGGTGTGGCACCCATTCCGGTGGGGCCGGCGCAACGGGTGACACTGAGCACGACCGACGGCTTCGGCATCTACTCCGGAACGCGGCATCCGCAGGAGGCCTGGGAGTTGGTTAAGTTCCTCGTGAGCAAGGAGTACGGGCTGGCCATGGCGGAGGCCAACCTGCTGCAGCCGGCCCGGCTGTCGCTTGTGGCAGACTGGCAGCGATTCGTGAAGGAGCAGTACCCGGAGAAGGCCGGGGACATCGATCTCGACGTGTTCGCCGCCGCACACCGCGAAGGCTACTCGGTCGTCCAGGAGGTCTTCCCGAGCAACATGGACGAAGCCACTCGCCTGCTCAGCGACGCCTTTACAAAGATCTTCACCCTCGGTCAAGCTCCGGTCGACATCTTGAACGACGTGAGCCGACAGATCGAAGCAGCTCAGACGAACGCCGGGAACTAAGGCGCCGGTTCAAGTCGCCGCATGAGAGCTCTTTTCACGCGCAGCCCTTTGCGGAGAAGGATTCTCGCCTGGTCTTTTGTGCCGACCGCGGTCATCCTCTTTGCCGTGGCGCTGGTCGCAGTGTACGCGTATGGCCGCGTGACAGAGCAGCAGGCCATACAGCGCAATCAGGAACTCGCTCGCTTGTCGGCCGCGAACCTGGCCGCCGAGATCAACCAGTTCGCCCTGGATCTTGGCAGCCTGACCCGGCAGGCGGATATCGCGGGCAACCAACCGGCCCAACAGGAGAAGGCGCTGGCCGCGGCCTCGAACAAGCTCTCTATCTTCGATGCCGGGACGATCATCCTCGATCCCCGTGGCACATTCGCCGCCGCCTGGCCCTCCCGGCCCGGAGATGTCGGTCAGAGCTGGTCGTCCCGTCCCTACTTCGCCCAGCTCTTGCGCTCGTCACGACCGGTCTACTCGGACATCGGCCTCGACGGAGTGGAGGGCGCGCTCGTGGTGACTGTCGCTGTGCCTATCACCGGACCCGGGGGAGAGTTCAACGGCGTCCTAGCGGGCATGTTCCGCGTGGGAGCGACCTCGGTGAGCGCGCTCTACGGTGATATCGCCAAACTCCGGCTGGGCGTGAGTGGAGACGTATACGTCGTCGATGGGAACGGCCGGGTGATCCAGCACCCAGATGCGGCTCTGATAGGCATGGACTTGATGTCTCAGAAGATCGTCCAGGACGTGGTATCCGGCCAGACGGGCGCTCAGCGCACTCGCGATCTCAGCCAGAGGGACGTCGTCGCCGCCTATGCCCCTGTCCCCGGTACCAACTGGGGCCTCATCGCGATAGAAGATTGGGCCACCATCATTCGCCCTTTCCAGGGATACCGCACCTTTCTCATCGTGCTACTTGTTCTCGGGCTGTTGATCCCATCGCTGGTGGTGTGGTTCGGCGTCCGCCGGGTGACGCGCCCGGTGCAGGTGCTCACTGGAGCCGCCCGAAAGGTGGCGGCAGGCGACTTTGAGCATTCAGTGAGCATCACCACGCACGATGAGCTGCAGGAGCTCGCGGAGCAATTCAACATCATGTCCCAGCAACTTCGCGACTCGTACGCCGAGCTGGACAAGCGGGTAGCCGCCCGAACTCAGGAACTCGCCACGCTCAACGCTGTCGCCGCGGTCGTCAGCCAGTCCCTCGATCTGGAACGGATCCTCGACGATGCGCTCGGCGAGATAATGGCCGACCTGGGCTTCGAGGCGGGAGTGGCCTTCATGCTCCCCGAGAGAGAGGTACAGGGAGGCGAGGTCCGTCTGATCGCGTCGCGAAACCTGCCCGCCGACGTGCTCGCCAGCATCCGCGCCCTTCCCCCTGAGTACCTGGAGCAGCGGCTGACAGCGCTCGAGGGGCAGCCGGCGCCCCTCCTGATGGGCTCCATTTCCGAGGAACTCCGCGGTCTGTTGGAGCCGGCCGGCTGGCGTTCTATGATCCAGATCCCGGTGAACGCGAAGGGGACGGTCTTTGGAGCTCTGATGCTCCTCACCCGCCGGGAACCGGATTCTTCTCCCGAACAACTGTCCTCTCTCGCCGCCCTCGGCAATCAGATCGGAATGGCCGTCGACAACGCCCGTCTCTACGAACACGCGGAAGAGTCTGCCGCCGCAGCGGAGAGGAACCGCTTGGCCCGGGACCTACATGACGCCGTCAGTCAGACCCTCTTCTCCGTGAGCCTGATCGCCGAGGTCCTGCCCCGGATCTACGAGAGAGATCCGGTCCAGGGGGCCCAACGCCTGGACGAATTGCGCCACCTGAGCCGGGGCGCGCTGGCCGAGATGCGCACGCTGCTCCTCGAGCTTCGGCCCGCCGCTCTGGCCGAAGCGAAGCTGCCAGACCTGCTCAAGCAGCTCGGCGAAGCGGTCACGGGCCGGGCCCGCATACCGGTCGAGGTGGTTACCGAGGGCTCCGGAGAGCTGCCTACCGACGTGCGGCTCGCCTTCTACCGCATCGCCCAGGAAGCTCTCAACAACGTTGCGAAGCACTCCCGCGCCCGCAAGGCCAAGGTCTCGCTGGCGCCCCTAGTCGGGCATCCGGACGACGTCCGCCTCGCCGTGGAAGACGATGGAGCTGGTTTTGACCCGGCGGCGGGCGGAGGCCAGCTTGGGCTGGGGATCATGCGGGAGCGGGCCGAGTCGGTCAAAGCCAATCTGCTCATCTGTTCCGCCCCGGGGGAGGGGACAAAGGTCGCAGTCACCTGGTCGCCCGCGCCGCCGACGTAGCCGAGCAGGCCCCGGGGCAGCTTTGTGACCGGCCCGAGCCGCCCCATAACTGGCCAGCCGGCCAGGCTTCAAACCGGCCGATTGCCGCTGGGCGACAGGGCCGCTCTGAGGCACAGTTGACCCATGAGGACTCTTCTTGCAGATGACAACGGCGAGATCCGAGCGGCTCTTCGCCTGCTCCTCGAAGAACTGGGCGAGGGCGACGTCCTCGAGGCGGGCGACCTGGGCCAGGCCCGCGCGGCCCTTGAGCGCGCGGACATCGACGTGATCTTGCTCGACTGGGAGCTTCCCCAGGGGGACTACGCCGGTGAGAGCACCGCGGAGTTCGTCAGGGAGTCGAAGCAGAGAGCGCCAGGCTGCCGGATGATCGCGATGAGCGGCAGACCGGAGTCACGCGGCGAGTCGCTGCGGGCCGGCTGCGACGGGTTCGTCAGCAGGAACGATGCTCCCGACCGGCTTCTCGCGTTGTTAGAGATAAGCCAGGAGTGACCGGGCTGACGG
>CAVQME010000006.1:0-23329 GCA_963713545.1 uncultured Actinomycetes bacterium | reverse complement strand
CAATCGTTATGACCACATTTCCCTTCTTGTGCCCGAGGTCGACGTAGCGGTGAGCCTCGACTATCTGTTCGAGTGGGTAGCGCCGAGGTCTATGGCCGAACGTAGCGCTCCCTCTTCGATCAGGCCCTTGAGGAAGACGAGGTCGTCGGCTCTCCACGGCTTGGGTGTTCTCCGGTGACGATCGTCTTGCTGCTGGTCAGGGCCACCCAGGCGCAGTTCTGAGGGGTGCGCACGGGTGTGGTCGCGTTCAGGTCGATACCCTCCAGGTTCAGCGCCTTCATGCAGTTGGCAAAGGAGCCCTTGTCGACCGCCACAAAGACGACGTCGTAGATCTCACCCTCGGCGGCGAAGTCCTCTGTGGTGTAGTCGATGGCCTTGTCGGCGCCCAGGGATATTCACTAGTTCGAGATTCGCACCACTGGTGCCGCCGGTGACTTCCGCCCCGTAGTACTTGGCGAGCTGCACGGCGAAGGTGCCGACGCTGCCCGAGGCCCCGTAGACCAGGACCTTCTGGCCGCTCTTGATATGCGCCTTCTTGAGAAAGTGGAGTGCCGCCGCGCGGGCCCCGACAGGGACGGCGGCGGCTTCTTCGTAGGTCATGTTGGCCGGCTTGAGGGCGATCACGCCGTTCTCGGGGCGGCAGGTGTACTCCGCGTAGCCGCCGGCTCCCCCGTGATGGCCGCGGCGAAGACTTGGTCGCCCTTCTTGAACCGGGCAACGTCTTTGCCTGTCTCCTCGATCTCCCCGGAGAGCTCGACGCCCAAGATCTGCCGTCTGGGCTTCAGCACGCCGAGGGCCAGACGGGCTGGGATCCAGAACGAGAGGGGTACCGTGAAGCTCCTGCAGCGGAAGTCCGCGGCTGTCACTGTGGTCGCGTGCACTCGTATGAGCACTTCATCGTCCGGGGGACCGGTTTCTCCACTTCGGCGAGATGCAGGACTTCGGGCGGGCCGTACTGTTGTAGACTATCGCTTTCATGAGCACCCCTCGATTTTGTTGCCGGCTCCGGTCAGGCTACTGCCGCGAGCTCGCGGTCGGCGCCTTCGGGCGCGCGGGCGAGCGCCATGCAGCAGGCGGTCTCGTCGGTGACGACGCCGTCGCGCATGTGGATCACC
Source organism: uncultured Actinomycetes bacterium (assembly GCA_963713545.1). Lineage (GTDB taxonomy): Bacteria > Actinomycetota > Thermoleophilia > RBG-16-64-13 > RBG-16-64-13 > CAVPLM01. The sequence goes on along the minus strand of CAVQME010000006.1, from coordinate 22,214 downwards.
CGGTCGCAGCCCGAGGCCACATCGGGGTCGTGAGTGACCAGGATGAACGTGGTGCCCGTGAGCAGGTTGATCTCGCGCATCATGTCGATGACTTCCGCCGAGCTGCTGCTGTCCAGGTTGCCGGTGGTTTCGTCGCCATGATGACCGCGGGGCGGTTGACCAGCGCCCGGGCGATCGCCACCCGCTGTTGTTGGCCGCCGAGAGCTCCGACGGCCGGTGATCGGCGCGGTCGGCCAGGCTGACGGCCTCGAGGGCTTCGCGCGCCAACTTCTGTGCCTCGCGCCGCGACTTACCTGCGTACTGTGAGGCAAGGGCGACGTTGTCGAGGGCCGTCATGGAAGACACCAGGTTGAAGCCCTGGAAGATGAAGCCGATCTCCTCGCGAAGCAGCTTGGTCGTCGCCCGGGTGCTCAGGTCGTCGACCCGGCGATCGTTCAGCCACACCTCGCCGGAATCGGGCTCGTCGAGGCATCCCATCATGTGGAGCATCGTCGATTTCCCGCATCCCGACGGTCCCATTATGGCCACCATCTCGCCGGCCCCGACGTCTACCGAGGCACCGCGCAGAGCGTCGACGTAGTTGTCTTTGCCCAGTTGATAACGCTTCTCGAGTCCGCGTACGCTCACCATGGTCTTCATTGTCTTCGTCCCTTCTTTGTTCTTGGTAGTCATGTCGGTGTCGCTGCTGTCGGCGGTCATTACGCTGTTGTTGAGTCGGTCTGGCTCACGATCCTGACGCCCTCACTCGCACCTGAGGCCGAGGACCGGCTTGAGCCGCGCTGCGTGGAAGGACGGGTAGAAGCCGCTGGCCACACCGAGGACGATCGCGAAGGCCACGGCGCCGATCGCCAGCCGCGGGGTCACCAGGAAGAGAACGGTACCGCTCTGCTCCATCAGGGCGTTCACCACGGTCGCAGCGATCCAGCCCAGGAGGAGGCCGGTGGCTCCGCCGAGGAAGCCGATGAACGCGGACTTGGTCAGGAACTGGCCCACGATCTGCCGGTGGGAGGCGCCGATCGCCTTGCGGATGCCGATCTCCGGGGTCCACTTCGAGCACCGACATGGTCATGGTATTCACTACCGACAGGCCGCCGACCAGCAGGGAGATGAGCGCCACACCGAAGATGATGCTGTTGAAGATCTTGGTCGCGCTCTTGAACTGGTCGATGAAGGCCTGGGGACCGGAAGCGGTGACGTCGGACACTGTGCTTCGATCGTCGAGGCGAACTCGTCGGGGTCGACACCGGGATCCGGATAGGCCGTGATCGAGGTGGCCAGTTCGTCCGGGTCCACCTGCGCCTGCACCATGGCAGGCAGTTGTACGTAGAGGAGTTGCTGGACGTCGTGGAGGCTTATGACCGCCGTGTTGTCGGGGGCAGTCAGGGTCTTGTTGTAGATGCCCACCACCTCGAAGGGCTTGCCCCTCAGGTCGATGGTCCCTCCCACTTCCGCGTCCAGCGCCTTGGCGATGTCGCAACCCACGACCGCTTTGCCGCGGTCGGCAGCGTCAGATCGCGGCCTTCGGCCATCCGGAGCTCGAACGTCTCATAGCCCTGGGTCCGCATGCGCTGCCGACGATGCCGTTCATGGACATGCCGCCCTCTTCGTCCAGCAGGATGTAGATGCTGGCGCTTGCCCGAGCCACGCCGGGAACGTCCTCGATCTCCTGGATGCGGTTCACGGCGATAGGCGTGGTGCTGTAACCGCCGGTGGGGGTGGAGGCGTCGGTGATGACGACTTTGTCGCTGTAGTAGCGGGTGCCGCCGGACACCATCAGGTTGATCTTCTCGGCCATGCTGCCCATCACGACCAGGGCGAACACCCCGATGGTGATGCCGAATATGGTCAAGAAGGCCCTCATCTTCCTGCGAAAACGTTCCGAAGATCTCATCGCTCCGCCTCCGGTCTCGCGTTATGTGCTGTGTCCATGTTCGTCGGTTGCGGGCCTGACCGAATCAGGCGGGAGGAGAGTCTTCGGACGTCTGCCTGGCCGGTCTTGTACCTGGCCGGATGGAGGGGTTTCTGACGATGGGGTTAAATAACCGCGCCCGGCGCGCTCCCTTAGGGCTGAACGTTGCTCGGGGAGCGCGAGCGATTCGCGACCGGGCGATCCGGGGGAGGAGTCGCATGGAAGCGGGAGCGGTACGAGTGATGATCGTCGACGACCACGCGGTGGTGCGGAGCGGGTTATCGACGTTCTTGATGGCATACGACGACCTGGAGTTCGTGGGTGACGCGAGCGGCGGTCTGGAAGCGGTGCGCAAGTGCCCGGATCTCCCGCTCCGACGTGGTCCTGATGGACCTGGTGATGTGGGAGGCGCGATGGTTCCGAGGCCACCCGGCTGATCCGCCAGGCCTGTCCGCACGTGCAGGTCATCGCACTCACCAGCTACAAGGAAGAGGAACTGGTGCAGGGGGCGCTCAAAGCCGGCGCCATCGGCTACCTTCTGAAGAACGTAACGGTGGACGATTTGGCGAACGCCATCAGGGCAGCGCACGCCGGCCGGCCCACGCTGGCGCCGGAGGCGGCCGAAGCACTGATACGGGCCACGACTCATCCCGCCCAGCCCGACCCGGGCCTCACCGAGCGCGAACTCGAGATACTCCGGTTGATGGTGGACGGCCTCAGCAACCCCGAGATAGCCAAGAAGCTGTTCGTGAGCCGGTCGACGGTGAAGTTCCACGTCAGCAACATCTTGATGAAGCTCGGGGCTGCCAGCCGCACCGAGGCCGTGTCGATGGCCATCCACGGGGGTCTGGTCAAATGAGCTCGACCGGGTCCCGCAGGCGCACGGTGCGATGGCTCGCGCTCCGTTCTGCCTGGGGTGGGGGCAGCCCTGCTCGCCTGCTTATTCGTGACGACCGGCCTCGTCGTGGCGGGGTGCAGTAGCAGCCCTTCCACGTCATCCTCGATGGAGTAGGGTGCAACTCGTGTACCAGGACTGGAGGACCGAGTGGTTTCCTCCCATGGCTCAGAAAGAGCTGGCGATGTTCCAGGTGGAGCATCCAAACCTCAGCGTCTTTGACACACCGGATCCCGAGAACCTCGCCGACGAGATGCCCCTCGACATGCAGGCCGGTAACGCAGCCGACGTCTTCCAGGGGTGCTGCGGCGAGTTCTTCCCTGCATGGAATGAGAAAGGCTACGTGCCTCGACCTGCGCAAGTACGTGGAGACCGACCTGGACCCGGCAATCGTCGCTGATGGGATCCGGCCCAGTACAAGGCCTTCTTCGACGCGCGCGGCCGCCAGTTCGGCGTGCCGAAGTACCAGGGAACCCTCGTCCTCTACTACAACAAGGACATCTTCGACGAGTATGGCGTGGCGTATCCCGATGCCTCCTGGACCCACGACGACTACCTCGCGGCTATGAAGAAGCTTACTCGCGATACCAGCGGCGACGGCAAGACCGACATCTGGGGCAGCATGATCGATATCGGGTGGGACCGGCTGCAGGTCCACATCAATGCTTGGGGCGCCCACATCGTAGATCCCGGCGATCCGTCCAAATGCGTCATCAATAGCCCTGAGGCGCTGACAGCTCTCGAGTGGGTGCGGGCCCGCATGTGGGACGACAAGGTGATGGCTATGTTCACGGACGTGAACAACGTGGGGACCCAGGCGGCTTTCTACGGGGGCAAGCTGGCGATGGTAGAAGATGGCTCCTGGGGGCTCAAGAACATCCTGGAAAACGCCGACTTCCGTATCGGTGTGGCACCCATTCCGGTGGGGCCGGCGCAACGGGTGACACTGAGCACGACCGACGGCTTCGGCATCTACTCCGGAACGCGGCATCCACAGGAGGCCTGGGAGTTGGTTAAGTTCCTCGTGAGCAAGGAGTACGGGCTGGCCATGGCGGAAAACAACCTGCTGCAGCCGGCCCGGCTGTCGCTTGTGGCAGACTGGCAGCGATTCGTGAAGGAGCAGTACCCGGAGAAGGCCGGGGACATCGATCTCGACGTGTTCGCCGCCGCACACCGCGAAGGCTACTCGGTCGTCCAGGAGGTCTTCCCGAGCAACATGGACGAAGCCACTCGCCTGCTCAGCGACGCCTTTACAAAGATCTTCACCCTCGGTCAAGCTCCGGTCGACATCTTGAACGACGTGAGCCGACAGATCGAAGCAGCTCAGACGAACGCCGGGAACTAAGGCGCCGGTTCAAGTCGCCGCATGAGAGCTCTTTTCACGCGCAGCCCTTTGCGGAGAAGGATTCTCGCCTGGTCTTTTGTGCCGACCGCGGTCATCCTCTTTGCCGTGGCGCTGGTCGCAGTGTACGCGTATGGCCGCGTGACAGAGCAGCAGGCCATACAGCGCAATCAGGAACTCGCTCGCTTGTCGGCCGCGAACCTGGCCGCCGAGATCAACCAGTTCGCCCTGGATCTTGGCAGCCTGACCCGGCAGGCGGATATCGCGGGCAACCAACCGGCCCAACAGGAGAAGGCGCTGGCCGCGGCCTCGAACAAGCTCTCTATCTTCGATGCCGGGACGATCATCCTCGATCCCCGTGGCACATTCGCCGCCGCCTGGCCCTCCCGGCCCGGAGATGTCGGTCAGAGCTGGTCGTCCCGTCCCTACTTCGCCCAGCTCTTGCGCTCGTCACGACCGGTCTACTCGGACATCGGCCTCGACGGAGTGGAGGGCGCGCTCGTGGTGACTGTCGCTGTGCCTATCACCGGACCCGGGGGAGAGTTCAACGGCGTCCTAGCGGGCATGTTCCGCGTGGGAGCGACCTCGGTGAGCGCGCTCTACGGTGATATCGCCAAACTCCGGCTGGGCGTGAGTGGAGACGTATACGTCGTCGATGGGAACGGCCGGGTGATCCAGCACCCAGATGCGGCTCTGATAGGCATGGACTTGATGTCTCAGAAGATCGTCCAGGACGTGGTATCCGGCCAGACGGGCGCTCAGCGCACTCGCGATCTCAGCCAGAGGGACGTCGTCGCCGCCTATGCCCCTGTCCCCGGTACCAACTGGGGCCTCATCGCGATAGAAGATTGGGCCACCATCATTCGCCCTTTCCAGGGATACCGCACCTTTCTCATCGTGCTACTTGTTCTCGGGCTGTTGATCCCATCGCTGGTGGTGTGGTTCGGCGTCCGCCGGGTGACGCGCCCGGTGCAGGTGCTCACTGGAGCCGCCCGAAAGGTGGCGGCAGGCGACTTCGAGCATTCAGTGAGCATCACCACGCACGATGAGCTGCAGGAGCTCGCGGAGCAATTCAACATCATGTCCCAGCAACTTCGCGACTCGTACGCCGAGCTGGACAAGCGGGTGGCCGCCCGAACTCAGGAACTCGCCACGCTCAACGCTGTCGCCGCGGTCGTCAGCCAGTCCCTCGATCTGGAACGGATCCTCGACGATGCGCTCGGCGAGATAATGGCCGACCTGGGCTTCGAGGCGGGAGTGGCCTTCATGCTCCCCGAGAGAGAGGTACAGGGAGGCGAGGTCCGTCTGATCGCGTCGCGAAATCTGCCCGCCGACGTGCTCGCCAGCATCCGCGCCCTTCCCCCTGAGTACCTGGAGCAGCGGCTGACAGCGCTCGAGGGGCAGCCGGCGCCCCTCCTGATGGGCTCCATTTCCGAGGAACTCCGCGGTCTGTTGGAGCCGGCCGGCTGGCGTTCTATGATCCAGATCCCGGTGAACGCGAAGGGGACGGTCTTTGGAGCTCTGATGCTCCTCACCCGCCGGGAACCGGATTCTTCTCCCGAACAACTGTCCTCGCTCGCCGCCCTCGGCAATCAGATCGGAATGGCCGTCGACAACGCCCGTCTCTACGAACACGCGGAAGAGTCTGCCGCCGCAGCGGAGAGGAACCGCTTGGCCCGGGACCTACATGACGCCGTCAGTCAGACCCTCTTCTCCGTGAGCCTGATCGCCGAGGTCCTGCCCCGGATCTACGCGAGAGATCCGGTCCAGGGGGCCCAACGCCTGGACGAATTGCGCCACCTGAGCCGGGGCGCGCTGGCCGAGATGCGCACGCTGCTCCTCGAGCTTCGGCCCGCCGCTCTGGCCGAAGCGAAGCTGCCAGACCTGCTCAAGCAGCTCGGCGAAGCGGTCACGGGCCGGGCCCGCATACCGGTCGAGGTGGTTACCGAGGGCTCCGGAGAGCTGCCTACCGACGTGCGGCTCGCCTTCTACCGCATCGCCCAGGAAGCTCTCAACAACGTTGCGAAGCACTCCCGCGCCCGCAAGGCCAAGGTCTCGCTGGCGCCCCTAGTCGGGCATCCGGACGACGTCCGCCTCGCCGTGGAAGACGATGGAGCCGGTTTTGACCCGGCGGCGGGCGGAGGCCAGCTTGGGCTGGGGATCATGCGGGAGCGGGCCGAGTCGGTCAAAGCCAATCTGCTCATCTGTTCCGCCCCGGGGGAGGGGACAAAGGTCGCAGTCACCTGGTCGCCCGCGCCGCCGACGTAGCCGAGCAGGCCCCGGGGCAGCTTCTGTGACCGGCCCGAGCCGCCCCATAACTGGCCAGCCGGCCAGGCTTCAAACCGGCCGATTGCCGCTGGGCGCCAGGGCCGCTCTGAGGCACAGTTGACCCATGAGGACTCTTCTTGCAGATGACAACGGCGAGATCCGAGCGGCTCTTCGCCTGCTCCTCGAAGAACTGGGCGAGGGCGACGTCCTCGAGGCGGGCGACCTGGGCCAGGCCCGCGCGGCCCTTGAGCGCGCGGACGTCGACGTGATCTTGCTCGACTGGGAGCTTCCCCAGGGGGACTACGCCGGTGAGAGCACCGCGGAGTTCGTCAGGGAGTCGAAGCAGAGAGCGCCAGGCTGCCGGATGATCGCGATGAGCGGCAGACCGGAGTCGCGCGGCGAGTCGCTGCGGGCCGGCTGCGACGGGTTCGTCAGCAGGAACGATGCTCCCGACCGGCTTCTCGCGTTGTTAGAGATAAGCCAGGAGTGACTACGTTTCCCTTTTTGTGTCCCTGGTCCACGTAGCGGTGAGCTTCGACGATTTGTTCAAGCGGGTAGCACCGGTCTATAGCCGAACGCAGTACTTCCTTTTCGATCAGGCCTTTTAGAAAGACGAGGTCGTCGGGTTCTTCGCTTGGGTGTTCTCCGGTGACGATCGTCTTGTCGCTGGTCAGGGCCGTCCACCGCATGCGAGGGGTGCGTACCGGCGTGGTGGCGTTCAGGTAGATGCCTTTCGGCTTCAGCGCCTTCATGCAGTCGGTGAACGAGCCCTTGTCCACCGCCACAAAGATGACGTCGTAGATCTCTCCCTGGGCAGTGAAGTCCTCCGCGGTGTAGTCGATAGCCTTGTCGGCGCCAAGCGACCTCACGAGTTCGAGATTCGAGCCGCTACATACGGCGGTGACTTCCGCTCCGTAGTACTTGGCGAGCTGCACGGCGAAGGTACCGACGCTGCCCGAGGCCCCGTAGACAAGCACCTTTTGGCCGCTCTTGATGTTCGCCTTCTTGAGGAAGTGGAGCGCCGCGCGGGCTCCTATCGGCACAGCCGCGGCCTCTTCGTAGGTCATGTTGGCCGGCTTCGGGGCGATCACACCGGTCTCGGGGAGGCACGTGTACTCGGCGTAGCCGCCGAATCTACCGATGGTCGCGGAGAAGATCTGGTCGCCCGTCTTGAACCTGGTCACGTCTTTGCCTGTCTCTACGATCTCCCCTGAGAGCTCGGCGCCGAGAATCGGCCGTTTGGGTCTCACGATGCCAAGGAACAGACGGGCGGGGATCCAGAACGACAGGGGTACCGTGAAGCTCCTGCAGCGGAAGTCCGCGGCCGTCACGGTGCTCGCGTGCACTCGTATGAGCACTTCATCGTCCCGGGGGACCGGCTTCTCCACTTCGGCCAGACGCAGGACTTCTGGCGGGCCGTACTGTGTGTAGACTATCGCTTTCATGAGCACTCCTCATTTTGTTGCCGGCTCCGGTCAGGCTACTGCCGCGAGCTCGCGGTCGGCGCCTTCGGGCGCGCGGGCGAGCGCCATGCAGCAGGCGGTCTCGTCGGTGACGACGCCGTCGCGCATGTGGATCACCCGGTCGCAGCCCGAGGCCACATCGGGGTCGTGAGTGACCAGGATGAACGTGGTGCCCGTGAGCAGGTTGATCTCGCGCATCATGTCGATGACTTCCGCCGAGCTGGTGCTATCCAGATTGCCGGTGGGCTCGTCGCCCATGATGACCGCGGGCCGGTTGACCAGCGCCCGGGCGATCGCCGCCCGCTGCTGCTGCCCCCCGGAGAGCTCCGACGGCCGGTGACCGGCGCGGTCGCCCAGGCCTACGGCCTCGAGGGCTTCGCGCGCCAACTTCTGTGCCTCGCGCCGCGACTTACCTGCGTACTGTGAGGCAAGGGCGACGTTGTCGAGGGCCGTCATGGAAGACACCAGGTTGAAGCCCTGGAAGATGAAGCCGATCTCCTCGCGAAGCAGCTTGGTCGTCGCCCGGGTGCTCAGGTCGTCGACCCGGCGATCGTTCAGCCACACCTCGCCGGAATCGGGCTCGTCGAGGCATCCCATCATGTGGAGCATCGTCGATTTCCCGCATCCCGACGGTCCCATTATGGCCACCATCTCGCCGGCCCCGACGTCTACCGAGGCACCGCGCAGAGCGTCGACGTAGTTGTCTTTGCCCAGTTGATAACGCTTCTCGAGTCCGCGTACGCTCACCATGGTCTTCATTGTCTTCGTCCCTTCTTTGTTCTTGGTAGTCATGTCGGTGTCGCTGCTGTCGGCGGTCATTACGCTGTTGTTCGAGTCGGTCTGGCTCACGATCCTGACGCCCTCACTCGCACCTGAGGGCGAGGACCGGCTTGAGCCGCGCTGCGTGGAAGGACGGGTAGAAGCCGCTGGCCACACCGAGGACGATCGCGAAGGCCACGGCGCCGATCGCCAGCCGCGGGGTCACCAGGAAGAGAACGGTACCGCTCTGCTCCATCAGGGCGTTCACCACGGTCGCAGCGATCCAGCCCAGGAGGAGGCCGGTGGCTCCGCCGAGGAAGCCGATGAACGCGGACTCGGTCAGGAACTGGCCCACGATCTGCCGGTGGGAGGCGCCGATCGCCTTGCGGATGCCGATCTCCCGGGTCCGCTCGAGCACCGACATGGTCATGGTATTCACTACCGACAGGCCGCCGACCAGCAGGGAGATGAGCGCCACACCGAAGATGATGCTGTTGAAGATCTTGGTCGCGCTCTTGAACTGGTCGATGAAGGCCTGGGGACCGGAAGCGGTGACGTCGGACACTGTGCCTTCGATCGTCGAGGCGAGCTGGTCGGGGTCGACACCGGGATCCGGATAGGCCGTGATCGAGGTGGCCAGTTCGTCCGGGTCCACCTGCGCCTGCACCATGGCAGGCAGTTGTACGTAGAGGAGTTGCTGGACGTCGTGGAGGCTTATGACCGCCGTGTTGTCGGGGGCAGTCAGGGTCTTGTCGTAGATGCCCACCACCTCGAAGGGCTTGCCCCTCAGGTCGATGGTCCCTCCCACTTCCGCGTCCAGCGCCTTGGCGATGTCGCAACCCACGACCGCTTTGCCGCGGTCGGCAGCGGTCAGATCGCGGCCTTCGGCCATCCGGAGCTCGAACGTCTCATAGCCCTGGTTCCGCATGTCGCTGCCGACGATGCCGTTCATGGACATGCCGCCCTCTTCGTCCAGCAGGATGTAGATGCTGGCGCTTGCCCGAGCCACGCCGGGAACGTCCTCGATCTCCTGGATGCGGTTCACGGCGATAGGCGTGGTGCTGTAACCGCCGGTGGGGGTGGAGGCGTCGGTGATGACGACTTTGTCGCTGTAGTAGCGGGTGCCGCCGGACACCATCAGGTTGATCTTCTCGGCCATGCTGCCCATCACGACCAGGGCGAACACCCCGATGGTGATGCCGAATATGGTCAAGAAGGCCCTCATCTTCCTGCGAAACACGTTCCTGAAGATCCTCATCGCTCCGCCTCCGGTCTCGCGTTATGTGCTGTGTCCATGTTCGTCGGTTGCGGGCCTGACCGAATCAGGCGGGAGGAGAGTCTTCGGACGTCTGCCTGGCCGGTCTTGTACCTGGCCGGATGGAGGGGTTTCTGACGATGGGGTTAAATAACCGCGCCCGGCGCGCTACCCTTAGGGCTGAACGTTGCTCGGGGAGCGCGAGCGATTCGCGACCGGGCGATCCGGGGGAGGAGTCGCATGGAAGCGGGAGCGGTACGAGTGATGATCGTCGACGACCACGCGGTGGTGCGGAGCGGGTTATCGACGTTCTTGATGGCATACGACGACCTGGAGTTCGTGGGTGACGCGAGCGGCGGTCTGGAAGCGGTGCGCAAGTGCCCGGACCTCCGGCCCGACGTGGTCCTGATGGACCTGGTGATGCCGGAGGTGGATGGTTCCGAGGCCACCCGGCTGATCCGCCAGGCCTGTCCGCACGTGCAGGTCATCGCACTCACCAGCTACAAGGAAGAGGAGCTGGTGCAGGGGGCGCTCAAAGCCGGCGCCATCGGCTACCTTCTGAAGAACGTAACGGCGGACGATTTGGCGAACGCCATCAGGGCAGCGCACGCCGGCCGGCCCACGCTGGCGCCGGAGGCGGCCGAAGCACTGATACGGGCCACGACTCATCCCGCCGAGCCCGACCCGGGCCTCACCGAGCGCGAGCTCGAGATACTCCGGTTGATGGTGGACGGCCTGAGCAACCCCGAGATAGCCAAGAAGCTGTTCGTGAGCCGGTCGACGGTGAAGTTCCACGTCAGCAACATCTTGATGAAGCTCGGGGCCGCCAGCCGCACCGAGGCCGTGTCGATGGCCATCCACGGGGGTCTGGTCAAATGAGCTCGACCGGGTCCCGCAGGCGCACGGTGCGATGGCTCGCGCTCCGTTCTGCCTGGGCGGGGGCAGCCCTGCTCGCCTGCTTATTCGTGACGACCGGCCTCGTCGTGGCGGGGTGCAGTAGCAGCCCTTCCACGTCATCCTCGATGGAGCAGAGGGTGCAACTCGTGTACCAGGACTGGAGGACCGAGTGGTTTCCTCCCATGGCTCAGAAAGAGCTGGCGATGTTCCAGGTGGAGCATCCAAACCTCAGCGTCTTCTACACACCGGATCCCGAGAACCTCGCCGACGAGATGCCCCTCGACATGCAGGCCGGTAACGCAGCCGACGTCTTCCAGGGGTGCTGCGAGTTCTTCCCTGCATGGAATGAGAAAGGCTACGTGCTCGACCTGCGCAAGTACGTGGAGACCGACCTGGACCCGGCAATCGTCGCCGACTGGGATCCGGCCCAGTACAAGGCCTTCTTCGACGCGCGCGGCCGCCAGTTCGGCGTGCCGAAGTACCAGGGAACCCTCGTCCTCTACTACAACAAGGACATCTTCGACGAGTATGGCGTGGCGTATCCCGATGCCTCCTGGACCCACGACGACTACCTCGCGGCTATGAAGAAGCTTACTCGCGATACCAGCGGCGACGGCAAGACCGACATCTGGGGCAGCATGATCGATATCGGGTGGGACCGGCTGCAGGTCCACATCAATGCTTGGGGCGCCCACATCGTAGATCCCGGCGATCCGTCCAAATGCGTCATCAATAGCCCTGAGGCGCTGACAGCTCTCGAGTGGGTGCGGGCCCGCATGTGGGACGACAAGGTGATGGCTACGTTCACGGACGTGAACAACGTGGGGACCCAGGCGGCTTTCTACGGGGGCAAGCTGGCGATGGTAGAAGATGGCTCCTGGGGGCTCAAGAACATCCTGGAAAACGCCGACTTCCGTATCGGTGTGGCACCCATTCCGGTGGGGCCGGCGCAACGGGTGACACTGAGCACGACCGACGGCTTCGGCATCTACTCCGGAACGCGGCATCCGCAGGAGGCCTGGGAGTTGGTTAAGTTCCTCGTGAGCAAGGAGTACGGGCTGGCCATGGCGGAGGCCAACCTGCTGCAGCCGGCCCGGCTGTCGCTTGTGGCAGACTGGCAGCGATTCGTGAAGGAGCAGTACCCGGAGAAGGCCGGGGACATCGATCTCGACGTGTTCGCCGCCGCACACCGCGAAGGCTACTCGGTCGTCCAGGAGGTCTTCCCGAGCAACATGGACGAAGCCACTCGCCTGCTCAGCGACGCCTTTACAAAGATCTTCACCCTCGGTCAAGCTCCGGTCGACATCTTGAACGACGTGAGCCGACAGATCGAAGCAGCTCAGACGAACGCCGGGAACTAAGGCGCCGGTTCAAGTCGCCGCATGAGAGCTCTTTTCACGCGCAGCCCTTTGCGGAGAAGGATTCTCGCCTGGTCTTTTGTGCCGACCGCGGTCATCCTCTTTGCCGTGGCGCTGGTCGCAGTGTACGCGTATGGCCGCGTGACAGAGCAGCAGGCCATACAGCGCAATCAGGAACTCGCTCGCTTGTCGGCCGCGAACCTGGCCGCCGAGATCAACCAGTTCGCCCTGGATCTTGGCAGCCTGACCCGGCAGGCGGATATCGCGGGCAACCAACCGGCCCAACAGGAGAAGGCGCTGGCCGCGGCCTCGAACAAGCTCTCTATCTTCGATGCCGGGACGATCATCCTCGATCCCCGTGGCACATTCGCCGCCGCCTGGCCCTCCCGGCCCGGAGATGTCGGTCAGAGCTGGTCGTCCCGTCCCTACTTCGCCCAGCTCTTGCGCTCGTCACGACCGGTCTACTCGGACATCGGCCTCGACGGAGTGGAGGGCGCGCTCGTGGTGACTGTCGCTGTGCCTATCACCGGACCCGGGGGAGAGTTCAACGGCGTCCTAGCGGGCATGTTCCGCGTGGGAGCGACCTCGGTGAGCGCGCTCTACGGTGATATCGCCAAACTCCGGCTGGGCGTGAGTGGAGACGTATACGTCGTCGATGGGAACGGCCGGGTGATCCAGCACCCAGATGCGGCTCTGATAGGCATGGACTTGATGTCTCAGAAGATCGTCCAGGACGTGGTATCCGGCCAGACGGGCGCTCAGCGCACTCGCGATCTCAGCCAGAGGGACGTCGTCGCCGCCTATGCCCCTGTCCCCGGTACCAACTGGGGCCTCATCGCGATAGAAGATTGGGCCACCATCATTCGCCCTTTCCAGGGATACCGCACCTTTCTCATCGTGCTACTTGTTCTCGGGCTGTTGATCCCATCGCTGGTGGTGTGGTTCGGCGTCCGCCGGGTGACGCGCCCGGTGCAGGTGCTCACTGGAGCCGCCCGAAAGGTGGCGGCAGGCGACTTTGAGCATTCAGTGAGCATCACCACGCACGATGAGCTGCAGGAGCTCGCGGAGCAATTCAACATCATGTCCCAGCAACTTCGCGACTCGTACGCCGAGCTGGACAAGCGGGTAGCCGCCCGAACTCAGGAACTCGCCACGCTCAACGCTGTCGCCGCGGTCGTCAGCCAGTCCCTCGATCTGGAACGGATCCTCGACGATGCGCTCGGCGAGATAATGGCCGACCTGGGCTTCGAGGCGGGAGTGGCCTTCATGCTCCCCGAGAGAGAGGTACAGGGAGGCGAGGTCCGTCTGATCGCGTCGCGAAATCTGCCCGCCGACGTGCTCGCCAGCATCCGCGCCCTTCCCCCTGAGTACCTGGAGCAGCGGCTGACAGCGCTCGAGGGGCAGCCGGCGCCCCTCCTGATGGGCTCCATTTCCGAGGAACTCCGCGGTCTGTTGGAGCCGGCCGGCTGGCGTTCTATGATCCAGATCCCGGTGAACGCGAAGGGGACGGTCTTTGGAGCTCTGATGCTCCTCACCCGCCGGGAACCGGATTCTTCTCCCGAACAACTGTCCTCTCTCGCCGCCCTCGGCAATCAGATCGGAATGGCCGTCGACAACGCCCGTCTCTACGAACACGCGGAAGAGTCTGCCGCCGCAGCGGAGAGGAACCGCTTGGCCCGGGACCTACATGACGCCGTCAGTCAGACCCTCTTCTCCGTGAGCCTGATCGCCGAGGTCCTGCCCCGGATCTACGAGAGAGATCCGGTCCAGGGGGCCCAACGCCTGGACGAATTGCGCCACCTGAGCCGGGGCGCGCTGGCCGAGATGCGCACGCTGCTCCTCGAGCTTCGGCCCGCCGCTCTGGCCGAAGCGAAGCTGCCAGACCTGCTCAAGCAGCTCGGCGAAGCGGTCACGGGCCGGGCCCGCATACCGGTCGAGGTGGTTACCGAGGGCTCCGGAGAGCTGCCTACCGACGTGCGGCTCGCCTTCTACCGCATCGCCCAGGAAGCTCTCAACAACGTTGCGAAGCACTCCCGCGCCCGCAAGGCCAAGGTCTCGCTGGCGCCCCTAGTCGGGCATCCGGACGACGTCCGCCTCGCCGTGGAAGACGATGGAGCTGGTTTTGACCCGGCGGCGGGCGGAGGCCAGCTTGGGCTGGGGATCATGCGGGAGCGGGCCGAGTCGGTCAAAGCCAATCTGCTCATCTGTTCCGCCCCGGGGGAGGGGACAAAGGTCGCAGTCACCTGGTCGCCCGCGCCGCCGACGTAGCCGAGCAGGCCCCGGGGCAGCTTTGTGACCGGCCCGAGCCGCCCCATAACTGGCCAGCCGGCCAGGCTTCAAACCGGCCGATTGCCGCTGGGCGACAGGGCCGCTCTGAGGCACAGTTGACCCATGAGGACTCTTCTTGCAGATGACAACGGCGAGATCCGAGCGGCTCTTCGCCTGCTCCTCGAAGAACTGGGCGAGGGCGACGTCCTCGAGGCGGGCGACCTGGGCCAGGCCCGCGCGGCCCTTGAGCGCGCGGACATCGACGTGATCTTGCTCGACTGGGAGCTTCCCCAGGGGGACTACGCCGGTGAGAGCACCGCGGAGTTCGTCAGGGAGTCGAAGCAGAGAGCGCCAGGCTGCCGGATGATCGCGATGAGCGGCAGACCGGAGTCACGCGGCGAGTCGCTGCGGGCCGGCTGCGACGGGTTCGTCAGCAGGAACGATGCTCCCGACCGGCTTCTCGCGTTGTTAGAGATAAGCCAGGAGTGACCGGGCTGACGGGAGGACCTCTACTAACCTCGAGCCGCGACCAACTGCGACTCGAACCGGCGGTAGGGGTAATGGCAGGAGCGGTAAGGCCAGGTAGTGCCGCTTGATGGAGAAGTAACCAATATGGGATCGAGTCGAGTCGAACTACGTGGTAGCACAGGGAGCGCTGATGTGATTTCGTCTACCCAGCGGTGATAGAGCCTAGAGGTGAGAAAACAAGGTGAACATCATTCAGTTCGAGAAAGCCTGTGATCTGAGCGTTCTGACATATTCCGGCATGCAAGTGCCTCCCGCGGAGGAGGCGGCAGGCGCGCGGACATTGGTCGAACGGCACGACGTGCCCGAGGACGTGCCTCCCATGTGGCGGGGGCCGCGGACCCGCGCCGGGATGGCCTGTATATCACGACGTGCAGATCACGACCCACACGGGAACGCACGTCGACGGAACCTGGCATTTCAAGCTTGACGGTTACGAGAGCGGGCGGCGCGCCGGCCCCCGCGGCGCCCCACTCGCGAGCCAGATACCACGAAGCGCCCGCGGGCGCAACGACACCGCCGTGGGGCGCCGTCGCCGGCGCCCCACGGCGTCTCAGAGTGCGAGGCCCTAGGCCTCCGCGACCGCGGCCCTCTGCGCGACCCGCTCCACCGCGCGCTCGGTCGTGCGCAGCATCACGATCCCGGTCCAGGCGAGCCACGCGATCTGCAGCATGCCGAAGACCATTTGGGCGTCCCTCAGAGCCGGGACGACCGAGACAACGCCCACCAGACCGACCGCCACTCCCAGCCAGCCGAGTATCTTGGGCAGGCCCCCCGTGCGCAGAGCCGCCCAGCTCACGAGTAGCACCCACAAGCCGCCGAGAATCTCGCCGCCGGCTCCGCCTAGACCCTCGGTCACCGGCTCGATCGCCTGCCAGGCTGCTACGGCCTGCAGTGGATTCGTGTCGTAGAGAGCGGCGACCGTCTCCAGGCCGAAGTTGAAGACCAGGCCGCTCGCGACGAGGACGAACGCCCAGATGAGTCCCACGGCGGTGGCGGCCTGCATCATGACAGGCGCCCCGTCCTTCATACGGCGGTAGAGCGCGAGCGAGAGAACCGCAACGACGATCCCGAAGATCACGTAGGTGATGAGGTAGATGGCGGTCATGCTGCCCTGGTGCTCAGCAAGCAGAGCGACCTTTTCGACGGGGTTGGTCACGCCGGGGTAGTTGACCGCGATGAGGAAGTACGGCATCGCGATCAGATAGGCCAGCGCCAAGTAGAGCGCGGAGAGGCCTCCCGCCCTTTGGTGACGCGCATTGTCACTAACAAGTCCTTTCATCTGACTCTCCTGTCTCGTCGAACCGCGCCATGGTTGTCGCATCGACACGTACGGTGTATACTTACGTCGTAAGTTTAACCTTACATCGTAAGTCTGTCAAGAGGGGAACAGATGCCGAGACACACAGACCCGAGCCCGAAGCCTCGAGCCCCGCTCAGCAGAGAGCGGGTGCTGCGTGCCGCGATAGCCCTCGCGGACGAGCGTGGCCTTGAGTCTCTCAGCATGCGAGAGCTCGGACGGAGACTCGAGGTCGAAGCGATGTCGCTGTACAACCACGTGGCGAACAAGGATGACATCCTCGACGGCATGATGGATCTCGTCGTCGGCGAGATCGATCTTCCTTTCCACGAGGTCGGATGGAAAGAGGCCATGCGGAGGAGGGCAATCTCCGCCCGCGACGTCTTCTCGCGTCACCCGTGGGCGAGCGTCCTGATGGACTCGCGCGAGAGCAGCGGCCCCGCAAGGCTGCGCTACCTCGACTGGGTGATCGGCACCCTGCGGCGAGCCGGGTTCTCCATCGACCAGGCCGCTAGGGCATTCTCTGTTCTCGACAGCTACGTCTACGGTTTCGGGCGCCAGCAACTCAACATGTCGGCCGGGCGCGGCGCCTCGGTCGAGGAGACGACCGAAGCGTTCATGCGTGCGATACCGGCCGATGAATTCCCGTACCTCACCGAGATGGTCGTCGACTACGCGCTAAAGGGCGACTACGACGACGGTGCCGACTTCGACTTCGGGCTGGACCTCATCCTGGATGGGCTGGAGAGGGTGCTGGAATCACGTAGACGAAAGTAACCGCTCTACGAGTGCTGAGAGGGCAGCCACATTTGACCCGGCGGTGGTCGATTGCTTCGTCGCCCTGCCGAACCGTCACGACATCGGCTACCAGCGCGCGAGCAGGTTGACTTCTAGGTGGAGTTGCAGAAGGTCAATTTCCTGCGCGCGCTGTGACCTGCAGGACTACCGCCTATGTGATGGGCTGAAGTGTCCAGGCCGGTGGGGTCCGGGGAGTTTGCCCCAGGATGGCACCAGGCCCACAATGCCGCGGGCACTGGGACGAGGACCGGAGGCCCTGCACGGCGGATCTTTTGAACGCCGGCGCGGTGTGGGCGGCCGCGGTCCTACGTATGGCGGCGCTCGCCCGGCTTGTCGCAGCCGCTCTTGCCGGCCCGTCTCTTGAGGCTCTCCTGTCCCTCGGGCCAGGTCAAAGACCGGCCTACCGCCCGGGCAACAATCCCGACAGCTGGCTGGTTCCTTCGAGGGACAGTGTTTGTATTCTACGATATAGAGTGTTCTATACCGTAGAAACGACAGAGCGGGAGAAGAGGCGATGTGCACAGCAACTTCATTAGCCGAACTGAACCAGTCCCAGGCGGCTCCGTCCGACGAGGAACGTCTTCATTTTCAAGACGAGTTTCTGGTGGCCACGTCCTTGGGGTGGGAGCAGGTCGTGAGTGTTCTTCGATCCTACGTACGGGACCCAGAGACGCGGGAGACGCTGGAAGAGCTGATGGCGGCCTGAGGGCTTGGTCATCGGGATAGCGAGAGAAACGCAACAGCACCGAGGAGGCGCGACATGATCGAGAACGTAATGAAACTGCACAAGTGCGAGAACTGCAGTATTCGCTGCAGGGGGGCGGCAAAGCCCGGTTCGGTCTCCGCTCGCATCCATCGCTGGCACATGACCTGGTGGCCCGGCTGGAAGATCTACCAAGCTGAACTCCGCTCTCGCACCGCGTGACCGGCAACAAGCTTCTGATGAAAGGAGAATCCCCAATGTCAACAATAGGAGCGACAACTGAAGGAAAGCCCCAGGAGGGCATATTCGAACGCCAGTTGGAACACATTGGCTGGGCGCTGTTCCTCATTATGATCGGTGGGCTTGCTCTGCTGCCGTCAGGCTGGGTGCCGGAAGGGACCTGGCTGGTAGGCGTCGGGCTCATCATGGTCGGGATGAACGTCGTTCGGCATCGTAAGGGCATCCGGATCAGCGGCTTCACTACACTCCTCGGAGTCGCTGCAATGGCCGCGGGGTTCTTCTCAATGGCTGGAATCGATTTCCCCGTGTTCCCCATCCTGCTGGTGGCTATCGGGGCGCAGATACTCCATAGCGTACTGCTTTCTAAGAGAGGAACGCCATGAGCAAGCGGGCGACAACCACATGGACCTTTGTGGTGGTCTCGGTAGCGGTCTTCATGGCCTCCCTGGACAATCTCATCGTGACCAATGCACTGCCTGTTATCAAGACGGAGCTCGGAGCGACGCTCCAAGGACTGCAATGGACCGTCAATGCCTACACACTGACCTTTGCCGTGCTTTTGCTGAGCGGCGCTGCCCTGGGTGACCGCTTCGGGCGTAAGCGCATGTTTCTCGTCGGGATCAGCATCTTCACGGCCGGCTCGGCGCTGGCTGCTCTTGCTCCGAGCATCGGCCTTCTCATTACGGCTCGCGCCGTCCAGGGGATCGGCGGTGCCATCGTGACCCCGCTCACGCTGACCATCCTGTCTGCCGCGGTGCCCCCGGCGCGACGCGGTCTGGCTCTCGGTGTGTGGAGCGGGGTTGGGTGCCTCGCGATCGCAATCGCGCCCTTGGTCGGAGGCGCGATCGTAGAGTCCTTCTCCTGGCAGTGGATCTTCTGGCTCAACGTGCCCATCGGCCTCGCCCTGCTGCCCATCGCCTGGCGGCGCTTGGAAGAAACCACCGGGCCCAATCGCGCCCTTGACATGCCTGGTGTCGCGCTTGTTAGCGCCGGATTGTTCGGGATCGTGTGGGGACTGGTGCGGAGCGACAGCGAAGGGTGGACCAGTATCGGTGTCGCCGGTCCCATAGCGGCCGGAGTCATACTGATCGGGTTGTTCGTGTGGTGGGAAGCCCGTTCGCGCAGCCCCATGGTTCCTCTGCGTTTCTTCCGCCGGCGCGCGTTCTCAGCCGCCAACGTGACCTCGATGTTGATGTCGTTCGGTATGTTCGGGTCGATCTTCCTCCTTGCCCAGTTCTTCCAGATCGTGCAGCATTACTCCCCGCTTCAGGCCGGTCTTCGTACCCTGCCCTGGACGGCTATGCCCATACTGGTTGCTCCTCTCGCCGGCCTGCTCTCCGATCGCATCGGGAGTCGGCCGCTTCTCGTTTCCGGAATGGCCCTCATGGCCGGCGCTCTGGCCTGGATAGCTTCGATCGCGTCACCCACCGTCCCTTATGTGGAGTTCGTCGCCCCCTTCGCCATGGGGGGCATCGGCATGTCGCTCTACTTTGCTCCCGTTGCCAATGTGGTGCTCTCAGCAGTGCGGCGTGATGAGGAAGGCAAGGCTTCCGGAGTGAACAATGCCGTCCGCGAGGTAGGCGGCGTCTTTGGAGTGGCCGTGCTCGCCTCGGTCTTCGCCGCCATAGGCGGCTACGCGTCGCCCAGCACCTTTACCGATGGCCTTAATGCGGCTCTTTGGGTAGGAGCAGCCATCGTCGGCCTGGGCACTGTCGCCGCCCTCGGAATTCCCGGTAGGAAGGCCGTCGCATTGCAGACGACCGCCCTTCAGCTGGCAGGCGCTCAGGAGTAGGTTCAGGCTGAGGTCGAATTGGCCAGATCTACCAAGCAGAACTAGGTGCCCGAGCGGCATGGCGAGCGACACAACGCCCTCGGTCACAGGACTTCCGACGTCGGTTGCGGCAACGTTCGGTCCACGACAACATCTGGCGGCTCGATGTGACTGCGGGGTCCCCCCCGCCCGCCCCCCCAATCGGCCAGCGAAAAGACTCGCCATGTAGCGGGCCTCCATTCCCTGCATCCGCCCGTTTCTCTTGCTCCTGTCGCTCGGTAGGGTGGAAGGGCAGACTAAGAGAAAGGGCACCCGCCCACATCCGAACAGGAGGGCTCATGGAGACACCACAACTGCCCTATCCAACCGCGACCAGGTATCCCTTGACCTTCCGCGTCGACTACCCGGACAAGCCTCTGAGTAGGCTCACCACCTTCTTCCGCTTCCTGTGGATCATCCCGATCCTCGTCATCGCGACCCTCCTCACTTCGGGGAGCATCAGCATCGAGGGAACCGACTACTCCTGGTCGTGGGCGTCGATGGGCATACTGTTCCTGCCCCTGCTGCTCATGATCCTGTTCCGCAAGAAGTACCCGCGTTGGTGGTTCGACTGGAACCTTCAGCTCACGCGGTTCCTGGCGCGCGTCTGGGTCTACGCCGCACTACTCCGGGATGACTACCCCTCTACCGACGAGGAGCAGGCGGTCCATCTCGATTTCCCCTATCCCGACGCCCAGCAGCTCAGCCGCGGGCTTCCGCTGATCAAGTGGTTCCTGGCCATCCCTCACTACATCGTGCTCTTCTTCCTGTGGATAGGAGCCGTGGTCTCCATCATCATCGCCTGGTTCGCCATCCTTTTCACCGGCAAGTACCCACGGGCTCTCTTCGATTACGTGGTCGGCGTGCAGCGCTGGTCGCTGCGGGTCGAAGCGTATGCGATCCTGCTGGTCACCGACCAGTACCCGCCGTTCACGCTGCAGCCTTGAACGCCCGGAGGGCAGCATGCGGCCGCGGTAACCGGCCCTGCCCCTCGCCTCTGCGCCAGCCCAAGTGATCACCACACAACGGAGGCAGTGATGAGTGAATCGCAGCAAGTCGAACAGGAAAGAAGCGTTCTGAGGTGGGGCGGTCTTGGCGGCATGGTCGGAAGCATCGTCTTTGTCATCGTCTTTGTGATCGTGGCCGTCTTTGTGGGATCAGATCCAAATGAGCCGATGGGCTTTCCGGGAATTCGGGTCGCCCGCACGTTCGAAGACGGTCTCTACCTTGCGGTCATGATCCTGTGGATCCCTCTCTTCCTGGCGCTGTATCGTGCCCTTCGACGAGAGCGTCTCGCGCCGGCGTTGTTCGGTAGCGCTCTAGGCATTGTCGGACTCGTCGTCCTTGCAGCCGGAGCGCTCCCGCATATCGCTACGCTTGCGGTCTCCGATCTCTTGCGTGCTCCAGGGACGACCATCCCCGACCAGACTGCGCTGGAACTGTGGAAGGCGTCCTACGCGGTGTTCGACGCTCTGTTGACTGCGGGACTCATCCTCGCCACGATCGGGGTCATCTGCCTCGGAGCGGCAATGATCAAGAATCCGAAGTTCGGCAAGGCGATCGGCTGGACCAGCGTGGTGCTTGGTGTGGTCGGCGTCGTGGCGTCATCGGTTGATCTGTGGAACCCTGATTCACCGGCGGCGGCGGTCGCCATGGTTGGGCTCATCGTCTTTTGTGCGTTCTCAGGCTGGAAGACGTATAGGCTGTCGAAGCTCCTATCGTCGTCACTAGAGTCCTTGAGCGATCAGAGCGAAGGAGAGAAACGATGAAGTCCCCGTATAGAGGAACCGCGATAGCCGTGGGAGTCCTGTTTATCGCCTGCTCGGCCGCAAGCATACTGAGCATAGTGCCGCTGGGCTCGATGCTGGATGCCCCGGTCGATCTGGCCAGGCTGGCGGCCAACGACAACCGGGTGATACTTACAGCGCTCATCGAGTTCGTCTGGGCCGCTACCGGCGCGGGCATAGCGATCGGCCTGTATCCCGTCTTGAGAAAGCGCAACAGGGCTCTGGCCCTTGGATCCGTCGCCGGCAGGGTCGTCGAGGGCGTGTTCGTTCTCGTCGGCACTCTCAGCCTATTGGCGCTGCTGACATTGAGCCAGAACTATGTGGCGGCCGGATCTCCCGATTCGTCCTCTTCGCTGGCCTCGGGAGACATGTTGCTTGCGGTACGCGAGTGGGTGCACGGGTTCATCGGATTGCTCCCGTTCCTCCTAGGTGCTCTCATGTACTACTACCTGCTTTTCAAAGCGAGGCTCGTCCCCCGATGGCTGTCGGGTTGGGGGCTGGCGGCCGCCTCATTGTCGTTGGTTGCGACCGTGTACGCCGGCTTCACCCAGGACTTCGGCTTCTCGACGGTCAATACCGTGCTCAACATCCCGATTGGTGTCCAGGAGATGGTCTTGGCCGTGTGGTTGATAGTCAG
>CAVQME010000005.1:0-5553 GCA_963713545.1 uncultured Actinomycetes bacterium | reverse complement strand
CGGGTTATGAGTGGTGACATAGACGATCTAGCGCATAGCTTCTCGCATCGCTTGCTGCCTTCCTGGCTGCAAAAAGGGCATTTCTATAGAGGACCCCGAGCGCGGGTGCCGGCCCGTTCTGACCGGTGCGTTGGAGCGATGTTGGCAGGTTGTTGTTGTCTCCCGCTGCCGCGTTGTGCGCTTTGCGCAACACCGACGGGCGTGGACGGCGCGCTGTCATCCCTGAGCACCGTCTCGCGCCAGGGGTTCACGAGACACCAAAGCCCCGCGCTCACAGGTCGAAGATCGACTCTGCCTCGCGAGCCTCGCTCGCGACCTGGCTCACCTCATACCCCATGGCCCGATAGCCGCGCAGGCGTCGCTCGTGCATGCGGGCGAGCACAGGCACAGCCAGGTCGGCGTAGTCGTACACGATCACCTCGGTCTTGCCTTCGTCCAGGCGGTGCAGTCGCCCGGCGTATTGAGCCAGGGTTCCCCGCCACGAAATGGGCAGAGCCAGGAAGAGGGTGTCCAGTCGGGCGTCGTCGAAGCCTTCGCCCAGATAACGTCCCGTGGCAACCAGCACGCGTTCTTCTGACGCCTCAATAGCAGTCAACCGTTGGACGATCTCCCGGCGCTGCTTCGCGCCCAGACCTCCGTGGAGGAGGACCACATTGGCAACCTCAGGTCTCAGAAGGTCCGCGAGAGTCTCCAAATGCTCCCGGCGCTCCGTGAGCAACACGGGGGAGCGTCCCGCCCGCACGGCCCGAATCACGTCCTCGACAATCAGAGCGTTACGTTGGTGGTCGGCGGCCAGCAGGGAGTACAGTTCCTGGATGCTCGGGCCGGGAGCCGATACTCCTTCTGGCGCACCCGGCAGCGGGAGGACAAACCGAGTCGGTCGCACAATCGCACGGTGATCAAAAGGCCGCTCCGCGGCTTGACGGCGTGGGTCCGATCGATAGCGGATCGGCCCGCACTGCATGAAGAGAATGGGATGATGGCCGTCCTTTCGGGTGGGCGTGGCTGAGAGGCCGACGAAGTAGCGAGCCTTGGCGGCTCTTGCCACCTGCTCGAAGGTACCGGCCGGCAGATGGTGACATTCGTCCACGATCACCTGGCCGTAGTCGGTCACCAGCTCATCCACCCGGCCCTGACGCGAGAGACTCTGGAGAAGAGCGACGTCTATCAGTCCCCCAGGTTTGCGCTTGCCTCCGCCGATCTGGCCGATGCTCTTGGGCTCCAATCCGAGGAAGCTAGTGAGCCGGGCCACCCACTGGTCGAGCAGTTGCTGCCGATGCACAAGCACAAGCGTGTTCACGGCTCGCTCGGCGATGAGGTATGCAGCCACCACGGTCTTGCCGAAGGCCGTCCCGGCGGAGAGCACCCCCGTTTCGTGCGCGAGCAGAGCTCGAGCCGCGCGCTCCTGTTCCGGCCGAAGCCGGCCTTGGAAGCGCACATCGATGGCCCGGCCGGAGAAGCGCTCATCGACAAGTTCCAGATGGACACCCCATTCGGTAAACAGTTCCTCCAGCTCCCCAAGACAGCCGCGAGGAAGGGCAATGTGCTGAGGGAAGTCCTCGGCGCACCCTATGACGCGAGCATGGCCGAACACCGGGAGATGCATAGCCTGAGCTCGATAGAACTCCGGGTTCTGGAAGGCCGCCAGGCGGATGATACGGTTGCGAAGCGCGGGGGCGAGATCGTTCTTGGGAACGTAGAGCTGGTCGGCCAGAACCACCCGAAAAGACGCGGGCAGGCAGTCAATGAGGGCCGTATGCCCCGCAGCGAGGCCGGTGGACGCCATCTCAAGCCGGTACCAAGGCTCGTTCGCCCAGTCCTCCTCGGGCACGACTCGTACGCCCATCACCTGGTCTTGAGCTTCGGCATCGTCGACAAGGGCCTCGATGCGTTCTCGCGTCAGCCGCTCAAGAGCGGAGAGGTACTCGAACTGGTCCTGATGGGGAAGAAAGCGCTCATCGACGAAGACGGCATTCCCCAGGTCGCGAGGCTTGCGTTGAAGAGGCAGCGCGATGAGGTTGCCAAAGCCGCCCTGGGGCAGGGTGTCCTGGCTCGGGAAGAGCCGATCGTACGAGGATAGGCCGATCTCCGGACGCGACTCCATGGCCCGCGTAAGAAGAAGGGACCCCAGCTTGCGCGCCAACACCGCAGGCAGAGGCTCTGCGAAGAACATCCAGACATGGCCGCCGTTCCCGGAACGAGACCGTTCGAGGGCGACTGGGATCTCTAACTCCCGACAGGCATCACGGAGCGCCGTGGTGTCTTCCTTCCAGGCTGGGCCGTCAAAGTCCAGGGCAACGAACCAGCACGTTTCGTCAGCCAACAGAGGATAGATGCCGACCACGAACTCCCGCCCGCGCTCTTCCTCACGCTCACCGCGCAGATGATCGCGGACGACGGCAGGCGTGAGCGGCAGAAGCTCACGGTTTGGGCAGCTGCCGCATTTGTTGCGGCGCTTGTCGCACAGACCCGCCACCCATTCGTTCGCGCAGGCAGGCTGAAACCCCGAGCGGCCCACGCGCCGGTTCTCCCAACGCCGGGCATAGACGTCCATCCGTCCGCGGAAGAGGCTCGCAAAGAGGGCGACTTTCTCGTCGGCAGGCGAATCACGATTGACAGTAGCCGGCGTGGCGACGCGCGATGAGGCAGCAGAAGACGGCTCGCGCTGCGCCACACTCGCGGTGGCTCGATCTGTCCTCGCGCCTTGCTCTGCCCGAAGCCGCTCGATGCGTTCCAGCAGCTCGGAGCGCTCCTGCTCGACCGCCTCTAGCCGCGACTCGGCCGCGGACAGAGCGGAATCGTCCTTGACGACGTGATCTTCGATCTCAGATCAAACCTCAGGCTTCGACGCCTCGGGCTGTTGCGTGAAGTTTTCGATCTGTCGCCGCACCAGCCACTCCTCACCTTTGCTGCAGCGCGAGATCAGCTGTTCTTCTTCGTCGAGATCACGTAAAAAGACAAACCGTTCCCGGACCCGGCGTATCCACCCCGGGATGTCGACGGGCGTAGTCAAGTAACCGATAGCCTCGCGCTCGAATTCGCGTGGACTGCGGTCTCTAAGAACATCTTCTGGATCAAAGGGCCGCTCTCCCAGGCTGTCGTCAACCACATCCACCCATATCTTGAGCACAAGCAGTCTGCGGACAAGGGGCTCATCAAAGGGACGGGACGCAAACCACGCGAGATCGTAAAGATCCCGCGCAAGGCTGTCTCGGCGGAAACGGGCCAGCTTATCCGCAATCATCTCCTCGACCGCGGACATGGGAACTGCCGGAAGCGCAAACTCATAGCATTGGTGAATAGGCATGGGCAGAATGGTCGCGGGCTTCGGCGGCAGCCAAAGCGAACGCCGCCCCAAATCAAGACGCGCAGGCACGCCGGTCTCACCGAACGGACTACTTATGAGCAATTGCACTCGGCGTGTACCGTCGATGGGCTCTGTCCCGAAGGTGAACTGCTCCACTGTCGCTCCGCTGATTGCGTCCAGCACCAATTCAGCCGAAGCCTCCGTCAAGCCCGCGAAGTCAAGATCGGTCGAGAACCGCCCCGCGTTACCCGCCAGGAACTTGCGTATTGCCGTGCCACCCTTAAGGGAGATGCCTAGATCGAAGAGCTCCTCACGCGCAAGTAGGTGGAGCACATGGTCTTGGGCGATGTCGATGATGGCAGGTCCGCGCCCGCCACGGCGGCCTTGGTAGTGCCGAGCAAGATACCCTTCAGTGATCACCCGAGGCCACCCTCAATCCAACCGTGTCGACAACCTCGAATGGGTTGATGTAGCGCCCACCATTCCGGTCGCCCAGATAGTAGGGACCCCTGCCTGGGGGAGCTTCAGACAGTAGAGCCCGGGCGACCTCATCCTGCCCCCCGGTGTCCACAAGGTATGAGGTGCGCGCCCACGCACTCCGAGGACGGCGCTCGAGTTCACGAGCAAGATCAGACGCGGCTACCTGCCGCACAGCCGGCCGAAGCCATTCGCCCACGTTTGCCCAGTCATGGTATTTACCCGGACGTGTTCCCATGAATGCAAGAAGTGTTGGGAGCGCCCAGGTAGGCAGCCCATCACGGATGACCGGATCGCATGCGGGTTGCCAACGGACGATCCGCAGGGTCCTCAACGCCGTCGGCGGCCGCGCTTCTGCGGGCGCGCCGATCACATCCGGGTCGGGCCTGCGCGAGGCAAGACCATGCAGATAGGCGGCAGATTCGGCAGCCACAAAGAAGGGCGCCGAGGGGTCACGAGCCAGCGTGGCACGAAGCTCGATGAGCGGATCGCCCGAACCAAGAGCTCCCGCGCGGGACGCGGGCGCAAACTCCCAAACACCCTTTGTAGTGAGATCCAGCAGCCAACCACGTTCCCGCAGACGTCGCACGAGCAGGCCTGTTGGCCAGCGGAGCCCCACATCGTCGGCCCACCGCGCCAGCTGGGCAGCCGTCACCACTCGTGGCTGTTCAAGCTCGAGGATCTCCACCAGCGGCGCCAGACCCGGCGGAATGGTTCTCACTGTCATTTCAAACACCTTACCTGTCTATGAGAGACAGGAAGAGTGTTCCATATGACAGTGGTCCTTGTCAAAGACAACCCCCCAAGGAGACTGTCCTCGCGACGAGATTCCTCCATCGCCACCAACGCTCCAAGTGCCTCAGGCGCCAAAGCCAGCGGCTCGTCAACGGTGACCTCGACCTTGATGGTCCGTGGTAGTGACCGGTGCCACGGGAACTGGATCTGCAGAAGAAACGCTTCCTGGCCAGAGGGATGAGCGCTTCGCTCGGTCCGGCGAGCAGATGTGACCGCAAAAGGACCATGGTCACTCAGCATCTGCTCGGTATCGCGGGCCACGGCCTCGACGGTCCGCTCCAGCTCGTCACCGCGGGGCCCGCCGACTGCGGTGAAGTCCAGATCGCGCGAGAACCGGTAACCGGCGAAATAGGCCTTCTCATGTGCCGTGCCTCCCTTGAAGACGAGCACCTCACGGAGTTCCGGCCGGGCGAAGATGGCGGCCAAGACGTAGCTAAGTCCATAGTCGAATTCGACCGCATCGATGGGGACACTCAAGGCGTGAGCCGCCTTGCGCAAGCGGTCTCGCAGGAGAGGCAGCCTCTCGGTCACACCCGGTCCTCCGCCCGGTTGTCGATGATCATCCAGCGCCGGTCATACCGCCCGCGCCGAGCTCTGCCAGGGTCAAGAAAGCCGTAGCTGGTCTTCCCGTAGTACGACCAGGAGAGGATGGCCGGGAGGTCCTGCTCGCCGGTCGGCCCGTCTGGACGGAAGACGTCGACGTAGATGGTCACACCGTCACGCAGCTCCACGGCGGTGTCCTGATCGCAGCGGACCCCGTTGTCGACGTAGGTGTGGGGGGCGAGCGAGGGGTATACCCCAGTCCCAGGAAGCTTAGTCTCCAAAGGTGCGTCCAGCGGAGTGGAACGATAGTAGAGGACGTCGAACTCCTCATCCCCGAACTCCCGGCGATGCGTGACGTATTCCTTAGGGTTGCTCGTCCCATTTGCCATGCCTTGAGCCTCCTTCACGCGTAGATCCCCAGGCGACCGCGG
>CAVQME010000004.1:0-56725 GCA_963713545.1 uncultured Actinomycetes bacterium | reverse complement strand
AGCTGATCGGCGACCAATGCTGCCGTCTCATACCGATCTCTGCCGACCAGGGCGGTGATGTTCGCCGGTCCTCGACGATGCTTCTTATCTGTCTCAGCACCGCGACGATCCATCGCCGATCCCAACGAGAAGAACCTCGGGATGGATTCAGACGTTCTATCTCGGCCGCGACGGTCTCCGGAAGGCCGCTCGCCGGTGTCAGCAGGAGCGGGACCGCCGTAGGCGTGGGCCAGCGGAGCGCTGCACAGCGCGTCGGCGTAATCGTCGCCCCGGGCTATCACGACGGCGGGCGCCCCCTGCGGGAACCCCGTCCGGGAGATCAGCACAGCAGTCTCGTATCTGTCAGAGCCGGCGATGATTCTGATCGTCCGGCTGTCGGTGGAAGATCGCTGGGCGTCGAAGTCGCCGCCGCGATATGAGGGCGAGCTTCCCGCGAAAAGCGAGAGCCCGGAGAACAACGCAGAAATCGCCATTATGGCTATCAGTCTACGCACAGAACTAACTCCCTAGAATCGTTTGCATACTGGGCCACGTGTCGCCGGCGCTGTTGCGCGAGGCTGTGGGCGACCCTGCGAATCAGGCTTCTGTGCCATACCCTGTCGGGTGGCCGCTGTTCGACGGCAGCGGTCACCCGACAGGCGCACCCTTGGAATCGTGCAGGCCAGGTTTAGCTCAGGCCAAGAACGCGGTAACAACAAGGTGCGAGTTAGGGCGCCGGCAGGCAACCTGATCCGCGAGGAGACGGGCAGTCTCCCCAACGAGGGGCCAGCTTAGAGTGAGAGCCATGGCCCCTCTTCGTTTCGCGGTGGGTACCATGGGGGAGCGCGTTCCTGTTCCGTCGCGAGGTGGAGAACAAGGTGCGTGGTTACCTTCACGCTGGCCCCTATGAGACGCCCCGCCAGATCGATCAGTGTCGATATTGGGGCTCCTTCAGGGAAAACGACGTACGGTCGAGAATATAGATAGTGCAGGGATGGTCGAGAGTGCCGTCTTTGCGGTCGTTGCGGGTGGGCAGGGGAGTATGGGGAAGCGCACCATCGGCTCCTTTCGCTCCGTAACTGCAACAGCGCCCGTTGCACTCTGGCAAGGCGGACGATCGTTTGCTTCTGTCAGACTAACGTCGTTAGTTGGCCGCCAGTCTAACGATGTTAGGCGGCTATGTCAAATCGGTTGGAGGATGTGGTGAACGGAGGGAATGGCGAAGGCGCGAAAGAGCGATTGACCAGAGATCGCATCTGCGAGGTCGCGCTCGAGGCCATCGACGAGACCGGTCTCGAATCACTGAGCATGCGCACTTTGGCGAATGCACTAGGTGTCAAGGCCAGCTCTCTCTACTATCACTTTGAATGCAAGGACGAGTTGTTGACCGGGGTCGCCGAGTTCTTGTACCGCAAGCTGGGAACGCCGCCGACCAGGTTGGAATGGACGGACCAGGTGAAGGGAACGTTCGTCCAACTGTGGGATTTCATACAGGCTCATCCCAATGCGGCTCCTCTGCTGGTCCGGGATCTCGCCTACTCCCCAGTGGCGAAGAAGAGGGCCAACGTTCTTCTGAAGCTGGTCTCGCGCGCGGGGTTGGACGCGGGCACAAGTGCGAGTCTGATGAGCAATCTGGTCGCGCTTCTCGTGGGCCACACCTATCTATCGCTGTGGGTGCGAGAGGAGGCGGGACCGACGAACGGCTCTTGGAGGGGGGACGGGCTCGACGCACCTACTCGTCTCCTTGGTACTGCCGGAAGCGGCAACGCTCCTGCCGATGCCGACACCGATGGCTCACGGGTCTGGGTGCACAAGCTCTTCCCTGCGACGGTCTCTCGGTCGACCGGACGGCAGTTGGTGATGCCTCTTGATGGATGGTGCGATCGTGGTCGGTCGGCTGCAGCCGGGCCATCCCTCCCAGTAGATGAGGAGCCCGGGTCAGCGGGTGTCGAGTATTTCGGGTCCGCGGGCGAGTCCGCGGATGACGCGGGCTTCCTCGCCGGCTTGGACGCCTGATCAAGGGATTTGCGCCTGACTGAGGCCGGATGATGCGGTCTTCTCTCACCGCCTCGCGTTAGATGCCGAGCTGAAATCCCCTCCGTCTGCTCGCACCTGATGGGCCTGATCGCAAGGGCCCACACGTAGTTTCTATAAACAGGCATGTCCTGCGAGATCCGTTACACTTGTTGGCGCACTTCTATGACACGTACGAAACCATGTCGGCTCCTTCTTCGAGTTCGGCCTGGACAGGTTGGATCGAGAAGACCGAGTGAGCCCAGAGTAACGCCGCTCCCGGGTCTGGCGACCGGTAAGGACACGGTTGGACAAAAAGGCGCCCGGGTCCCTCAAAGGACCCGGGCGCCGTTCCGGATAGGAGCAGGTAGGGAAACCCGGTTTACCAGTCTGAGAAGTTCGTGTTGTACCAGATCTTGTCGGTGCCCTTCTTGGCCCGCTTCTGCCAGTCCTTGGTCTTGGGCTCCGCCTCGATGCGCGCCAGGAACTCGTCGCAGCGCTGCTTCACGTGCGCCTTCTGGCTATCGTCCAGCACGTTCACTCCGTCGACGTGGGTCTTCACCCTGGCGAAGTTGGTGGTGGCCGTGTACCAGAAGCCCCAGTCGTCGGCCAGGCGCTTCGAGATGTACGTGCGGTTGATCTTCCTGACCTCGTCGTCGCCTACATCCGCGAACGTGAACAGGAACTCCAGGTCCTTGAGGTCCTTGTCGTTGATCTCCCAGATCTGCAGCTTCTGCAGGGTGATGTCGGTGAGGGAGATGCAATAGTCGTCGAACTCGAGCCGCCCCCGGAAACCCACCTCGTGGCAGTAGTCGAGCTTGTCCAGGAACACGTCGATCATCGGGACGGCACCACCGTAGTAGATCTGGCGGGTCTTGCCGGTCATCATCAGAGTGTTTACGTCGCAGTCGTAGCCAAGTTTCTCCATGAACCCTTTGAGCTTACCGCCGGCCTTGCCGTAGGCGACGAAGTCGATATCGGTGAAGTAGCGTTCCCCCAACCGTTCGAGCCGCGCGTAGAGCTCCACCTGCTCGGGGAAGTAGTAGTGGAGCGCGAGCGGCCCCATCACCCTCATGGCGAAGCCCTCGTTGCTGGCTGCCTCGACGATCCGTCTCCCTTCGCTCAGGAAGACTTCGGGCTTGGGATACTGGTCCATGGGGATGTCTTTGGGAAGGATGAACGGTTTGGGCATGATCGGCTCCTTCTAGCCCGACGTAAACACGTAGTCTTTGATCTTCTTCTTGTCAAGCATCACCACCACGCCTTTGAGGATCCCCTCCGAGTACTCGCTGCCAGGGTTGATCATGAGGGTCCGTCCGGCCTTCTGGGCTCCGCGTGACTCGTGGATGTGACCGTGCAGGCCGAGAAGAGGCTGGTACTTCTCGATCACTTGCTTCGCTCCGACGCTCCCCGCGTGGATCTTCTCCTCTGCCGCCATGCGCATGTTTGCGTCGAGCTTCGGACAGAGATCCAGCGAATAGCCGTAGGGAGGGACGTGGAAGTTGAAGATGACGTTCTCGAAATCTTTCGGAGAGGTCCCCACTCTTTGACAGAGACCTTCCAGGTATTCGGTCAACTCCTCTTCCGGACCTTCCCGGGGTGTGTCCCAGGGAGTGGGGTTGGAGCGCGAGGACGAGATCATCGTGTAGTCGTCGAACTGGACGATCATGTCGTCACAGGGCTTCAGCGACTTCGACTGGAGGATCATGTCGTCGATCTCCCACCAGTCGTCGTTGCCCGGACAGATGTAGACCGTGTGGCTCTTGCCCGCCAGCCGCTCGTCGGCCAGTTCCAGCCATTCCTCGATGCGCTCGATCGCCCGCTTCTTGAAGAGCTTGTCGATAGCTGCCGGGTCTGCCCTGATGGCGTCGTACTCCTCCCGGGTCTGCTCCTCCCAGTAGTAGCCGGCGTTCTCGATGGTCTTCTTGGTGGCGGCGATCTCGTCCGCCGAGTTCATCTCCGTGTATTGCCCCATGAGGTGGCACTCTCGACCGCCGCCAACCTTCTCGACGAGGGGGATGAGCACCTTGCCGAGGAGGTCGCCGTTGAGTACGGCGATATCCGCCCCGTATATGGGAAGCGCGTTCAAGAACTTCCTGTAGCAGACATTAGACCCGTGGATATCGGTCACATAGAACAGTTTGAGCACTATCACTCCTTCTCCGGTCGCTCGAGGCTCACGTGGTCAGCCCCCTGAGGTCTCGACAGCCGGCATACGCTGGGGCCGCCGCCGATCGAGGCGGCGGCCCCGTTGTCGCGGCCGGGTGTAGCCCGGCCGCGACGAATAGACACGTCACTCAGGCGGCAGCTCTCCGGTCAGCATGCTGGTGCTGATGCCGGCCGTCTTCTTGGCCCGCCAACTCCAGAACCAGTACCAGATGAGGCCCAGCGCCCAGGTCGCCAGTATCAGCATCCCGGTCGTGAGGGTGAAACCTTCCAGGGTGGTGGGCTGGAAGAAGAAAAATATGGCCAGGATCGCCAGGTAGGCGATGTTGACCACAGCTCCCAGCGTCACGACCGGCACGCCGAGCAGCTTCCACTTGCGATACGGGGAAGACTCCCAGATGTGCTTGGAGCGTCTCGAGAACGGGAAGATGGCGGCCGCGATGGCGGTGACACCGAACACCGAGAAGATCTCGAGGGCGGTCACCGACAGGCCTTGCATGGGCTCGTTCAGCCAGAACACGTACAGCGCGATGAGGAGCTCCGCGATGAAGAAGCAGAGGATGTAGTTCTTGACCGGGCGAGGCATAGCGCGCGTTCACGTCGGTGAACCACTTTGGACCCATGCGGTCCATGCCCCAGGCGAAGATGATGCGCGGGAAGGCCAGGTACGACAGGGCAACCCACCATAGAGTGAAGAGCAGGAACGAGAAGGCCATGAGGAACAGTATCACCGGGTTCGAATTCACAATTGCGGCCAACCCCACGTAGTGCGGGCTCCAGGGCATGTTATAGCCCTCGATCATGTCGGTCCCGTTGTTGTCCAACCAGGCCGTGGCAGAGAGGAAGTTGAAGTCGACCAGGGTGTACAGACCGATCGCCGTGAGGATCATGAAGATCGCGGGGACGACGATGGCGAAGAGGTTCGATAGGATGATGCTCTTGTCCGGTCGCTTCACCTCTCCGGCGATGAACGTGATGCAGTAGGAGTAGGCGAAGAGCCACGAGCCTGCAACCATCACCCCGAAGGTGTCGTACCAGTTCCAGGTGGTCGGCATCTCGGTGCCGGCCGCGGCGCTCACAGCCGCTGTGAAGTCGTTGTAGTTAAGGGAGCCGTATTCCTCCGCCAAGGCGTTCCAAGAAGCGATGAAGTCGGCCTTGCTGTACCAAAGCAGCACGATGACTATGATGAGAGCCCCAAGGATACCGACGCCCATGATGACCTTCTGTACCCGTGCGAAGACCTTGACCCCGAACACGACGAAGAAGAACGCGATGATGCTGGCGATGGTGGCGATGACGAACGATCCCCAGGTATAGGAAAGGCCGCCGAGGAACGTCTCGTTCGCCGAATCGTAGAGCCAGGTCCAGTCCATGAACT
Organism: uncultured Actinomycetes bacterium; assembly: GCA_963713545.1. Lineage (GTDB taxonomy): Bacteria > Actinomycetota > Thermoleophilia > RBG-16-64-13 > RBG-16-64-13 > CAVPLM01. The sequence continues at coordinate 51,189 of CAVQME010000004.1, read as the reverse complement.
CCGCCACCATGATGGCTCCCTGGGTCGGCCATCCACGGACCCAGCACATAGATCCACATCAGCCAGATGAACGCGTTACCGAAAGATTCCCCGATGCCTACCAGAGGGTGGATGATCCTCGAGTTGTAGATGTACTCGCCGCCCGAGCGGGGCATAGATCCTCCCAGGATCCCCCACACCAGCGGGAAGCCGATGCCGGCGAGCACCAGCGAAATGATGGTGGCGATGATCAAGTTGCCGCCCAGGTAGACGCCCAGACCCAGACTCACCATGACCCAGATGCTGGGCGTCAGGCCCTGGTTCATGAAGCCGACGCCGAAGGCGTCCCACATGCTCAAGCCACGGACCAGGCCGCTGGCCTTTCGAGCAAATGCTATTTCACCCTCTCCTTGTGCCATGTTCACCCCTTTGAGTCAGGTGCGGGAGCGATCAGTGGTCCTCCGCGCACGTTTGCTGGCCGGATCAGCGTGCCCACTCAGACCATAGCCGCCCCTTCCTCGGCCGGTTCCGCCGGGACGTGCCAATCGCAAACCTCCTTGAGCTTCCACGGCACGATATTCGTGCGCGCCCTAGTGACCCCGGGGATAGCGCCGATAGTCTCGTTCACGAGACGCACGAGTTCCTCCGGGTCACGAGCGTAGACCTGGACCACCAGATCGCCGTCGCCGACGGACCCGGCCACGTAGCTGACCTGATCGAGGTCGACGAGCTGGGCTGCCACGTCTTGCAGCGACCCAGGAGCTACGTCGATCGCCACGTCGCCGATGGTCGTGTAGCCGAGAGGCAGAGGGTTGACGATGGCGGTGACCCGCACGACGCCTAGGCGCTGGAGGCGGTCGATGCGGTAGCGGATAGAGCGCTCGGAAACGTCGCCGACGCGGCGGGCCATCTCGGCAGCCGGCATGCGTCCGTCTTCTACGAGCAGGGCCAGGATACGGCGATCGATAGCATCTAGGCCGAAAGCCATGACTGCTCCTGAAGGTCTCGTATGCTCTGGGAGTCAATGTGACAGAAAGTGTCGGGAAAAGTCAATACTAAGGCACGGACTTGCCGAATCGGCAACTCCTACCACCGGCTGCCTCGGTATCGGCACGAGGCCGCATCATGGCACGTGTCGACGAGACGCCCACGTTTGCGCAGGCGGACTTGCGGCCGCACAATAGGAGAGGCTCTGAGGCTCAAGCCGCAGGGGTCGCGCATGCCCACGCACGCCAATAGACCGAGTGCAGGCGGTTCGACCGGGAAGGGAGGGCTCGAGGCGGTGACCGATTCCACGAGACCGCCAGGTATCAGTGTCCGCGATCTACGTCCCGAAGACTACGATGCCGTTGTTGCCCTTTGGGCCGATGCCGGTCTGTCGTTCCGCCCTCAGGGACGGGACGCCCGGGAGCGAGTAGCCGCCGAGTTCAAGGGGGACAGGTCGGTGTTCCTCGCTGCCGAACTGGAGGGTCAGATCGTGGGCGTGGTCCTCGGTACCCACGACGGACGAAAGGGGTGGATAAACCGTCTGGCCGTGACTCCAGAGCTTCGGCGTCGGGGGATCGCCCGGATGCTGGTGCATGAAGTCGAAACCCGACTGGAAGCCATTGGTCTCGATATCATCGCGGCGCTCATCGAGACGCCCAACCAAGACTCGCTACGCTTCTTCCGCTCTATCGGATACGTGCACGACCCTGAGATAGAGTATGTGAGTCGCAGGCGTTCGCCGGACACGTAGTTCGGAGGGTCGTTGCGCGCGGCGATCTTCCGGAGCGGCCGGGTCGCGCTGGCTCGCCGGTCGCGGCCGGCCTACTCCTTCGGACGAGCGGTATGGCGCAGGTCTACCCGGCCGCTGCCCGAGAAGGGCCGGCTCGGCCTGCCCACCGCGGTCATGTAGACAACGCCCTCCGTCTGCCCGTCGACGCCCACAAGAGCGTTGACCTCATCGTCGAAGAAAGCGGCGATGGGACAGCTTCCCAGACCTTGCGCGACCGCCGCCAAGGACAGGTGGGCGGCGATGTGGCCGGCATCCAGGTAGAAATAGCGGTAGGCACGCTCGCGATACTTCCACACGCTGCGGGCGAAGACGGCCGTCCAGATGAAGACAGCCCCTGCCTTGCCGCACATCGGCTGATCGAGCGCGGCCGCCGCGATGTGCGTCCTCAAGTCCCCGGTCTTGAGCTGCTCCAGGGCGTGGCTGCCCTCGACGATGGGACGCTCGAGGATGTCCACGCCGGTGACCCGATAGTGGTAGAGGCCAGGCTCCAGTTCCTCCACGTTGTTCGCTACCACGTAAGTCTCGATCGGGTAGAGGGCTCCGGCAGTGGGCGCGGCCCGATAGAAATCCTGCCCGTGCGGGGTGATGAAGGACGTGGTGACTCCGGCCGACGCCCACAGAAGCCTGGAAAGGTCCACCAGGGTCAAAGGGACTGCGCCGAACGCCCGCACGCTTCGCCGGCGGGCAACGCAGGTCCACAAGTCGGGGGCCGGTTCTTCTTGCGGGTCGGGCGCTGCGGAAGGCAGGCTCACCAAGGGGGCGTGGGGGTAGAACTTGTAGATCGGCGGCTTGCTCCGCCAGTCGAGCTCGTACTCCTCCATGGCGTACCGGTGGTAGGCCGTTTTCTCCTGAAAGGCCCGTCCCGGATGCTCGCCCATTTCTCCTCCCGATGGTTCGATGGCCGGCTGCAAAGTGATAGCCTGTGTGGCTGCGCGCGCTGCGCGATCCTGTGAACTAGCTCGTAGCCAAAGTTCCCACATGAGCACAGTTGTGGCAAGTCAGTCTGACCCTGTCCCGAACGGAGATCCGGGCGATCCAGGCCCCGGCCCGGAACGGACCTATTGGTTCCAACTCGGAGTGATATGCGCAGCCAGTCTGGTCGTCTGGCTGGGTTTCGGCGCCATCCTGCCCTACCTGCCCGTGTTTCTGCAGGAGCAGGCGCACGCGTCCGTGTGGCTGATAGGCATAGTGGCGGCCGCCTACTATATCGGTACGGTCGCCTTCTCTGCCCTCTTCGGCCGTCTCAGCGACTCGGTGGGCCGAAAGCCCGTGATCGTAGCGGGGGTGAGTCTGTATGCCTTGGCTACCGCCCTGTTCGTCACCACCACCCACCCGGCCTGGTTCATCTTCTTCCGGTTCTTAGAAGGGGTGGGAGCCGCAGCCGTGACGCCGGCGGGGCAGGCTCTGGTGGCGGATCTGTCCACCGAGGAAACGCGCAGCCGGGCCTACGGCTGGCTCACCACGGCCCAGTTCGGGGGTCTGGTGGCAGGGCCGCTCCTCGCCTGGCCTCTCTACAGCCTGGGAGGCGGCGAGGGGAAGTGGGCGTTCTACGCCATCTTCCTTTTTGGGAGCGTGCTGTCGGCGATCACGGCGTTGGTCTTGTTCCTCACGGTCAAGGAGCCGGAGCGCGCGCGTCGCCGTCGCGCCGTGAAGGTCCAGCACCCACCCTACCGGCAGTTGATCACCCGGCCTGTGTCGGCGTTCCTGATCGTGGCGGTGACCGGGCACTTCGCCATGGGCGTGTGGGAGGTGCTATGGAGCCTGTGGCTGCGCCATCTTGGAGCGTCGGTGCAGTTCATCGGGCTCACCTGGGTGGCATTCAGCGGGCCGATGCTGCTTTCCTGGGTGGGGGGCTACTTGGCCGACCGCTACAATCGCTGGGTGCTCATGTTCTCGGGGTACACGGTGTCGGCTTTCGCCTGGATCACGTACGGCACCACCTCCAACCTGACCCTGTTCCTCGTCGTCAGCGTTTTGGAAGGGCTGGCCGTGGCCTGGTCATACCCGGCCAAGCAGGCATTCATGGTGCAGGTGGTACCACCTCGCTGGCTCGGGAGCGTACAGGGGGTCGAGCAGACCGCTATCCAGGCCTCCGCTCTGATCGGCACCCTCCTGGCTCCGATCCTGTACACGTATCTCTCCGGCTACGTCATCAGTCTGGCCGGAGTGATCTCCCTGGCGGGCCTGATCATCGCAGGACCGATCCTGTACAAGGAATGGAACCGCCTGTCGCGGTCCGCGGGCGGCGACGATCGAGACGCGGCGGCAGTTTCGTTTCTCGACTAGAATCGTTATAATGTTGCACATATGAGCAACAAGAACGCCACAGTCGACTCAGAGTCAAACGCTCGGCTCCAGAGCGGCTGTGGTCTGGGCGACGGTTCTCTTACGGAACGCGGTTCGGTCGAAGCCTTCACGATGGAACGTCGCGAAGTGGATCGCAGGCAGAATCGCGTCAGCTTCGCGTGGCCCGAGCGTAGAAGTGGCTTCGACCGGAGGGGGCCGGCGCCCGACGCGAATCGGGCCTCAGTAGCATTCGAAGGTATCCTCACCGGGCTGCGCGATCGTCCGGCGACCGTGAGGGTCATGCTTGTCGCCATCAACATGCTCAATCTGGCCGATTTCGTCTTGACGATCAATGTGCTCAACACGGGGGGCGGCGAAGCTAACCCGATCATGCGTTCTCTGTTCGCGCTCAACCCGGTCTATGCCGGTATCTTCAAGATCCTCGCGATCTTCCTGATCAGCCTGGTCATCTGGCGGTTCCGGCGCTATCGCAGCGCCCTTGAGATCTCGCTGGTGGTATTGGCCGTTTTCATGGGCGTGTTCTTCTACCACGTCCTGGGAATGGTCGCCTTCTAGCTAGGGAAGGGACCTTGCCGGGTAACCGTTTCAGGCGGGTCACGGGTTGTGCTGGCCGAGGGCCGCGCGCCCGTGCAGATCCTGCTTGCTAAGCGTTCATGGCCGCGGACCCGGCGGCCGCCAAAGCCGCGGTGTTGAGCGCGAGCGTCTGCTGCAGCGCGGGGTCGGTGTCGAGCGCTGCTACCAGGGCATCCACCACCCGTGGATCGAACTGCCCCCCGCTGCAGCGCCGTATCTCTCGGGTGGCCTCGTCATGCGGGCGACCCGAGCGGTAGGGGCGGTCGGACCGGATGGCGTCGTAGGCGTCCGCGGCAGCGATGATGCGCGCGCCCAACGGGATTTCGTCTCCGCGAAGGCGCTCCGGATAGCCGGTCCCGTCGTAGCGCTCTTGGTGGTGCAGCACGAGGGGGACGACATCCATCAACTCGGGCGCCTGTTCGATGATCTGTTTCCCCAGGAGCGGATGGTGGCGGATCTTGTCCCATTCCTGCGCAGAGAGGCCGCCTGCCTTGCTCAAGATGGCATCGGAGATGCCGATCTTGCCGACATCGTGGAGAAGGGCACCTTCACTGATCCGGGCGACTTCATCGGTGGGCAGGTCAAGGCGGTGAGCGATGGCTACCGAGAGCTCGGAGACCAGACGGGAATGCTCGTGCGTGTAGCCGTCGCGCAGGTTCACGGCGGCCGCAAGGCTGCGCACAATGGCGCCCCTCCCCGAACGGGACAGCGGCACCACGTTGTCGGGCGCATCCTTGCTGGGGAGGTCTCGCGAGGCCTGAACCTGGTTTCCCCCCATGGCTTTGGCAAACCGCAGAGCCTTCTGCGCTCCGTCCACCAGCTCAGGAGCCGACGCGCCGTCTCGAGGATAGGCGCAGGTGCCGAGGCTCACCGTCAGATGTATGTCGACTCCGCCCGACGTGACGAAGACCCGCCCCGCAACGTGTTGCCGCAAGCGCTCGGCTACCTCCGTACCACCTTTGTCATAGGTGTGGGGGAGGATCATCGCGAACTGGTCACCACCGAACCGGGCGACCATGTCGATCTCTCGCAGTTGTGACCTCAGGTGCCGGGCCAGCTCGAGGAGGATCCGGTCTCCGGTGCGGTGCCCATACTGGTTGTTGATGGGGTGGAAGCCATCCAAGTCGAGCATGAGGAGCATGAAGGTGTCCCCGAATCTGTAGGCCCGCTCACACTCGTGAACCAAACGGTCCTGGAATGCCCTGTGGCTTGCGATATGAGTGAGCGCGTCGACTGTGGACGTGTCGAGGGCCCGATCAAGGCCGGCCGATCCGCGGTCTCGGAGGGAGAAGAAGACCACGGATGAGGCCACAGCGGCTGCCAGGATCAGCGTCTGGCCCAGAGGGAAGGATCCCTGAGTTTGAGAGGGCCGGAGGGCGAACTGCGCCGAGAGAGCTACGAGAACCGCGATGAGCGCCCACTGGGAGACCAGGCCGGCCTTAAGAATAGGCCGCCCGGAGCGCCCCTTCACTACGGAAAGCACCCACGCCGTTACGAGCATGGCCGCTGTGACGACAACGAGCACAAGCCGGATCACGCCGGGAAAGTCGATGTTCCTGCTCCTTTCTCCTCGGGCAAGACCGTTCGACACAGACCGGACGTATCCTGCGGGAGAAGCGGAATTCAGGGCAGTCAGCGGCCTGGCCGACTCGCTGGCGCTCGCGGCGGCCCGACCGGATCTAGGAGTAGCGCTGCTCCAACCAGGGATCACCCAGCCGGTGGTACCCTGCGCGCTCCCAGTAGCCCAGGCGTTCTTCGGCCGTCACCTCGATCCTCCGGAGCCACTTAGCGCTCTTCCAGAAATAGAGGCGGGGTACGAGGAGGCGTACCGGCCCGCCGTGCTCGTCAGATATCGGCCGTCCCTCGTATTCATAAGCGAGCAGCACGTCTTCGCGGATCAGTTCCTCCAGGGGGAGGTTGGTCGTCCAGCCGCCATAGGCGTGGATCACCGCGTGCCGGGCCTCAGGGGATATGAGCAGGTCCTTGAAGAGGGTAGAGACCTGCACTCCTTTCCAGCGAGTGTCGAGCTTGCTCCAGGTAGTCACACAGTGGATGTCGCAGGTCTGGCTGGTGGCCGGGAGAGCGAGTAGCCCATCCCAGTCAAGAGCAAGGGAAGGCTCGACGAGGCCGTCGACCGTCAGGCGCCAGGTCTCCCGCGCGACGTGCATCACCGAGCCGGCGTGGAGCACGGGGAAACTGGAAACGAGGTGCTGTCCTGGCGGAACACGTTGCTGATCGGAGAGCGCCATGGCATGCCTTCCTTCATGAGCAGTGAGCACGAAAAAGCCGCTCCTCCCAAGAAGAGCGGCCTATTCATGACGGGGATGCTCTGCTACATATCTATCCGCGTATGAGTCGCGGCAGGTTCACTCGATGCTGATGGCGCCCTCCGGGCACTCGTCGACCGCCTCTTCACAGCAGCTTGCGTCTTCGCACGCGTTCGGGTCGATCACGTGGGACAGGCCGTCATCGCCGATCTCGAAAACGTCGGGGCAGATATCCTCACAGATACCGCACCCGGTGCACAGATCGGGATCGACTTTGGGGACACCCATGGTTCTCCTCCTTTGGGACGTTCGGGCGTGCCAATATAAGCAAAGGCGGCGGTGTAGTGCAAGGTCACGTGGATGATGACTGTCGGCGAGGGCGGTCTTTTAGATCAGTTGAAGCAACCCTGTGCTGTCTGCGGCAGGGAGGGGAGGGTGGCCCGGGCCGGGATCGTCGAGACGGTAGTAGTACAATACCAGCCCCAATGGGCAATACCAGGGAGGCTGACGACTCGTGACGATGGAGCCGGGGCCGGTCAAAAGGGGAAGACCGTCACTAGCCCGCCGGGCACGGGCGTTGATGGCGCGGGAGGGTCTCTTCCCGCCCGGTTGCCGCGCCCTGGTCATGGTGTCTGGGGGGCAGGATTCTCTGGCTCTTCTGCACATCCTCACCGGCGGGTCGGCCGGCCGGGCCGGTCCTGCCTCTATGCGTGCGCTCCACGTGAACCATCATCTCCGTGGCGACGAAAGCGAGGCCGACGAAGCGCTGGTGCGCAGGGTGTGTGTTCAGCTAGGCGTGGAGCTCACCGTGGTGCACCGCTCTGTTGACAAGGCGGCGGGGAACGTTCAGGAGTCGGCGCGCGCCGCCAGACGGGAGGCGGCGCTCCAGGTCGCTGAGGAGCAGGGCTGCACACGGATCGCGCTGGGGCACACGGCCGACGACCAGGTGGAGACCATGCTCTACCGGCTGGGGCGATACGGGGGACTGGCGGCGTTCCGTAGCATGAGACCCTGCGATGTCCCCTGGGTCCGGCCGCTGCTCAACTGCCGGCGGGCGGATACGTGGGCCTACTGCAGGGAGCATGGACTCGAGTTCGCCGAGGATCGTGGCAACGCCTATGCGGGCTACGCGCGGACCGGTATCAGGGAGGAGGTGCTTCCTGCCTGGGAAGCGGCGCTCCCAGGAGCGGTGGAAGCGGCGGCTCGTGCAGCGGATGTGGCCGCCGAGATAGAGGAGGTGCTGCGCGGCGTGCTCCTGGAGGCGGGCGCGGATCTCGGTCATCCGGATGTGGCGGAAGCCCCGACAATGAATGTCCCAGGGCTGTCACGATTCTCAGCGCCACTGCGCCGGCTTCTGTTGCACCGTTGGCTCGAGGGTCGGGCGCCGGCCATCGCCTCGCGCGCCGCGGTGCTGGCAGTGGAGGCCCTGCTCGCCGTCCCGGGCTCGGCCGAGCGCTCGCTGGGGGGTGGGTGGTATGCCCGCAAGCAGTACGATTGTGTTAGGCTCGAGCAAGGCTCCGTGAGGCCGGCCCGGGCACCCGGCCCCGTGGTGCTTCCGGTGCCAGGTGAGGTGGAATGGGGGGCCTGGCGGATCGAAGTAGAGCGGGTGGAGCACTTTTTCGCCCCCGATCCCGCGCGGGAGGCCTACGTGGATGGTCGGCTGCTGAAGGGCGCGCTCACGGTGCGAGGTCCTCGGCCGGGCGACCGGGTGCGGCCCCTGGGAGCCCCGGGGGAGCGCAAGCTCCAGGACCTGTTCGTCGATCTGCGGGTGCCGGCTGCCGAGCGGTCGCTGAGGCCCCTGGTCGTCTGTCGCGACAGGATCGTGTGGGTGTGTGGAATGGTTGTCGCCGACGAAGGTAGAATAGGCCGCGATACCATTGACATAGTGCGTTTCAGTTTGAGCGCTCCCGCGGAAAGTGTCGCAGAGCGAGAAGCGGACGGCTCTAAGACGAACGAGGAGCAAGGAGAGGTCGCGGAGACGTGAGGGTCCTCATTTCCAGGGAGGAACTCCAGGCCAAGATCGACGAGCTGGCCGCTAACATCAGGGCTGACTACGAAGGCAAGTGCCCCATCCTGGTCTGCGTCCTCAAGGGCGCCATCTTCTTCATGGCCGATCTGGCCAGGCGGTTGCCCTTCGATCTCGAGGTAGAGTTCATGGCCGTGTCGAGCTACGGTCAGTCGACCGAGAGCTCAGGGGTCGTGAGGATCCTGAAGGATCTGGACATCGACATCGAAGGCCGCCACATCCTGATAGTGGAGGACATAGTCGACTCGGGGCTCACCCTCCAGTATCTGACGAACAACCTGGGCTCCCGGAACCCGGCCTCCATCGAGATCGTCACCCTGCTCAGCAAGCCCAGCCGCCGGACGGCCGAGCTGCGCTGCCGCTACACGGGTTTCGAGATCCCGAACGAGTTCGTGGTGGGATACGGCCTCGACTACGCCGAGAAGTACCGGAATCTACCGTACATAGGGGTCATCGACGACTTCGACTAGCGCCCTTGTGGTAGTATCTCTGGCCCTGATACAACGATTGGTGGAGTTAAGGTGAGCAGGTTCTTCAAGAGTGCCGCCTTCCCGATCCTCCTAGTAATATTGCTGGCCTTCTTCGTGCAGAATCTCTTCTATGGTTCGCGCGGCAATGAAGAGCTGACCTTCAACGAGTTCCAGACCGCGGTAGAGCAGGGGAACGTCAAGTCCCCGGTGACGCTCAAGACCAAGGATCTCGTGGTGGAGGGTGAACTTACTTCGGACGGGAAGACCTTCCAGGTCGGTTTTACCGAAGGTTACCCCATGGAGGAGTTCCTCCTCACGAACAACGTCGACTTCGTCACCGACATCCAAGAGAGCTCGATCTGGGTCTCGCTGCTGAGCACCATCGTGCCCATCCTCCTGATGGTGGTCTTCTTCATCTTCCTGATGAACCAGATGCAGGGAGGTGGGAGCAAGGTGATGAGCTTCGGCAAATCGCGGGCCAAGCGCATGACGATCGACCAGCCAAAGATCACGTTCAAGGACGTGGCCGGTGTCGATGAGGCCGTCGAAGAGCTCGACGAGATCAAGGAGTTCCTCGAGAACCCGAAGCGCTTCCAGAGCCTCGGGGCCCGCATTCCCAAAGGCGTGCTGCTGTTCGGCCCGCCCGGCACCGGCAAGACCCTCCTGGCGCGAGCTGTGGCCGGTGAGGCCGGGGTGCCGTTCTTCAGCATCTCCGGTTCGGATTTCGTGGAGATGTTCGTGGGCGTCGGTGCGAGCCGCGTGCGCGACCTGTTCGACCAGGCCAAGCAGAACCAGCCCTGCATCATCTTCATCGATGAGATCGACGCCGTCGGTCGCCACCGTGGCGCGGGTCTGGGCGGGGGCCACGATGAGCGCGAGCAGACCCTCAACCAGCTTCTGGTCGAGATGGACGGCTTCGAGGCCAACGAGAGCATCATCATCATGGCGGCGACCAACCGTCCCGACATCCTCGACCCGGCCCTGCTCCGGCCCGGGCGCTTCGACCGACAGATCGTGGTGGACCGTCCCGACCGGGAGGGACGCAAGGCCATCCTGACGGTACATGCCAAAGGGAAGCCGCTCGGCCCGGGCGTGGAGCTGGAGACGCTGGCCGCTCAGACTCCGGGCTTCACCGGTGCCGACCTCGCCAACCTTGTGAACGAAGCCGCCTTGTTGGCCGCTCGCCGGCGCAAGCGGGTCATCGAGATGGAGGAGCTCGAGGAGGCGGTGCTCAGGGTCATCGCCGGTCCGGAGAAGAAGTCGCGCATCCTTTCCGAGGAGGAGAAGCTCATCACCGCCTATCACGAGACCGGTCACGCATTGGTGGCGCACTACCTGCCCAATGCCGATCCGGTCCACAAGATTTCCATCATCAGCCGCGGGCAGGCCCTGGGCTACACCATCACCCTGCCCACGGAAGACAAGTTCATGGTCAAGAAGAAGGAGATCATCGACAAGCTCTCGCACATGCTGGCCGGCCGCGTGGCGGAGGAGATCCGCTTCGACGACATCACCACGGGTGCCTCCAACGACCTGCAGCGCGCCACGGAAACGGCGCGCCGCATGATCACCCAGTACGGCATGAGCGAGAACCTGGGTCCGCTCACCTTCGGTCACGACCCAGCCCAGCCGTTCGTGGGGCGTGACTACGGCATGGGGCAGGAATACTCGGACGAGACCGCCCAAAAGATCGATGTCGAGATCCGCCGGGTGGTGGACGAAGCCTACGAGATGGCCAGCAAACTCCTTACGGAGCACCGCGAGGAGCTTGACAAGATCTCGCTACTGCTGATCGACAAAGAGACCATCGACAAAGAGGAGTTCGAGGCTCTGGTGGCCGGGGAAGATCCCGACGAGGTCTTCAGGGCCCGCGACGAAGCCCGGGCTCGCAAGGTGGCGGAGAGCAAACGGGTCCAGCGGCAGCGCAGATCGCGTGACGAGCAGGAGACGCTGGAGCCCGACGGGCACGAACGGGTCGCCACGGGTGGTGTGTCTTCGATGACGTCCCTCGGCGAAGACTAGCCCGGGACCGGACCCTGGGCTCTGCCGTGGACAAAGCCAAGATCGAGACAGGCATCCGCCTCCTCCTCGAGGGCATCGGAGAGGACCCGGAACGGGAGGGCCTGGTCGGGACCCCGCGGCGGGTGGCGGATATGTACGAAGACATAATCGCCACGGAGCCCGAAGACCTCTCCTCGATCGTGGTCGCCATAGGCTCCGACACCCACCAGGAGATGGTCCTCGTCCGGGACATCACGTTCTACTCCATGTGCGAGCATCACCTGGTGCCGTTCTTCGGCGTCGCCCACGTGGCCTATATCCCGGCGAAGCACGGGAGGATCACCGGCATCTCCAAGGTGGTCCGCCTGGTGCGTGCTGCGGCTGCGCGTCTGCAACTGCAGGAGCGGTTGACGAGCACCATAGCGGACACCTTGATGACCTCGCTGGATCCCGCGGGAGTCCTCGTGCTGATCCAGGCCGAGCACCTTTGTTTGACTATGCGGGGTGTGCGGGCGCCCGGATCCCGGGTGGTCACCTCCGCCGTGCGCGGCATCTTCCGGACCAACGCTGCTACTCGAGCTGAGGTCTTGGCCCTCATCGAGGCTCCCCAAGCCTGATCCGGAGCCGGACGCCGTGATCCCGGACGACGGTCGAGCCCAGGTCCTGGTACTGCGGGACGGGGCAGAGGTCAGGGTGGCCATGGCCAGAGCCCGGGTCTCCCCGGGCGGAATTGACATCATGGAGAAGAAGGCGCTCTTCCGCGCGGTGAGGGTTACCGGGGTCGACGTCCGGGCCGCCAGCATCCTCAAGCAGGAGATGCTGTCTCGGGGTGGGGAGGTGGCCACATCGCGTAGCGTGTACGAGATGCGAGGCGAGGAAGCCGACTGCCTGATCATGGGTACTCTGGGGCAGTTCGAGCGGTTCCTCCCCAAACTCCAGTCGCAACCGTTCGGGTTACGACGCCTGGGCCGCTCGATCGAAGCGGCTCTCCGCAACTACGACGAGCCGACCCCGGCGTGTCATCCCGGGCTGGACCTGTCCAAACCCCCTCTGATCATGGGTGTGGTCAACGTCACGCCCGACTCGTTCTCCGATGGGGGTCTCCTCGCCGATACGGAGGCCGCTGTGAGTGCGGGGTTTGAGATGGTCCGTGACGGGGCAGCGCTGGTGGACGTGGGGGGAGAGTCCACCAAGCCGGGAGCCGATGCGGTGCAGCTGGACGTCGAGCGGGAGCGGGTGCTGCCGGTGGTCAGAGCGTTGGCGGCGGCGCTCCCCGGGAGGATCTCTGTCGACACCTACAAGGCGTCGGTGGCGGCCGAAGCACTTGCCGCCGGTGCCTACATGATCAACGACATCTCTGCGTTGCGGAGGGACCCGGAGATGGTGGCGGTCGTGCGGGATGCCGAGTGCCCGGTGATCCTGATGCATATGCTCGGGGAGCCGAAGACGATGCAACAGGCGCCCGTCTACACCGACGTGGTGCGGGAGGTGTACGAGTTCTTCGTGGCGCGGCTCGATTGGGCTGTCGACAACGGGCTGAAGGAGGAGAACCTCCTCGTCGATCCGGGCATCGGTTTCGGAAAGAGCACGGAGCACAATCTGGAGATACTTCGGAATATGACTGCCTTCCGGTCTCTGGGCAGGCCGGTCGTCCTGGGGACCTCCCGCAAAAGATTCCTGGGCGAGATCCTCGGACTGACGGAACCTCTGGCCCGGGACCAAGCTACCGCGGCGACCACGGTGCTGGCGGTCGAGGCCGGCGTGCATATTGTACGGGCGCACCGGGTAGCTCTGAATCGCGACGCGGCGCGCGTCGCCCGGGCGGTCTTCGGCCCGCGGTCGAGCTAGCCGGCTGTATCACGAATGGGGGCTGCGGTGGACATCTTCATACAGGGGCTCGAGGTCTACGGGCACCATGGGGTGGCGCCGGAAGAGAAGGTGCTCGGGCAGCGCCTGCTCTTCGATGTGCGGTTGACCATCGACGAGTGCGCCGCCGCCGTGACCGACGATGTGACCGATACCGTGGACTACACGGAGGTCATGGACGTCGTGGTGGAGGTGGCCACCACGCGTAGCTTCTCACTGCTCGAGCGCCTGGCTTGGGCCACGGCCGAGACCATACTGCGGAGGTTCGCTATCGACGAGGTGTGGGTGCAGGTCACCAAGCCGCATCCGCCGGTGGCCTGCGCGCTCACCAGCGTGGCCGCTGCCGTGGAACTGCAGCGCGCGGACCTCGAGGGCTGAGGGCTGGGCGCCGCGGGGCGCGCCCCAGCCCGTGTCTTCCTGGGACTGGGATCCAATCTGGGGGACAGGGAGGCCCACCTGCGGAAGGCGCGGGCCGGCTTGGCCGTTCTCCCCGACACCAGCGTTTCGGCCGAATCGTCGCTGTACGTGACGGCTCCGGTGGGCGGCCCCGAGCAGGACGACTTCCTCAACCAGGTGGTCGAGATCCATACCACTCTGACGCCGCGTGAGCTCCTGTCCGCGGTCCAGCGGATCGAGAGCGAGTTGGGCAGGGAGCGTGTGGTCCGGTGGGGGCCTCGGACCGTTGATATCGACATCCTTTGGTACCATGGGTTCTCGGCCAAGGAGGCGGATCTGGAGATCCCCCATCCGCGCATCGAGGAGCGTCGCTTCGTCCTCGAGCCGTTGGCCGAGTTGGCGCCCGACCTGGTGCTCGATAGCGGCAGGACAGTCACCGAGGCCCTCGTCTCGGTGAGGGAGCAGGAGGTGGATCGCTGTGCGCCGGAAAGGGACCCGTACATCCCAGAGGGGAGCACCGCCTCGATGATCGACCACGTCAGCATGCAGGCGGAGATCCGCCGGCTCGCGCGCGAGAAAGAAGCCGTCATCCTGGCGCACAACTACCAGCGCCCTGAGGTGCAGGACGTGGCCGACATACTGGGCGATTCGCTGGGACTCTCACGGCAGGCGGCGGCCTCGACAGCCCGGATGATCGTGTTCTGCGGAGTCCACTTCATGGCGGAGACCGCGGCCATACTGGCTCCCGACCGCCCCGTCGTCATCCCCGAGGTCCGCGCCGGCTGCCCCATGGCCGACATGGTGGACGTGGAGGGGCTCGAGGCGCTCCAGGCCGAGCACCCGGGCGCCGTGGTGGTGAGTTACGTAAATACCTCGGCAGCGGTGAAGGCCCTATCCGACGTTTGCTGCACCAGCGCCAATGCGGTCCGCATCTTGCAGTCCATCCCCGCGGATCAGGAGATCATCTTCACCCCCGACCGCAATCTGGGTTCGTGGGCCGCCAAAAAGGCGGGGCGAGAAGTGATCCTGTGGCCGGGCTTCTGCCCCACGCATGAGTTGATCGAGGTGGAGGACGTGCTCGAGGCCCGGGCTGCTCACCCATGTGCCAAGGTGGTCGTGCACCCGGAGTGCAGACCGGAGGTGGCCGCGATCGCGGACGCGGTGGAGAGCACGTCGGGGATGATCCGGTTCTGCCGCGACGACTCCGCCGAAGAGTACCTCATCGGCACCGAGACGGGCATGATCTACCGCTTGTCGCAAGATGTTCCTGCAAAACGCTTCTACGCGGTGACCGAGACGAGCGTGTGCCCCAACATGAAAGTCACCACGCTGGACAAGGTGCTGGCGGCCCTACAGAACGAGGGTCCCGTGGTGACCGTCGAGCCCGCTATCCGGGAGAGAGCCCTGCGCGCGGTGCAGCGCATGGTGGAGGTAGGGCCGTGATGGATTCGGAGCGGCCGGAGCAAGATCCGAGCGAACCCCTGGCGCCTTTCATATCCAGGGGAGGCGCCGATGTTCGCTTCTCCAGCTACGATGCTCTCGTGATCGGCGGTGGCATCGCCGGTCTCACCGCGGCCGTGGGGGCCTCGCGCCGCTGGAACGTGGGTCTCATCACCAAGAGCACCCTCGACCAGACGACCACGTTCCTCGCGCAAGGAGGGATAGCCGCGGCGCTCGGACCGTACGACTCCCCTGAATTGCACCTGAAGGACACCCTTGAGGCAGGGGTGGGCCTGTGTGACGACGAGGCCGTCCGCGTGCTCGTGGAGGAGGGTCCAGCGCGGGTCAGGGAACTCGAGGCGATGGGGACGAAGTTCGACCGGCGCGACGGCAAGCTCATCCTCGGCTCCGAAGGGGCTCACTCTGTTCCCCGGGTCGTGCACGCGGGTGGAGACGCCACTGGCAGCGTCGTTGCCGGGGCTTTGGCCGAAGCGATCAGCGCCGGCACCCGGGTGCAGTTACACGAGAACGAGTTCGTGATCGACCTGCTCATGGACGCGGGCCGCTGCGTAGGGGCGATCTCTCTGGATCCGGAAGGCTGGCTGACGGTGAGCCTGGCCCGTGCAGTGATCCTTGCGTGTGGTGGCACCGGCCAGGTGTTCGCACACACCACGAACCCCAGCGTGGCTACCGGTGACGGGTACGCGATGGCCTATCGCGCCGGAGCGCTGATGAGGGACATGGAGTTCATGCAGTTCCATCCCACCGCGTTCTACGGGAGCGAGAATCCCACCCTGCTGGTAACGGAAGCTCTGCGTGGCGAGGGCGCCTACCTACGCGACGACGCGGGGGAGAGGTTCATGGTGGGATCGCATCCGCGGGCGGAGTTGGCTCCGCGGGACGTGGTGGTGCGGCACATCAAGCGTGTGTTCGACAGGGACAAGACAGACCACGTGTGGCTCGATGCGCGCCATCTGGACTGCGAGTTTCTTGCAGAAGCGTTTCCCCACCGTGTACACCGGGCTCAAGAAGAGAGGCCTGGATCTTTGCACTCAGCTCATACCGGTCGCGCCTGCGTCGCACTACTTCATAGGGGGGGTGCTCACCGACACCTGGGGACAGACCACTATCCCGGGACTCTATGCGTGCGGCGAGACGGCCAGCACCGGCATCCACGGCGCCAATCGCCTTGCTTCCAACTCCCTTCTTGAAGGCCTGGTCTTTGGGGAGCGGACCGTGCGCGATCTTGACCGCTATCTTGCCGTCTCCGACCCGGCAGTGCGGAAGATCCGGCTCGATCTGGCCGAGGATCTGAGGCAGGGCAACGATCCGGAGGTGGTCGCGGAAGGGAGGGCGACGGTCGGCCGCCTCATGACGGACTTGTGCGGCATCGTCCGAGAGCGGACCGGGCTTGAGAGAGCGCGGGCCGGCCTGGCCGAAGTGCGCCGCTCGCTTGCCCCACCCGCTTTGACCGTGGCCGAGGTGGAGCTGCTGAATCTGCTGACGGTGGCCGAGCACATCGTCGAGTCCGCCGCAGTCCGCGAAGAAAGCCGCGGGGTGCATCTGCGCTCCGATCATCCCGAGCGGGACGACGAGCACTGGCTACGGCACACACTCCTCTACAGGAGCCCCACTACCGGCGATCTGGTCATCGAGTCGAGCCCGGGGAGGTAGCGTCGTGAACGAGCCAGGTATGAACGAAGAGGTCGTGAACGAGCGGGCGAGTCTGACCCTGGTGCGGCAGGCTTTGGCCGAGGATCTCGCCGGTTACGGGGACATCACCTCCACCTGGACCGTGCCTCTCGGTCTGAGCGGCCGGGCGATCATAACAGCCCGAGAGGATATGGTGGTGTGCGGTCTCGCCTTGGCCAGAGTCGCCATGAAGGAAGTCGACCCTCACGCCGTGTTCCGGTCGCGGGTGGAAGAAGGGGCGTCGGCGTCGGATGGAGACAGCCTGGCGACCATCGAGGGACGGGTGCGTAGCATACTCACGGCCGAGCGGACCATGCTCAACTTCCTCAGCCATCTTTCCGGCGTGGCCACACAGTCCAGGCGGTTCGCACGTGCGGTCGAAGGCACGGGCGCTATCGTGGTCGACACCCGCAAGACCACGCCGGGCCTGCGCATGTGGGAGAAGCGGGCGGTAGTCTACGGAGGGTGCCAGAACCATCGGTTCGGGTTGTTCGACATGGTGCTCATCAAGAACAACCATCTCACAGCTGCTGGCGGGGTGCGGGAGGCCCTGGAAAGGGTCAAGGGCGCTCATGCGCACTACGTCAAAGTGGAGGTGGAAGTGGAGAGCGAAGCCGATCTCCGTGAAGCCATCGCGTGCGGCGCCGACCTGATCATGCTGGACAACCAGGGCGTGGGGTCCCTGCGGAGGCTCGTGCGTGTGGCCCGAGAGCTGGACCCCAAGGTGGTATTGGAGGCTTCCGGCGGCGTGACTTTGGCGAGCGTACGTGAGGTGGCGAAGACCGGGGTCGATCTTATCTCCACCAGTGCTCTTACCATGGGGGCACCTGCGGCGGACGTCGGCCTCACCCTTCTGCAGGATACCTAAGAGCGAGTGAGCGGCGCGACGTCAGCCCGAGGCGACCGCACCCGGACGTTGCTTGAGCAATGCCGCGCGGTGGCCGCGATGCATTAGAGGACGCGAGGAGGACGGAGATGCTTTTGGCGGTCGATGTAGGTAATACCCAGACTGCAGTGGGGCTCTTCTCCGGGAGAGACCTGGCCGGCGATTGGCGCTTTGCCACCGATGTCCGGACGACCGGGGACGAGATCGCAGTCCTGCTCGATGGCCTGCTGCGCCTGGACGGTTTCTTGCGGGAATCGGTCTCAGGCCTGGCGGTCGCCTCTGTGGTGCCGAGGCTGAGCAACGAGTATGCGTCCATGGCCGCGAGGAAGTTCGGCCTCGAGGCTCTTGTGGTGGGCCCGGGTGTCAAGACGGGCATGCCCATCCTCACAAGCGACCCCCGTCAGGTGGGCCCGGACCTCATCGTGGATGCGGTCGCGGCTCACGATGCCTACGGGGCTCCCTGCATAGCCGTCGACTTCGGCACGGCTACCACCTTCAGCGCCGTCTCGGCGGCGGGAGAGTACCTTGGACACGCCATCGCCCCGGGCATCGAGGTGTCGTTGGACGCCCTTGCCACCAGAGCGGCCCGGCTTCTCAAGATCGAACTGGCAGACCCGGGCACCGTGATCGGCCGCAGTACCGTGCAGGCGATGCAGGCCGGAGCCTTGTACGGGTTCGCCGGGCAGGTGGATGGAATAGTGACACGGATGCGTGTCGAACTGGGCGCGCAGGCGGTGACTGTCGCCACCGGGGGTCTCTCGTCGCTGATCTTCGATCATGCGACCACGCTCGACAAACTCGACCCACTGCTTACCCTGAAGGGCCTGGAAATCATCTACAGGCGCAATCTCTCCTAGGATGCGCGCGGGCGCGAGAGGTCGGGCATGACGTCGGGGGATGAGCGGGCGTTCCCAGACGCGCCGCTCCCGAAGGTCGTCTCGTCCTCCCCGCCGGCCTTACCTGGCACGCCGGGTGCGCCGCCCGGGCGGTCGCCACTGGCCGCTCCTTTCTCGCTCGGAGACGCGTGGATCCCTAACCGAGTGGTGTTGGCTCCCATGGCCGGTCTCTCGAGCAGTGCCTACCGGCGCCATCTGAGGTCTCACGGGGCCGGCCTGGTGACCACGGAGATGGTCAGCGCGTATGGGCTGCTCCACGGCAACGTACGTACCGGCGAGTACCTCGACTTCGCGGAGGAAGAGCGGCCTATTGCGGTGCAGCTGTTCGGCGACACCCCCGATGTCATGACCCGGGCCACAGAGAAGGTTCTCAACCGGGGAGCTTCGCGGCCTGATGTGATCGACATCAACATGGGTTGTCCGGTGCGGAAGGTGGTGCGGACCGGTGCGGGGGCGGCGTTCTTGGCCGATCCCGCTCGCGCAGTGGCTGTGGCGGCAGCCGTCGTTGGCGTGGCCGCGCAGGCGGGGGTCCCGGTGACCGTCAAGCTTCGCAGCGGGATAAAACAGGGGGAGAGGACCGTGGTCGGACTTGCTCCGCGCATGCAGGAGGTCGGCGTGCAAGGATTGACGGTGCACCCCCGCACTGCTGACCAGTTCTATCGAGGGGCGGCCGACCATACGGTCACCGCAGCCGTGGTGCAGGCGGTGGGCATCCCGGTGATGGCTTCGGGTGACATGACGAGCGTGGCTGGTGTCTTAAGCGTCTACGAGGCCACGGGGGCGACGGCCGTCATGGTCGCCCGGGGTGTGGCGGGAGACCCCTGGCTGGTGGGCGCGCTGCTCTCCGGCAGGAGCGCAGCGCGCCCCCCACTCCCTGAAGTAGTGGACGACCTGCGCCGGCTTCTCAGTCTCGCCGCTGCGGAGAGGGGCCCTGAGCGAGCCGCCCGATGGGTCCGGAAGCTGCTGAGCTGGTACCTACGGCCATCTGGAGTGCCCACTTCCGAGGTCGAGCGACTGCGCCGGCTTCCGGACGCCGGGGCGTTGGACGAAGCGCTGTCGGCGCTGGGCGCGGATGGAGTCCCCTCTGTCTTGGCTTCGAGGTCGGCCGGCGTCCCCGGTCCTTCGACCTCCAGCAAGTCGGCATAGGGTAGTCCATCGGCCGCAGGCGCCGATGTTTGGGCGTATTGACAACTCTTGCCGCCCAACCTATAATGCGCGACCACTTTCAGGCGCACTTGGCCAGCCGGCCGCCGTCCAAGGAAGGTAATCGTGTCTCGCACAGAAATCGTACTCACGGAAGAAGGCCTCAAGCAGCTCCAGGACGAGGTCGCCTATCTCTCCACGGTCAAGCGGGAGGAGGTAGCCGAACGGATCCGCGCGGCCCGGGATTTTGGCGATATCACCGAGAACTCCGAATACGATGATGCCAAGAACGAGCAGGCCATGCTGGAGCATCGCATCAGCACTCTTCAAGAGAAGCTCCGGAGGGCTCGGGTCATCAAAGACTCCGAGATCGATACCGATAAGGTCAGCGTCGGCAGCACCGTCACCCTGCGCGACGTGGATGCCGGAGAGATCCGCATCTATACACTTGTCGGTTCTGCTGAGGCCGATCCCTCTAAGGCCCGACTTTCCAACGAATCGCCCGTGGGGCAGGCCATAATCGGCAGGCGGGTGGGCGACGTGCTCACCGTGCCGGTACCGGTCGGTTCTCTCCATTACGAGATCCTGGCCATCGGCAAGATGTCGTAATGATCGCGTCCGGCGGAGCCGAGGACGGTGGCGAAGGCAGCGACCCCCCCGCGGAACTGCCCGAGTGGGAGCGCGACCGTCTGCGCAAGGCCGAACGGCTCCGGCAGGACGGGGTAGAGCCGTACGCGCGCAGCTTCGCTCCCCGGACTCAGCTGGGAGAAATCGCCAAGGCGCACGCCGGCCTCGAGCCCGGGACGAAGGACGAAAGCATCGATTACCGGGCTGCCGGCCGGGTCATGGCTCGGCGGGAGCATGGCAAGGCGGTCTTCCTTACACTACGCGACGGCTGGGACGATCTGCAGGTCTACGCCAACGTCGATACCTTGGGCGAAGTCTCGTTCGCGCGGCTCACCGATATCGACGTGGGTGACATCATCGGCTGCGAGGGGCATATCTTCCGCAGCAGGCGGGGAGAGCTGACCATCTTCGCCAAAAACTGGACGCTCCTCACCAAGTCCCTGCGCCCTCTGCCAGAGAAGTGGCATGGCCTCCAAGATCGCGAGACCCGCTACCGACAGCGGTACGTGGATCTCGTCGCCAACCCCATGGTCGCCTGGCAGCTGCAGGCTCGGGGCAAGCTGGTCTCGGCCATGCGCCGCTATCTGGAGGCGCAAGGGTTCGTCGAGGTGGAGACCCCCATTTTGCAGCCCCTGCCCGGTGGAGCCCTCGCCCGCCCGTTCGTGACGCACCACAACGCGCTGGACACCGACCTCTACCTGCGCATTGCGCCCGAGTTGTATCTGAAGCGGCTGCTGGTGGGAGGATTCGATCGCATCTTCGAGATCGGGCGGAATTTCCGGAACGAGGGCATCTCCCTGGTCCACAACCCTGAATTCACGATGATGGAGCTGTATTGGGCCTATGTGGACTACAACGCGATCATGGAGTTGGTGGAGAACATGATCCCGGCCCTGGCTATGGAGGTGATCGGCACCACTCAGGTCGTCGTGGGGGAGAACACCATCGAACTCGAGGCCCCCTGGCCTCGGCGTACCATCGACTCTCTGCTGCAGGAGCATCTCGGGTTGTCGCTGCCCACCATGCGTGTCGATCCCCAGGCGGCCAAACGAGTGCTCCATGAGCGCAAGATCGAGGTGGAGAACCGCGACACGTTCCCGACGCTGGTCGACAAGGCGCTCAAGCACGCCGTGTGGCCGGCTCTCATCCAACCCACGTTCGCCATCGACTATCCCCTCGAGCTGAGTCCCCTGGCCAAGTGCCGGCCGGACGATCCACAGCTGGTGGAACGCTTCCAACCCGTCATCGGCGGTAAAGAGATGGGAAATGCCTTCTCGGAGCTCAACGACCCCATGGACCAGCGGCGTCGTTTCGAGGAGCAGGCGCGCAACAAGGAGGCCGGCGACGAGGAGGCCCACGTGCTCGACGAGGACTTTCTCCGAGCCCTCGAGTACGGCATGCCGCCGGCAGGTGGGCTTGGTATCGGCATCGACCGTCTGGCCATGATGCTGCTGGGGATGGAGTCGATCCGAGACGTCATCCTGTTCCCGCAGCTGCGGCCCGAGCGCTGACAGACAATCCGCGCCGGGGCGTACGTGGAGCCCTTTCCGGGGCGTAGGAACTGAGCGTCCGCCTTCACAGTCTGAGCAGATGTCAGCGGCTCCGTGAAGGAGGTCCAAGCCCGAGGCCGAAAGCCCATTATGCTACACTTCGGGCAGTAGTTTCTCGACCATTCCCGGCATAGTGGAGCGCTGTCTCCTGCTACGTTCATGCCGGTGGGCGACGGGCCTGGCAACCTGTCGCAGGAGGTGAACCGGGTGTTTGCTGAAGACTCACCCGACTGGAATCTTGACCTGGGCGGCTCGGTCGATTGTGAGCTGTGTGGCGAAGAGAAAGCCACCATGCACCTGCTCAGGGTGGTGGAAGGTGCGGTCACCCACACGCATCTCTGCCCCGACTGCGCCCAAACGATCGCCGAACAGACAGAGGGTTTGGCCCTGGTGTTGGCTGTGCCTTCGGTGTTTCGTCGTCTGACTCAGGGCACCGCGGAGAGCGACCCGGGCCAGATGCCCCCACCCCGCGGGGAAGACCGTTTCTGCGGCGTATGTGGCACGACGCTCACCGATTATCGGGAATCAGGGATGGTGGGCTGTCCCAATTGCTACCGTGTCTTTGCCGACGACCTGCAGAAGGCCCTGGAAGCCGACACGAAGCCCGTGGAGCACGTGGGCAAGGTGCCCCGACGGGGCCCGGAGAACGACGCCGTGCGGCACGAGGTCATGCGTCTCGAACGGATGCTGCGCGAACTCGTGGAGTGCGAGCGCTTCGAAGAAGCGGCCGGAGTCCGAGACCGGTTGACGGAGCTTGGGCAGAAGCTGGAAGAGGGGCTGTCGTGAGCGCCTCGACGCTTGCTGCATCTGCCCTGGGTCTGTCCCGTAACGAGGCGGGGAGGCGGTTCTCGCACGTAGAAGAGGGCGAGGCACTGGAGGAATTGCGCCGGGAGATCCTCACTTCTTTGGCGGACGGTCCGTGGGAGCACACCTGGCGTGTCTACGACCTCGACGAACTGTCCAACGCTGAGACCGTCCAGTTCGTGGAACAGGGGTTGATGACGCCCTCTTTCGCGGATGGTGCCGGCGAGGGCAGAGGTTTCGCGGTCTATGGCGAGGGTCAGGCTACTCTCGAGATCAACGGGGTCGACCACGTACGACTGCTCGGCTTTCGGTCCGGCGACCACCTCAGCGACCTGTGGTCGCTCTTGGCTGTCCTTGACGACCGGTTGGAGTCGGCCCTGACGTATGCGTTCGATCCACGCTGGGGCTATCTCACCAGCCGGCCCAGTCAGGCCGGCAATGGGCTGCGTGTCTACGCTACTCTGCATGCTCCCGCCCTGATGCTCACGGGGCGGCTGGGAGCTACCGCCGTCGAGCTTGTGACCGCAGGCTTGGCCTTGATCCCCCTCTGGGGTGGCGCCGGAGGCGTCATCCAGGTTTCCAACCTGGGTCGCCAGGGTATACCGGAAGAGGAGATACTGCAGCAAATCGAGGCAATTTCTCACGACATCGTGGAGAAGGAGCGCGCGGTGAGGAAGATGCTTCTGCGCGAGAACCCCATTCAAGCTCGTGACCATATCGGGCGATCTTTGGGAGTGGGTCAGCATGCGTGGTCCATGTCGTTCGCGGAAGCGGTCAACGTGCTTTCCGCCGCCCAAGTCGGATTGGAGCAGGGACTGGTGGAGGTGCCGGGTCTGTCGGCGGAGTCGATATTCGACCTGATGACTAGACTTCAACCCGCGCACATAGCGATGGAGCATCTAGATGCGAAAACGGGCTGTCTGGAAAGCCCCGAGATAGATCAGACCCGGGCGCGGCTGCTGCGCGAGGTGTTCGCCGGCGCCTGCGTGCGGTAATCGGAGAGGGATGTGATGTTCGAACGTTTTACAGAGCGAGCTCGCCAGGTGGTCGTCTTGGCCCAGGAAGAGGCTCGAGTCTTGCGGCACAACTACATCGGGACGGAGCATCTGCTGCTCGGTCTCCTGCGGGAGGCCGACGGGGTCGCCGCGCGCGTCCTCGGCACCTTGGAAGTGAGCTTGGAAGAGGTGCGAGGAGAGGTAGCGCGGATAGTGGGAGAGGGCGACAATGAGTCACAGGGACAGATACCTTTCACGCCCCGGGCCAAGAAAGTGCTGGAATGGGCGCTTCGCGAGGCATTGTCGCTTGGGCACAACTACATCGGTACTGAGCATATCCTGCTGGGACTGGTGCGCGAGAGCGAAGGCGTGGCCGCGCGTATTCTGAACGACCTGGAGGTCGACGCAGACCGTGTGCGGCAGGAGGTCATGCGGGTCTTGTCTGGCCCGACCCGCCGGCAGAGCCGCGGTGCGACCACCGGTGCTCCCACTGAGAGCAAGGAGCGAAAATCTTCGAAAGTGCTCGATCAGTTTGGGCGCAACCTGACGAAGTATGCAGAGGAAGACAAGCTCGACCCGGTCATCGGCCGGGAGACCGAGATCGAGCGGGTCATGCAGATCCTCTCCCGGCGCACTAAGAACAATCCGGTGCTGGTGGGAGAGCCCGGCGTCGGCAAGACCGCGGTCGTAGAGGGCCTCGCTCAGCGCATCGCCAAGAACGACGTGCCCAGCCTGCTCAAAGACAAGCAGATCTACACCCTCGACCTGGGCGCACTGGTGGCCGGGTCGAAATATCGTGGTGAGTTCGAAGAACGGCTCAAGAAGGTCATGAAGGAGATCGGCGAGCGCGGGGACATCATCCTGTTCGTGGACGAGATCCACAATCTAGTCGGCGCCGGCGCTGCCGAAGGGGCTATTGACGCGGCTTCGATCCTGAAGCCGGCTCTGGCGCGCGGCGAACTTCAGACCATCGGGGCCACAACCCTGGACGAGTACCGCAAGCATCTAGCCAAAGACGCCGCGCTAGAGCGGCGCTTTCAGCAGATCCTGGTCAAAGAGCCGAGCGTCCTCGAGACGAGGAAGATCCTCTCTGGGCTGCGTGAACGCTACGAGGCGCACCATCGGGTGCGTATCACCGACGAGGCGCTGGAAGCCGCCGCCTACCTGGCCGACCGCTACATCAGCGACCGCTTCCTGCCCGACAAGGCCATCGATCTTGTCGACGAAGCGGCCTCGCGCAAGCGCATCCAGAATATGTGCGCGTCCCCCGACATGCGTGAAGTGGAGGATGCCATCCTGGAGGTACGGCGCGACAAGGAAGCCGCCATCGAGATCCAGGACTTCGAGAAGGCTGCGGCGCTCCGTGACCGAGAGCGGAAGCTGCTCAACCAGCGCAAGGAGCTGGAAGACAAGTGGCGCGAGTCGGATGAGGCGGCCGAGATCTCCATCGGAGAGGACGAGATAGCGGAAGTCACCGCCATGTGGACCGGCATCCCGGTGACGAAGCTCACAGAGGCCGAGACCCACCGGCTGCTGCGGATGGAGGAGTCTCTACACGAGCGCGTGGTGGGTCAGGACGAGCCGGTCAAGGCGGTGTCTCGGGCCATCCGCCGTTCGCGCGCCGGTCTCAAGGACCCGCACCGTCCCGCTGGTTCCTTCATCTTCCTAGGCCCGTCCGGCGTGGGTAAGACGGAGCTGGCCCGTACTCTCGCCGAGTTCCTGTTCGGCGAAGAGAGCGCCCTCATCCAAGTCGACATGTCGGAGTTCATGGAGAAGCATGCCGTCAGCCGGTTGGTAGGCTCGCCACCCGGCTATGTGGGCTACGACGAGGGCGGGCAGCTCACCGAATCGGTGCGCCGCCGCCCATACTCCGTGGTGCTCCTCGACGAGATCGAGAAGGCTCACCCGGACGTGTTCAACATCCTTCTGCAGATACTGGAGGACGGCAGGCTCACCGACGCTCAAGGGCGCACGGTGGACTTCCGCAACGCCATCATCATCATGACGTCGAACATCGGCGCCTCGACCATATCCAAGGGTCAGACCCTTGGCTTCGGGGAGCCCGTGGAAGAGGGCGGACTGGAATACGAGGAGATGAAGAGCCGGGTCACCGGGGAGCTGAAGAAGCTGTTCCGGCCCGAATTCCTCAACCGGGTGGACGAAGTCATCGTCTTCCGCAAACTGAGCCGCCAGGAGATCACCGACATAGTGGCGCTCATGATGTCCCGGGTGGAGGAGCAGCTCAAGGACCGCGACATCGGTCTTGCGCTAACCCTGGACGCTAAAGAGTTCCTGGTCGATGTGGGCTACGACCCCACCATGGGCGCACGCCCGCTCAGGCGAGCAATCCAACGACACGTCGAGGACCTCTTGGCCGAAGAGGTACTCTCCGGCCGGTTCCCCCGGGGCAGCACCGTGCTCTTGGACCGCGAAGAAGACCATCTGGTCATCTGTGAGGTCATCCTCGGGGCGCCGGATGTCCTCGTAGCCGACGAGACCTCGTAGATCGGAAGCGGCCCATGCCGCGGGGGAAGAGCTCCTTCACCTGCCGGGAGTGCGGTTATGCCTCACCGGGATGGCTGGGGCGGTGCCCGGGATGCGGCAGCTGGAACACCATTGTCGAGGAAGCGGCGCCTCCGAAACCACCACGCGGGCTTGGAATACGCAGCGTGGGGCCGCCTGCGGCGGCGCCCGCGCCCCTGCACCTGTCCGCTGTCGACCTCGGGGCCCAGCACCGCATCGATACCGGCCTGGGTGAGTTCAACCGGGTGCTTGGCGGGGGGCTGGTGGCCGGGTCTGTGGTGCTCGTGGGGGGTGAGCCGGGAGTAGGCAAGAGCACCCTTCTGCTCCAAGCTTTGCTCGGCATGGAGGCCCAAGGCGTCTCCACACTGTTGATCTCCGGCGAAGAATCACCGGCCCAGGTGAAGCTGCGCAGCACGCGGCTTCTGGCAGCCGGACCGGGCACGGCGCCGGGCTCAGCGTCCGCCCCGGATGGGGGGCGTGTCGGGTGGCCGGACGTGGGGCGCACCGCGCCGCTAACGGGGGGGCCAGCCGCGGCTCCCCGTGAAGCTCCCGCCATGGCGCCCGGCGCGACCGACCTTCGTCTTCTCACCGAGACCCAGACCGAGCTGGTGGTCGCGGCCCTCGACCATCTGAGGCCCGCCGTGTGCGTTGTCGACTCCGTGCAGACCCTCTGGTCGGCGGAGGTGGCGTCTACTCCCGGCTCGATCGCTCAGATCCGGGACGCCACCGGCCAACTGCTCCGATTGGCCAAGGCTGAGGGGATAGCTCTGGTGTTGGTCGGCCATGTGACCAAAGAGGGCGAACTGGCCGGCCCCCGGGTGTTGGAGCATATGGTCGACACAGTCCTTTCGTTCGAAGGGGAGCGGACACAGCCCTTCCGCATCCTTCGGGCGGTCAAGAACCGGTTCGGATCCACCAACGAGGTGGGGGTGTTCCAGATGGCCGAGCAGGGGCTGGTTGAAGTCCCCGACCCGTCGTCCATATTCATCGAAGAGGGTGATCTGCGTTCCGGCTCGGCGGTGGTGCCGGTCCTCGAGGGGACGCGCTGCCTTCTGGCAGAGGTGCAGGCCTTGGTGACCCCCAGCAACTTGGCGATGCCTCAGCGCGTAGCCCGCGGGGTGGACCGCAATCGTCTGGCCATGATCGTGGCCGTTCTCAGCCGCCGGGCTCGACTGCCTCTGCTCAAATGCGACATCTTTGTTAATGTTGCAGGAGGACTGGTGCTCGAGGATCCCGCCGCCGATCTGGCGGTGGCCCTGGCCGTAGCTTCAGCCTGGCGGGACGGTGGCAGCGGCCAAGGCGTGGCCGCTTTCGGAGAGGTGAGTCTCACCGGAAAGATACGCTACGTGCTCCAGGGGGATAAGCGCGTCCAGGAGCTGGCGAGGCGCGGGTTCTCCCGCATACTTATCCCCGGGCGGAACGCGGAGGAGCTGTCGGGATCCGGAGGGCGGGCACCGGGACCGGAATTGTTGGCTGTGACGGATATCGAGCAGGCGGTAGCGCAGGTGGTCAGGAACACGGCAGCAAGGAGCACCAGTGGGTAAGCGTCCCCCGGCCCTAGAGGCACGACTCGTTGAAGCCCTGCAAATGGTCGCCCCGGGAACAACGCTCCGCCAGGCGATCGACAACATCGTCCGCGCCCGCACCGGAGCGCTGCTCGTGTTCGCCGACGAGCAGGAGATCAGACCCATGATCTCGGGCGGGATCGACATCGACGTCGAGCTGAAGCCGATGATCCTTTACGAGCTTGCCAAGATGGACGGTGCCATCCTCCTCGACCGCTCCGGTAGGCATATCATCCACGCGAACGTGCAGCTGATGCCCGATTCGAGCATCGAATCCCAGGAGACCGGGACTCGCCACCGAACCGCCGAACGCGTGGCCAAGCAGCTCGACGTGCTCGCCATCTCCATCTCTGCGGCCCGCGACGTGACCACCATCTATCTGTCCGATATCCGCTACATCATGGACCCGATCCGCGTGATCCTGGACAAGGCCGACCAGGCCCTGCAGACCCTGGAGAAGTTCAAGGCCCGCCTCAACCAGGTGTCGACCTCGCTGTCGGCCTTGGAGTTCGAGGACGCGGTCACTCTCCACGACGTGCTTTCGGTCATACAGCGGGCGGAGATGGTCCTGGTGATCGTTCAGGAGATCGAACGCTACATCATCGAGTTGGGCAACGAGGGCCGGCTGGTCCAGCTCCAATTGGAAGAGTTGATGGTCGACGTGCGCGAGGATAGGGCTGCGATCCTTGCCGACTACCTGCCCGATCCGTCCCCCGAGCGCCTGGCGGAAGCGCGGGAGACGCTGGGGGCTCTCCGCTCCGAGGAGCTGCTTTCCCTGGTACGACTGGGCGAAGTACTGGGCTATGGACCCAATGTGAAAGCGCTGGAAAAACACATGAGCCCGCGCGGCTACCGGATGCTACGCAAGATCCCTCGACTCGGTGATCCTGTCGTCGACGCCCTGATCTGCCGGTTCGGCAGCGTACGCAGCATGTTCGACGCCACGGTGGAAGAACTGGCCGCCGTCGATGGGGTGGACCCGGTCCGGGCCAATGACATACGGGAAGGTCTGGCACGCCTGCGCGAACTGAACCTACTGGAGCGCTACGGATGATGTTCGGGGTGGGGGACACGGTCGTCTACCCCCAGCATGGGGCCGGGCAGATCCTGGACATCGTAGAGCAGGATTTTCAGGGTGTCCCGCGTCTCTTCTACAACATACGCATACTTCACAACGACATGACTGTGATGGTCCCGGTCGACGGAGTGGAGAAGGCGGGTATAAGAGCGGTCATGACCGAGCCGATGGTGGACGAAGTCCTGGGCGTGCTGCGGGACGATCCCACCAAGATGCCCAAGGACTGGAACCGCCGGATCAAGCATAACCGGGAGAAGATCAAGAGCGGGGATGTTCTCGAGATCGCCGACGTTCTTCGCAACCTCGCCCTGAGACAGCAGGAGAAGGGACTCTCCACGGGCGAGAAGCAGATGTACGGGAAGGTCAAGCGGCTCCTCGCTTCCGAGGTGATGTGCGCCAAGCGCATACGCGAGGACGACGCCCTGAGGTTGCTCGACGGCATCCTCGCGGAGATCTGCGCTCAACCGCGGTACGCGGGGCAGTAGGGCCATGGTATTCGCTCTAAGGCTGCTTCTGGCCCTTGTAGGCGGAGTGAGCGGGTACCAACTGGCCGTCAGATTCTTGCCGGATGACCTCGGCACGGTCGCCTATGCGCTCTATGTCGCGCTCTGCGTCGTGGTCGGGATCGTTCTTGGGGTGGTGCTGGGCGGTCTTCTAGGTCGGGCGGCTGCCCGTCTAGGCAGGCGGCTCGACAGGGCGAGCTCCCTGCTCACCGCGAGCGGGCTCATCTTCACCACCATCGGACTGCTCGTCGGCATGGGCATCGCCGCGCTGGGCAGTCTGGCCATCAAGGACCTGCCGGTGGTGGGGCTCTACCTGCTACCGCTGCTGTTCGCTGTGAGCGGCTACCTCTTCGCCTATCTCGCATACAAACGTCACACCGACCTGGCTAGAGTGCTGGGATTCAAAGGATTACTGCAGCAGCCAGGGGAGAAGGAGTTCATCCGGCCCAAGCTTTTCGATACCTCGGTGATAATCGACGGGCGCATCGGCAGGGTCGTGAGCACCGGGTTCCTGGAAGGAGACCTGGTCGTACCTGGTTTCGTGCTGGAGGAGCTGCAATCCATCGCCGACTCCGCCGAGCCCGGCAAGCGGGCTCGTGGCCGCCGTGGTCTCGACACCGTGCGCGATCTCCAGGAGGCGCATAACCGGCTGGTGATCATCGAGCGTGATTTCCCCAACGTGGCCGAGGTCGACGCCAAGTTGATCAAGCTGGCCAAAGAGATGAAGGCCTGCATCCTCACCACCGACTACAACCTGAACAAGCTCTGCCACATCCAGGGCGTCGAAGTGCTCAACGTCAACGAGTTGGCCGATACGCTCAAGGCGATGATCCTACCGGGCGAGAGCCTGGGAGTGCGAATCCTCCGCGAGGGCAAGGAAGAAGATCAGGGCGTGGCGTATCTCGATGACGGGACCATGGTGGTGATCGAGGGCGGTCGCAACCGTCTGGGTGAGGACGTGGAGGTGGAAGTCACGTCGGTGCTGCAGAACCCGGCGGGCAAGATGATCTTCGCACGGCTGACCTCCTCGTAAGGAGAGGGCATGGCAGGAGCTTCCGGACCAAGTCTGGCCCTGGTGGTGGCAGCGGCGGGCTACGGGACACGTCTTGACTCGGGGCTTCCCAAGCAGTACGTGCCCTTGCTGGGCATCCCCATGCTGCAGCGCACTCTCAGTGTCCTGAGTTCCTGCCCCGAGGTCGACGCTCTGGTAGTAGTGGTCAACCCCCAGGACACTGAGTATTGCCTGAACGAGATAGCTATGGAACGCATCGGAAAAGTGGTGCAGGTGACCGGCGGGGGCGAGGAGCGGGCCTTTTCGGTGAGGAACGGACTCTCGGCGTTGGCAGAGGCCGGCTCATGGGACCTGGTAGGCGTGCACGATGGAGCGCGCCCCCTGGTAACGTGCGACGCCATAGAGCGGGCCCTCGCGGCCCTAGCGGCGGATCCCCATCTGGATGGAGCCGTGCTGGCCGTGCCCAGCACCGATACGGTCAAGATCGTCGATGAAGACGGCATCATAGTCGGCACTCCCTCGCGGCGCGGCCTCTGGCGGGCGCAGACACCGCAGATCTTCCGCTGGCAGATGCTTATGGACGCCTATGCGGTATCGGACGAGGCGCTCGCTGGTGCCACCGACGACGCGGCGCTCGTCGAAGCGCGCGGGGGCCGCGTTGCGGTGGTGGAGGGCTCTCCCGAGAACTTCAAGGTCACTGATCGCGTCGATCTGCGCGTCGCCGAGCAGATCCTGGCGGAGCGGCGATGGTGAGGCTGGGTGGGGCGAGCGTGAGTCGCGCGGCTGCAGCCGGAGTCCGATCCGGTCGGCCCGGCGGACCGCGAGAGAGGCGCCCAGCGTGAGCGGTGCACCTGGACTGCGAGTAGGTCTGGGATACGATGCCCACCGCTTCGTCCCCGATCGCCCGCTCGTGCTGGGGGGAGTGCGGGTGCGCGACCGTGACGGCCTCGCAGGCCACAGCGACGCGGACGTGCTCGCTCACGCCATCATGGATGCTCTGCTAGGCGCGGCCGGTCTCGAGGACATCGGCCGCTACTTCCCGGACGATGATCCGGCCTTCGCCGGGGCCGACAGCCTCGAGCTCTTGGAGACGGTCGCGGCGCTTCTGCGGCATAATGGCTGGAAGTTGGTCAACGTGGACGCCGTCGTCATCTGCGAAGAGCCACGCATCGCCCCGCACCGGCAGGCTATGCGCGAACGCCTGGCCGCGGCCATGGGTGTCGGCGCCGGGCAGGTGAGCCTGAGAGGCACCACAACCGAGGGTATGGGGTTCACCGGCCGGCGCGAAGGCATCGCCGCGCAGGCCGTGGCCCTTCTAGAGCGGGTCACGTCGACCTAGAGACCGTCAGACGCCCGGGGTCCGGGCAGAGCGGGGGGCCGCCGGAGGTCGGCGGCTGGACCCGGAGATCACGAGCCGAGAGAGACAATGAACACGACCGACGTTCGCGTGCGTTTCGCTCCCAGTCCCACGGGGTCGCTCCACGTGGGCAGCGCGCGCACTGCGCTCTATAACTACCTGTACGCCCGGCATCAGGGCGGCACCATGGTGCTCCGCATCGAGGACACCGATCTGAAGCGCTCCACGACGGCGCACGACGCAAGCATCATCAACGACCTGGCCTGGCTCGGGCTGCGGGCCGATGAGGGGCCCGACGTGGGGGGTCCCCACGGTCCCTACCGGCAGAGCGAGAGAGCCTCTCTCTACGAAGCAGGGGTGCAGCAGTTGCTCGCCGACGGACATGCCTATCCTTGCTTCTGTCCGCAGGAACTGCTCGACGAGAGAAAAGAGCAGCAGTTGGCTCGGGGGGAGATGCCCAAATACGATCGAACCTGCTGCCATCTGTCCCCACACGAGGTGGACGCGCGGCTCGCAGCAGGGGAGGAGGCGGCTATCCGTTTCCGGGTACCACAGGGCGACGTGTCATTCGACGATCTGATCCATGGGCCCATCACCTTCTCCTCGGACGTCATCGGCGACTTCATCATCAAGCGCACCGACGGCGGGTTCGCCTACAACTACGCCGTGGTCATAGACGACGCGGGCATGGAGATCACGCATGTCATCCGAGGCGAGGACCACGTCACCAACACCGCCCGCCAGCTCATGCTTTTCTCCGCTCTGGGCAAACCGGCGCCTCGTTACGGGCATCACAGCCTGATACTCGCGCCGGACGGGAGCAAACTGTCCAAAAGGCACGGGGCTACCTCCATCGGCGACTTCAAGGGTCTGGGCTACCTGTCTGGGGCCATCGTCAACTACCTGGCCTTGCTGAGTTGGCACCCCGCCGACGAGCGAGAGAAGTTCAGTCTTGCCGAATTGGTGGATGAGTTCGGGATCGAGCGGGTTTCTAAGAGCCCGGCCATCTTCGATATCCACAAGCTGAACTGGCTGAACGGACTGTACATACGCGAGCTCAGTACGGCGGAGCTTTACGAGGCTATTGAACCGTATCTGACCGGGAGTGGCATCGAACTGGCCCCGGTGCAGCGAGAGGTGGTGACCGAGGCGGTGCGGACGAATCTGGTCGTGCTGGCCGATGCTCCTCGCTACGCGGCTGTCTTCGTGGAAGAGAGCGATCCGGCCACGTGCCCGTTCGCCCAGATGCTGCTCGCGCCCGGCACGGAGGCACTCTTCGAACTAGCTCGGGAGGCTTTCGCGGGGCTGGCCGGCGAGTTCGTGCCTGCCGTGGAGGCGCGCGAAGTGTTGCGAGGCCTGGTGGAGACGGCCAAGGAGCGCGGGATCAAAGGCAAGTCGATCTACCAGCCCTTGCGCGTTGCGCTGAGCGGCAGGGATGAGGGCCCGGAACTCTACTTCCTTGTTGGGGGATTGGGTAAGAGCAAGATCCTGGCGAGGCTGGAAGCGGCGGCAGCCTTCGCGGCCGTGAATGAGTCGGACGCGGCGAGGGGAGCGGTGTGATCATGCGGCTCTACGATTCCCTGAGCCAAGTGAAGAAGGAGTTCGTACCTCGTGACGGCGACCACGTGACCATGTACTTCTGCGGACCCACGGTCTACAACTACGTTCACGTGGGGAACGCCCGGCCTTACGTCGTCTCGATGGTGGCCAAACGCTATTTCGAGTCGCTTGGCTACCGAGTGACCCTGGTGGAGAACATCACCGACATCGACGACCGCATCATCCAGAAGGGACTCGCCCAGGGCAGGACGGCTCGGGAGGTGGCGGACGAGTTCGCCCAGGCCTATCGCGAAGACACCGACCGCCTCGGTCTGGGGCGCCCAGATATCGAGCCGCTGGCTACCGAGCACATCCGGGAGATCATCGCTCTCATAGCGGGGCTCGTGGAACGGGGACACGCGTATCAGTCGGGGCCCGACGTGTACTTCGACGTCGACAGCTGGGCCGAATACGGCAAGCTTTCCAAGCAGCAAGTAGCGGAGATGCGGCACGGTGCCCGCATCGACCCGGGAGAAGCCAAGGCCGACCCGCTGGATTTCGCCCTGTGGAAGGGCGCCAAACCGGGAGAGCCGGCGTGGGATAGTCCCTGGGGACCCGGGCGGCCCGGCTGGCACATCGAGTGCTCGGCGATGAGCTTGAAGTATCTGGGTATGGGTTTTGACATCCACGGTGGAGGTCGCGACCTCATCTTCCCCCACCACGAGAACGAGATCGCTCAGGCTGAGGGCGCGATGGCGGGGGGCGAAGCGAGCTCCGGCGCTGCGACCGGCGGTGCGACGGCCGCAGCGCCTGCGGCGGAGCCCTTCGTGCGCTTTTGGATGCACAACGGGATGCTCAACCTGCGCTCGGAAAAGATGTCCAAGAGCCTCGGAAACATACTCACGCTACGGCACATCCTGGACGAGCATCGGCCGGAGGCGCTGATCACGGCTTTTCTCGGCAGTCACTACCGCAGCCCGCTCGAATTCAGCTCGGAGCTTCTCGAAGAGACCGAGCAGCAGGTCGACCGGCTGCGAAACGTATTCCGGGAGTTGGCCGATCGGGCGACTGCGACCGAGTGCGCCCCGGGTGGAGTCGGTGATTCAGCGACGTCGGGCGCACCGGCCGCGGGTGCGGCGTCGGCCGCCGCGCTGGGCGCGGCGCGGGGCGCCGACCCCTTGATAGCGGGCGCCGCCTTCCTCGAGCACGTGGAGATCCGGCGCCGCGCTTTCGCCGACTCGCTGGCCGACGACCTGAACACAGCCGCCGCCCTTGCCGAGGTGTTCGCCCTGGCCAGGGAGGTCAATGCCGCCCTGGCTGCGGGCGAGCTCTCGCCGGAGGCGGCCGCCCGGGTGCGCGCCGCGATGGTCGACATGGTCTACATCCTGGGACTCGACGCCGTTGCCGGCGGAGAGGAAGCCGTTCCTGCGGACGTCGTTGCCATGGCTGAAGAGCGCCAGCAATGTCGGGCAACCCGGGATTTCGCCCGAGCCGATGCTTTGCGCACCTCCATCGCGGAGCGGGGCTTTGAGGTCAGGGATATTCCCGGTGGCTACAAGATCGTCCCCACCAGGTAGTTCGGGGCGCGCGCCGGCGCGCGCCCCGGGGGCCGGCACGGGGCCGGAAGCGATGTCCGGCACCCGCCCCGGCCGGCCGGCGGGCTCCGGTCACTACGTTGGGGCGCACTCCGCGCGTGGCCCGGCGCCCGGATCGGAGCATCGCGGGCACCGGGGCCGGGAGAACACTTCCTCCGCTACCGAGTTCGTGTATGGCCGTAATCCCGTACGGGAGGCACTGCGGGGTCGCAGGGGAGTGCACACAGTGCTGCTCACGTTGGGGGAGGGAGGCGAAAAGCTCGAACGTGCCTTGCGGGCCTGGTGTGCCGCCGACGCGCGGCCCATTCCCCCCGTGCGGCGTCTCTCGCCCACGGAGCTGAGCGCCCGTTTGAAGACCGGCGACCACCAGGGCATCGCCGCGGAGGTGGACCCCTACCCGTATGCCGGTCTCGAAGTGCTTCTGCGCGACCACAGTCTCCTCATGGCTCTGGATGAGATACAGGATCCGCACAATCTGGGGGCGGTCATCAGGACCGCGGAGGGCACCGGTGCGGGAGTGCTCATCCCTCGGCATCGGGCAGCGGCGGTGACCCCGGCCGTGGTCAAGGCTTCCGCAGGGGCCAGCGAGCATGCGGCGGTAGCCCAAGTGCGGAATCTCGCCGACGCGCTGACGCAAGCCAAAGGGGCGGGCTTCTGGATCTACGGGGCTGCTGCCGAGGCGGAGAGTCTTTATACCGGGCAGGACTATCGGTATCCCACCTGCTTCGTGGTGGGCTCGGAGGGGGAGGGCTTGGGCAGACGGGTGGCGTCATTATGCGACGCGATGATCAGACTTCCGTTGGCAGGTTCAGTCTGTTCGCTGAACGTGAGCGTGTCGGCTGGGGTCTTGCTCTACGAGGCGGTGCGGCAGCGGGGGGAGCTCTTTGCTGCGCCGGGGGACGGCTCGTGAGGGGGCGGCGTCCGTGACGGTCTACCTCATAGATGGCTACAACGTGCTCCACCAGTTCCTGGGGCATCATCAGGAGCCGAATCGACCTGTTCGGTCGCCGTCGGACAAGAAGCGGCACGGGCACGATTACGGCGGGGCTGAGGGCGAAGGGAGGCCATCGAGCGGACCGGCGGCTGTTGACCTGGAAGACGAGCGGCGCCGTCTGCTCGATCGTATCGCGAGCTACATGGGGGGAACTGTCGACAGGGCCATCGTCGTGTTCGACTCGCACTCTCAGGTGTTGCAAAAGATGGAGAGTGCAACCAGGAATGTGGACGTGTATTTCGGGTCGTTCTCGCGCTCTGCCGACAGCATCATCGAAAGGGAGGTTTATGCCTTAAGTACAGGGGAAACTGTGGTTGTGGTATCGTCCGACTATCAACTCCAGAAGACCATCTTTCTCCCCAACGTCATCCGCCGATCCTCACGACAATTCGTGGCTGATTTGCAAGAGCACACAAAAAGGATTGCAAATCCTGAGAATTGCATTACAATGAGTCACAGGATCGAGGAGAGGGTGGACCCCGAGACGGTGGAGAGGCTCAAAGCGCTGCGAGACGAGTTGTCAGGGCAGCCGGAGGAACTTAGCCAGCCGGAACAAGGGTCCGAGACGTAGGTCGGTAACCTCTAGGCTGGAGGGGCAAGGGATGGAAGGCGCGGCGTTTGCGAGCAGGGCCGTCGGCACGACCACAGCCGACTGGACCGACGAAGAGCTGGTGGCGCGGGCCAAGAACGGCGATTCCGACGCCACGCGGCGGATCCTCACCCGGTATCACTACTTCGTTCGTCTCAAGGCCAATTCCTACTTTCTCGCCGGCGGAGACGGCGACGATCTCATCCAGGAAGGCTACATCGGCCTCTACAAGGCCATCCGCGACTATGAGTACGGTCGGAGCACGAGCTTCCGCAGCTTTGCCGAGCTGTGCGTGACCAGGCAGATCATCACCGCCATCAAGACGGCTTCCCGCCAGAAGCATCTGCCCCTGAACACGTACGTAAGCTTCAGCCACTCCCCATCCAGCGCCGACTTCGACAACCGGACTTTGGCCGACGTGATCCCTTCGGGGCGGACGAGCGACCCGGTGCAGCAGGTGATCAGTTCTGAGGAAGTGGTCAGCCTGACCGACTGCCTCGTGCGGCTGCTAAGCCCGCTGGAATCGCAGGTGCTCAAGTACTACCTGGAGGGGAACTCTTACGAGGCTATCGCCGCCCATATCGGTCACGACACCAAGACGGTTGACAACGCGCTCCAGCGCATCAAGCGCAAGGTGATGATGCACCTGGAGAGCCGGCGGGTAGTGCTGTAGGAGCCAGCGAGAGGCTGCCGCCCGGGCGCGGCAGCGGCGCCGCGGCGGAAAGGCCTTCGGCCGCTCGCATCGGGCCTTCCGAGGGTGCGCCTACTTGGCAGAGGGAGCTACTCTGCCCACGTGGCTGAGGAGAGAGCGGTCGCTCGAGTCTCGGAGCATCACATCATCTTCTTGGCGAGCTCCATTCCCTGTTCCGCGGTCACGGCCGGCACGACCGTGAAGGAGAAGACGTCGTCCCAGGCACTGGTCGCAGCCATGATGGGGGCGATGTCGTCGGCCTCGGAAATCACTATCACTGTCGGATCGGGGATCTGGAGCCAGTACTCAGCTACGATACGTGCTCCCGGGGGATAGGACCACTGCATCCTACGAGCGACGCGCTCCTTGGTGGTGGCCGCTCGTGCGGCGCCCAATGTCACGAACAACATGTCTTGCCTTCCTTAGATCGGCGATTCCGATGCGCGCTCGGGTAGTGGGACGAGAGGTCTACTTCTGCGTCGATGGTGAAAGGGGCGGAAGGGGTCAAAAGATCTGTGGCCGATGCGAGCGGGCCTTCCACCATGAATCCTAGCCCGCGGGCGGCTGTTGTCAAGACGCCGTCGACCCCAGCGGCGTGGAGAGCTGGCGCGAGGGCGCGCGATTGGCGCAAGCGCGCTAAAATCTCTTGGCTTCACGGTGGCGTACCCTCGATGTTGGTGAGCACGCGGCGGTGGGTGTGCCGGAGGTGGGGCGCTGGTAGGCGTGACGCCGCGTCTCAGGCCGGTGTAGCTCAATGGTAGAGCAGCTGATTTGTAATCAGCAGGTTAGGGGTTCAAGTCCCTTCACCGGCTCCTCAGGGCAAGATTAAAGACCTGCAAAACGGCAGTATTGGAGAAAGTATCGTCTTTCGCGTCGAACTCCGTTTTTGCTTCTCCTTGCTTACTTTTGATCCCTTCTGCTTACCTGGCGCTCTCCGGATGCAAGGAATGCTCTGCTCGAGTCGAGGCAGTCGGCCCGGCGGATGGACTGGGAAAACGGGAACCAGGCCTGTACCCTGATGTCGCTTCATGACGCCGCATGTGTGGTACCCATCTACCGGCAAAACAGGTGTTGGGCGCTAGTCCCGCCCAGGGTGGGTTCGATTCCTGTTCCGCTCGGCTGGGCTGTCTGCAGATCATCGCCCCGTGATCAGGAGGACCGGGTGCCCCATGGACGATCTGAGCCAGGATGGCTGAAAGGAGTCATCGTAGAGTAACCGACGCGGCAGTCGGAGATGGTTGGTCTTTCACGGTCTCGTGGAAGAACGACGGACTTGTCCTCGTGGCTGCATCGCTCGTTGCGCTGCTCGGCCGACCGGTGAGGGAACGTATGGCTGAGCCACGCTGCTTTCCCTGCGACGAAGAGACCGTCAATCCCTTGGACCGAGAGGTCGTCCGGTGGCACAGCCGCCCGCTGGACGCCCTGAGCTACGTCTTGGAGATCCCGGCCCTGATCACCCCCGTCGTCTCGTCGCTTCGGGAGCACGGACCTAGTCGAAACCTGCTCAAGGACCTCCTGGTCTACATGGAGATCATCGCTATCAACTCCGCCGCCAATATCGTCGTCAAAACGGTGGTCGCCCGGCCTGTTCCCCGTGTCTACACCTCTCTGTTTCCTGAGCTGGAACGTGAGGCACGCGGCTACGGCTCCTTCTACTCCGGCCACTGTGCCCACACGACGGGGGCGCTGGCGGCGAACGCAGTGATGGGCCGTCTCCGAGGTAGGAAGGGGATGTGGCCATGGATGCTCGTGGCCGGAGGGGCCACGCTCATCTCGGCCGCTCGGGTGGGCGCCGGGAGGCACTTCTACACCGACGTGGTGGCCGGGTCACTGGCAGGTGCGGTTATCGGGACCCTCGTTCCCCGGCTACACCCGGGGATTCGAAGCGACGGCCGGGGACCGATACGCGGCGACGGTGCTGGCTGAGCCGCTGTCAGCTCCTTGAGCAGTGGCGGGCCGACCCTCGACCATCCGCGCACTGCTGCAGACCTTCTTGAGCAGTGGTCTCCTCTGCCGATGATATGAGGGGTAGACTCCTCTGGAGTCGCTGTTCCGCGCAACTCGGGGTGGAGGTGGTACATTGGCGCCGGCAAGAGCGGAAGAAGGGGACGGGCTTCACACACGGAGCGGCAGGCAGTCCGCTCGGACTTTGCGCCTGGGTGACATCCTTGTCGAGCAAGGAATCATCACCGAGGCGCAGTTAGCCATGAGTCTCCGCTATCAGAGTGAGACCGGGGCCAGGTTGGGAGAGGCCCTCGCTCAGCTCGACCTCATCACGCCTCCTCAACTGAACGACGCTCTTGCGTGGCAGAGTAAGCACGGGCTGTCGGCCTTTGGGGAACTGCTGCCGAATCCAAGTGCGGCGAGACTGCTCACTGAGAAGTTCTGCCGTACCCGTCAGGTGCTACCCATCGACTTTGACGAAGGCCATGCATTGATCCTCGCCATGGTCGACCCGGCCGATGTGATGACTGTGGACGATGTCCGCCTCATCAGCGGTCTGGAGGTCAGACCGGTAGCTACCACCCTGGCTGCCATCAGCGAGGCCTGGGAGTTCGCATACGCGGCCCGGGGTCGACTTGGAGCCGAGCAGGTCGACCAGGAGACCGCCGGCCCCAGTGACCGAGAGCTGGCCGAATACGACTCGGTGGTCTCCCTGGTGGACGAGATTATCGCCACAGCGATGCACCGGAGGGCCTCGGACATCCACTTCGAACCCCAGGCGGACCGGATGATAGTCCGCATCCGGGTGGATGGGATCCTTTACCACCTGACCGAGCTCGGCCAGGAGATCACGCCGGGGGTCGTATCCCGCATCAAGATCTTGGGCGACATGGATATCGCCGAGAAGCGTCTGCCCCAGGACGGCCGGGCGACCTTTCGCTCGGACGAGGGGTCGATCGACCTCCGTATTGCCAGCATCCCCACGGTCTTCGGCGAGAATGTGACCGTTCGCTTGCTTGACGACCGGATACTCGCGATCACTCTGGAAGAACTGGGGATGGGGGAGGATGAGTTGGCGCTCTTCCGAGAGACGATCAAACGGCCTTGGGGCGAGATACTCGTCACCGGGCCGACCGGCTCCGGGAAGTCCACTACGTTGTACGCTGGACTGGAGGAACTGAACGACCCCAAGGTGAAGATCTACACCGTGGAAGACCCGGTGGAGCGACGGATGCCCGGCGTCCTGCAATCTCAGGTGCGCTCCAACATTGGTCTCACCTTCGCCTCCCTCCTCCGCTCCCTGGTGCGCAGTGACCCCGATATCATCATGATCGGGGAGATCCGCGACTACGAGACCGCCTTGGTGGCCACCGAAGCCTCGTTGACCGGGCACCTGGTGCTTTCCACCCTTCACACGAACGATGCTCCGACGGCCGCCACACGTTTGGTGGAAATGGGCCTTCCCGCCTACCTGGTCGCCTCCTCGCTGGAATTGATCGTGGCCCAAAGGCTCGCCCGACGCCTTTGCCCGCGCTGCAAAGAAACGGTCTCGCTCACCGAATCGACGATGACCGATGAGGAGCGGCTCTTTCTAGGCGTTGACAAGGCAGACGTCGGGAAGGCGGTTGGATGCAAGCGCTGTTTCGGAACCGGCTACAGCGGCAGGATAGGGCTGTTCGAAGTACTGCGGGTGACCCCTGAGCTCCGGCGCCTGGTCCTGAACCACGCGACCGCCGATGAAATACGCGACCATGCCGTCTCTGCCGGTATCAAGTCCCTGCGCGAAGACGGCCGCCTGAAGGTCTTGGCCGGCATCACCACCATCGAAGAGGTTCAGAGAGTGACCGCCTGAGCGGCGCGATCTCTCCGATGCCTGCGGGCTCGCGATGTCGAGGTCAGGCTGGTTCCGGTCGCGTAAAGACGACCTGTAAAGCCTGAGCATTCTTCCGGGACTCCGGAGTGTATGTCCGAAGGTGGGGGACTGCTCACAAACCGATAGGTCTGCTCCGCGTCGACGTATTAACGCGCCAGCCGGCGCGCATAGTCCAGCAGGCGCTCGACGTCCTCCGTCGCCATGTTCCTGAGCAGTTCCTCCAGCTCCATAAGGGCCGCGCGCAGGTTTCGGTTGGGACCCCTGAGGCTGGGTCGCATGGCATAGCGTCGGGGAAGAGCAGCGCGCAGTTGTAGGTTCAACTGCTCCGGCGACAATGGCGGTTCCTCCATGGAGAGGCGAGGGGACGACTGGAGCATCTGGGCTTCGTATGGCGCCGACCGCCCTTGTTCTCGTTCTGCCGTGTCCATGCGTTCCTCGGCCGCCTGAATAAGCTGGGACATGCGCATGCCCAGGGCGCTGGCGATGTCTTCTAGTACCGAGGACGACGGCGGCTTGTTGCCGTTCTCGATCTCGGTGATGTAGGAGTAGGAGATCCCCGCCCGCTCGGCAAACTCCCGTCGCTCGATACCCTGGTCAGTACGCATCACCTTGATCTCCCGTCCGAGGGCCTTGGCAAAAGCCGGGGAGTATCCGGACTCGTCATGCTGGCTGCTTCTGCGTCCCACGTGTTTTCCTGTCCGAGGCGCGTGTCACACTACCTCTAGACGATATCACGCTCAAAGCCTAATCGCCAGGGGGTTCTGTGTTTAATAAATCGCTATTCGTAGTATAATCACACTACAGGTGATCGGAGAAGTGAACCCCGGAGGGGCCGGGGAGCCGCGATACTGAAAGAAAGAGAGGCCGTGATGTACGAACAGAAGGTGAAAGAAGCGATGGGGACGCTCAGGCCAGGGGCGCCCATGTGGGACGGGGCCCTGTGCATCCTGCCTCTCCGCTCCAAGGCGAAGGTCAAGGCTCGCTACGTGCTCCTCGAGCAGGCTATCACCCGAGGCACGCTCACCATAACCGAGGTGAGCGAGGCTGGATCCGTTCCCTATCTGCAGGCCGTGAACAAGGGCCCCTGGCCGGTGCTCATCTTCGACGGCGAGGAACTGGTGGGGGCGAAGCAGAACCGCATCGCCAACGCCACCATCCTGGTGGGGGTGGGTAAGACGGTGCTCCCGGTGAGCTGCGTGGAGCAGGGGCGCTGGAGTCACCGCAGCCGAGCCTTCGACTCGGGCGTGTACATCAGCCACTCTGCCTTGCGCCGGGATAAAGAGCGTAAGGTACGCGAGCACATGAAAGCCCATGCCCGCGGTCGCGAAGCTGAGCGGGCTCAGGGGAGGATGAGCGAGGAGCCTCAGCTTCTACGTGCTCAGGCTTGTATGTCCGACCAAGGAGAGGTGTGGAACGAGGTCAGAAGATCGGCTTTGGCCCTGGGGATAGACTCACCGACCATGGCCATGGCCGACACCTATGAGGCCGGGAAGAACGATCTCGAGAGGATCCTTCGGGCCTTCGCGCTCGACAATTCCCCCACTGCGAACGACACGGTGGGAGCGCTGGTGTTCCTCGGTGGCGAGTTCGTCTGTCTGGACCTCCTGCAGCCGGCCAAGCGCTTCACACGGCTCTATCCGAAGCTGCTCCGCGGTTACGCGCTCGAAGCTCTGCTTCACAAAGCAGCGGTACCGAAGGATTTCGACGCGGAGGCCTCTGCGCTGCGACTGCTCGCCGAGGTTCTCGAGGCCGGGTTCGAGGAGCAGCCGGCCGCAGATTTGGGCTATGACCTGCGTCTGGAGACCAAGCAGGTCTCGGGGTCAGGACTGGTCTGGGAAGAAGAGCTCGTCCAGTTGTCGCTGTTTCCCAGAGTAGCCGCATGACGCGCGAGAAGCGCGTCCAGGTCTTCCCGAAACCAAAGATTGAAAAGCAGGCATCTGGTCCGCAGGGGACCAGCAGAAAGAGATGGCTGAAGGAGAAGCTCGGATAGTGATGGTTGTCAGTTGACAACCTCGGGTTGCTGAAGTATTCTGTCTGACAGGAGGGTGTCCTTGTCCAGGAGCAGGCATCCCAATGTGGCAATCGAGAAGGCCCTGCAGTACGCTGAAAGCAAAGGGTGGCGAGTTGAACCAACAGGCAAGAGTTCACACGCCTGGGGCCGTCTGTACTGCCCTCACAATGACCCTGACTGCAGATGCGGCGAGTTCTGCGTAACGAGTATCTCGGGTACCCCCAGGAACCCAGAGACCCACGCGAAGCAGATTATGAGGAAGGTTGATGGGTGCACCGGCGGCCGCACACCCCCGGAAGATAAGGAGTAGGGCGATGAGGGAGTATGAGTTCGGTCTGCGGTTTTCTTTAGCGCAGGACGAAACGCACTCTGACGAGTTGATTGAGCGACTCGGTGATGGTGGCTGCGATGACGCCCTGATTGGGATAGGTCATGCCGGCCGCATCGCCTTTGAGTTTGCCCGTGAGGCGGATTCTGCGCAGAATGCCATACTCAGTGCGATCAGGGATGTTAGGCGAGCTCTGCCCGGAGCACAATTGGTAGAGGTGAGTCCAGACCTCGTTGGCGTCAGTGACGTCGCTGACATTGTTGGCTGCTCTCGTCAGAACCTACGCAAGCTCCTCTTGTCGCGTGCGTCTCGCGGGCCGACTCCACTGCATGAAGGGAAATGGCAAGTCTGGCACCTAGCGCCAGTCCTACAGTGGCTTGTGGCCGAGAAGCGCTACACCGTTGGTTCAGACTGGCTGGAGCTCTCGGAGGCGACCATGAAGTTCAATGCTGCACTCGACGCTCGTTGGACAGACGCTGAGACTCAGGAAGAGATACGGGTGTTGTTCGCCCAGTGAGCTTCCGCATCTCGGCAAAGAGGGTTGGCACAAAAACGTACATAAGTTACGCTTTGTACGTGGCGAGATGAGGGCACAACTGGATAGGAGAGGCCAGGTCATGACTAGTATGCCAATCACCGCCGCGCGCGATGACCTTGCGGAAATCGTCAATCGCGTGGCGTACACCAAGGAACGCATTTGCCTGACTCGTCATGGCAAGGACGTGGCCTGCGTGGTGTCGGTTGAGGAAGCGAGATTGCTTGATCTCATCGAGGAGCGTCTTGATCTCGTCGATGCTTTGGACGCGCTCAAAGAGCTCCGGGAGCAAGGTCCTGTTTCTTGGGATGCCCTCAAAGCCGAGCTTGGCGTCTAGCTCGCGTCGATGGCTCACCGCATAGAGGTCAGCCCGGTGGCCGCCTGTCAACTGAAGAAGGTCGATCGGCGCATACTACCCCAAATAGCCGAGAAGGTCGATTCGCTGGCGATTGAGCCGCGACCGCATGGCTGCGAGAAGCTGAGCGGGTACGACGACCTCTATCGAGTGAGAGTAGGAGACTACCGAATCGTCTACGGGGTGGGAGACCGCCTGGTGGTGGTCGTCGTTCTCAAGGTCGGAAACAGGGCGGAGATTTGCCAGCGCATTCGTGATAGTGACCTCGACTTCCTCCGCCGCTTGATAGGGAAGTAGCCTGCGTATGCCCGAGCTGGCGGCCGGCTTCGTAAGGGAGGTTGT
This sequence comes from uncultured Actinomycetes bacterium, assembly GCA_963713545.1. Lineage (GTDB taxonomy): Bacteria > Actinomycetota > Thermoleophilia > RBG-16-64-13 > RBG-16-64-13 > CAVPLM01. The sequence continues at coordinate 6,660 of CAVQME010000004.1, read as the reverse complement.
TCGGGGCTGCAAGGACTGCTGGGCTTTCTCCGCTACCGTCTCAGCGACTGATGACTTGTCAGTGGGCCGAGGCGGATTTCAGCATGGCACTGTCTATGGCGTTGCTCGTTTGGGTCATCACCAAGGCGATCGAGGATGCCGTGGAGATCTGGAGGGCCGGGCCAGCCGCATATCAGTGATAGTGGTCGGCATCCTTGTGGCATCGATCGTCAAGGCATGTCAGGAGTTCCGACTACGTTTGGTCTGGCAATGAAGATGCAGGCTGGCCATACTTGAACATTCCCAATTTGGGTCGTAACCTTCCCAATATGGGAATCGAAACGACAAAACAGACCAGCCTCGCCGATGCGCTACTGACCCGAGGGCAGCAGCGCGTCCTGGGGATTCTCTTCGCGGAGCCCGACCGAAGCTTTCCGGCTACCGAATTGATCGCTCGCGCCGGGGTGGGCACCGGTGCGGTCCATCGTGAGCTGACACGCTTGGTGAACAGTGGGCTTGTGGCCGTCACACCAGTGGGAAAGCAGCGGCGTTATCAGGCGAATCGAGAATCACCTCTCTTCCCGGAACTGCAAGGGCTGGTGTTGAAGACCGTGGGATTGGTCGAGCCGCTAAGGCGTGCGCTGTCTCCGTTCAACGACCAGATTCGAGTCGCGTTTGTCTACGGATCGGTGGCCAAGCGTACTGACACGGCAAGAAGCGACATTGACCTCATGGTTGTCGGTGACGACGTCTCGTATTCCGAGTTGTACGCGGCATTGGCAGAGGCGGAGTCTGCTCTATCGCGCCCGGTCAATCCGACCATTTTCACGTCGACTGAGTGGCGGCAGAGGGTGGAGACGCGGGACCATTTCGTTGATAGCGTGCTGACGGGGCCCAGGATCTTCATCCTCGGAACGGACGATGATCCTGTCTGAAGAACTCGATAACCTCGCCACTGCAGGCAGGCTCAAGTCGAGAAACTACAGACCAATCGGAGTTCGACGGGCTGATCCAACTGGGCGAGCAGAAGCTGCAAGACTCGCAGACGATGCTCTCTTTCGCTGGTGGGTCGCTTTGAGCTCGTCTACGGCGCCTCGCACTCCTTTGCTCTCGCCGCGCTACGCTGGCATGGCTATCGTTCGGAACAGCGCAAACTCGTGTTTCAAACGGTGCAACAAACCCTCGGGTTGCCGGCCGATCTCTGGCGGGTCCTAGACAAGTCGCACGATGCCCGCAATCTGGCTGACTATGGGGGAAAGCTGCAGATCAGCGAGCAGCTTTTCAAGGACCTTCTAGCAGCTACCAGAATCGTTCGAGATGCGGTTCTCAAGCTCGGTCCGGTCCCATCGTAGGGCTGAACGACTCGTGGCGTGTTGCGGTTCAACTGCGGCCCGTCAGTGTTCCTTCTCGATTACGGTGTATGCTGCCGGTCCGGGCCTGCCTTAGCGGTGGCGCCCCTGTGCGAGCGAGATCATGCTAACCGTTTGACTCGGTCAATCAACTCTGACTGATGGTCTATCAGTGGGTCGACATGCAAAAGGGGCATGTGTTCTGCGGCGGATAAGGAAACGTCTAGCAGCCGCCGCTTTGAAGGAGAAGCTCCCTGATGACTTGTCCGTGGGTCGAACCAGCTGGGCCAGCATGTCGATCAGTTGATGCTCTATCAGTGGGTCGGGCGGAAAGGGTGTGCCATTATAGGGGCACACCCAAAGAGTGCGTGACCACCTCTCAAGGAGACCGGCATGGCAGGCTCGATCCTCGTGGCCTATGCCCCGCGGTATGGTTTCACCCAGGAAGTCGCGGAGGCGATTGCCGCGGTGCTGCGTGAAGATAGAATCGCGGTGGAACTGCAACCCATGAAGGTTGTGAAAGCGTTGGAGGCCTATGATTCAGTCGTTCTGGGAGCTCCTCTGCAGTCGCGTCGGTGGCACAAAGATGCGCTTGCCTTCCTTCACCGGTATCGCCCTGCGGTTACCCGGCGAACCGCTGCAGTCTTCGCCCTCGGCCCCTTTCAGGATGAGGAAGAGGCTTGGCAGGAGGTGCGGGCTCAGTTCGACAGGGAGCTCGCCGAGTTTCCCTGGTTCACTCCCGTGGCCAAAGAGGTGTTCGGCGCCAACATGCTGGGCTTGCGCTGGAAGGTCATTCCCGCTCTGAGGAGCACGCCGGCGAGCGACATCAGAGACTGGATGGCCGTCAGATCCTGGGCAGGCACTCTGCCGGAGAAGCTTCAACAGAATCACAAACAGATTTCTCGAAGAAGCCGACTGAAAATCAATCAGTGACTAGTAGTCCGGCGCAGACAACCTCGGGGCCTCGGAGAATCAGAGGGGGTACTTATGCCGCTTGTGCGATCACGCGGCCGACGTCGCGGCGAGATGCACCCAGCGTTAGCAGCGACTTGACGAGCAAGTCAAGGGAGACCGAGGCATCGGCGGCCTCCATCTTCGCCACCCGAGACTGACTAGAGCGAAGCTGACGAGCTACTTCCGACTGCGTCCAGCCCCGGTCGGTCCGTAGCTTTCGCAAGTAATCCGCCAAAGCGAGCTTGAGTTCCACAAAGGCCGCTTCCTCCGCACTCAGTTCGAGAAAGTCGGCCGCCTGACCTACCCGCCACCCGGCGGAAGCCAGTCGATCTTTCTTGATTTCTTGCATAGGTGTCACTCCTTCTCTCCCACGATGGCGTCTACTCCCGCAGCCGGCGCCTGCACGTCTCGATGACGGACTTGGGCGTGGTCTGCGTCTTCTTACTCAAGACCTCCACAATGACCACTGCGTCCGCGTCAAGGCGGTAGATGATCCGCCAGGCGCTCTCCTCGTCAATGATACGGAGCTCGTGACACTGCTTGCCGACTGACGCCAAAGGACGCGACTGCGGCAGACTGAGTAGCTCACCGCGCTGCAGCTTCCTCAGAAGGACACCGGCCCCGATCCGCGCCGACGCCGACAAGGGCGGAGTCTTCACTTCGCCGTGCAACCAAACCAGCGGCTTGTGCGCGTTGCTAATCGCCTTACAGTATATGTCAGTCTTGACATCCGAGTCAAGGTTTACGCGTTCTCACGTCCTTCTGCGCCTGCCTTGCGTAAGGGAGCCGCCAGCTCACCCTTCGGCTCGCCTTCCAGCCATGACGAGTACCAAAGCCGGCCAAGGCACTGGAACCATCCCAACCTACTGATCGCTAGTCAGCACCTCGAAGAACGGGCGCCCAATCAGTGGGCCATCCCCATATCGAACGTGAAGCCTTTTCGTTCAACCACAGAGAGGCTCACACGGATTGTATGAGCCACCACCGGTCTGGCTTATCCGCGAGGTACGTGGGCATGGTTAGCCTGGAAAGGAGATGTCATGAGCACACAGAGGAGAGGGCGTAAGATCTGTTCTCTTCGAGAGCATGACGAAGCCAAGCTTACCCGCGGCGCTCGGAGTTGTGTCATCCGGTTACTGATTCTGTCGGTCGTTGTTGCTGCAGGTCTGATGCTCCTTGTCAGCAGCAGCGTCATGGCCGGCCCTCCCCCCATCTACGGAACCGTCGCCAAACCGGGCGGCGCTCCCATCGCCGACCATGAGGTGGTTCTGTTCCGCGAAGGCCAGCAGATCGCGACTACCCTTACCGATGCGAACGGCTTCTACAGCTTTCCCAACTACGGTGGTCCCAACGAGATCCTCGTGAACGGCTACCCGGGCTACCAGAACGCCTGGTTTACGAACATCGATGCCAGCCAGGCGAGTGTACAACTCGATGTCTTCCTGCAGACCGGTTACGACTTCGACGGCACCATCGAGGACTGCTACGGGAATCCTGTGTCGGGCGTCCTCGTCGACGCCCAGGGCAGGAACTCCTCGGCAGCGTTCCATACCGTGACCGGCGCGAACGGAGTCTTCTGCTTCCAGGGCCTCATTCCAGACATCTATGACTTCACGGCCACCTTCGGGGCGCTCGAGGTCACCTGGTGGGAGGACGTCAGGTACTACGGCTACACGCAGTTCCTCGCGCGGTTGCCTGCTCCCGGCGGCGTGATCGCCGGCGAGGTCGGCGAGGCCTACGGCCCGGCCCTCGTCGGGCACCCGATGGCCCTGTTCCGTGATGGAGAGCTGCTTGCGACCACGCTCACCGACAGCTCGGGCCACTACAGCTTCTCGACCACGGGCAGCCAGGGAGACTACACCGTCTTCATGAGCGGCTATCCCGGCCACGCGGACGGCTTTCTCGGTGCTCCTTTCGTGGCAGATGGAAAGGTAGACTGCGACTTCTACGTGTCCCGCGGCTACGAACTGAGCGGAACCATCGTCGACACGAACGGCACCCCTATCTACGGTGCCTACGTGTGGGCCTACGGCGAGAACTCCTCGATACAGAACACCTGCACCGCCCCGGATGGCACCTTCCGTTTCCACGGTCTTAGTGCTCAGGGCTACCATCTGCGGGTCACCACCCCCCACCCCGGCGTCGATCTCTGGTTCCCAGGCCCCGTGCCCTTTGACATAAACGACCCACTCGGCCTGAACGCTCCCATCACCGACCTAAGCACGGGTAGCGTGAGCGGGCTTTGGTTCACGGTGCCGGGCACAGTCGCCTCATCGAATCCCCCCATCTACGGAACCGTCGCCAAACCGGGCGGCGCTCCCATCGCCGACCATGAGGTGGTTCTGTTCCGCGAAGGCCAGCAGATCGCGACTACCCTTACCGATGCGAACGGCTTCTACAGCTTTCCCAACTACGGTGGTCCCAACGAGATCCTCGTGAACGGCTACCCGGGCTACCAGAACGCCTGGTTTACGAACATCGATGCCAGCCAGGCGAGTGTACAGCTCGATGTCTTCCTGCAGACCGGTTACGACTTCGACGGCACCATCGAGGACTGCTACGGGAATCCTGTATCGGGCGTCCTCGTCGACGCCCAGGGCAGGAACTCCTCGGCAGCGTTCCATACCGTGACCGGCGCGAACGGAGTCTTCTGCTTCCAGGGCCTCATTCCAGACATCTATGACTTCACGGCCACCTTCGGGGCGCTCGAGGTCACCTGGTGGGAGGACGTCAGGTACTACGGCTACACGCAGTTCCTCGCGCGGTTGCCTGCTCCCGGCGGCGTGATCGCCGGCGAGGTCGGCGAGGCCTACGGCCCGGCCCTCGTCGGGCACCCGATGGCCCTGTTCCGTGATGGAGAGCTGCTTGCGACCACGCTCACCGACAGCTCGGGCCACTACAGCTTCTCGACCACGGGCAGCCAGGGAGACTACACCGTCTTCATGAGCGGCTATCCCGGCCACGCGGACGGCTTTCTCGGTGCTCCTTTCGTGGCAGATGGAAAGGTAGACTGCGACTTCTACGTGTCCCGCGGCTACGAACTGAGCGGAACCATCGTCGACACGAACGGCACCCCTATCTACGGTGCCTACGTGTGGGCCTACGGCGAGAACTCCTCGATACAGAACACCTGCACCGCCCCGGATGGCACCTTCCGTTTCCACGGTCTTAGTGCTCAGGGCTACCATCTGCGGGTCACCACCCCCCACCCCGGCGTCGATCTCTGGTTCCCAGGCCCCGTGCCCTTTGACATAAACGACCCACTCGGCCTGAACGCTCCCATCACCGACCTAAGCACGGGTAGCGTGAGCGGGCTTTGGTTCACGGTGCCGGGCACAGTGGACCACGGTTCCTCGGGCCTGTTCCGCATCGAGTTCGACGAGCTGACGTCTGGCGGAGTGACGTCATTCACGGAGAAGAAGGGAGCACCGCCCAGCGAGTTCCCGAGCGTTATCGGCTATTTCGAGGTCTCGACCACCTGCACTTATCAAGGGGCAATCACTGTTGCGTTCCCGTACGACGTGCGCGGGCAATCCAGACCCCAGTCTCATCCGGGTCTTCCATTTTGAAAACGGTGTGTGGACCGACGCTACACTGAAAGTCGAGAACGGCCTCGTCTTTGCCCGAGTTACCTCGCTGTCGCCCTTTGTTGTGACCGTCGTTGACACCATCGCACCCTTGATAAGCGTCTCGGTCACCCCCAATGTGCTGTGGCCACCGAGTCACAAGATGGTCGCGATTAGTGCTACGGTGACTGTGACTGACAACTGCGACCCGAGTCCCACCGTGGTTCTCACTTCCGTCACCAGCAACGAGCCTGACGACGCCAAGGGCAATGGCGATGGCAAGACGGTGAATGACATCCAAGGCGCTGATGTCGGCACTGAAGATTACGAGTTCGGTCTGCGAGCAGAGAGAGATGGCAAGGGTGACGGACGCGTCTATACCGTCACCTACACGGCAACAGATGCCTCCGGAAACAGCACCGACGCTAGTGCCACGGTGACCGTGCCCCGTGGCGGCCCCAGTGGGGTCACCATGGAGAGCGTCCTTACCTTCTGCGACAAGGCAGCGGCCGATGGCACCCTAGTGGGAAGTGGACCGGGCATCGCGGGTAAGTTGCGCCTGCGCGCCTTACGCACGGAGTTGCTCCTGGCCAAAGCCTTCCTGGAGCAAGGGTACGAGGGTGCCGCTGTGGTCATACTGCGGGGGGCCCACGCCCTCTGCGACGGTAAGACCCGGCCAGCTGACTTGGTGCAGGGACCGGCAACACCCGGAACTGGCCAGTCTCCTAGAGGCTCTCATTAACGACTGGAATGGGGCGTAGCGACACCCACGAAGTCCGTCCCACCACCCTATTTGTGGTCCTTTCGGGGTT
>CAVQME010000003.1:0-100901 GCA_963713545.1 uncultured Actinomycetes bacterium | reverse complement strand
ATGGGCGATCCTTCTTCTTCCGACGCTGGCTGTTGCCTACTTCCTAACCCGCTCCATCACTAAGCCGATCGAGCGGCTACAGCACATGACCTCGCTGGTGGCCGCGGGTGAGCTGGACTACCGCACCAGCGTGCGCACGAAGGACGAGTTGGGAGATCTGGCCGGGTCTCTGAATGATATGGCCGCCCAACTAGAGGTGCGAGCCGGGCAACTCGGCGCGGAGATGGAGCGGTCCGGTCAAGTTCTAGCGTCCATGAGCGAGGGGGTCCTGCTCGTGGACGCCGACGGGCGGCTGCTCCGGAGCAATCCGGCCGCAGGCAAGATCCTGGGCGCGGATCTACAGGGGATAGAGGGTACACCGTTGGTCCTAGCGGCTCGCTCCTTCCCCGCGCAGGCTTTGGCGCGCAAGGCCCAGGAGGCCGAGGGAGCGATCACCGAGGTGCTCGAACTTCCCGGAGGACGCTCGCTATCCGTGGAAGTGATCCCCCTGCAGTCGACGGAGACGAGAGCCGCGGGCGCGCCTTCCCGCGGCGCGCCCCAAACCTTCGGCGGCCAAACGCTGTTCGTCATCCGGGACGAGACGGCCCGCCGCACCACCGAACGCATGCGGCGTGACTTCGCCACTAATGTGTCTCACGAACTCAAGACCCCACTGGCCGGACTCTCCCTACTGGCGGACACCCTCGGCCACGCCGTCCGAGAGGATCCCGAGCAGGCTGAGAAGTTCGTCGACAGGCTCGCGACGGAGATGGGCCGCCTGACCGACCTGGTGAACGACCTGCTGACTCTGTCCCGACTCGAGGAACCGGGGATCTCGACGGAGAGCGCTTTCGCCGAAGTCGACCTGGTACCTTTGGCAACCGAAACGGTGGCAGAGGTGAGACCGCTGGCCAAGGCGAAGCACCAGGAACTCACGGTCGACACGCCGGCGACGGTCGTGGTGATCGGCGACGAAGTCGCCCTGCGCACCCTCATCCGCAATCTGCTCGATAACGCTGTTCGCTACACCGAGCCTGAAGGGCACATCGCCCTGCGACTTCATCTGGAGGCTGCCGTCGGCGGCCGGGATCGGGTGGTGCTAAGCGTACGCGACGATGGGGTGGGCATACCCCAGGCCGATCAGCAACGTATCTTCGAGCGCTTCTACCGGGTCGACAAAGCCCGCTCGCGCGAGACCGGCGGGACCGGCCTCGGCTTGAGCATCGTGCGGCACGTGGCCGAGCGCCACGGGGGACGAGTGGAAGTGGAGAGCACCGTCGGCGTGGGCTCCACCTTCACGGTGACCCTGCCCGGAGCCCCGACTATGTCGGGCGCCTGAGCCCTGTTCCTCGTGCGCCGGCGACGTGAGGGTGCGTCCGCCTGGCCCTCCATGCGGCCCAAGCTCCGTAGATAACGAGACCCATGGCCCACAGAGCCACGGGCAGCCAGAACCACCATCTATCGGGCGTGCGGGCCAGGTTCACGATGAAGAGGTTCCAGGTCCCGATGAGGAAGAACACGACGTTGGCATAGAACCATTCCCGCCGCGTGAGACGGCCGCGGTCATCCGGCTCCGTGGGTGAGAGATCTTCCGGGACTTCAGGCGCAGCCTCAGTGACCAGGAGGTGGGCCGACTTCTCGTCCTCCAAGACCTGCCGCAGTATCTCCGCGCCCATGCACGGCCTAGGGCCAGGCGGACGTCTTCGCGCGGGCAACCGGTTCATCGTCAGGCTGCCTCGACGAGTGGCTCCGGCTCGGTTCTAGGCCAAGCGGGAGTCCCCTCCGCGCTGATCGCTGCGTTGCACCGCGAACAGAATAGAGCATACGAATCAGGCAGCCAGGATGCTGCGGGCGGCCCCTGGAGGGGGCTCCCGCAGCACAGACAGGGGGAGCCGGGAGCAAGCGCCAGCAGATAGCCGGCGAGAGTGGGTCCGATGGGAATCAGGTCGCGCTCTCCGTCTTCGACCGGCCAAAGCAAGATCTCCACCCTTGCGGTCACCGCTTCCTCCCTGGAATGGTCGAACCTGCATCCAGATTAGGTCGAGACTCGACCGCTTGTGTTACCAGGAGGTTAAGAGAAAGGAAAAAGCACGTGCGCGTCGTAATGCGACGCCTCAAAGCCCGAGATGAAGCAAAGCCCCCTGCTCGACGGTACGCGGGGTATTGGTAACCTGTAGGACGGCCCCGGCAGCTTCGATGGTCGCCGTTGTGTTCGTACACCCGCCTCGGGAGACCGGCTGGTAGTTCACCCGCACCGCGTCGGGCCTGAACACGGCGCCGGTCTCGTCTGCCGCTTGAAGATCGCTCCAGCGCACCGAGACCGAGGGGGCATCGCAGTCGGCGAACACCTCCGACCAGACGATGGGGCGGACAAGATATCCGGCTTTGCCGCCGGCATCGACAAAGAGGTCGCGAACGACCGACGACCGCCCTGCAGATACGTCGGTCACTTCCGCGCGCCACGCCCCTTGCCCGTCAGGAGAGCGGAAGATCCGAAGACGATAGGGCCGGCCTTGCTTCCAGGGGTATCCAAGCGTGTTGGGATCGTCGGGGAAGCCGGGCAGATCGGACACTGAGCCAGAGAGTATCCCGCCCCCGTCCTCTTGCGACGCATATCCGCCCCAATTCACGGCGGTGTAGCCAGGGTAGCGCCGGTTCCACTGCAGGCCGGTGTGAGCGCCCCCGCGGAAGCGGTCCCCTGCCAGAAAGTCGACCTGCAGGGCCCAGAAGTAGAGGGCCTGCACTTGTGGTGGAACCACGATCTCGAGCACGGCCGATACCTCGACCAGCCGTGCCGACCGCGCTGCCGCGGGCAGCTCCCAGACGAGATGGAACGAGGAGGCCCCGTTCGGAGAGCGGGGCGGGCCCGCTTCGCGCGGCCCGCCGCCTACCATGGCCGCGAGACTGCGCAGTGCATCTGTCCATCTTGACATGGGCGCCTCTTCGTAGGATCAGGAGGGCGAATCGCGTCGACCCGCGCCTCACCGCGGGATCGCCACATTCCTACTCCGACGAAGATACCGCAAACGCACCCGGCGGACGTCGCGAAGACGATGCTAGGATGGGCGGGGCCGGTGGGGGCATTCGGGCATGCCGCGCGCCCGTCTCACGGCCGCGCCGGTTCAGCCGGTCGTACCGGTCAGCCGCACCGGTTTAGCCGGTCGCACGGGTCTCACCGGTCTCATCAGTCGCGCGGGTCCTATGTTCGACGGGAGGTACAGATGGGCGCTAGTCGCAGGTTCACCATCCTGCATTCCAACGACATGCACGGGGACTTCTTGGCCGAGCAGGAAGCGGGCGGGGGAGACCTCATCGGCGGCCTGCCCTTACTCTCCGGTTATATCAACAAGGTACGCGCCGAGGAGGAGAACGTCCTCTACGTGATCTCGGGCGACATGGTGCAGGGGTCGATCATCGACTCCGACTTCAAGGGCACCTCCACCATGCAGATCATGAACTACCTCGCCCCCGACGTGGTCGCTCTGGGAAACCATGAGGTCGATTACGGCCTGCCGCACCTACTGTTCCTGGAGAAGATCGCCAATTTCCCCATCGTCAACGCCAACCTCTACATCAAACCCTTCGAGAAGCGCATGATGCGCCCATACCACGTCATCTCCAAGGCCGGGTTCGACGTACTCTTCACCGGCATCCTCACGGAGAAGGTCATGGACTCCATCAAGCTCGACGAGCTCATCGGCACGTTCGTCACCCTCGAGGAAGCCGGCCTGGAGGTGGGCAAGATCTGCGACGCCTTCAAGAACGACGACATCGATCTCACCATCCTTCTGACCCACATCGGTTTCGAGTCGGACAAGGAACTGGCCGCCATGCTCCGGCCGGAATGGGGCGTGGACATGATCATCGGCGGGCACAGCCACACGCTGCTTGCCGAGCCGGAGCGGGTCAACGGCATCCTCATCACCCAGGCGGGTACCGGCACCAATCAGATCGGCCGCTTCGACATCGTAGTGGATGACGACACGAACTCCATCGTGGAGTCGAAGTGGCAGCTCATCCCCATCGACGAGCATATCGCCGAGCCCGACCTGCGCATGGCCGAGTTCATCGAGTCCTTCAAGTCGGTGGTCGACCGCAAGTACAGCGTGATCATCAGCAAGTTCGCCGAGACCCTAACCCATCCGCGGCGAGAGGAGGAGACGACGCTCGGGAACCTGCTGGCCGACGCTCTGGCCGAAGGAACGCAGAGCGACGTGGTGCTCTTGGGGGCCGGGTCGGTACGGGTGAGGGAGATGGGCCCTGCGGTCAGCCTCATGGATTTCGTCTCCTGCTTCCCCTATGACGACTCGCTCACGCGCTACACGCTGACCGGCACGGCCCTCAAGAAGACATTTGCCCATTGGATGCGTCCCGAGAACCGGGATGGGGAGGGGGAGTGCTATCAAGTCAACTCCGCGGTGCGCGCAGTGTATTCCAATACGAGCCCAGGACTGGTATCGCTCTCGGTGAACGGCATCCCGGTGGATGATGGACGCACCTATACGCTCGTCCTGCAGGGTTACCACGCCAAGAACGCCAAGCCGTATCTGGATCTGACGCCGGATGAGCTCACAGCTGCCGGGCCGAGCAGGGTGGCGGCAACCTCAGCCCAGACAGTGCTGCGCGAGTGGCTACTTGCGCACCAGAACGTGAGCAGCAGGGTCGAGGGACGGTTGGTCTACCTGGATTGAGGCCGTCCGCACGCTTGAGGCCCCGTCAGACGGATGGCGCCCCTTCCGGCTCGTCCAGCGAGTCGAGAAGATCGCCCAGGCAGCGTTTGAGGAAGAACTCGAGCGCCGCGAAGGAGCGATCCAGATCGAAGCCCTGTGGTTTCAAAGCGGCCTGCAGAGCGAGCCCGTCCACCACGGCGACCATGAGGGACACGAAGCCTATGTAACGTTCCCGGTTCTCCGGCCGCACCCGGTCGGCCAGACCCAGCCACTCGACGTTCATCTTGTAGTACCACTCATAGAGAGCGGCTACCCGCTGCCGCAGCCGCTCGTCACGTATGACGTAGGGCAGCAGGTCGAAGAACACCAGAAAGCCGTCCTCGTCGGCGGCAAGCCGGGTCTGGCCCCCGATGTACCGCTGCAGCCGCTCGTCTCCGGTAGTGCCGCGAGTATGCTCCGCAAGAGCGAGACAATCGGCATAGTCGAGGGAGTCGAGGATACCCCTAGACGGGGTAGAATCTCGTCCGGCCTGCTTCCAGGGAGTGCGTGCGCAGAAAGGAACCGACGATGACCGACGGACGCCGATCCCAGCCGAGCGCGAGACGGCTGAGGCCCAGATACCTGGCGGTAGCGGGCGCCCTGCTGTTTGCGGCGGGCGTTATCGCGTTCATGGGCATCATCACCGCTGAGGCCCTCTACCCCGAGGGCTACAGCACCTCTCAGAACGCGATAAGCGATCTGGGCGCCACCGAGCCGCCGGACAGCGTCATCGAGGAACCCTCGGCGACCATCTTCAACTCCGCGATGATCGTGTGCGGCGCTATGGTCTTGGTAGCGTCTTTCTGCATCCTGCAGGGCTTCCAGCGCAAGGCGGCCGCGATCCTCATTGGCCTGTTCGGGTTGGGAGTGCTTGGGGTGGGCGTCTTCCCGGGCGATACGGGAAACGTCCACGCCATCTTCGCCATGCTCACGTTCGTTGCCGGCGGGGTGGCGGCCATCGTCTCCTTTACCGTAGAGACGGCACCGTTCCGCTATTTCTCGGTCGTGCTGGGGGCGGTCGCACTCGTGATTTTGGTGCTGTACATGATCATGGGTGATTCCAGCCCCGCGGCCGGACTGGGCATGGGCGGCGTCGAGCGCTGGGTCGCTTATCCCATCCTGTTGTGGACGGTGGGGCTGGGCGGCCACCTCATGGGCCGCGCGCGCTAACAACTCGTTCTAAGGCGCCTCTCCGGCCACGCGGACAGCCGCGCCGAGCGCGCCGCCGGTAACCGCGGCGCTCAGACGAGCAGATCTTCCACCGGATAGCGCCACTTGGGCTTGGGCTCGTCGGCTGCGTTCCCCACAGCGCATAGGATGGTCGGCACCAGGTTCTCAGGCAGTCCCAGGATGCGGGAGTACTCCGCGGGGATGAAGTGCGTCATCGGGCAGGAATCAAGACCGAGGGCCTTCGCTCCCAGGATCGCGTAAGTGAGCGCTATGTAGACCTGACTCTGCATCCAAGCCCTGATCTCAGACGGAGGCAGGGCGGCGACCTCGCCGGCGATACCCATGACGATATCCCAGATGTTGTCAGGCACGTGATGGGCCTTCATCTCCCGGCCGAGCCTCTGGGAGAGCGCGTCTATGTCGGTGTCCGCGCAGAAGACCAGCAGGTGCGAGCAGCTCTTGACCTGCGGCTCGTCGTGGGTGGCGGGCGAGAGAAGCTCCTTGGTCGCGGCGTCGCTCACGACCTTGATCTTCCAGGGCTGGATGTTCAGACCCGACGGGGCCAAGCGCACCATCTCGAGGAGTTCGGCCATAGTCTCCTCAGGCACCGGAAGGCCGTCGAAAAGCTTGCATGCGTACCTTTTGGTTATGAGTTCCTGGAAATCCACGATCATTCTCCTTGCCTGAGGCCTGTGGTTGCTCGATCACTCATCTAGCTCGCGCGGACCGAAGCCCTTGCCGAGACTGCCCGCCAGAGGCATTATACAAAGGGCGATTGGGTAGACTACGCCCGTCCCGGTCCGATATCGTTACCGATCTACGGAGAGGTGCACATGGAACCGGAATCACGCGACCCGTCGGCGATCGACCGAGCGCACCAGCGCCGGGCGCAACAGATCTACAGACGCCGGCTCGTGCTCGGGGCTTTCGTGCTCGGCCTGATAATCCTGGTCGTCGTGCTGGTGGTGGTCTTCTCAGGCGGCTCAGAAGAGCCGGGCACCACCTCCACGGAAAGCTCCGAGACAACATCCACCAGCCTGATCGCCGCTACCTACATGGCATTGCTCACGGGCGATGAATCGGTGCCGCCGGTCAATACCGAGTCCACCGGGACCCTGACCCTCACCTACGACCCGGAGGTACCGGCTCTTACCTTTGTTCTCGAGGTAGATGGCCTCCTGGACACCACGTCGGCCGCCATCTACGAGGGCTCCGCGGGCACGAACGGGACCGCCGTCTACACGCTGTTTGCCGGCCCGACTGTGGAGGGAGAGAAGCACGGTGAGCTGGCTTCTGGGACCATCGAGGACGCCGACCTTACTGGGACTCTTGCCGGCCTTGCCGTCGGCGACCTCATCGCCCTTGTCAAAGAGGGCAAGGCCTACGTGAGCGTGGGCAACAAGTCACATCCGGTGGATGCCATACGGGGGCAGATCAGATAGGGACGCGTCCTCGTTCCTCCCGCATGCGCCTCCGGGCCCGCCGCGTGACCCGGAGAAAGCTGACAAAGTGGGACCATGGCTTGATGTCGCTCTTCTCGGTCCCGTAAATGGTCTGGATCGGTACCCAAGACAGCTTGTATCCGCGACCGACGCAGATGGCGATCTCCTCCACCTCGAAGGCGAAGCCCTGCTCGGGACTGGCCAGGACTATCTCGGCCAGGCGGCGGCTATGCAGCCGGTAGCCGGACTGGTTGTCCCGGATCGTCTCTCCCAAGGCCCAGGAGAAGAGGCGGCGGCTCACCGTATTGGTGAACCAACGCACAGGTGGCATCTGCCGGTAGTCGCGGGCGCCGACCACTAGGTCGGCGCCGCTCTCACCCCAGGCCTTCAGAAAAGCGGGGACCTCGGCCGGGTCGTGCTGTCCGTCGCCGTCGAGCGTGAGGATGGCGTCCCAGCGGGCGACCATCGTCGGCGCTACGGCGCTCGTCGACGAGACGGCGGCCGCCAGCGGCGCGGCCGCGGGGGCGCCCGGTCCGGCGTCTGACGATTCGCCGAGCGCCAGCCGGAACCCGGCTTTGAGCGCGGCCCCCTTACCTTGGTTTGGTTCCAGTCGGAGGACGCGGGCGCCGGCCTCCCTGGCGACGTCGCCGGTACCGTCGGTAGAACCGTCGTCTACGACCAGGACGGGCAGGCCTTGCTCGATCAGACCGCGAACAACAGCGGCCACCCGCGGCGCCTCGTCATGCGCAGGAACGATGGCCATAACAACACCGAGATCGACGCCGAGGACCGCTTCCAGGGAGGGGGCAGCGCCAGAGCCCGTTCCGGTCCAGGGTGTGGGAGCACCTCCAGACGTCGCTGGGGTGGGATCGGCCGCGGGGCCGCTCTCACCCTGCGGACAGTCAGCGCCCCAATTCTCTGCCGCGGCAGAAGCCATGGCCGGTCCTACCCCCGCCGCGGTGGCCGGATGTCTTTCAGTGCCATCACCACCGCCGCCAGAGCCTCGTCGCGCTCGACCTCAAGCTCCGCCAGGCTTTTGCCGCCGGCCTCATCATCCACGCCCGCAGCCAGCAGATCAGCGGTGTCGGCGGGGAACGTGGTCCAGGTGGCGAGGTCGCGGAGCATCCCTTCCTTGGTACCGGTGAGATGCGACACATGTCCGCGTATGCCCGCCCCACCACCACCCAGGTGATAGATGAGATGTGGCCCCATGATCGCCCAGCGGAGACCGGGGCCATAGCAGATGGCCTTGTCCACGTCTTCGACTGAGGCCACGCCCGAGCGCACCAGTTCGATCGCCTCGCGCCAAAGCGCCGCCGACATGCGGTTCGCTATGTAGCCGGGAAGGTCGCGGCTCACCAGAACCGGCTCCTTGCCGACCCCTAGGTAGAACTCCTTAGCGCGCTCGAGTGTGCTCGGGTCGGTCAACTCGCCCGGCGCCAACTCGACCAGGGGGACGATGTGGGGCGGATTGTAAGGGTGGGCGGCCAGGGTCCGTCCTGGTAGATGCGCTCCCTGCTGGATCTCGGTGATAGAAAGCCCCGACGAACTGGTCGCTATCAGCGCATCTTCTGGGGCAGCCTTGCTGACGTCGGCGAACACTCCGCGCTTGAGCGCCACATTGTCAGTGACGCACTCCTGCACCATGAGGACCCCGGCAACCGCTTCCTCCAGAGTGGCGGCGGCCGTCAGACCGGCGAGGCCTTGCTCGGCCGGTTTCGGCTCGGCCAGACCCTTGGCGACCAGGAAACGGGCCGCCGCGGCAGCGCGCTCCAGCGCCGCTGCCGCGGCCCCGGGCTGTGCGTCGAACAGCCGCACTGCGTACCCGTGCGCCGCGAACAGACCGGCCCAGCTCGCCCCGGTGTTGCCGGCTCCGATCACCGCAACCGTGCCCCTCACCGCCGCGGCGGCCCCCGCAGACTCTCCGCCTCCCGCAGCCGCCGGGCCGGCGTCGACCTTCCCGTTGCCCTCTTCCATGACGTCCCCCGTATTTCTGGACGGCGACCCGCCATACCGGCCGAATCGCGCGACTGACGACCACAGATCTATTCTAGCCTGCCCAGCCATAGGCCCCGGGGCCCATGAGCCCCGCGCGACCGGCGAGCCCCGCGATCCGCAAGGCCCTCGCCCCGCAAGCCGCGTGATCCACAGGGCCCGCGACCCGTGAGTTTCGCGAGCGGCGAGCGCCGCGGCCCATGAGCCCCGCGACCGACGAGCCCCGCGGCTCACGACACCTACGATTCCCCTGCCAAACCGAATATTTATTCTGATATAGTGCAACGGGAGCAACAGGAGGTAGCGATGGGTGAATCCCGGCCACCAGTCGGCAAGGGGAGCGAACAGGCAGGCGACATCACCGACCTGCGTACGGCCCTCGATTTTCTGTCGCGGCGCCCTGGCCAACTCGTCTCGACGAAAGTGGAGGTCGATCCCTACCTGGAGCTGACCGGCGTGTACCGCCGAGTGGGGTCCGGCACCCCTACCGCGCCACCCACCAAGATCGGCCCCGCCATGTTGTTCGAGAATGTCAAGGGCCACACCATGAGAGTGGTCGCGGGCGTCTTGGCCAGCCGGGAACGGACTGCTCTGCTTCTCGGCAGCTCCAAGGAACGGCTGATGTTCGACCTCCTAGAGGGTCTCGAGAGGCCGATGCCCCCGGTGGTCGTCCCGGGGGATCAGGCTCCCTGTCAGGACGTGGTCATCAGGCGTCCGTTCGACCTCCGCGAGGTCATCCCGCCCGTCATCAACACCACCAAAGACACAGGCGTATTCTTCAACATGGGCCTGCTGCGGGCTGAGGACCCCGAGACCGGGGTCTCCGACGTCACCATCCACCGCATGTGCATCCACGGGCCTGACAGCATGAGCGTGAGCTTCACCCCAGGTAGGCACATAGACGTGTTCCGGCTCAAAGCCGAGGCGATGGGCAAGCCCCTGCCCGTCTCCGTGAGCATCGGTCTCGATCCGGCCATCTACGTGGCTACCTCCTTCGAAGCCCCGACCACGCCGCTGGGGTTCGACGAGTTGACCATCGCCGGAGGCCTGCGCGGCCGGCCGGTGGAGTTGGTCGACTGTGTGACGCAACCCACCAAGACCATCGCTCGGGCCGAGATCGTTCTCGAGGGCGAGTTCAGGCCCGGAGAGTACGCTGACGAGGACGCGCTCACCGGGAGCGGGTGGGCCATGCCCGAGTTCCCGGGCTACGTCGGCAGGGCCCAGACCCATCTGCCCGTCTTGAGAGTGACGGCGATCACCCACCGTATCGATCCCATCTTCCAGATCCTGGTGGGCCCCGGCGAGGAGCACGTGACCCTGACCGGCCTACCCACCGAGGCCAGTATCTACCGGCTGGTCGAGGACGCATTACCCGGCTTTCTCCAGAACGTCTACTGCCATTCGGCCGGCGGGGGCAAGTATCTGGCCATCCTACAGGTGAAAAAGCGGAGGCCTACCGACGAGGGACTTCAGCGGCAGGCCGCGATGGTCGCCTTCGCCGCGTTCTACGAGCTCAAGCACGTCATCCTGGTGGATGACGACATCGACCCCTACGACTCGGCCGACGTCCTGTGGGCAATGACCACCCGTTATCAGGGAGACCTATGCACCACCTTCATACCAGGCGTGCGCGGGCACTCTCTTGATCCCTCGGCCACGCCCGAGTTCAATCCCCTCTTGCGGGACAGTGGCATCACCTGCAAGACGATCTTCGACTGCACGGTGCCACTGCATATGAAGGACGTCTTCGAGCGTTCGCAGTTCGCGGACGTCGATCTGGACAAGTACTTCTCCTAAGCCGCTAAGCCCTCGGCCGATCCGCCGGTAAGCTCGGCCGGACGCCTCCCGCCGGCTCGTGCTCGAGAGGCGCTCGCGCGGGGTCGCGCCAGCCACACCCGCGCTCGTCGGCTGGTCCGTAGATACCCATCACATAAACGGTTGACGGTGTCCATGTACTGTGATTAAATTCACTGTGACGGAAGCGACAGTTCACAGTAGACAGGGCGACCGATGGCACCAGAGGGCGACAACCAGAGCAGGCAGAACCAGAGAGGCTCCCTGCCTCTGGAGAGCCCCACCGAGGGCGCCCCTCGGGTTTCGCGCTCAAAAGGACCAGTCTCGCTGCACACGGTGGAGCGTTTGAGCATGTACCGGCGCATGCTGGACGAGTTGGCACGCGAGGGTGTCGAATCGATCCACTCCCAGCAGCTCGCTGCCATGGTCGGAGTCACTCCCGCCCAGCTCCGCAGGGATCTGGCCAGCTTCGGTAGCTTTGGCAACATCGCCCGCGGGTACGACGTGCAGCAGATGAGCCGCACCGTCAGCCGGATCGTCGGCACCGATAGCCTACAGGCTGTCGCCCTGGTCGGCGTGGGCGATCTGGGGAGAGCTCTTCTCACCTACCGAGGTTTCGAGGAACGCGGCTTCCATATCGCTGTCGCCTTCGACGTCGACCCGGAGAAGATAGGGCGGGTGTTCGCGGGCCGGCGGTGCTACTCGCTCAGCGAGCTTGAGAAGGTCCTCGCCGAATTCGATATCCGTATCATCATCCTCGCTTCCAGGCCCGAAGGCCTGCAGGCCGTGGTCGATCGGGCGGCCGCCGTCGGCGTTCGCTCCTTCCTCAACTTCGTTCCAAAGCGGGTCATGGCTCCCAAGGAGTGCTTCGTGGAGCACATAGATATCTCCGCTAAGCTCGAGAAGCTCTCCTTCCTCAACAAGCGAGAAAAGGCATGAGCAAAGAACAGGCAGATCGTTCCAAGGGAGGACGACATGGGGACTGACAACGCCGTTGCAAAGAAGATACTCCTGGTCGACGACGACCGCGACCTGGTGGCCTCGATGGAGGCCTACCTCAAGGCGCGCGCTTACGAGGTAGCCACGGCCCACAACGGCAAAGAGGCCTACGCGCGCATCCTCGAGAGCAGACCGGACCTTATCGTGCTCGACGTGATGATGGACTACGACGAGGAGGGGATGATCTTCGCCAGCGCGCTCAAGACCGACGGCCCTACCCGCGACATACCCATCGTCATGCTCTCCGGCTTCAACGTGCAGGAAGACGTCCGGGAGAAGGTGCTCGCCTCCCTCATGGGACAGGACTGGCCGGCGGAGACCTTCATGCAGAAGCCGGTCCGCTTGGCGGAACTGGCCCAGCGCATAGAGGTGCTGCTCGAGCAGACCGAGACCGGGCGTAGGCCCTGGCCCGTCGAGGAGGCGTGAAGGTGAGTTGTGTGCAAACGATCCTGGCCGAGCGGGCGGACCTCTCGCGCGAGCAACTCATACCGTTGCTTCAGGAGATCCAGGCGCGTGAGGGCTTTGTCTCGCATAGCGCCATGAACGAGCTGGCCGCCGCCCTGGACACCCCAGTGAGCCGGGTCTACGGGGTAGCGACCTTCTATAACCAGTTCCGCTTCGCTCCCCTGGGCGAGCACGTCATAGAAGTGTGCCGGGGAACCGCCTGCCACGTCAAGCAGAGCCTGACCCTGGCCCAGCACTTGCAGCGCCGCCTGAAGCTACGCCCCGACGGCAACTCCGCCGACGGACGATTCTCGGTGATCAACGTCGCCTGCCTGGGAGCCTGTTCCATCGCTCCAGTGATGAAGCTGGACGGCGAATTCTACGGTCACCTCACCGTGGAGAAGCTGGACGCGCTTCTCGACGGGCTCGTCGAGCACCCCGCCCAACCGGCTATGATGGCGACCGGCGCAGCGGCGCCCGGCCTGGCGCCCGGCGGCGGACGCGGCGCCATCGGAATCTTGGGGCGCATCATGACAGAGAGCGCACTCATCGCCCCCTGCTGCGACCGTTGCACCCATGACGCCGACCAGCCCTGCCGCGACGTGATCGCCTGCGTCGACCACGGACCTATCTGCCACGACGACGACGCCTGCCGCCAAGTCCGGGGCGACCGGCTGGAGCGCGCGCGCCGGGCGGGAGAGGGCAGCGTGCTGTTCGTGGGGGCGGGGACCTGCGGTCGCGCCAACGGCGCGCTCCGCATCTTGGAGAAGACTCGAGCCTATCTCGAAGAACGCTCGCTACTGGTGACGGTGGTCGAGGTCGGGTGCGTGGGCTACTGTCAGCGCGAGGTGTTCGCCGACGTCTTGAACGGTGACGGCATCCGCCTCTCGTATTGCGACCTGAGCCCCGACAACGTCGACGAATTCCTGGAGACCGTGTTCGAGAAGGGCGAGTCCCGTAACCGCTTCCTCTACGGCCGCTACGGCGAAGCACCCGGCTACGACGACGTGCCCCTGGTCGCCGACACTCCGTTCTTCAGCCGGCAGACCCGTGTGGTTCTGGACAACTGCGGCCTGGTGGACCCCGCCTCCCTCGATTCGGCGTTGGCCGCCGGCGGCTTCGCCGCCGCGGCCCGGGCGCTCACCACCATGACCCGAGAGGAATTGTGCGACCTGGTGATCCAGTCTGGGCTTCGTGGACGGGGTGGCGCCGGCTTCCCCACCGGGCAGAAGTGGAAGATCGCCCTTGGTACCCCTGCCGCCCAGAAGTACCTCATCTGCAACGCCGATGAGGGCGACCCCGGAGCCTTCATGGACCGCGCCATCCTGGAGGGCGACCCTTTCCGAGTGGTCGAAGGTATGCTCATCGCCGCGTACGCCATCGGCGCTACCAAGGGCTACGTCTACTGCAGGGCTGAGTACCCGCTGGCCATCGAGCGCCTGCAGGACGCTATCGCCCAGTGCCGGGCGGCCGGACTCCTCGGGACCAACATCTTCGGCAGCCTCACCGACTTCGACATCACCATCAAGCAGGGCGCCGGGGCTTTCGTCTGCGGAGAGGAGACCGCTATCCTTGCCAGCATCGAAGGCGGACGGGGGATGCCCCGGCCGCGACCGCCGTACCCGGCGGTCGCCGGCCTCCACGGCATGCCCACCGTGCTCAACAACGTCGAGACCCTGGCCAACATCCCCGGCATAGTGCGCAACGGGCCAGAATGGTTCCGCGACCTGGGAATCGGCGATGCCGCCGGAACGAAAGTCTTCGCCCTGAGCGGCCGGGTCCGGAACACCGGCCTCGTCGAGGTGCCGGTGGGGATCCCGTTGCGCGAGGTGGTCTACACCATCGGGGGTGGAGCACCGGAAGGTCATCAGATCAAGGCGGTGCAGATCGGCGGCCCCAGCGGAGGCTGCATCCCTGAGCAGTTCCTGGACGTGCCCACCGACTACGGCAAGCTGCAGGAACTGGGTGCCATGATGGGCTCGGGCGGCATGGTGGTCATGGACGAGCGCAGCTGCATGGTCGACGTGGCCAAGTACTTCATGGAGTTCATCCGCAACGAGTCCTGCGGGAAGTGCGCTCCCTGTCGGGAAGGAACCACCCGCATGCACGAGATCCTAACGGCGCTCACCGAGCGCCCCGTCGGCGACGAGATCCGCCAGTTGGAGCGCTTCCGCGGTCTGCTCCATCTGGAAGAGCTGGCCGAGACGATCAAGGACACCTCGCTTTGCGGCCTGGGCCAGTCGGCCGCCAATCCCGTGCTCTCCACGCTGCGCTTCTTCCGCGACGAGTACGAAGCCCACATCATGGAAGACCGGTGTCCGGCCGGGGTCTGCCAGGGGCTCCGTACCTACGGGGTCGACCAGGCCACCTGCATCGGGTGCATGGCCTGCAAGAAGGCCTGTCCGGCCGGCGCCATCGTGGGAGAGCGCAAGAACGCCCACTACATCATCGTCGACCGCTGCGTCGGCTGCGGCGCTTGCGTCGACGCATGCCCCAAAGATTCCATCGCCCTGGTCGCCTGAGAGGTCGCCGTGAGCATGATCATCAACAACAAGGAAGTGACGTTCAACCCGGGCGAGACCGTGCTGCAGGTGGCCCGCCAAGCCGGGATCCAGATCCCCCATCTCTGCTCACTCGACTGGGCCCCCTCTCCCTCGGCGTCCTGCCGCCTGTGCGTGGTGGAGGTCGAGGGCTCCCCGAAGCTCCAGACCAGCTGCACCCTACCGGCCGCCGACGGCATGGTGGTCCACACCCATACTCCCCGGATCTTGAAGGCCCGCCGAGCCATCGTCGAGCTGCTGGTGGCGAATCACCCGCAGGACTGCCTGGTGTGTCACCGGTCCGGGACGTGCGAGTTGGCCGATCTGACCCAGGAACTGGGTGCACGGCCCAAGCAATACGTGGGGATCAAGAAGGATCAAGCTCTCGACATCTCCTCGCCCGCGATCTGGCGGGACCCCAACAAGTGCGTGCTCTGCGGGCGTTGCGTGACCATGTGCCATCACGTGCAGGGGATCGGGGCCATCGATTTCACCGGTCGGGGATTCCGTACCCAGGTAGGCCCCGGGTTCTCCTCCGGCATCAACGTCTCGGCCTGCGTGTACTGCGGCCAGTGCGTGCGTGTATGCCCCACGGGAGCGCTCATGGAGCGTAGCCAGGTGGACGCCGTGGTGACCGAGCTCGGCGACCCCAATACGGTCGTCGTGGCTCAGATCGCACCGGCGGTGCCGGCCACCCTCGATGCCTCCCGGAGCAAGCCCCAGGGCGTGCCTTTGATGCTAGAGAGATTGACGGCGGCCCTCAAGCAGATCGGCTTCGACGCCGTCTTCGACACCGCCTTCGCCGCCGACCTCACCGTCATGGAGGAAGCGACCGAGTTGGTCAAGAGACTCCAGGGTGGAGGGGCGCTGCCCATGTTCACCAGTTGCTCGCCGGCCTGGGTGCAGTACGTCGAGAGCCATCGGCCCGACCTCATCCCTCACCTCTCCACCTGTAAGTCTCCCCAGCAGATGGCAGGGGCCTTGATCAAAGAGATCTACCCTCGGTTCGCCGGGCTGGAGAGCAAACGCCTGGTGCTGGTCTCGCTGATGCCCTGCACAGCCAAGAAGTTCGAGGCCCAGGACCTCGGCGACGTGGACTACGTGCTCACCACCCGAGAGCTGGGCGCCCTCTGGGACCGCTTCGGCATCGATTTCGAGACCTATGACGAGCGGGTTCCGCTCGATCCTCCGTTCTCTGAAGCGACGGGAGCCGCTCGCCTGTTCGGCGGCACCGGCGGCGTGATGGAGGCGGCCGTGCGGACCGCGGCCACCTTGGTAGGCGCCGAGGCTCCGGCCGGCCCTCTCAACGAGGCCCGAGGCCTGGACGGCTTCAAACGGTTCACCATCGATGTTGGCGACATCACGTTGAAGTTGGGAGTGGTGAACGGGCTCGGCCGCCTGCGGCCGGCACTCGCGGAGGCGATGGACGACATGCATTTCGTGGAGGTCATGTCCTGCCCCGGCGGTTGCGCGGGAGGCGGAGGCCAGCCCTATCGGGGAGAAATGAAGGACGTGCGCAAGAGGATCGACCGCATCTACGACGCCGATGTCCGAGCGGAGGGCCACGCCTCACACGAGAACAAGAGCGTGGCCGCCTTGTACGAGGAGTATTTGGGACGCCCGCTCGGCGAGGTGTCTCACCGGCTCCTGCACCGTACCTACACCGATCGCAGCGCGGTCGCGAGCGTCGACGCGGAGCAGGCCGCGGCCGGGGCCTGCGCCGGACCAGCGGCCGCGGCCGCCGCGGGCGCGCTGACCGGCTCGGCGCACTGACGGAAGGCGTAATGGACGGCGTCATCACAACTATCAAGCAGAACTGCCGCCGATGCTACACGTGCGTGCGCGACTGCCCGGCCAAGGCCATCCGCATCGAGGACGGCCAGGCGTCGGTGGTGCCGGAGCGCTGCATAGCCTGTGGCAACTGCACCATGGTCTGCTCCCAGAACGCGAAAGCCTACACCAGCGGCATCGAACAGACCCTTGCCCTCCTCGACGAGGGCGGCCCGGTCGCCGCTCTGCTTGCGCCGTCGTTCCCCGTGGGGTTCACGGCGACCCCCGGCCAGGTGATCGGTGGGTTGCGCGAGTTGGGCTTCAGCTATGTGGTGGAGGTGGCCTACGGGGCCGACCTCGTGAATCAGGCCTGCCACGATTACCTACGGGAGCACCCTACCGGTATCCACATCGCCAGCGCATGCCCGGCGGTGGTCGAGTACGTGCGCAAGTACCATCCCGAGTTCACCGATCGCGTCATGCCCATCGTCTCGCCCATGATGGCAACCGCCCTCGCCGTGAAGGACCTATATGGCCAGAGCGTCCGCTGCGTGTTCGTCGGCCCTTGCGTGGCTAAGAAAGCCGAGGTGCTGGACGCGGCGGTCGAGGGTATCGTCGACGAGGTCCTCACGTTGGCTGAAGCGAAGTCCTTGCTTCTCTCTCGAGGTATCGACCCGGAGCAGGTGACGCCAGGCGATTTCGATCCCCCCCATGCGGGCACGGCCCGCATCTACCCCATCCCCGGCGGTATGCTCGAAAGTGCCGGGATCGGTGAGGGCATCCTCGATCCCCGGCTGATCGTGGTGAGCGGCAAGGACGAGACGGTGGAGACGTTGGCGGGGCTGCCGGCCGCCAAGGACTACGGTGGCACGCTGCTGGTCGAGGCTCTGATGTGCAAGGGCTGTTACGCGGGCCCCGGCGTGGAGAGCGCGGAGCCAGGCGTCTTGCGCCGCAGGCGGGTGGCGGAGTTCGCCGCCGATAGCCTTCGCCGGCAAGAGACGGGCGATCTGCCGGCTTTCCAGACAGTTGGGGGCTCGACCGGCGCGGTTTGTGACAGCGCGGCCGGAAACGGCCGGGCACTGTGTCTCACCCGGGCATTCGAGCCATCCGACCAGAGGTCCGAGGGACCCACGGAAGCGGAGATCCGCGAGATCCTCGGCCACACCAACAAGTTCTTCCCCGAAGACGAGCTGAACTGCGGCGCCTGCGGCTACGCCACCTGCCGCGCCAAGGCGGCGGCGGTCTACGCCGGCATGGCCGAGGAAGCTATGTGCCTCCCCTTCATCATCGATCAGGCGGAGCGGGTCTGCCACGAGCTGAACGTGCCCTGGAGCAATCTGCGCGATGTCCACCGCCATCTCATCAACAGTGAGAAGCTGGCGTCGATGGGACAGATGGCCGCCGGTGTGGCTCATGAGCTGAACAACCCACTAAGCACCATCCTGCTCTACTCCCACATCCTCCAGCGCAAGCTTAACGACCGCGACGATCTGGACCACGACCTGAAGCTGATGGTGGAGGAGTCGAACCGCTGCAAGAAGATCATCGGCAACCTGCTCGACTTCGCGCGCCAGAGCCGGGTGCGGATCGAGTCGGTGTCGGTGGAGGAGTTGGTGAACTCGGCCGCGGACGGAGCTGCCTGCAACCTCGCGCCCGGGCCCGACAACGGGATGGAGATCGCCGTCGACGTGACCCCTGGTCTGCGGGCCGACCTCGACCGCGACCAGATGACCCAGGTACTCGTCAACCTGATCAAGAACGGGGTAGAGGCCATGGAAGGCAGCACCGGCACCGTGCTCGTGAGAGCCCGCGAGATGCCGGATGCCCACCGGGTGCGGTTCAGCGTCTCCGACCAAGGGAGCGGGATCCCGGCCAGTGCGAAGGACAAAGTATTCCAGCCGTTCTTCACCACGAAGAGCATCGGCAAGGGCACCGGCCTCGGTCTGCCCATCTCCTACGGCATCGTTAAGATGCACAACGGCAATATCTGGTTCGAATCGGAGCCTGACGGGGGCACGACGTTCCACGTAGAGATACCCATGACGCGCGCCGGCGGCGAAAGGAGCCCCAGATGAGTTCCCAATGGATCATCCTGTTTGTGGACGATGACCGGGACTTCCTCGACGCCCAAGCTGCCTACTTCGGGAGCCGGGGCCACACCGTGCACACCGTCGAGGGCAGCGAGGAAGCGCTGGAGATCTTGGAGACCGTCACTCCCGACCTCGTCTTCCTTGACCTCATGATGGAGCGTTACGACAGCGGCTTCCGGCTGGCGTACGAGATCCGCAAGCGCGAGCACCTGGATGGGACCCCACTGATCATGCTGAGCGGCGTCGCGGCCGCGACCGGCGAGCGTTTCGACCAGGAATCAGCGGGACTCCGCAGCTGGTCGCGTCTCGACCGCTTCATCGACAAACCGGTCACGGGGAAGCAGCTCCTAGGCGTGGCCGAAGAGCTACTCGGGCCCAAGAACGGCCTCGATGACTGAAGACGTCCTGGGTGACGAAGCAAGGAGGCTTTGACATGACGGACGCTCCGACTTCCACCCCCGGCCCCGCGGACGGCCCAGCGCCCGACCCGGCGCCGGCCGGCACCGCGGCAGCGACTTCCGCCCCCGCGGACGCGCCTGTACGCATCCTGGTGGTCGACGACGAGTACGGCGTGCGCTCCGGCATCCGCCAGATCCTCGAGATCGAAGGATACGAGGTGGAGGAGGCGAGCACCGGGACCGAAGCCCTGGCTCTGCTCGAAGCTGACGACTACGATATTGCGTTTCTCGACTACCGCCTGCCCGACATCGACGGTCTCAGCATCCTGCGGACGATGAAGGCGAACGGCCTTCAGGCGATGACCTGCATGATCACGGCCTACGCGAATATCGACACCGCCATCGCCGCTACGCGCCAGGGGGTCGACTTCTTCTTGCCCAAGCCCTTCCTGCCCGATGACCTGGTCGGCGTGGCCGAGACCCTGATCCGGCACAAGCGGGCGCGCAGCGAGGCCGAGCGCCTCCGTCGCGAGCACGAGGCCAGCCTGCTCGCGCTTGCCGAGGAGAAGACCCAGACCCACTCCCTTATCTCTTCACTCCGCGACGCGGTGCTCGTGGTCAACCGGGACGGCGACGTCGTGCTGGCCAACCGGGCGATGACCGCTCTGCTCGAGAAGACCGAGGATGAGGTGTTGCGACGGCCCGCGGGCGACCTGCTCCGTGACGGCCCCCTGGCCTCGCTCACCGAGCAGCTTGCTGCCCCGCAGAAAGATCGGACCATCGGCCAGCTTTCCATCGGGGAGCGGAGCTACATGACCAGCATAGTCACCTTCCGCACCGAGGACGGCGCTGCCCTGGGCCGCATACTCACCCTTTCCGATATCTCTCAGGTGCGCCGTCTGGCCATGGAGAAGGAGCGTTTCATCCGAACCATGGTCCACGAGTTCAAGTCGCCCTTGGGAGCGGTGCGGAGCCTCGTAGAGGTGACCACCGACAAGAGCCTTGGAGACAACATCGACTCCTATCTGCCCATGTTACGGCGAGCGGAAGACCGCATAGACGGTCTGGTGCAGCTGATCGGCGACCTGCTCTCTCTCTCGAAGAGCGAGCAGGCTCAGGCAGCCGGCGAGCCGGCGCTACTGGAGATCGAGCCCATTGCGCGCGCGGTCCTCGAGGCGTACGCCGAGCGGTTGGCGGCTCGGAGCATAAGCGCGTGGACCGACTTCGAACTCGACCTACCCCCCGTGCTGATCCCGGCCGACGACCTCGATGCCATCCTCAACAATCTGGTAGGCAACGCTGTGAAGTACAACCGTGAGAGCGGGACGGTCGCAGTGCGGGCCTGTCACGATGGGGAATGGGTGCGTATTGACGTCGAGGACACAGGGATAGGTATCGCCAAGGACCACCTCGACGACGTCCTCACCGAGTTCTTCCGCGAGAAGCGGCCCGAGACCCGAGAACTCGAGGGCAGCGGTCTCGGTCTCACCATCGTCAAGCGCCTCACCGAACGGGCGGGCGGGCGCCTCGAACTCAAGAGCGAGGAAGGCTCGGGCTCGACTTTCTCGGTGCTGCTTCCCGCTTGACCGCTCCTCGAGCCGGCATCCTGGGCCACCACCAGTTGGCCTTGCCGAGATAGACCATGATCGCCGGCAGAAGCGTCAGGCGCACGAACAGTATGTCCACGATGACCGCCAGGGCGATCCCCAGACCCAGCATCTTCGTCTCGGCGATACTGGTGAAGACGAATGCCCCCGTCACGATCACCACCAGCAAGGCCGCGCTGACGATGATGCGACCCGTGCGCACCAGCCCGGTGACGACGCTCTCTCGATTGTCCCCGGTACGCTTCCAGTGCTCGTGCACGCGCGTGAGCATGAAGATCGCGTAGTCCATGGTGATGCCAAAGAGGACACAGAGCATCACCACCGGGATGACGATGTCGATGGACCCGGACGAGGTGAACCCCAGCACTCGTTCCAAGGTATCGCCCTGGAAGAGTAGGACCAACCAGCCCCAGCTCATGGCGATGGTGAGGAGGTTCACCACTACGGCGACTACAGGCAGGACCACACTGCGCAAGAAGATCACGAACACCACCAGGCTGGTGACCACCACCCAGGCGATGACCCACGGGAACCAATCGGCCACTTCCGTGAAGAAGTCGTAGTTGTAGGCCGATTCGCCGGCCACGTGTATCTCGAACCCAGCGGGCACCTCCGATTCCAGGAGCGCTCCCACCAGGTCTCGGGACTCGCCCGAGGCGGGCGGGCTCTCCGATACTACCCGGAAGAGCATGGCTCCCGGGGCGACGGATGACGTGATCAGCTGCTTGAACTGCTCCAATTGCTCGGCGGTGATCGTCGTCCCGGACTCGAGCGTGATGCCCTCCTCGGGCACGACGAAACCGTCCGGGTCGTTGAGCAATCGCTCGAACTGGGGCCAGAGCGCGGCCAGGGCTGCGGGATCGCTTAGGCCGGTCGACGTGAGGGGACTGATCACCGACGCCACGCCGGGCAACTCAGAGATCCGCTGTCCATACATGAAGAGGGAGGCCGCCCGGGTCATATCGATCGACCCGTCGCCGTCCCAGGTGACGAGCACCGACGTGGGCGAGAGGGCCTCCCGGTCGAAATCCTGGTCGAGGATCGCCATGCCCTGACGCGACTCCATCGACTCCGGCAGGGTGGTAGCGGAGGTCATCTCGGTCTTCATTGTCGCGGCCGGGGCGGCGACCAGGGCTATGAGCACCAGGGCGACGACGATGGAGAGCCAGGGCCGTCTTAGCACAATACCGGCCCACCTCTTCCAGAGCCGTCCTTCATGCGCCGCCTGCAGCTTGACCACAGGGACAGAATCCACTCGGCGACCGAGCACCCCCATGAGCGCAGGCATGAAGGTCATCGTTGCCGCCACTGAGAGGAAGACCACCAAGGCGGCACCGATCCCCATCGAGCGCAATCCGGGCGACGGGAAGAACAGCAGTCCGACCACCCCTACCATCACGGCGACCCCACTGAAGAAGATAGAGCGACCCGCCCGGGCGGTGGTCACCACCACCGCCTCCTTGACGGAGGCCCCTCTGCGTAGTTCCTCGCGGAAGCGCCACACCATGAAGAGCGCGTAGTCGATGGCGACCGCCAATCCAAGGAGTGTGGCCGAGTTCATGGCGAAGATGGACATGCTGGTCGCGTGGCCGATCAAATACATGGCGCCCAGCGTAACCGTGACGGCCAGGCCTCCGGTTATCACCGGCAGCGCTGCCGACACCAGGCTGCCGAAGACGAAGATGAGAGCGATCAGCGCGACGGGCAGACCGTAGAGCTCGACCTTCTGCAGGTCGCGGAAGGACTGGTCCGTGAGATCCGCGTTGACAGCCGGCTCTCCGGTCACGTAAACCTGCAGTCCGGTGTCCGCCAGAGCAGCGCGGATCTGCTCGACTTCGTTCTGGATCGTCGGAAGGGGGGCGCTGAAACTCAGCACCGCCAGCGAGCTCTTGCCGTCGTCGGAGATCAGCTGGGTGGCGCCGCTGTTGGCATAGGTCTGGATGCTCACCAGGTGCGGGATCTGAGCGGCCGTGAGCCCTTCAAGAGCCTTGGCCTGCGCCGCCTGGAATTCGTCTCCGATCGCCTGGAGATCGTCGCTCCGGAAGACGACCACCACCGTGGTGGGACCCTGCTGGAATCTCTCCTCTATGAGTGCCGCGGCCTGCTGGGACGGAGCGTCCGGATTGCTGAAGCTCCCTTGGAGAACATCGGCAAGAAGGGGGGTGGCTATCACACTCACGCCGAAGAGCACGACCCACACGGCGATCACGATCCAGCGGAACCGGTACGCAAACTTACCTAAGGCCTCAAACATCTTCACGACCTCGATTCAAACTCACTGAGCCCGGCCGGGCGCTTCGTCGGCACCGCGGGGTGCCATCAATAGCTGCACATAACTCTCAAGGACCCGGCGGGGGTCCGCGGACACCTCGTCGACCACCTCCGTGAGGTCTATCGCGGCTACCGACACCATTCCGTGCACTAGTGCCCAGACCCCATAGGCCATCTCGGCAGCTGTGAGCCCTGCTGAGCCGGCGAACACGCCCTGTCCCACGCCTTCACGGAACGTCTCGCCGATGAGCCGGGCAGCTTCGAGCCCCAGAGCCTTGCCACTCGACGGGGGCAGCTCCATGGACGTGGAGAGAAGCATGCACCGTAGATCCATGGGGTTTTCTCGGGCGAAGTCCATGTAGGCTATGCCTAGTTCGATCACCCGGCGGTCGGGGGCTAGATCAGCAGGCACTCTGTGGAGATAGGCGTATAGACGCTCGAACGACTCTGCGAACAGGGAGGCGACCAACTCGTCACGGTTGGCGAAGTAGGTGTAGAGCGCAGCCGGGCTGAAATCGGCCCGCCGCGCCACCTGGCGTAGGCTCAGCTCCTCGGGACCTACCTCGAGCAGCAACTCTCGCGCAGCCGTAAGGATCTCTTCCCTGGTGGACGCACGCCGCCGCTCGCGGCGAGAAAGTCTAGGTTCCTGATCCATTCGCACAACTCCGAACACTAAACGTTTAACAAACGCTGAATGAACCGCTGAACATCGTTTAATTGCTATCATACGCCGGTGCACGGACGACGACAAGGGCTCCACGACTGAGCGGACGGCGCTTGAGCAAGAGGCCAAGCAGCCACGTGTAAGTGGGAACCCCCCTGGGTATCGACCCGTCGTAGGCCGGGAATGCGGTTTGAAATGCCCTTGGCTCAGATAAGGGGGTCGTGGTGAAACATGCGGCGGCTTCGCCCGGTAAGAAGGAGCGAACGCGCACGACGGTGATGATGCTGAGGACGCCGGCCATGAAGACGAGGCGGGCGAGATCACTTGTCGCCGCTCTCGCTCTGCTCGTGGCGATGGCGGTCCTGTTGACCGGGTGCACCGTCCAGTTTGGGCTTGACACCAAGGTGGAGCCGGATGGTTCCGGCACCATCGGTGTGCGCTTAGCCGCCGACAAGGAGTTGCAGGATCAGCTCTCGAGCGCGACCGAAAGTCTTGGCGGCCTGGACGGCCTAGGGAATCTTGAAGATCTGGGTGACATCGGAGACCTTGGATTCCTCGGGTCGATCCTGGGTGGTCTGGGTGACATCGGGATCCTCGAGAATCTCGGCACTTTGGGCACGATCCTCGGTCTGCTCGGCGACGTGTCTGACGCGCTGCCGACAAGCGTCGACGACCTCTTCGACACAATACTGGGACAGATCCCCGGAGACTGGCAGGTCGAACGAGGCACCGACAGCTCGGGCACCAGATGGATCAGCCTTACCCGCGCGTTCTCCGACCTGGAAGAACTGAAGCAGATCATGTCCGAGGGCACTATCTCCAAGATCGCCCCGATGGACGAATTCTACATCACCCAGGATGACGGCTTCTTCGGCACGAAGACGGTGTTCTCCACCAGTCTCGACCCGGACAAGATCATGTCGGAGACGCAGGAAGGATCCTCGAGCCTGCCGGCCGATCTCTTGGAAAAGGTGCTCGCCATCCAGTACAGGCTGACCCTTCCCGGGGAGATCGGCGACAACAACGCCGACACGAGGGACGGAAACACGCTCACTTGGAACGTGGGATTCTCGGGCAAAACAGATATGTACGCCGAGAGCACGGTCACCAACTGGGGCGCCATCATCGGCGTCATCGTGGGAGCGATAGTCGTCGTGGCTCTGATCGCTCTGGCCGTAATCCTGATCCTGCGCCGGCGCAGGCGGAAGTCGCCCCCATCACAGCCCGAAGCGGCTACAGTGGCCGACGCCGAAGTCCAGCCGGGCGTGGGTCAGGCGGAGGAGTCCGTGACTCCGGCCGAGGTTCAGCCTGACGCGGCCCAGACCGAAGGCTCTGGCGCCGACACGGATACCACCGAGATCCGGCCGGGAGCGGCCATCGTGCCGCCTCCCGTGGACGAGGTCCCGCCGGTCGCGCCCGGTGTGGTGGCCCTAGCGGCGACTGATGCCGTCGCCGCCGCGGCCGCGGCCGAGAATCCGGCGCCGGCTGTGGAGGAGTTGCCCGCCGCAGAGCAACCGCTCGCAGTGGAACCCGGACCGGCAGTGGAGGAATTGCCGGCAGCAGAAGCTGCCCCGGAGTCGGGGGAGCCCCCCACCGAAGAAGCTCCCCCGGAACCCGAGGAGGTTACCTCTACCACTGAAGAGCCTGTCCCGGCGACCGCTGGCGCCGCCCCGGAACCTGCCGAGGCGCCGGTGTCTCCCGAAGAAACGGTGGCGGAAGAGATGTCGGCCACACCGGCCGCCGCAGGGACGGTGACCGACGTGACCGAGGCGCCGAAGCCGGATACGACCAGGCCGCCCACGCCTATCCCGCTGAGACCCTCGCGTATCTTGGCTGAGGACACCGGCGGCGAAGCGGTTGCGGGCTCTCCTGACCAGGGGACGGATGAAGCCACCGCGGACGCCGCGACCGATGCCGCCGACGAGGAGCCAGGACCGACGTGATCCGTTAGCTTTGCGCGAATCTGATCCGATCTAACGCGCCCCGAGGTCCGGCAGGACCCCGGGGCGCGTCTTTCGCGGTGGTATCCTGGCGGGAAAAATCCGCCCCTTCAAGGAGACCCCCCATAATGGCCGCCAGAAAGCGTCCCGGTACCGTCATCGCCCTGACCCTGCTGATGTTGATCCAGGCGATAGGAGGCATCCCCGCTGGGGTCGCCATGATTGCCGACCCGATCGACAACATCGGGTTGTCGGTCGACTTGCTGGAAGGGACTTCTTTCGGCGACTACTTGATCCCCGGATTGATTCTGGCCATAGTCCTGGGTGTCTTCCCTTTGATCGTCTTCTTCGGCCTTCTGCTGCGCTACCGCTGGAGCTGGTGGCTCTCTCTCGCGGTCGGGGGAGGGCTCATCATCTGGATAGCTACCGAAGTCGCACTGCTTGGCTACCTGCCCGGCATCGGCATCGCCCTGCAGATAGTGTTCGGAGGGGTCGGCATCGCCATCCTGGTTCTCACACTTGTCCAACCCACGAGACGGTACTTCGGCATCCGCAGAAGGAAGTAACCGGGCCTAGACTCGGGACTTGTGTCATCCTGCCCGAGCAGTCATAGTTCTTGAAATGAAGTCCCCATCGTCTTTCCGGCTGCTGTCGCCCGAATACACCTCCGTCAAGGCCTCCCACGTTCTACTGGTCAACAGCATGGCCATGTGGATGCTGGCGTTCACGACCACCTCCATCAACATCGCCCTGCCATCGATCCAGACCGAACTCGATCTGGGTGCAGTCGCCCTCGGCTGGCTGCCGTTGGTCTACGTCATGGCCTCCGCCATCTTCCTACTTCCTCTCGGCAAGATCGCCGACCGGTTTGGACGGCGGCTCCTCTATCTCATGGGGCTCGTCATCTTCTTCATCAGCTCACTGGCTCTCGTCTTCGCGGACTCATACGTACCTTTGATAGCATTCCGATCCGGGCAGGGCTTTGGAGGCGCGCTGATGTTCGCGGGCTCCACAGCCATGATCACTCTCGTCTATCCCCCGGAGCGAAGAGGCAGGGCCATGGGCATCAACGTGGCCGTGGTCTATCTCGGGCAGACTCTCGGGCCCGTCTTGGGCGGAGTCATCGTCTTCAACATCGGCTGGCGCAGCCTCTTTCTCATCGCGGCGTGCTACGCCCTCATAAACCTCGGTCTCGATCTGTGGCTACTCCGCCGGGCAGAATGGAAGGACGAGGGCGCTACGGGCTTCGACTGGCCGGGCTCTATGGCCTACGCCGTCGCGCTTGGGCTCTTCCTGTTCGGACTCTCGTGGCTGCCCCAGGTGCAGGGGCTTACGCTGATCGTGGTAGGGATCGCCGGCATGGCTCTGTTCGTTTGGTGGGAGATGCGGGCGCGCTCGCCTATCATCGAGATCAGTCTCTTCCGCCACAATCGGGTCTTCGCCTTCTCCAACCTGGCAGCCCTCATCAGCTACGCGTCCGTCTGGGCCATGAGTTTCCTGATGAGCCTCTACCTCCAGTACATCAAGGGCCTCAACGCCCAGACCGCCGGGCTGGTGCTCGTCGTCGGGGTGGCGTTCCAGGCCTTGTTCTCATTGCCCTCGGGGCGATTGTCGGACCGCGTCCAGCCCCGGTGGGTCGCCTCAGGCGGTATGGCGCTCTGTACCATAGGGCTGGTCATTTTCAGTTTCCTGATGTCCGATACTCCCTACTGGTACATATTCATGGGTCTGATCCTCCTCGGACTCGGGTATGCCTTCTTCTCCACCCCCAACCAGAGCTCGATCATGGGGAGCGTCGATAGGCGCTATGTGGGAGTTGCCGGGGCAAGTGTGGGGACTATGAGACTTGTCGGGCAGGCGATAAGCATAGGGCTGGCCACCATGGTTCTCGGGGTCATCGTGGGGACGCAGACCATCCAACCGGCCGACTACCCGAACCTCCTGACCGCGATACGGGTGACGTTCGGCATGATGGCAGTCTTCTGCGTCGTGGGACTTGTGGCTTCGCTCGCCCGAGGGTCCATGCCCCCTCAGAAGACGCCGGTCGAAGGTCCGGTCCCCGCTACCGAGCTGTAACGCTTCGTCATCTATGGCCGCCGGAGATGTGGCCATCGAGCTTGGAACCGCTACAGCTGCTTACCGCACCCCGGACAGAACCTAGCCCCGGGACTGAGCGGGGCACCACAGTCTGAGCAGTATGCGGGACGAGCAGACGCGCCCTGCGAGGAAGTCTGTCCAGCCGTCCCGGTAGAACCGGCGCCGTCCGCGCGAGGGCCGCGGCCCATGCGGCCTACCAGGAAGGCGACAGCTACGATCGCCGCGACTGCGACCACGGCGAGAATCACGATCAGGACGATCCAGCCGGTCGACAATCCTCCGGCTTCGGCGCTCTCTTGGCCCTCGCCGCCTGCACCGCCTCTGTCATCGCCCCCCGCATCTGCGCCACCCGAGCCACCGCCGGTATCCGAGGCGGTGGTCTCACTGCCGCCGGTGCTGCCGTTGCCGCCGCCCCCGGCATCGCCCCCAGTTGTGGTGGACTCGGCGACCATGACCTCGTCGCTGCGCCAGATCTCGACGCCGTACTTCAGGTCGTTGCTGAACCAGAGGAAGTGGCCCTTGGACTCCAGGGGACCGCCCCCCTCCTGGAAGAAGTTCGGGTCAGGCTCCTGGAAGATGAGCTCCCAATTCTCTCCATCGCTCGATCTCAAGAGCCGGCTCCCCTCATGGTAGTCGACAGACGAAAGGTAGGCGGTATCGTCGTAGGCGAACATGCCGGCCATGAAGCTGTTCTCGGCCCCAAAGCCGTCCTCGCCGACCTGGGTCCAGCTCTTGCCGTCGTCGGACACCCATAGCTGGAATCCGTGGGGCGGATGCCTTTCGGAGGGGTTGTCGGGGATAAGGAGCCGCGGATCCGCGTTGTTCGTCGTGAGGTAAAGGCGCCCCTGGAACTCTTGCAGGTTACCCGCGACGTTCCGCTCCTCGCCCATACCGAAGCCATCCTCCACAACCTGCTCCCAGGTGACCCCATCATCGCTGCGGAAGAGGTCGAAACCGAGGAGATTGTCAAGAGTGCCGCCCGCTATGCCGAAGGCGTAGAGCCGATCCTCGTATACGGCGTCGGGACTGAGAACCAGGCTGTTGCTTCTCGTCAGACCGTTGTCGGCCACTCGCTCCCACGCGAGACCGTCGGCTGTTCTCCAGATCTCCCCGCCACTCTCCGGATTGGCCACCCCGATGTAGAGATGATCTCGGAAGACTGGGGCCGGATGATCGGGATCGGCATAGCCGGTGAACCCGGTGACGCCACTGTCGCCCAGGCCTCCGTCGACCACCTGCCGGAACGTCTGGCCGTCGTCGGACACCCAGATCTCTCCCCCGGTCTCGCCGTTGGAGACGCCGAGGATCAGCCGGTCGCGGAAGACATACGAGTAGGCCCAGTTGTTCTCTTTGTCCCCGAACCCACCGTTTTCGATCTTCGTGAACTCCGTCCCATCGGAAGTGACCCATATCTCTATGCCGTGATCGAAGTTGTTCGAGATGGCGTACAGCCGGTCGCGGAAGACGACGAGTTGGAACAGCTGGTTCCCGGGATCTCCCAGTCCGGCAGAGCCGATCTGCTCCCAGACGACCCCATCGGCCGTCCGCCAGATGTCACTCCCGCTCTTATCGCTGCCTGAGAACATGGAACCTGCCTCGTTGGCCATGGTGCTGATGTAGAGGTATTCCTTGAACTCCGCAAAGGAAGGGGCATAGGAGTTGTTGGGGTCCGTGAAGCCACCCGTCACCACCTGGGTCCAGCCTTCGGTCATGCCTTGACCTGTGGTTCCGGACGACCCGCCACCACCCGTTGCACCCGAGGTCGCGGTTGTCTCGCCGGTTCCCTGGGACCCGCCGATGTCGTCCACCCGGGGGGGAGCGACGGGCATGGTAGAGGACGGGCCGACGGCGGCTCCGACGGCCGGCGAAGCGGCCGCAAGCAGCACCAGGCAGACTGCGGCAGCGACAACGAGTGGGGTCATACGACGGAGAACCGCACGGTACCAGTTGCGAGACATCGGCACCACTTCCCCACCCCCTCTGTCCGCGTTAGCCTGCCAACATACTAAGCCTTGCAGGGCCTGAGCGCGAGAGGTTCTGCGACGCGATCCCTCTACCCGCGGATGACTCTGTCGTGAGCCGCTCCGTATCCCATCACGAACCCAAACAGGTTCGCGATGATAAGAAACGCTATGGGGAACCACCATCCCCCGGTCGCGCTGTGAAGGATGCCCATCACGAGTGGCCCTGCGGCCGCGATCATATAGCCCCCGGCATTGGCCATGCTGGACACTTTGGCGGCAACGTCCCCATCGGCGGAGCGAAGCACAATCATCAGGAGGGCAAGTCCGAATTGCGCGCCCTGACCGATACCTAGGATGACTACCCAAAGGAACGCGACACTGTGGGGCCCGACCAGAACACCGAGGAACCCGACCATGGTGACGGCGGCGCTGACGACCACCGCGGACCGCTGGTCGCGGCGCCGGCCCCCGAGGAGCGGGGAGACCGTGCTGCCGATCATACCCACGAAACTCATGGCCAAAAGAAGATAGCCTGCAGTCTCGGGGTCGACCCCCCGTGACTGATAGATCTGCGGAAGCCAGGACAGCGGTCCGTAGAAGACGAGAGAACCGATCCCCATGTATACCATCACCTGCCAGGCGAGCGGCACCCGCCATATGCGGACTCCCGAGCCGCCGGACGTCTCTTCGGCGCCAGGCCCACCGTCAAGAACGCCAGCGCCGCCGCGGCCGACTCTGCCCACCGAGATCGCCCTCGCTTCCCGCACCTGAGGCACCCACGCCACCAAGGCCGCCAGTGCGGGTAGAGCCCACACGCCCAGCGCGATACTCACCGAGTCGCCGGCGGCGCTGTAGATAGGGACAGTGAGCCCTGCCGCGAGCGCAGGTCCCAGAGTGGCCGAGGCCACATATGCGGACGTCATCGCGCCTGGTCGTTCCGGGAAGCGGCGCTTGATGAAGCTGGGCATGAGAACGTTGAGCAGGGCGATCGCCAGCCCGATGACGACCGTGCTAGGGAAGAGGACCCAGCCCAGGAAGACGGCCCGCACGAGGATCGCGGCTGCCAGGACAGCCACGATGACGAAGATCGCCCACTCCTCGCCCAGGGCCCTACGGACTCTCGGTCCGGCAAGCGCGCCCAACCCGAAACAGAGCACCGGTATGGTCACCAGAAGAGACTGCGCCGTAAGGCCGAGACCCAAATCCCCGAGCACCGGAGGGACGCTCGCCACGGCCGGTCGCTGATTGAATGCGACCAGGACGACGCCGAGCACCGCCAGAGCGGCGGCCATGCGCGACGCGGAGACTATCGGGGTATCCCGGATGGCTCGGTCCCGGAGTCTGGGTTTGGCTACCAGATGGTCATCGAGTCGAGGAACAACTGGCGGAAGTCGGCGGCGGTCGCCGGTCGAGGCGAGAGCTTCGTGACCCGTTGCTGCGGCAGCACCCCTTCTACCAGCGCGTCCACGTCGTCCGGGGTGTAACCGACAGCCCGCAGCCCGTTGGGGATACCCGCCTTCTTCATGACGTCGACGACAGCCAGGGCAAGGATCTCGCCCGCGTCATCCGGCCCAGCATCGGACGCGTCGACACCGATCAACTCGGCCGCTCGGAGAAACATCTGCGGATTGCCAGGGCCCATGAATCGGAACGCGGCGGGAGCACCCAGGATGACAGCCATGCCGTGGGGGATGAGAGCATGATCCTGCGGATAGCCCTCCGGCCGGTAGTCGCGCACCATCCCGGCGATGGGGTACGACATCCCGTGGGGAAGCGTGACGCCAGCCGATCCGAAACCGATGCCGGCTATCGTCGAAGCAAGGATCATCTGAGTGCGCGCTTCGTCATCATCCGGGTCTGCCATGGCCCGCATCATGTATTTTGAACCGATCTCGGCCGCCTTGGCCGCCCAGATGCCGCTGATGGGGTTGGCGCCCTGGTAGGCCGGCCGCACGCGCGGGGTCTCCGGGGCTTCTCGCCGGTCGAACGGCAGCGCGGTGAACGACTCCAGCGCGTGGCTGAATACGTCCAGAGCTGTGCAGGCGACCGCCATCTTGGGGAGAGTGCGGGTGTTGTTCGGGTCCACGATCCCCAGACGGGGCCGCAGCGCGCGATGGGCGATGCCGGTCTTGGCGTGCATCTCGGAGTAGTCGAAGATGGCGACACCGGTGGTCTCGCTGCCGGTGCCGGCCGTCGTGGGGATGGCGACCATCGGCTTCAACGGACCGGGCACGGGCGTCGCCCTCCCGATGGGAGCGTTCACGTATTCGAGGAAGCCCGCAGGATAGGTGGCGTAGAGGTTGGCCGCTTTGGCGGTATCCATGGTGGAACCGCCCCCTACGGCCAGGTACCCGTCGAACCGGCCTTCGGTGGCGAAGGCGATGGCTTCTTTGAACGACACGTCGTTGGGCTCGACGCGTACGTGGTCGAACAGAACGGTATCGATCCCTTCGGCGCGCAGGGCCTCCAGAGCGATAGCGACCGGTTCCGAGCCCACCAGGTTGGGGTCGGTCACCAGCATCACCCGGTGTACGCCCAACTCCTTCATATCGAAGCCGACTTCGCGGGTGGATCCCGCCCCGAACTTGATGCTCGCGGAATCCATGGTGAACACGGTCTCAAAGGTCATCGAACGCTCCGTTCCTTTGGTTTCAATCGCAGAGATCGGGCCGGCAGATGTGACCCGTCCGGCTACTGCCTTTCCAGCAAGTTGTACAAGACCTGAGCGCATTCACCACGAGTGGACGGGGTGTAGAAGTCGTAGGCGAGGCCCAATCCCGGCAGCCCGTCCAGGAGTCCGACGTAGGCGGCCTTGCAGGCGTTAAGGTAGTGCTCTTCCGGATAGAACTGCCCCGGAAGGAAGACGGGCGCGTAGCCGGTGGGCGGGCCCGGCAGAGCCGCGGCCCGCACCGCCATGCTTATCAGTTGCTGGCGCAAGATGCGGTCGTAGGGGCCGAAGGTCCCGTCGGCAAAACCCTGAGTGATCCCGTAAGCGGCGCAGACCGCCACATACTTGTCGGGATAGAACGGGTCGGAGGGGTCGATCCCGCCGACGACATCCGGGAACGGACAGACCTCGCTGCCGCTGACGTTCAGCCCCAGCGTCTTCACGATCATCTTGGCGAACTGCTGGCGGCTGACAGGGTCACCCGGACGGAAGGTGCCATCCGGGTAGCCGGACACGATACCCCGAGCGGCCAGCTCGTAGATGGCCGAAGCGTGGGGAGACCCGGCAACATCCGAGAAGTCCGGAGGCTCCACAGAGCCGCCATCCCCCAGTATGCGCAGCCGATAGGCGAAGTTGCTTCCGTAGGGGATACTGCCTGCCGTCACCCGGATGAAGTAGGTGCCGGTCCTCGCGGGCATGTACCGGATCTCGGCGATCTGCCGGGAGTAGGCTTCTTTGCTGTTCTTGGCCTGGACCGGCCCGATCAACATGCGACCACTGGTGTCGGCGAGAGTGACCGTGCCCGTATCGAGCAGCGTGATGTAGGCAAGAGTCGAGATCGTATTGGCGTACGGGGTGAGAGGTAGGAGCTGAAGTGTCACCGGCTTGCCGGCCGTGAGAGCAACGGCGTAGACGTCGTCCGGGTCTGCCAGCGCGGACACGACCCCTTCGAGAATCCCGGAATCGACTGCGGTCCCCGGGATGTCGTCGGCATCGGCGACCAGATCGAGCGGCGGACGAGAGGTGCGCGTCGCAGACAGGTCGTAGGTCAGGGCACCGGCCGTCCACTCCACCCACAAGAAGTAGGTGCCGGAACGGGCGGGAACGTAGTCGAAATCGGCCCAATGACGGGTCGGGGTCCCCG
The DNA here is from genome assembly GCA_963713545.1 of uncultured Actinomycetes bacterium. Lineage (GTDB taxonomy): Bacteria > Actinomycetota > Thermoleophilia > RBG-16-64-13 > RBG-16-64-13 > CAVPLM01. Next base: position 67,216 of record CAVQME010000003.1, on the reverse strand, counting down.
CGATGAGGTTGTAGGCCACCTCGTCGTAACCTATCGGGTCGTGCACCGACGCCGCTCCCGGAACGAGCAGATGGACGATACCCTGCGCGTTGCCGCTCTTGCCCGGATCGCAGCGGAGATGGACCTCTTCGCCCTCGCTCAGGGCCACGGCGTAGACATCCGCGACGTCCCCTGCCCCCACGGTCTCTGTGACGGTCGCTCCCGCCGCCAGCGGCACCCCGGGGATGTCATCGTCGGCTGCGGCGAGCGCCGGCTCTATGCCTACGACTCCGCCGGAGGCCAGAACGACCGCGCCCAACAAGGCCAAGCCGAGCACGAGACCTGGAAATCTGTGTCGCCACATGAGAAGCTCCCGTCCGTATCCACGCCGTATCGAGTATAGACCGGGCGGCCACACAAATGCTCGACAACTTTGCGTGCGCCACATGCGGAAGTCAAGAATGGTCCCCCGTGGAGACCTTCATCTACCGTCGCACCGACCGCCTCGGAGGAAGAGTGTTCCCCGTCGCCGTTCTCTGGCGCAGGATGAAGAGGACTGGCTACACCCTCCTGCTCGCCCGGCCCAGAAGAAAGCCGGTCACCAGTCGCAGGGTCGGCCGCTATCAGTACTTGCGGAGAAAGGTCCTCTTCGACGTGTGGTTCCAGGGCGCAGACACGGTCACCCTGACGTCCGTCTGCTGCAGGGAATGCGGCTTCATGGCTTACTCACCCCGGCCCACCGAGCAGGATGTCGCCGCCAAATACGCCTATCTCAAGGAGATGGAGCCCGATATCGGAGGGCAGACCGGCTACGACCCTCGCGCCTTGCGCTCTGATCTCTTGAGGGCGACCCGCGTCTACGAAAGGTGCGCGCCTCGTCTACGCACCGATGGCACGCTCAGGGTGCTCGACTATGGCGGTGGGAACGGCAAGCTGCTGCAACCGTTGGTGGCCGACGGGCACTCCTGCTACCTCGTGGATTACAACGACACCCCGATCCCCGGCGTGACCAAGATCTGCGATGACATGAGCCAGTTCAGCGGAGATGAGGTGTTCGACCTCATCCTCTGCAGCCACGTCCTCGAGCACGTGAGCGACCTCGGCGGCCTCGTGGCCTTCTTCCGCACCCTCCTCGGTCCCTCGGGACTCCTCTACGTGGAGGTACCCGGAGAGATATGGGCGGGTCTGAAACTGGAGGCGGATCCGGTCACGCACATCAACTTCTTCACCCGGGCGTCCCTGGCCCGTCTGTTCCTCGACAACGGATTCGAGATCCTGGAGAGCATGCAGCAGGTCGCGACGTACGGTGGCGCCGCACTGGAGGTCCTCTGGGTCCTGGCGCGTCCGGCGGAGCGCGGCGGAGGCGGAGCTTCACGCGTTGGCAAGGCGCGTGAAGCCGCGGCGGCCGGCGAAGCCGGCGCACCGCGCCGCTCGCCAAGCGAAGCACCGCCCCCGCTCCCGGTCGATCTGCCGGCCGACGTCAAAGCGCTGCTCTACCCTTCCCGGAAGGCTACCCTTCGCCGGATGTACCAGCTTTCCCTCAGGCCCAGACTCAGCAATCCCGGCTCAGTGGACCGTAAACAGGCTTAGTTCGCGACCGGCAGCGGACAGGCCACCGGCGTCAGCCTGCCGGCCGTTTCCAGCAGGCGAGTCGTGCCCTCCGCTGAAAGCCCCAGGCGGTCCGCTTCGGCTCGCAACTGGTCGGCCGAACCGTATCCGTACAGATAGGCGTTGACCCGGGTTGCAGCCGTCGAATCGACCATCGCCCAGATGTCCGGATACATCTGCCGGAACTCGCCGGATAGCCGCCTGTCACCCTGCAGCGCGTATTTCTGGTGGTAGTCCTCAGCCAGGTAGAACGTGGAGGCCGCCACGATCTTGGTCTGGAGCGTCCGTCCGCTCTGCTTCTCCAGGCGGGCCTTGACCTCTCGCGCGATCCGTTCCTGCTCTGGATCGTGGAAGAAGATCGCCGACATGTACTGGACCTTGTACGAAGCACGGGAGGCGTCGTGGCTGGCGAAGAACGTCTCTACCAGCTGCTCGTAGCTCACCTGAGAGGGGTCGAAATCGAGTTGCACGGTCTCCGTGTGATCTCCCAGACTGTAGTAGGTGGGGTTGTCTTTCGTTCCCCCCGTGTAACCGACCCGCGTCCTTATGACTCCGTCGAGGCACCCAAACTGGGCCTCAGCGCCCCAGAATCAGCCGAGGGCGAACGAGGCCGTCTGGAGGGAGCCCGGCACCTCCTGATCCAGGAGCGGTAGCTTCCCCGAGGCGACGCTCTCCGATCCCGTCGCCGTCGGACTACTGCCACAGCCCCCGAAGAGGCCGCCCAACGCCGCACCTATCCCAAAGATCATCATCACCACCCCTATCGTGCTCAACAAACAACGACGCAAGAGCGCCATAACGATTCCCTTCTGATCCTTCGGCTCGACTCAGATCGCCACTCCAACGTCCGTGTCGCACGTGGCCACGGACTGAATACGATGCGTCTATCAGACGAGATCGCGGACCCGCTGGTTTCGCTACTTCGCCCGCAACTGCCCCGCCGTCTGCGCGACTCGAATGGCATCCAGATCAGCACTGGTCAAGGCTCCCAGGCGACCCGACCGGACAGCTCAGCTCGCAGGCGCGGCAGTATCTGATGACCTTCACCACGTCGGCAGCGGAAGCGGACGGCCGGCCGAAGCCCGCAGCCGGAGCCTGAGCAATCGGCCACTCGGCGGCATCCGCGATATCCGCCTCCATCTGGATGGTGCAGGCCGCACGGGAGAAGTGGCCGGTCTTGCCGGGCAGTCGTCCCCGCAGCTCTTCCAGTCCCAGGGCCAGCGGATCAGAGATAAGGTCGGCGAACGCGCCCTGTGGACAGGCCCGAAGGCAGGGAGCATCGCAGCTTGAACAGGGATCGAATCGCACCGGGTCGTCGGGGGCCCCCACTCCGGCCTGGTCCACAGCCCCGCTCGAGGGCAGATCAGCGCCCAGGGTAAGCGCCCGTAGCCTGACCCGAGGACCGTACTCGCGAGTGATCAACAGGTTGTTGCGGCCGATGCATCCCAGGCCGGCGACGACCGCCGCATCCTTGAGGTACACCCCGCCCCGCTCCACGTGATAAGGCAGATGGAAGGTCTGAATACCGAAGGCCTCTGGGACCCAGTCGCAAAGACGCTGCACGATGTCTGCGAGGATCCTGTTGCCGGAGGGGTCGGAGCGGCCGAACCACCAGTCCATCTCCGGCTGATTCGCAGGGTGTTCGAGAGCGATCACAAGCAGGCTGCGAACGCCCTCAGGCCAAGCGACTTCACCCGGTTCCAGTCCAGGTGTGCTCCGACGAGCGCCCATCCCGCCGCCCGTCTCGCCCAGCCTCGGGGCCAGAACGAACGATGGCGCGGATCCCAGATCCGAGACCGCGACAAATCCCGCGAGCGAAGCGCCCCAATCCCGGGCCCGTTGAAGTATGGCTTCGTCCAGATGGACTACCTGCGATCCTACGATTCGCGCACGTCCTCGATGTCCAGCGCAAATGGCCTGATGGCCTCGAGCACAGCTTCGCGCTCCACGTCCTGCACCTTCATCGTCACCGTTCTCGCGCCGGGAGGACCGGATGTCTCCCCGATGGCGACGATCTTGCCGCCTTGGCCCGAGATCGCGCCGGTTATCTTCGCGAGCGTCCCTTTGACCTCAGGGAAGGTAAAGACGACTCGCACACCAGGTTCTCGGGCGCCGAACAGTTCGATGAGCACGTTGAACAGATGCGACTCGGTGAGAATGCCGACAAGCCCCCCGTCACGCGTTACAGGCACACCGCTGATCTTGTTGTCAGCCATAACCCGCCCGGCTTCTTCCAGGGCCATGTCCTCGGTGACCGTGATGACGTCTTTGGTCATCACGTCTTCCACCTTGATCTTCTCAAACAGGTAGTTCAATTCGTAGATGCTGAGGGAGGTGGCGGGCGACGGCGATACTCTGAGCAAGTCGTCAAGCGATACGATGCCCACCAGCTCGCCTTTGTCGGTGAGCACGGGCAGCTGGCGCACCCTGCTTCCCCGCATCACCTGCAGCGCATCGGGCACGCTGGCGGTGGGATAGGTGGTGATGGGGTTCTTGGACATACGGTCGCGGACGAGCATCTCTCCCTCCCGGAGTTCTGACGGTCAAGCGCACACAGTGCAGTGTACATCACGCCGAACGCGGGCGGCGAGAGACTCCCCGGGCGTTTATGCTACGGTGAGTGAGCGCCCGAAGACAGTACCTTGAAGTCTCTAGCGAGGAGAGGCGTGGCCATGATTGAGGGCAAGTACGGCAAGTATGTGATCACCAGACCGAAGTTGACGACCGAACTTGCGCATCACGATTTCACCGATGTATCGGGTATCACGTTCCCCGACGAGGTCTACCTGGACAAGGAGATCCTGAAGGAGGCCGGTCACTGGCTCGACATCATGTGGGTATGGGACATCCCCAAGCCGGCCGACCTGCTGGGAGCTCATGTCCACCCCTTCGATGAGATCGTGTTGTTCATAGGGTCCGATCACAGAGACACCGGCGACCTGGGGGGCGAGCTCGAGTGGTTCATGGGAGAAGGGCAAGACGCGGAGAGGTTTCTGATCGTCTCGAGCAGCCTGATATACGTACCAAGGGGATTGGTGCACGGGCCGATGAACTTCCTCCGAGTCGACAGGCCCATCCTGAATGTGGCCATAGGTTTGAACACGGGCGACTACCTCTAGCAGAGGCAGCCGCTTGGAATAAGCGGCTCGACTGTATACTTGCGCTCCGCCTGCAAAGAAACGAGCTCCGAAGTCGGGCGCTGAAGGGAGCGGTGGCTCTGGAGCCAGGAACGATAGAGCAAGCGTGGCACGCAAGAAGAACCAGACAGCAAGAAGAGAGCAGCTCACCGAAGCCGCCCAGCGGGCCATAGCCGAGCACGGAGCCGGCGCCGTACGGGTGGAGCACGTGGCTCTGGAGGCCGGGGTCTCGCCCAACACGGTGCGCTACTACTACAGCGATGTGGATGAGCTCCTCAGGGAGGCCCATCGCAAGGCCATCGAACGCTTCTGCACCGAGCGGATGGCCCAGGCCCACGCCATCGAGGATCCCGTGAAGAGGCTGGTGGCCACCATCGACTCCGGAGTGGCGTCGGGTCCGGACGACATGGAGACCCGGCTGCTATGCGAAGGCAAGCGCCTAGCTGGGGACAGCGAGCTGTTCTCTGTCCTTATGAACACGCTGTACAAGCAGCAGGAGCTCCTCTACCAGAACATCCTGGAGTTGGGGGTGGCAACGGGAGCGTTCCACCTCAAAGACCAGGTGTCCAGAATCGCGCAGACTCTGGTAGCGCTTGAGGACATCTGCGGGATCCGTATCGTCCAGAACGACCCGACCATGGACCACACCGAGGGCAGGCGCATGCTGCTGGCCTACGCCCGCCTGGCCACCGGAGTGGATCTGCCCGAATAGAGTCGCCGCGGGCGCCCCCACCCACACAGGGATCAGCCCGGCGAAGCATTCGCAGCTCAGCACCAGGTATACGGTCACGAACCTTCTGGGGCGCCGAAAAAGCCTTCTTGATTCTTTGGAAGCATTCTGCAACTATTGGCCTGTCACGCGGTCACGGGGGGCCTGGCAAGCGTGAGAGTTCGCGCATGGTAGCCGCTCCGTGCCTATCCGCAAGCACGAGAGGAGCGGCTACGATGACTCGTCCATGTGCGGCAGCCTCACCTCCGATGGATCCGCTAGCCTACACCCCGTCCGGCCGTCTCCGGGCTCGGGGACTCCACCTGCCGTTCCAGGGCACTCCGGGAGCGTGGAACGCCATCACCGATGTCCCCGGTGTAGAAATCGGCTACGCCACCTTGATCTCGGGACAAGGTCCACTGGCTCCGGGGCAGGGTCCGGTGAGGACAGGAGTCACCGCGATCCACCCAAGAGGACGAGCCGGGACGGCCGACCCGGTGCAGGCCGGCTGGTTCTCGTTCAACGGCAACGGGGAGATGACCGGCACCACCCTGATCGAGGAGACTGGTTTTCTCTCCACCCCCGTACTCATCACCAACACGCATTCGGTGGGCGCCGCTCACACGGGAGCCGACCGCTGGCTGGCCGCCCGTCACCCCAGTCTCGCCAAGCTGTGGACGCTGCCGGTGGTGGCCGAGACGTGGGACGGCTACCTCAACGACACCAACGGCCAGCACGTTACGAGCGACCATGCGTACGCGGCCCTCGATGGCGCACGGAGTGGCCCCATAGATGAGGGCTCGGTGGGAGGCGGGACCGGCATGATCTGCTACGGATTCAAGGGGGGATCGGGAACCGCATCACGCCTGGTGGAGTTCGGCGGCACCACGTACACCGTGGGCGTCTTCATGCAGGCCAACTTCGGCTGGCGACCCGAGCTCACCATCGCGGGAGTACCTGTCGGCGTGCACATAAGGGAGCATGACCCCATGGAGGACTCTTCCTGGCTCGTGCCGCCGGGGACCGGCTCCTGCATCACCATAGTGGCGACCGATGCCCCGCTGCTTCCCGGCCAGTGCAAAGCCCTCGCCCGGCGAGTACCCATGGGGCTGGCCCGCACCGGCACCACCAGCTCTCACTTCTCGGGCGACATCTTCCTCGCCTTCTCCACCGGCAACCCGGGTTCGGTGACCACCGGCGCCGCAACCATCCTGGGGCGTCCGGAGGCGCGCGAATCGCAGTCGTGGATCCCGTGGGGAGAGTGCGACCCCCTGTTCGCGGCGGTCGTTTTCGCCGTGGAGGAGGCGGTGCTCAACGTGCTCGTGGCGAACGAAGACATGATCGGCCAGGACGACCATCGGGTCCCGGCCCTTCCTCACGGCCGTGTTTGCGAGCTCATATCCGAGCACAGGATCCTTCTGGCCTAATCCTTTGCCAGGCCGCAAGTCTAGGAAGAGGAATCTGACAGGAAGGGCTGGGGATGTCTATGAGTAGTAGGGCTAGGTCGATGGCTTGCACACGTTCGAACCCGGGGGAGGTCCTGAAGAGTGGAACAAGATAGACAGCAGCCACGCGCAAAGCACTACAAGCAGGAACTCGACCGAGGACTCCACGTTGTCGGCAACGTCATGATGACCATATCGGGCGTTGCTCCGACCGCATCGGTCTTCATCATCGCACCCATAGCCTTCCTTTTCGCGGGGACAGGCGCGTTTTGGGCCTTCATAATCGCCGGGGTGATCGGCGTGGGGATGGCGTTCTCTTACGCCGAAGCGGGCACCGCCTTCCCGGTGACCGGAGGGGAGTGGGCCCTTGTGTCACGCTGTCTGGGACGCCCACTTGGGTTCGTGTCCCTGGTGCTGATGCTCATATCGGTCATAGTCATCCCGAGCTCCATCGCCCTCGGGGCGAGCCAGTACCTGTCGGTGATCTGGGAGCAGGCGGCGGATCCGATGTGGCAGAAGCTGATCGCTGCGATCATCATGCTGGCGGTCGGCGGACTTGCGGTCCTGCAGATCAAGACCAACGCGATCATCCAGGGCATTCTGCTGGGCATCGAGCTCATCGCCGTCGGCGCGATAACCGTCCTTGGCTTCGCCCAGGTACATCAGTCCGGCATGGTGCTCCTCGATCCCGTGATCTTCGACGAGGCGGGCGCGGAGATGGCGGTGACCTTCGGCATGATCATGAGCGCCGTGGTATTCGCCATCTTCGCCTACAACGGATACGGTGGCGCGATCGTGTTCTCGGAAGAGACAAAGGGCGCCCGGAGGAACATCGCCCGGGCGATCTTGTGGACCCTCCTGATAACTGTCCTGGTCGAGTTGATACCGATCACGGCCGCGATAGTCGGAGCGCCGTCGCTGTCGGAGTTCATGGCAGCCCCGTCGCCCATGCAGTACATACTGACGACCCTGGGCAACGAGACGGTCAATACCGTGATCAGCCTGCTGGTGTTCGTGGCCATCTTCAACTCCTGCCTGGCCATAGTCGTATTGATGAGCCGCATCGTCTTCGGCTCCGGGCGAGACAAGGTCTGGCCCGAACCCGTCAGCGCCTGGCTTGCCAAAGTACATCCACGGTTCAAGTCTCCCTGGGTGGCCGCGATCGTCATGGCCGTGGTAGGGGCCATATTGTGCGCCACGACCACCAAGACGTACGTGATCACCTTCACCGGAGTGGTTCTTGCCTTCACCTACATCCTGATCGCCGGGTCGGCCATCGCGGTGCGGCTGCGGTTCAAGGATCTGCCCGCGCACTACAAGATGCCTCTGTGGCCGGTCTGGCCGTGCATCGCCTTGATCGGGGTCATCTACATGCTGGTCAAGCTGACCCAGTCGCAGTGGAAAGACCTGGTGATCGTCGTAGGCGCGGCGGTGGGCGCTCTCATCTACTACTACGCGTATCTCTACCCCAGACGGGGTAAGAAATGGATCATGCTCGAAGCGGTCGAGGAAGATGCCGCCCAGACCGACGAGACAGCGTAGGTCGCGGGCGACGATGCGGACCGCGACCAGATCGCACTGATCTGAGGACGAACAAAGGGGGCTCGTCTTGGATGAAAAAGATGCGGCGGCCGTAAGGGCGGTCCTGGAACGATACTGTGACGCTACGTACCGGGCCGACGTGGAAGGTCTCAGAAGCACGTTCCACCCGGAGGCCCGCATGGCGGGCTATCTGGGCGATGAACTGATCGTAGGGAGCCCGGAGTCGTTCTTTGCCGACATCGGCAGCCGTCCATCGATGGCGAAGACCGGCGCGCCCTACAAGGCCGATATCGCTGACATCCACGTGGCCGGCAGAGTGGCGAGCGCCAGGGTGGAAGAGTCCGGGTTTTTCGGACAGGCGAGCTTCGTCAACTACTTCCAGCTGCTGAAAACAGGCGGCGACTGGACGATCGTGAGCAAGACGTTCCAGACGGTCTAGGTCGGCAGTGCGTGGCGTCGCGCGCCCAGAGGCTTCGAGCGCGCGAGCGGCACAACACGGTCGGCGGGGCGGCCCGTGGAGCCCACGGGCCGCCCCGCCTCTTGAGACTCAGGGGCTCGCGCTGCTCCCCTTGAGCTCCTCCCTAGTGTAAGGCGGAGCGGCGGCCGCGGCGATGGCCAGGCCCGGGCCGACGAAGTAGCCTGCCCAGAAGGCCAGGCCGGCGAGACCAAGGATCAGCAGCAGGATCCTCGTGCCGACCGTCGGGACACTATGAGCACGCCATCCCAGCCATATGAGGAGCGCCCCGACGACCGCCGGGGCAGCGATGAAGAAGCCGGTCAGCGCCATCATCGGGTCGAAACCGCTCCGAACGGCCGCAAGCAGCATCTGCGTGATAACGATCCCGGATGTGGTCAGACAGAAGAGACCGGCCGCCAGGGCCAACCAGCCAGACAAGCTACGCTTGTTCCGCGACGCGCGCGTTCCTGCACGTGGCCTCCGCAGGATCAGCCCCGCCCCTATCACCAGAACCGCGATGCCGGGAGCCAGAGCGACCGCCCATCCTCGGTCCCAGGCATAGATCGAGATCAGGTCAGCGGGAAGGCGGATCCAACCGGGCAGAGTCCATGTTTCCTCATACCCGACCGCCAGGCCGAAGGGTCCCGCCAGTTCCTCGTCGTACACGGCGACGTAGTAGGCGCCGTCCTGTGGCGCAGGCATATCCATCTCTACCGGGTAGTAGTAGGCGCCGGGCGTGAACGGTTCGTACTCCGCTTCGCCCAGATCGCCCTCCTTGACGACGGTGGACATGTCATCTCCGGAGACCCCTGCGGGCATCTCCACGAAACCGGGTGGCTGACCTTCGGGCGTCAGCCCGGGACCCATCACCGCGAAGCTCGGACAGAAGCCGTCAGGTCCGGGTGTGAGAAGTTGCAGGTACAGACGATCTCCGGCGTGCAGATCCAGCCGGTAGTACCAGACTTCTCCGGGGGTTTCGGTCGCGCCGTAGTACACCCAGGAAGTGACCGGGTCGTCGACGACGGTCGCAGTCTCGAGAGTAGAGCCCCTCCCTGGAAGCTGCGGTACGTGGGCGAACGCCGCCGACGCTGAAAGGAGCAACACCACCGTCGTGAGAGCGGCAAGCAGTAGCAGGCGGGCGGGTTTTGCCATGGTTCCCGCGTGTCCTTTCTCCCCCGTCCCTTGCGCAGGCGCCTACAGGCACAGACAGCATACGGACCGAGCCGGTCAGATGTCTTTCAAATAGGGCTGGTTCCCAGAACTGACCTCGCTCATTCACGGCTAGGGCAACACTCGGCTCTCGGGGACCAACCTCAGGAACATTTGGCAGGAGGGTGCAGGGTGCTATCCTGCTCGCGATCGACACGACGCCGAGCCGCCACGTCGGCAAGGCCGCGCTCGGGTGAGCGGACCGGCAGGTGAGCGGACCGGCAGCGTACCGTCCTGGTGGGAGGCGAGTCCTGGACAAGTTCTGCCCCATACCCCGACGCTTCGAGGACGTCTACGGCAAGGTGCTCTTCGTCACCTTGCTATTCTTCTTTACCTTCATCAGCCGGTTCATCTTCTCGCCTCTGATGCCGAGCATCGGGGAGGACGTTGGTCTGAGCCCAGGTCAGGCCGGCTCGCTCTTCCTCGTCGCGTCCATCGGGGTTTTTGGCGGCTCGCTGTTCTCTGGATTCGTTTCGGCCCGGCTCAAGCACCGAGGCACGCTGATCTTGGCTGCCTTGGTCACTGGGGCGACACTGATGATCTGCTACTTCGCCCATTCGTTGTGGTTCGTCCGGATCGCCATGATCGTGCTCGGGGTATGCGCCGGTCTCAACCAGCCCTCGGTGACAGCGACCGTGGCAGCCATGGTCAGACGCGAAGACTGGGGCAAAGCCCTTTCGGTGCAGCAACTCGGCCCCCGGCTGAGCTATGCGGTCGCGCCCTTCCTGGCAGTGGGGCTGCTGGCCGCGTTCTCATGGCAGGCATCGTTGGCGATCCTGGGGGCGTTCGCCGCTGCTGCGGGTATCGCCTTCTTGTTCTGGGGAGATTGCGGAGGCTTCCCCGGCACTCCTCCCAACCTTCGGCTCTTCGGGGGGATCATCCGCCTGCGGTCGTTCTGGATCATGGTCGCACTGTTCGCTCTGGGGATCGGCGCTCAGGCGGGTCTTTACACCATGATGCCGCTCTATCTCACGGAGGAACAAGGCTTCACCACCGCTTCTGCCAATACGCTCCTCGGCCTCGCCATGATCCCTCCGCTGTTCACTACCTTCTTCGCAGGCTGGCTGACCGACAGGATCGGGGAGAAGCGCAGTATATTGCTGTTCATGATCGCCACGGGCCTGGCCATCATCGCCGTCGGGAGCACGTCCTCCGGCTGGGTGGTGGCGAGCTTGTTCCTTCTTTCCGCCCTCTCAGGCTGCTTCTTCCCGCCGGCATTAGCGGCTCTCTCGAGGATCGTCCAACCCAACCTGCGCAATCTAGTCGCCGGTCTGGTCCCGCCCTCGGCGTTCCTCCTAGGTGGTGGCCTGCTCCCGGTCGCTCTGGGCTACATGGGGGAAGCCTATACATTCAGCCTGGGCATAATCATCACGGGAGTAGCGGTGATCGCCGGAGCGTTCCTAGTGTTCGCCGTCCGTCTGCTGGATAACCTTGAGGCGGGCTGCTGAGGGCGCCCGATCTCGCCGGTTGCGTGGTTGCCCCAGGCTAGAATTCTTCCACCAGACGATACCCCACCCCCTGCTCTGTCAGCAGATAGCGCGGCTCGGCCGGGTCGTCTTCCAGCTTGCGCCGCAAGCTGGCCACGAAGATACGAGGGTAATGCGTCTGCTCCAGATACCCCGGGCCCCAGACCTGCTCCAGGAGATACCGGTGAGTGAGGACTTTGCCTGCGTTCTTGACCAGGGTGGTCAGCAGCTTGTACTCGAGCGGGGTGAGGTGGATCTCGACCTCGCGCACGAACACCCGTCGGTTTGCCATGTCGACCACCAGATCACCAACCTCGAAGCGTGACACAGCGTCCTGTCCGCCCGCTCTGATGACTGCCGCATGGCGAAGGGCCACCCGGATGCGGGCCAGCAATTCGGACACCCCGAATGGCTTGGTCAGATAGTCGTCCGCCCCGGCGTTGAGGGCCTGCACTTTTTCGTCTTCCCTACCCCGGGCCGAAACGATGATGATCGGGACCTGCGACCATTCACGCACCCGAGAGATGATCTCCATCCCGTCCATGTCGGGGAGTCCAAGATCGAGGAGGATGAGATCAGGTAGCCGCGTGAGGATGTGGGTGATCCCCATCCGGCCCGTCTCGGCCTGGACCACTTCGAATCCGGCGTCCGTTAGAGCAGCTTCCAGAAACCTCCGGATGGGACGGTCATCCTCAATGACGAGGATGCGCGTCGCCACTGAGAGATCGCCTGAGGGATGCGTCTCATCCTGCCCGCCCCTGCTCGATGCTGCCCGATCGTTCACGTATCTGCTCCCTCGTTCTCAATCGCACTTTGATCGGGCGGTGACCCTCCCAAGGGGAGGAGGAACCGAAAAGAGGCCCCGCCTCCGGCGCGGTTCGCCGCCCAGATCCTTCCGCCGTGCGCCTCGACGATGGCCTGAGAGATGGCCAATCCCAATCCGGCTCCTCTCTCGCCCGAAGAGCCCGACGCGGAACCCCGGAAGAGCTTTTCGAATACCAGTTCCTCCTCGCCTTCCGCTAGACCGGGTCCTCTGTCGGCTACGGAAACGACCACTCCTTCTCTCTCCAACCGGGCGCCGACGTCGAGTGGCGAGCCGGCCTCACTGTATTTGAGGGCGTTCTCGAGAAGGTTGACCAGCACCTGTTCGATGAGCACTCCATCAAGGGGCACAAGGGGCAGGTCGGCTGGGAGATCCTTCCTCACGGTTCTGCCGTCCAACTCCTTTCGCAGCCGTCCCAGGGAGGACCCGATGACGTCCTCGATGGGAAACCACTGCTTCTCAACACTGATGGCTCCGGCGTCGAGCCGCGTCATACTAAGTAGGTTGTCCACCAGCCGGGCCAGACGGTTCGACTCTTCCACCACCTCTGTGAGCAACTCTTCCCGGCGAGTCGCATCCCCAGAGTCACCGGATTCAAGAAGGGCGCTACTCGCACCCGCGATGACGGCCAAAGGTGTCCGCAGATCGTGAGACACGGAACTGAGCAGCGAGCTGCGGAGGCGCTCCCTTTCGATCTGCAGCAGAGCCTTTCTGGTCTCGTCGGCTAGTTCGTCCCGCTCGATCGCCGTCCCGATCTGGGTGGCGACCGTCTCGAGCAGCTGCCTGTTGTCGGGCGAAAGGAGGGTCTCGCCATCTGGTGGGATGACACCCAGCACCCCGGCTGTACCTCGCGGAGTGAGCATCGGAATGTAGAGCGCGGAAGAATCAGGCAGCGTATCGGTGCCGTTCCCAGCCAGCTGTGCGTGCTCGAACGCCCAAACGGCCACTGCCGTCTCCCTCGACCCCACTGTCTCGTCTCGCGCGTTGGATACGACCGGCTCCAACCTGCCCTCTTCATCAGGAAGGTAGATCGACGCTCCGCTGTTGAACATCCCCGTAACGACTCGCTGGGCGGTGGCCGCCAGTTGGTGCGTCCCCGAGACCGCGGAAAGCTCGCGGCTGAGGCTGTAGAGAGCCGTCAGCCGCCGCTCCCGCGCCCGAGCGGTGAGGACCTGGCGCCGCAGACGAGCAGCCAGGGTACTGATGATCAGCGCGACCACGAGCATGATGACGAAGGTGATGATGTACTGCGCGTCTTCCACCGCGAAGGTCAGGTACGGTGGAACGAAGAAGAAATCGAACACCAAGACTCCCAGCACGGTCGCCAACGCGCCCGGGCCCAGGCCGAAGCGCGCGGCCACGAGCACGATGGCGAGCAGAAAGACGATCGCCTTGTTAGCCTCGGCCAGACCCATATCCTGGAAGGCCCAAGCCACCAGTGCGGCCACGACTATCGCCGCCAGCGACCACACGTAGCCCTTCCACGACACCGCGCGCCTGAACCGCGCCGGTGGCCGTCCTCCCGATTCCTCCGCGCCTTGGACGACATAGACGTCCATCTCTCCGCTCCGCTCGAGCAGATCGTCCACGATGTTCCCCCGGAGTAACCGGTACCAGCGGGACTGAGCTGTCTTGCCGATGACGATCTTGGTGACGCTCTGAGACCGCGCATAGCTGACGATCTCTCCGGCGATGTCGTCGCCGCTGACCGTAGCCGTCTCGGCTCCCAGCCGCTCGGCCAAGTGGATGTTCTCCATGAGCCGGTTCTGGCTTTCGTCTCCAGGACCGCCTGCCCTCGACCGCTCCACCCCCACCGCGATCCAGCGGGCGTTCAGCGATGCGGCCATTCTCTTGGAAGTCCGGATGACCTTGGCCGACGTCGGGCTGGGACCCACGCAGACGAGGAGGGTGTCGGTGATCGCCCACGACTGGCGCGGCCCGGCGGCCGCCAGGCGCGTCGTCTCCAAATGAGCATGCACCCGGTCGGCGGTGCGCCTGAGCGCAATCTCCCGCAGAGCTCCCAGATTCGGCCGGGTGAAGAAGCCCTGCACGGCCCGCTCGGCCTGGGCCGGCACGTACACCTTCCCCTGACGCAACCGCTCCACCAGTTCTCCCGGAGGCAGGTCCACCACCTCCACCGAATCGGCATCGTCGAACACGGCATCGGGCACGGTTTCCCGCACCTGCACGCCGGTTATCTGAGCGACCACGTCGTTCAGGCTCTCCAGGTGTTGCACGTTGAGGGTCGTGTACACGTCGATGCCCGCGCCCAGCAACTCCTCCACGTCCTGCCATCGTTTCGCGTGTCTGGAGCCAGGAGCGTTCGCATGCGCGAGTTCGTCCACGAGAAGCAGTTGGGGGTGCCGATCAAGGGCCGCATCGAGATCCAGCTCCTGAAGATCAAGGCCTCGGTACTCGAGGAGCAGGGGAGGCAGAATCTCCAGTCCCTCGAGAAGCACCTCGGTCTCCGGTCGCCCATGTGGCTCCACGTACCCCGCCACCACTTCCACCCCGGCTGCCGCAAGATGCTGTGCCGCCTCCAGCATGGCGTAGGTCTTGCCGACGCCGGCAACGTAGCCGAAGAAGACCTTCAGCGTGCCCCGGTCCGCCCGTGACTCGGCGGCCTGGAGCTGCTCCAGGAGCCTGTCGGGATCGGGGCGGCCGTCAGGATGGGGAAGGTGATCATCCACGCGTGGTCACCACTCCGATCACTCGTCGAGGGTCAGGGCGTCGAGCGCCACATTGAGCTCTAGAACGTTCACCCGCGGCTCGCCGAAGACGCCCCACTGCCGGTCCTCGGTGTGCTGCGCGACCAAAGCGCGCACCGTGTCCGCCTCCAGCCCCCTGACCCTGGCCACGCGTTCCACCTGGTACTCGGCGGCGGCAGGACTGATGTGGGGATCGAGACCGCTACCTGACGAGGTGACGAGATCCGCGGGCACAGGCGCGGTGTTGCCGGGATCGGCTGCGCGCAAGGCCGCGATGCGCGCAGCCACAGCCTCCAGTAGAACAGGGTTGGTGGGCCCCAAATTGGAGCCCGAGGAGGCCGCCGCATTGTAGGGGACCGGCGCAGTCGCGGAGGGGCGGGACCAGAAGTACCCTGGATCGCTGAACGGTTGGCCGATCAGTTCAGAGCCAAGGACCTGCCCCTTCTCGACGATCATGCTTCCCTCAGCCTCATGGGAGAAGAATCCCTGCGCCACGCCGGTCACCGCAAGCGGATAGATCACTCCCACGATCACCGCCAACACCCCGAGAGCCGCAGCGCTCTGTCTCAGCAACTTGAGCATAGTACATCCCTTCACACCAGGTGCAGTGCCTGCAACAGGAGGTCGATGACCTTGATCCCGACAAAGGGCACCACCAGTCCGCCCAGGCCGTAGACAAGCAGATTGTTGCGCAGCAATTCGGTCGCCGGTCGCGGCGTGTACTTGACCCCTCGGAGGGCGAGGGGGATAAGAAACACGATGATGAGCGCGTTGAAGATCACGGCCGACAATACGGCACTTTGGGGAGTGGAGAGCCTCATCACATTGAGGGCGTCCAGCTGGGGATACGTGGCAGCGAAGGCCGCAGGGACGATTGCGAAGTACTTGGCGATATCGTTGGCGATACTGAAGGTGGTGAGCGAGCCCCTGGTCATCAAAGTCTGCTTACCGATGTGCACTATCTCGAGCAGCTTGGTGGGGTTCGAATCGAGGTCGACCATGTTGCCGGCCTCCTTCGCAGCCTGCGTCCCCGTGTTCATGGCGACGGCCACGTCGGCCTGAGCAAGAGCGGGAGCGTCGTTCGTCCCGTCTCCGGTCATGGCCACCAAGTGCCCTTCGGCCTGATAGCGCCGGATCAGAGCGAGCTTGGCCTCGGGAGTGGCCTCGGCGAGAAAGTCGTCCACCCCCGCCTCCGCTGCTATCGAGGCGGCTGTGACCGGGTTGTCGCCGGTGATCATGACCGTCTTGATCCCCATGCGGCGTAGATCGTGGAACCGCTCCCTGATGCCTCCCTTGACGATGTCCTTCAGATGGACGACCCCCAGCACCCGGGCTCCGTCAGCGACTACGAGCGGTGTGCCTCCCTGTTTGGCCACAGCGTCCACGGAGTGGACCACCTCGCGGGGCAGGGAGCCGCCCTGGTCTCTGACATAGGCCTCCACGGCGTCTGTCGCCCCTTTTCGGATGCGCCGGCCGTCCAAGTCCACCCCGCTCATCCTGGTCTGGGCCGTGAAGGGCGCGAAAACGGCCCCGAGCTCTTCCAGGTCGCGACCGCGGAGTCCGTACTGCTTCTTGGCGAGGATCACGATGCTCCGCCCCTCCGGCGTCTCGTCAGCCAGGGACGCCAGTTGGGCTGCGTCGGCGAGTTCGCCGACGTCGACCCCTGAGGCGGGAAGGAACTCGGTGGCCTGGCGATTGCCCAGGGTGATGGTGCCGGTCTTGTCGAGCAGAA
This sequence comes from uncultured Actinomycetes bacterium, assembly GCA_963713545.1. GTDB lineage: Bacteria > Actinomycetota > Thermoleophilia > RBG-16-64-13 > RBG-16-64-13 > CAVPLM01. Next base: position 50,401 of record CAVQME010000003.1, on the reverse strand, counting down.
GCACGTCCACATCGCCGGCAGCCTCTACCGCCCGACCGGACATGGCCACCACGTTGGCCTTGCTGAGCCGGCTCATGCCGGCGATCCCTATGGCCGACAGTAGCGCCCCGATAGTGGTCGGAGCCAAGCAGACCAGGAGCGCCACGAGGATCGTGATCGAGACCACGCTCCCTTCCCCGGCGGCATCGACACTGTACTGCGACATCGGCTGCAGGGAGACCACGACGACGAGGAAGATGATGGTCAGACCGGCCAGAAGGATATTGAGAGCTATCTCGTTGGGGGTCTTCTGCCTTTTGGCCCCCTCGACCATAGCGATCATTCGGTCAAGAAAGGTCTCCCCAGGCTGCGCCGTGACCCTTACGATGAGCCAGTCCGACAGCACTCTCGTACCGCCGGTGACGGCACTGCGGTCGCCTCCGCTTTCCCTTATGACCGGGGCGCTCTCGCCGGTTATGGCGCTCTCGTCCACGGATGCGGCGCCCTCCACCACCTCACCGTCGGCGGGAATGGACTCGCCCGCTTTCACGAGCACCAGATCTCCCCGTTTGAGCAACGAAGACGAGACCGGCTCGGTCCTTGCACCGAGACGCGGTTCCGCGAGTTTGGCGGCAACGATCTCCCTGCGGGCCTTGCGGAGACTGTCGGCCTGCGCTTTTCCCCGTCCCTCTGCGAACGCCTCGGCCAGGTTGGCGAAGATCACCGTGGCCCAGAGAAGCAGGGAGATGGTCAGGATGAAACCAGGGGATGCTTCCCCGTGTCCGGCCACAGCCTCGAAGAACAGTATCAACGTCAGGGCCGCCCCCACCCAGACGACGAACATCACGGGGTTGCGGAGTTGGACGCGGGGGTTCAGCTTCCGAAGCGAATCGAGTCCGGCCTCCCTCAGAAGCCTCCAGTCGACGGAGCCAAGACCGTGGGTCCCGTCGCCGCGCTCACGCCCGGGGCCCGTCGAGGGAGAGCGCTGCCCGGAGACCCCTTGCTCGGGGTTCATCTCGTTGATGTGCGCAACCATCTGATCTCCCTCCGTTCTACCCGACCATCATGAGGTGTTCGACGATGGGCCCAAGGGCCAGGGCCGGCAGGAAGCTCAAAGCACCTATCACGATGACGACGACAATGAGCAGGCCCATGAACATCGGCCCGTCCGTGCGCAGCGTGCCCGCGCTCGCGGGGACGTGCTGCTTCGCGGCGAGCGATCCCGCCAGAGCAAGCGTGGGCAGGAGTATCCAGAACCGCCCGATCAGCATGCAGATCCCCAGGACCACGTTGTAGAACGTGCTGTTGGAGGAGAGGCCGGCGAAAGCGCTGCCATTGTTGCCCGCAGCCGAAGTGAACGCATACAGGACCTGGGTGAGCCCGTGAGCTCCCGGATTGCTGATGCCCGCGCGGCCTGCCTCGGTCGTGATCCCGACCAGAGTGCCCAGGAGGATGGTGATGACGGGGATGAGGATCACCAGCGAGGCCATCTTCATCTCGTAGGTCTCGATCTTCTTGCCCAAGTACTCGGGGGTGCGTCCCACCATGAGACCGGCAATGAACACGGCCACTATTGCGAACACGAGTATCACGTACAGTCCCGAGCCGACGCCCCCGAAGACCACCTCACCCAGTTGGATCATCACGAGAGGGACCAGTCCGCCCAGAGGGGTGAACGAATCGTGCATGCTGTTGACGGACCCATTGGATGCGCTCGTGGTGGCGCTGGCCCATGCGGCCGAGCCCGCGATCCCGAAGCGGACCTCCTTGCCTTCCATATTGCCCCCCGGTTGCCCGGCAAGCGTCCCCCCGGCCGGATCCAGATCCGCTCCCAATTGCGCCACCTGGGGAACGCCCTGCTGCTCGAAGTAGTAGGCGGCGGCGACCATCCCCAGGAAGATGATCATCATGGCGGCGAGAACGACCCATCCTTGTCGTGTGTTCCCTACCATCCGTCCGAAGGTGAAGCAGAGCGCTGCGGGTATGAGGAGGATCGAGACCAGCTCCATGAAGCCGGTGAGCGGGGTGGGATTCTCGAAGGGATGAGCCGAGTTCGCGTTGAAGAACCCGCCTCCATTGGTGCCCAACTGCTTGATCGCGACCTGTGATGCCACTGGTCCGGCAGCGATCGTCTGCGTGGAGACCGTCTGACCCTCGGCGTTCACGTACGGTTGCAGCAACTGGGCTTCCTGCGAGGAGCCCAGAGTCTGCACGACCCCCTGAGACACGAGAGCGATGGCCAGAACAAAGGAGAGAGGCAGCAGGACGTACAAAGTGACGCGGGTCAGATCCGCCCAGAAGTTGCCCAGACGATCGGTGTTTCGCCGGGAGAAGCCGCGGATGAGAGCGATGAGGACGGCGATTCCGGTCCCGGCGGAGACGAAGTTCTGAACAGTGAGCCCGAGCATCTGGGTGACGTACTTCATGGTGGTCTCGCCGCCATAGGCCTGCCAGTTGGTGTTGGTGACGAAGCTGACCGCCGTGTTGAAGGCCAGATCCGGCCCGACGCCGGTGAGGCCGTCCGGGCCGCCGGGCAGCCAGCCCTGGATCCGCTGCAGCAAGTAGAGGAAGAGGAAACCCACCAGGCTGAAGACCAGAACGCTCGCCCCGTATCTCTTCCAGCCCATCTCGGCTTCCGGATCGATGCCGCCCACCTTGTAGATCAGCCTCTCCACCGGGTGGAACACTCGACCCAGCACGGGGATCCGCCTGCCTTCGACGACCCGGGCCATGTAGGCACCGAGCGGCTTCGCCAAGAGCAGCACGACCCCGACAAAAAGCACGATCTGAAACCAGCCTTGGCCGGTCATCCGAGTTTCTCCGGCCGGACCAGGGCGTAGATCAGATATCCCAGCAGAATCGCCGCTATGATGGCGCTCACGATCAGCATCGATGTCTCCTCACGTCTCGCCCTCTCCGCTCAAGTGACCAGGGTCGGGCCGTCAGAGGCGCTGACAGACCAAAGCGAGCCCCCAGCACAGGGCAAAGAACGCGACTGCGATCGTCACCAGCAAGACATCCACTCCGACAGTCCTCCACTCTCTTCTTTCCACACGATTGCTTCCACCTATAGCTAAGCACCCGCCACATCCAAAAGGCGTCGTCGAGGGAGCGCATCCTGTAAGAAAACCGTATAGATCACACCGGGCGCTGCGCCGCAGGATCGCCACCCGCCGGTACTCGAGGACGCGACGGCCGCGTTCCGCTGGCCGGCGAGCCGGCGTTCAACGAGCGACCGGGCAGAGACCGGCCGAGTCCCGCGCAGTCGTTGACTTCTTGCGCCCGGAGCCCCCTAATGGAGTCCAGCAGCCATGAACCGCCGCCTGAAAGGAACCGACATGGCACAGCAGGTGCAGACTGGGACGGTCGAAGCCAACGGGGCCACGTTTTACTACGAGTTGCGCGGATCTGGGCCGGCGCTCCTTCTCATCTCTGGAGCCGAGGGCGACGCGGAGGAGTATGCGCGGGTGGCCCCGCTTCTCGAAGACCAGTTCACCATCCTCTCCTACGACCGCCGCGGCTTTTCTCGCAGCCCCCGCCCAGCCGGTTACGCGGGGACTACCGTCGAAGAACAGGCGGATGATGCGGCGGCGCTGCTTGCCGCTCTCGATTTGGAGCCGGTCGACCTGTGGGGCAACAGCTCAGGTGCCATCATCGGGCTAGCCCTCGCCCTGCGCCACCCGCAGGCCGTCCGCAAGGCGATGCTGCACGAACCGCCACTCTTCGCCGGGATGGGTGACTACAAGCAGGTCCTCGGCTTTTTGAAGGAGGCCACCGCGAACGGCAAAGTGCCTTTCCTCCGAATGCTGACCGGCGACGTCGTCTACAACAGCTTCTCCCAGGGATACCGCGATCGCCTGCTGGCCGACGACACCTGGATCACCTACGAGTTCAACGTGTTCGAGTATTACCGTCCGACGGACGACGAGCTGGCCGGCGCGCAGAAGCCGGTCGCAGTGCTCTACGGTACGGAAAGCCCGCCGTTCTTTGGGGAAGCCGCCAGATGGCTGGCCGGTCGCTTGGGAACCGAAGCGACAACCATTCCCGGTGGCCACGGAGCGCACTACGAACTGCCCGAAGACGTGGCCAAGACCATAAGAGATCTCACAGCCTAAGGAGCTAGACAGTGAAGACAACCGACCTCGAGCACCACTTCGTCACCCCCCTGTACATGGAGACGCTACGCACCAACACGACCACTCCCCGGGTGGTGGACGGCAAGGGGCTGGGCTACTGGGAGGATGCCTGGATACCGATCGAAGCCACGGGAGCGGGGCCCAAGCTCGCCGATCTAGGCGAAGGCCGCATAAAGGCCATGGACGAAGCCGGGGTGGACTTCGCCGTGCTCTCGCTCACGGCCCCCGGCGTGGAATCGTTGGAACCGGCCGTCGCCGCGAAGGTCGCGCGCGACGCCAACGACCGGCTGGCGGAATACGTGGCGGCATATCCCGACCGCTTGGCCGGCATGGCCGCCATCGCTCCGAAAGATCCGGACGAAGCCGTCAAGGAACTCGAGCGCTGCGTGAAGGACCTGGGCTTCAAGGGGTGGCACACGCACTCGAACTTCGGCGACTCCTACCTCGACGAGAAACGTTACTGGCCTATCCTGGCCAAAGCCGAGGAACTGGATATTCCCATCTACCTCCACCCCACAGCGCCAATGATCCCCGAACTCCGCACGTTTGGCATCTGCCTGGCCGGTCCCACTTTCGGTTTCGGCACCGAGGTCGTGTATGTGTTCCTGCGCATGATCCACCGGGGTGTGTTCGACGAGTTCCCGGGTCTCAAGATCATCCTGGGCCACTTCGGCGAAGCGATCCCCTTCCTGCTCGACAGGGTCGACACCGCCTATAGGCAAGGTTACGCACAGCCGAACCCGGAGATAGGTCCGGGCAGCAAGGAGTTGGCCAGTCACTACGTGCTCAGGAACATGTGGGTCACCACCAGCGGTAACTACCTTCCGGAGGCCTATTACTGCACGCGGGACGCCATCGGGCTTGAGAAGATCCTGCTGGCCACGGACTATCCCTTCGAGCAATTGAATCTGGGCATAGATTTCATCAAGGCGCTTCCCATCGCCGAAGAGGAGAGGGCGCGAGTCTGCGAATCGAACGCCGCCGCGTTGGGCTTCGCCCGGTGAAGACCTTGGACGTCGTCCACCCACGAGGAGTCACGAGGCCCGTATGGAACTGAAAACGGGAGTACACCGTCGGAGACAGCTGATCTAGGGACATGAGGAGGGGAGTCATGGCAGGACAGGGCGGTACGGGCGGGTCGGGCGTCTTTCGACGTCTTTGGTGGCTGTGGATAGTGATAGGTATCATCGTCGTCTTCTTGATCGCCTTCTTCGTAGGCCGCGCGACTAAAGATGAGCCTGCGGCCCCCGAAACGACGACGACCACCAGCACCACGGGGGCAGCTGTTCCCAATCTCCCGGCTCCCACGGTGGCGATCACCGAGAAGCAGAACGGCTCCACCGTAGTAGTGGGGACAGGCTGGGTTGTCCTTCTGCAGCTCACCGGCAATCCCGAAGACGGGTCGGCCTGGGACGTGAGCGCTCTCAACGCCGATCTGGTGCAGGTATTCCCCGGGCCTCAGATATCCTACGTATCGTATGCGCCGACTCCGAAGGCGATCTACACCTACTCTGGACTCACGCTCGATCAGGGGGACGTCACGGTGAAGGCCGACAACGTCAGCCTGAGCGGCAAGGTGAACAGGTCCTTCAGTTGCACCATACGCATCGTCTCCGCCGAAGATCTGTCCACGACGACCACGGTGGCCGAGTCGACCACAACGGCGTCGTCGACCACTACGACCGAGGCCACGACCACAACGACCGAAGCCACGACCACCACGACCGAAGCCACCACCACTACGACTGCCGCCCCCACCACAACAACGGCGGCGCCGACAACAACGACCCGACCGCCTTCGACCACCACCACCAAGCCGCCGACGACTACGACTACCAAGCCCCCCACCACAACAACGACCAAGCCGCCGACGACCACCACGCAGGCACCGTCGACGACGACCACGTTGCCCCCTACGACGACCACTACCCTGCCCTTCCCGCCGATCGACATCCCGGACGGGACCGTCGTCATCGGACCAAAGGCCAACGGACAAATCCAGGTGGTGCCGACCACGGCGACGGCCCTGGTGCTGATCTTGCCCGACGACACCGCGGACAATCTGATCTGGCGACTCGATCCCTACGACAGCGCGGTCGTCGAGTTGCGGGAGGACCCGCAGTTCTTCCCCTACGGCAAGTCGACCAAGGGCGCGCTCGTTTGGACCTTCGACGTGGTGGGTCCCGGGGCGACCGACCTGAAGCTGGTCTACGCAGACGAGAAGGGCACCGTGAGCCAGCAGTTCTTCGTCTCGATCAGCGTGCAGGAGCTTACGATCACCCCGTACTAGCCGATCCGGTGCGCTATCTCAGAAGCCTAGGGCCCGGGCGTTCGCCGTGAACACCCGGGCCTGCTCATCCTCCGGTAGGTCGAGACTCAAGATGAAGTCGGTGCACGTGTTCATCTTCTCGTAGGGGAAGTCGGAGCCCAGCAGGATCTTGTCCCCTCCCAGACCATCCCTGGAGCAGTAGTACGCCGGCGGGTAGTAGTTACCGCTGGTGGTGACCCAGAGGTTGCTGAGGATGTACTCGCTCGCCCATTTCTTGCTGCCCGGACCGAATTCGGGATTCGGCGCTCCTTTGCCCTGTCGGTAGGCGCAGTCGACCCGGTTGACGAAAAAGGGCAGGGCTTCCCCGTAGTGCCCCATGATGATCTTCAGCCGGGGAAACCGATCGAAGACGCCCCGCACGATCATCCGCATGAACACGTAGGCCACTTCGACCCCGAAGCCGAACGTGGGACCCGCGAGCACGAACCCGAAGGTCCGCAGTTCCGGGATCATGGGGATGGCCGGATGGAGATAGATCGGCACGTCCAACTCCTCGACCTTGGCCAGGATGGGCCAGTACATGGGGTCGTCCAGGTACGAGTCGCCGAAGTTGGAGTGAGTATCCCATCCCTTGAAGCCCAGTTTCTTGACGCAGCGCTCGAGTTCTTTGACGGCGTGGTCGACATCCTTGGGCGCGATGGTGGCCCAGCCGCCGAGGCGGTCGGGGTGGCGGGCGACCGCCTCGGCCAGAAGGTCGTTGGCGTTCTCCGCGACCTTGACCCCTACCGCTGGATCGAAGGCCTCAACTCCGGGCGAGGTAAGAGAAAGGTACGCGAGGTCGATACCGGAGGCATCCATGTGCTCGATGCGGCCCTCACCCAGATCGAGAAGCTCCCGCTTCTTGGCCATGGAGCTCCACACTTCGGGGGAGAGTCTCTCGCCCTCGTTCTCCAGCCGGGGATAGCCGGGATTGTCGCGGAGGGCTTGGATCCACGCCTCGGTGCAGAAGTGGTTCTCGAGATCGATCTTCATCACGGTCCGGTTCTCCCTATACTCTAGTGGTCGCAGCAGTGTACCTCAGGCCATTCCGTAAGCGGGAAGCGTGTCCTCGAGGTCGACCTGCCTGCGGCCGATGCGCGTGCGGCATCACCGGCACAGCAAAGCGATAGGAGGTCAGCAACATGCAGAAGAGAGCGATAAACCCGGGAACATGGCAGGATCAATTAGACTTCTCTCAGGCGATCGAGCTCGAGGGCGTGCGCCGGACCGTCTTGGTCTCGGGCCAACTCTCGGTGGACAAGGATGGCAACACGTTGCACGCCGGGGACATGGTGGCCCAGTTTCACGCGGCCCTAGACAACCTCGAGATCGTTCTCGGCCACGCAGGCTTGAAGCTCTCCGATCTGGTCCAGCTCAACTACTTCACGACCGATATTCCTGCTTTTTTGGAAGCTGTGCCGGTCGTCGGGGAGCGGCTGAAGGCGGCAGGGTGCAAGCCCACATCTACGCTGGTACAAGTCGTGCGCCTCGCCCAGCCCGACTGGATGATCGAGCTCGAGGCCATGGCGGTGGCGTAGATCCCGCCTCGCCGCCTGCCGGCCCCGCCCGCCTGGCGAAGCAGCCGCCGGTGGAGCGGGCGACGGCGCGCGGCAGCGCCACTGGCTATCCGAGGTCGCGCACGGCCTCGCTGAACGCGGCCACGTTCCTTCGCGGAGCAAAGTCGAGATCGTAGGCAGGAGACAGCAGCAGGCCGGACCTGCCCACCGAGGCTGTCCGCTGCCGCACTTCTTCGCGGATCTGGGCGGGCGTGCCCAGGTCCCAGGTGACAGCGGTGCCGACAGTCCCCCACAGCGCCAGGCGCCCGCCGAAGGCGCGGCGGATGGCCGCGGCGTCCATACAGTCCGGCGCTACCGGGTTGACAACGTTCACTCCCAGCTCCACCAGGTCTGGGAGAAGCCTGGTGAAGTCCCCGTCACTGTGATAGAAGATCAATAGGTCCGGTGCCACCCGCCGAGCGGCCTCGATGATCCGGGCGAGTCGGGGCTTGAAGAACCGGCGCCACATGAACGGGCTGATGAGCAGGCCGCCGCAATAGGCCACATCGTCATCGAGGATGAGGATATCGACCCCGCAACGCGCAAGGATGACTGCGCTCTCTGTCGCCAACGCGGCCAGCTGGTCGATCAGGTACCCCACCAATTCGGGTTCCTTCACAAGATCTCTCATGAAACGCTCGAAGCCGCGTAGACGCCAAGCGCTCTCGAACAACTCTCCCCCGAGGTGTGGAGGAGAAGCGGCCACTGCCAGCCCGCGGTCTTGGAGGCGCCGCACATCCTCTGCGAGGCGTTGATGCCTTCGCCGGTCGGAGAAGTCGGGCAGAAGGCCGCGGGTCCATTCGGCGGTGGACCGGAGCCGCCCCAGCGGGTGGATCGAGTCCTCAGCGGGTCGATAGCCCCACTCCTCATAGGTGCGGAGCTGAGCCTCACTCCCCACGTGCACGTCCGCCGGCAAAGCCTCGAGGTACTCCAATAAACGGTCTTGCTCGACGGGTGGATCGAATCCGACGAATCTGACATCGGTCTGAAACAGCTCGTCGGCATCCTCGACACCGAAGAGTGGCTGGAGGAAGAAGCCAAGAGCGCAGGGCACTCTGTCGGGGCGTCCGCCGGCGAGGGCTGTCCGGACGCGCTCCCGGGAGTCCATCTAGGTCTGCCCATCCCGGCCAAGACCGGCCGTGGACGGGCCGCCACAGGAGCTGAGGTAGTACCTGGCAAGTTCGCCGAAGCTGTCGAACGCGAGCGGCACCGGCCCCACGTCTCCGAACCCGTAGCGCACGAAGGCGAACTCCATACCGGCTTGCTCCGCCGCTTCCCGGTCGCCTCGGGTGTCGCCCACATACGTGGCGCACCCAAGATCATATCTGTTGCTCAGGTCCACCAGCATCGCGGCCTTGCTCAGCCCAGACGACCCGTGGCAGTCCCAGCCGGTGAAGCACTCCCGCAGATCGCTGGCCCGGAAGAACGCGTCAAGGTACCAGCCCGGACAATTGCTGACCAGGAACAGCCGGCAAACCGCGGCCAGTTGCAGGAGGCCGCCGGCCACGCCTTGGTAGAGGTGTCCGCCCACGGCCTCGATCTCGATGCGTTCGTGCTCCTCCAGCACACGGAGAGTGTGTTCCGTCGCGGGACCGAGTTCGGGGAGCAGAACCTCGACGCATCGAGCGAACGGCCGGCCAGAGACCGACCTGATGTCGTCCACCGTGACTCGCGAAGAGACACCCATCTGGTCGAGGGCCCGGTTCCAACCGCGGGTCGAGGCGGCCGCGGCATCCCAGAGGGTCCCGTCGAGGTCGAAAACGAGAGCGTCCGTCATGCCGAGATGTTAGCGCTTCGCAGATGTCGGCGTGCGACTGCGAGGTCGCGGAGAACGCGATCGCGGTGAGGGCCCGCAGACGCCGGGGGGCCGCGTCACGGAGTGACGCGGCCCCCGTTCCTTCCAATGCCGGCTCGGGCATTCGGGCCGCCTGTCGCCGACCCTGCCCCTCGGCCATCGGCCGTCGTTTCTGATCTAGCTAAGCGTCAACACGATGTAACCCGTGTAAGTCTGGCCGGGAACGATCGGGGTCAGGACTGCGGGGGCTTCCCCAGCTGCGCCGTCGGGATCGACCGTCATCGTCAGCCCGTGGCCGAAGGCGGCCCTGACGGAAGAATTGGAGTCGAGCGACAACTTGGTCAGGTAGCACGTGCCGGTGACGACCCAGGTGGACCTGGCCAGTCCGACGATCACGCCGTTGTTGATGGTTTCGCTGGGAGTGTTGTCCACTTCACCCAGGTACCTGAAATCCTCTGCGGGGATGGTGTCGGCGAAACGGTTGTTGGTGGTGGATGCGGTGATCAGTCCGGTGATGGCGGACTCCTGGAAGGTAAGACCCATGTTCCTTGGGCTGGGCGGCATCATGCCTCCCATGCCGCCGATGTCGCCGCGCATGCCGTTGAAGAAGTCACCAGCCAGCTTGATGTTCTTGAAGGTAGCGAGCGCGTCGGTGGCCCCTGCGGCGAAGATGTCGTGACCCTCTTGCACGGCGACGGGGTCGGTCTTCTGGTGCCAGATACCGGTGTTCGTCATGGCCGGGGGTACCGGACCGGGATCGTCGTCATCCATCAGCTGCAGGATCACGCCGTTGCCCGGGTTCAGCTTGGCGCCTTTCGAGCCGTCCACGGTGATCGCGATGTTCTGGCCTTTGTCGAGGAAGGTTGTCTCCCCGGTGTTGAAGATGGTGCCGCCGCTGATATCCACCGTGCCGCCGCCATGCCACATGATGCCGAAGCGGTCGGAGTTGACCACTGTCGCTTTGACCGGGATCTTCCTGAGCTCGGCTGCCGTGAGCCCGAGATCGAGATCGGCATTGAGCTTCTTCACGGCATCGCGAGTGCTGTCACCGTAGTAGAGGAAGCTGCCTCTGCTGATGGTGGCGTAGGTGGCGACGTCGAACGTGCAGCCAAGGAAGTTCTCGGTGGCATCGCCGATACCGTACGATCCGTACCCGTCAGGACCGGTGATGGCTATCGTGCTGTTGATGGCCGTGAGCGTCGGGGTCGTGCAACCGTCGGTGGAAAGCACACCCCAACCCTCCGCTCCGATGTACGAATTGATGTAGCTAGCCTTGGTATTGGTCCCCAGCAGGTTGGTGGCCCGGCAGTTGCCCGACAGGCTCAACATCCAGGGCACCGACCTCATCTGGGTCGTGTCGATGGTGGGCACGTAGTCGGCGGGCAGAACGCCGTCGTTCGTCTGGATGTAGGAGTTCTTGACGATCATGTTGCTGCCCGTGTCGGCCACGATGGCGGACCGGACCACACCGTCGGTCACGATCCTTGCTCCATCGACCACCACTCTCGCATCCTCGCCCCGGGACACTACGGCTGCGCCGTAGCCGACGAAGTCGCTACGGCCGTTGCCGGTGAGATTGATCTTGGGTCCCCAGAGGGTGTAGGCAGCATCGGTCACGAAGACCCCATTGAAGTTCTCACCGGTCGATGTCACCCGCAGGTTCGTCGCGGAGGTGTCCGTCACCGGTCCCCCGCTGATCGCGGCCCACACGGACTTCTCGTGGACGACCCCACTCTCGTCCACGTAGAGAGCCTGGCGGAAGGGGAAGAACACGGGCGCCGCTGGGGGAGGCGGGCCGTCTTGCTGCGCTTCCACAGCCGCGGCTCCTGGAGGCGGGCCGCCGCCGCCCGGGGGCGGGCCGCCTGCTTGCTCGTACTTGACCAGGTTCTCGTCGGTCACGGTAAGCACGACATTACCCTGGTACGTGCCTGGACCTATTCTCGTTTCGACCCCTGGTGTCGTCACCAGCAGGCCTCCGGTCTCGACTCCGTTGACCGTCAGCGTGACGCTCATGCCCTCGGGCGCGGCGATTATCCCGCCCGGGGCGACGGTCAGTTTCGACAGGCGGGTGGTCTGAGTAACGGTCCAAGTTTCACCCGCTGCTACTACTTTGCTCACGTTCTTGACGTAGCACTGGGCGCTGAAAGTCGCCCCTGCCGTCGCCACTGCCGTTATCGAAACCAGCAGCAACACCACCAGGACCATGGCCACCGAGATCGTGATCAAGCGCCTTCTCTGTGTCATATCTCCCACTCCTCGTACAGACTGACCCCTCCGGTCGCTGGGCCGACGGCAAAGCCGCCTCGGCCCGGAACCGGCCGGTCGCAGTCACTCGCCCCTGACACTACTATGCAGATTTCGTTTCGTCCCCAGATCCCTCAGCGGATATCACCCCCTTGGGCCGACTGTCACGCCACCGTCGCTGGTTGGCAGATGTTCAGGAACCGTCTTCTTGCCGGCGTGTCTCAGGTAGCACGGGCAAGGCTCGAATGTATATTGGTCTTAAATCTAGACCTCTAATCCAGCGATGTCAAGCGGCACCAGATCTTCTGCAAAGCCCGCGCCTGAAAGGCCACGGCAGCTTCGTTTGAGGATCTCAACGGCAGGGCTGGAACCTCAATGAAATGGCCTGCATCTGTTATCTTGTACCATCCGCGATTTGAGGAGCACGACCCTTATTGGCAAAGAAGACAGCTAGCAAGAAACGCCGGCGCGGCCGCAGGAGACTGCGCATCCTTATCGCCGTCGCTTGTGTCATCGCTCTCGTCGGGCTCGTCGCCCTAATAGACTCCGCCCTCTACTACAACAAGGTGCACGCTGGAGTCACGATTTCCGGCCACCCTGTCGGAGGAATGACCCGCGACGAGGCCACCGCCGCCGTCACCCGGCTGGTCAAACAAGCCCAAGACGAGCCCATCACTCTTACGAGCGGTGAAAAGAGCTGGGACGTCATGCCTCGCGATGTTGGTACCAAGATCGACGTGACCGGCGCGGTCGCGTCTGCCATGGAGGCGTCGCGCGAGAGCAACTTCGTGGTCGATATGGCCCGGCGGGTAAGGCTGCTCTTCAACGACAAGGACATCCCTCTGCAGGGGACGGTCGACAGCGCGCTCATGGACGAAGTCCTGGCCGAAGTGGCCAAAGAGGTCGACATGCCCCCGGTCAACGCGGGGCTGTCGATCGATGGCACCACCGTCAGAGTCGTGGAGGGCCAAAAGGGACGGGTGGTAGATCAGGCTTCGGTACGCGAGCAGCTCAAGGCCTTGCTGTTCACTCTGCACGCCACGGGACTTCCCGTTCCGATGGTGCTCAAGGAGCCCGAGATCCAGGCCGAGGACAGCGAGGGAGCGGTCGCCCAGGCCAAGACGATGATCTCCGCCAAGATCGTGCTGAAGGACGGCGACAACAAGTGGACCCTGACTCCTGAGCAGATCGGCGCCTATATGGATTTCTCCACTGAGGACCGGAACGGGGTGTCCACGCTGGTGCCGTACCTCTCGGCGGAGAAGATGGATCCCTACTTCGACAAGATCGACGACAAGGTGAATCGTAAGGCCGCGAATGCCACCTGGTCGAGCGACGGGCAGCAAGCATGGGTGGTCGCCGCGGTCAACGGGCGGGCCCTTGACGCCGAAGCCACCGCCGAGACCTTGACCGCTGCCGCGCTCAAGGTCTCCGGGCGGACGGCAGAGGCCGTGGTGACGGCCACGCAACCCGAGCGCACCACCGAAGAGGCCGAGTCACTGGGCATCCATGACAAGCTCGGCGGCTTCACCACGGAGTGGGAGGGTACCCCTGACCGGCAGGTGAATGTGCGTATCACCACTGAATATGCCAACAACGTGCTCTTGGCCCCCGGCGAAGTATACGATTTCGACAAGCAGGTAGGTCCGCGCACGGAAAAGCGGGGCTACAAGCTGGCCCATGGCATCACCGGCCCCGGCAAGCTGGAAGACGTCCTGGGAGGCGGGATCTGCCAGGTGTCGACCACCCTCTTCAACGCGGCCTTTTTCGCCGGGCTCGAGATAGTGGAGCGCAAGAACCACTCCATCTACATCGACCACTATCCCAAGGGTAGGGACGCCACGGTGAGCGCAGAGTCGCCGAACATGCGCTTCCGCAACGACACCGACCACTACATCCTGATCAGAGGCGCTTCAAACGGGATCACCACCACGTTCAACATCTATGGGACCGACGACGGCCGCACGGTGAGCTACAAGACCGGTCAGTTCTATAACGTCGAGAAGATGCAGGTGATCAAGTACGACGCTTCCTGGCTGGGGCCGGGGACGACGTACATCAGGATGAGCGGCCAGGACGGCAAGGAGATCAAGGTCGTCCGCACGGTCAAGGCGAAAGACGGCACCGTCATCCACAAGGACACCTTTCTCAGCAAGTGGAAGATGATCCCGCAAGAGGTCGAAGTGGGCACCGGGAAGACCACCACTACTACCACCAAGAAGCCGGCGACCACGACCACAGCCACGACCGAAAAGCCGACGTCGACGACCAGCCCGCCGACGACAGGGTTCTAGTCGGCCGCTCCTCCTGGACCTCTGCCGTTAGGATCTTGCCGGCAATCGGGAACAAGGTCATCTGCTCGGCGATGACCCTCAGTACACGACCCGACAGGGGACGCCTGCTGCCTCGAGCGTGGAAACCAGTTCGCTCGAGGTCTGTCGGAAGAAGTCTTCGCAGAGTTTTTCCCTCATCCCGTACTTGCGGTACACCCACGCGCCGTAGTTGTAGTTCATCCTGTCGATGAGCACGTGGGCGACCTTGCCCGCGAGTAAGCCAGCGAGTTCTTCAGCACCGGGAAGCAACGGCGCGATCATGGCGAAAGTCTTGATGCCGGCACGATGCAATTCATCCAGGGCCTTGATCCCCTCCTCGATAGGCGGAGCCTGCGGTTCGAACAGCCTTCGGATGCCGTCGGCCGCCGTGGTGACCGTCAAGCCGACTTCGAGATCCAGCGCGTGGCTGAGGATATCGGCTTCGCGGAGGATCAGAGGCGAGCGGGTCTGGACCACCACGGGCCAACCCTCGCGAGTCAGGATCTGGGGACGAGCGATGATGGACCGAGTACTGCTGTGGGAGATTTCGCAGATCCGGCGTGGCGAGCTGTTGGAGTCGGCGAAGCCAATGAACCTCAGGCAGAACTTCCTACCCTTGTTCGTCGCGGGAATCCGGGCGCTGATCGACACGGCTGGTCTTGCGTGGCCGGCTTGGATCCACCGGGCGCTCCCCCACCACAGATCCACACGGCACTTCGCCCCGCTTAAAGGAGTGGGTGCAAGTAGACGATAAGAGGGAGCGAGTCGATAACTCTTCGCAAGGATGTTGCGCATGGAAGCGGGGAGCCATAGCGTCCGGGTTCAAATACAGGCCAGGGACTTCTGGTGTGAGGGTGACCTCATCGTCCCGAGACCGGGTGGCTACAAAGGCCGGGTCCTCGATCTCTTGAATGAGAGCAAAGAGTTCCTTGCTCTGACCGACGTCGTTCTCCGCAAGACGGGTGAGACACCCGGGGAGATCGCAAAGGTCGGACGGGCCGGCAAGCCAGGAGCCATCAGACAGCCCGACAAAGACTCCGTCGAATACGACGTCCTTCTCATCCGGAGGAACGAGATCCAGTTCGTCATCCCCCTTGACTGACCCGTCGCAGCGTCAGGTCGACACGGACCTGCGCCGGCGACTCACGGTCTTGGTAATGTTTCCCCATGGCACTGCACGTAGTGGTCTTCGCGGCCCTGCCGCAGGAGACAGGCCCACTCTTGAAAGTGATGCCTGGCTGGCGCTCGCTCGCCCGCCGGCCGTTCCGTACCTGGCGCCATCAGTCTTCAGAGACTGAAGTTCTTCTAGTAGAGACGGGCATGGGCAACTTGGCCGCGAAGTGCGCCGCTCTGCACATCTTCGCCGGGACGGTTACTCAGGCCCTCCCCGACCTGATCATGTCGGTGGGCTTCGCCGGCGCCCTCTCACCCGACCTTGCTCTTGGCCACGCGGTGTACGCCCGCGAGCTGGCCGTCTACGACGACGTGAGCCGTACCTGCCCCGTGCGATTCAAGTTCAGTCCCAGCCCGGACCTTGCCGCGCTGCTCGAGGGCATGAGCGTTCGGCCCGCTCGGTTTGTCACTGTGGACCGACTGCTGTCGAAAGCCATGCTCGCTGCGCTCGTGCCTGCAACAGCCGCCGTAACTGAGATGGAGAGTACGTCTATCGCGGCGGCAGCCCACGCTCGCAACATTGCCTTCCTAGGTCTAAGGGCCGTCAGTGACGTACTCAACGATGAAATCGAGTGGGACCTAGACTCGATGGTCGACGCCCGGGGTAGGCTGAGCCTTCCCAGAGTCGCGCTGGCGGTCCTTAGAGAACCCCGGCTCGCCGGTTCTTTCCCTGGATTGTATCGGGGCTCCAAGGTCGCCGGCGACAGCTTGGCCATGACCTTGGCGGGATTGCTGGCGCTACCGGAGGAAAAGCTGCGGGCCCTCGTCGGACCGCTACGAGCCTGATCCTGCGGCTTGCGCCCAGCGCACCGCGGCAGCGACGGCTCCCACGGCTGACCACACCCCCTTAGTCGTCTCCGAGGCGGTCGGTCGCGAGGTCGCCGCTTCAGCGACAGTCGCTTTCGGGGGCGTCGTTTCCGTGGATCGTGCCAAAAGCGCGGCGCGCCGACGGACGAGCAGCTACTCCAACCCGGCTTCCCTGAGCGCGCCGATCAGGCCTTCCTTGGTAGGGCAGAGTCCGATGAAGCGCACCAGATCGCCCACGATGATGGCCGGGGCCGATGAGAGCTTCAACTCCTCATAGCGGGCGTCGCGCCCTTGGTGGTACACGACGTCCATCTGATCGCCGTAGCGCTGCGCCACCTCGTCGATCAGGCGCCTGACGGCGACACCGCCCGAGCAAGCCGGTACGGAGAGGAAGACCTCCACTCTTATCGGATCCACAGCCCACCCTCCCGCAGCGCGTTGTTCATGGTGCCCTCGTCCGGGGCCGTTCCCTCTATCTTGATGACCCCATTGATGACGGCCGCCGGCACGCAAGACAGGTCGTACTCCGCGTATTTCTCGAGGGCCTCCTGGCCGACGTAACTCTTCACCGCGAGCTCATCCGCAGGATACTTCTCGGCATAGCGGTCGGCCATGGCGAGGATGGCTACGCAGCCCGGGCAGGGGGGATCGCCACTGAAGACCTCCAACAGAACCGCCATCTCATCCTCCTAGCTGGGCCTGATACATCTGTATGAGCTCGGCCTGCTCTGGGATCCTGCCCTGAGACACGATCTTGCCGTTGACGACCAAAGCCGGGGTCGCTTCGAGGGCAAGCGCCTTCCCCTCGGGAGAGAGCGCCGAGTACTTGGCCACAGTGACCTGGCCGGGGAACTCCTCCGCGGCCCGCCTCGCCGCCTCCTCCAGCCGCTTGCACTTCACGCACGGAGGCTCGCTGCCGAACACCTTCACCTCGATCAAGACTCCCTCCTTCTCGTCGTGGTCGCTCATTGCGTGGCGCCCAAAGCCGGTCCGCAGCAGGATGTGGCCCCGCTCTGGTCACCCTCCGCCTGGGCCGCCTTCCGCTTGAACCAGTCCTCGAGCGACCGGCCGAGCTCTTGCCTGCGCTCCTCGCCGATCGCTTGTGCCAGGGCGGCGACGATGAGTTGCTGCTCGGCAGAGAGGCGCGTCGAGACACGATAGTGCATCCAGAGGCCTTCTCGCCGGTCCTCCACCAGACCGGCATTGTACAGATAGCGCAGGTGCCGCGAAGCCTTCGATTGAGTAAGACCCAGTGCGCCGACAAAGTCGCAGACGCACAGCTCCTCGCGGTCGAGAAGCAGCGTCACGATCTGCAGGCGGGTCTCGTCCGAAAGGGCCTTGAAGGTGTCTGCGAGCTCTCTCATCAGGCCTTACCTCTCTTTACCTCTCTTCCGCCAGCACTGAGTCGACCTCCGTTGCGATCTTCTCCGCCACCACCCGCGTGGCCTCTCGGTCGGCCTCTCCTTGATCTCGGAGCGAACGCCGGCACGCGGCGCCCTCCTCTCCGAGGATGTCCGACACGACGAGTGCCCGTCGTACCGGCCGCTCCCCGTACTTCTCCGTGGCCCACTTCGCACACTGCTTATCGCATCCGTCGATGGTGATCATCGGGTGGGTCCGGGCGAAGTTCCTTTCCCCCTCGTTGCCCGCCGCGAACAGGGGGAGACAAAGGGTCACCGTCACCCCCGGGCGCAGGGATTCCAGGACCTGCCGGGTAGCGAGACGAGAGATGGTGCCTTCCGCTATCTCCTCCCCGCTGCAGGAGATCACGCCCACCTTGCTGGCGGGGCCGCTCGGAGCATCGCTCACTGAGGCGCCTCCCCTCCGCTCTCGAGGCCTCTGGCCTCCGAGGCCAACGTCTCTGCGATCTCCCTAGCTATTTCCCAACCTTCGTCGGTCAGCGCCGAGCCATCCCCCGGTTGCGCGCCTCGGTGCTTGCTCAGTATCCCGGCCACCTGTACGGAGACTCGCAGGTCGCCATCCGCGATCTCAAGGCTCTTCTGAGCGCAGGCTTTGGCGCATCCGTCGACGGCGATGCAAGGATGCCGGCGCACTTTCTCGAGAGCTTCGGGGTCCTCTCTCACGAGCAAAGCAAGGCAGACTGTGCCCGCCTCCCCTGGTGCAAGTTCATCGACCAGCTGATAGGTGGCCTCCCGACCAAGAAGTCCTTGCACCTTGCCGATGCCGCTACAGGGGATCACGAGAAAGCGAAGTCCGGTGTCGCCGCCTTCAACGCTTGCGACCGCCCTCGCGCCCCCAACCCCCTGCCGGTCTCTCTCCGGATCGCTCCCCGTCGGCTCTCTCCCTGTCATTCCTCAGCCGCCTTCTGCTCCACGCTCTTCGCGTAGTGGACCCCGTCCAGAAGGAGCTCCCGTTCCCCCTGCCAATCGGCCAGTTCGAGTTCCGCCAGCCAGCCGTGACCATACGGGTCCTCGTTCACAAGCTCGGGCCTATCTGTGACTGCCTCGTTCACGGCCACTACTCTTCCACTGACGGGAGAGATCACCTCGAACGCCGCCTTGACCGACTCGACGCTGCCCACTTCATCGAATTGCTCGATCTCGGCACCGACATCGGGCGGGTCGAAGTAGTTGACATCGGTCAGCCGCTGCTGCATGTAGTCTGAGATGCCCACTCGCGCCCGATCGCCCAACGGACGCGCCCACACGTCGTTCTCGTTGAAGAAGTAGTCATTCTTGGGGATGTGGAACTCGTATTTGTCGTGGACGACGACGGCAAAGTCGTTCGGGGGTTCCCAGGTCCGAACGTTGGAACTGGACGCCGCCTCCTGCTGAGCATCGGGAGATGCAGACGCCGGTGGCGTCGGCGGAGCTGCGAGTCCTGCGATCAGGTCGTCGACGATAGTCTCGACCAGAGCGAGATCGGCTGGCTCCAGACGCAGCGACGTTCCCGGCAAGAGCCCCCGAGCCTTGAGAGCATCCGAAATCGAGATCTTCCTCTCCGTTCTCGCGTCCAGACCGGCGGTGAGCTTGCTCGCGCAGCGGGTACCGCAGCCGTCGATTATCACGAGCGCTTCCTCGGCCAGGAGCTTCTTGTAGCGAGCCGCCGTCCGATTCAGAAGCACCGGGCAGACGATGTCCGCTCCCGTCCTCTCTGCGAACCTGATCGCCACCTCGCGGGCGAGCGAGCCCTCGGCTTTGTCCATGCCGCTGCAGGAGAGAACGGCGTGCTTCACGAGTCCGCTTCCCGCAGTTGCTTGATGAGTGCGATCGTCTCCGGTTTGTCCGGGAAAGAGAGCGCGTCGGGGCCGCAGAGCTTGGCGCACGCCCTGCAGAAGACCACACAGTTGTTCGGGTTGGCTACCACCAGGATCGGCTCTTCGTCCCGGCGTTCGAAGACCCTATGGGGACAAAACTCGTCGCAGTCCATGCAAAAATCGCACTTCGCGTAATCGATCACCGGCGCCCAGGGGATCTTCTCCCGAGACACCCCCATGAAAGTCTCGGTCATTCCGCCTCGATTGCCGTCTTCTCGACCCCTATCGCGTCGAGAGCTCTCGCGACCTTCTCGACGGCGTCGTCGGTCGTCATATCGCGGATATCGAGGGGGAGCATGTCCTTCTTCACGTCCATGCCTTTCGCGGTGAAGGCGTCCCGGAAGAGCTTGTACTGCATGTTGGGGGCGCAGCCGGCGATGACGAGCGGCCGCTTGGCCTCGAGGAAGTCGGCGAGAAAGCGGTCGCCGTCCTCCTCGCAGAGTTGTGGATGGATGAAGGCGAACTCCACCGGGAGTTCGATCCGCACCCGGTTGATGAAGTCCCAGATATCCATCTTCTCGAAGCCCGGACACTTGCCGGTGCAGACGCACATGACCAGCCCCGGCCGTTGCCGTTCGCCCGTGTCGGTCATCCTCGATCCTCCTCTGCTGCCTGCCACAATGGGGCGCGATGTGCCCACGCTCCGACATGAGTACATACGCCATTGTACCCGTATAAACGGTTATAAGCAAGCCCGCCAGAAGTTGCGGGCGGTCGGCCGCCGCCGGGCTACGCGGGCTCGGAACGCATCAGGAAGTCGGCCCAAGTGCCGCAGCGATCCCGGTACTCGAAGTGCCTGCTGTAGTCCGACCAGTTCCAGAAGAGTGTGTGGGCGGCCTTGACGTCCGAGAGGAAGGGAAGGGTCGCGTTCTCCAGACGCACCGGGTCGCCGTTGTGGCTCCTCGTCAGCACCATCTTCATCTCCCCGGCCGGCATTCTGAAGTGCACCGCACCGTCGCCTTCCTCGACACCGATGGGGACATAGTTCACACCGAGCACCCTCTTCATCAGTACGCCACC
This sequence comes from uncultured Actinomycetes bacterium, assembly GCA_963713545.1. Classification (GTDB taxonomy): domain Bacteria; phylum Actinomycetota; class Thermoleophilia; order RBG-16-64-13; family RBG-16-64-13; genus CAVPLM01. The sequence goes on along the minus strand of CAVQME010000003.1, from coordinate 29,794 downwards.
AAGTGCCTCGACCACCAGCGTGTCGAGGACGGCGCGCTGTTCGGACGTCGCGCCGTCGCTGACATAGATCGCGCCTTCGGATCCTTTCTCGACGACCTCGACATAGGTGGAGTGCGGAAGATCGCCCAGGTAGATGGCCGTGATACCTGACAGGTCGACCCGGTTCACCGTGCCCTCCGTGATCCGAAAGACCATGAAGTAGCGGCACCCTCCCTCCTTGTCCCTACCGAAGTAGTAGGGGCATTGACCCTCGGACGCGCACGCCTCGTTGTAGACGCCTTTGATCTCCCATCCCGGCTGTTGTGCCACCATGGTTCCTCCTCCTTCCGGGGTGACGCGACACCGGCGCGGGACCCGCGCGGTGGCTCGGATTCCCAGTATAGGTCGATGCCCTTGCAGGTCAATCATCTCGGCCTGCCGGCGCTCCGCTGGACAGGCAGCCATGCGACCTATAGAGTCTGCATATGTCTCGAGCCGGGGGCACGACCAGGGGCTTTCGAGTCTTACCAGCCGCATGGTTGCTCGGCGTCTTCATCACAGTGGAGGAGAGGGTCGCATGATCAAGGAGATCACCGCGCAGGAACTCGATACGGGGAGCTTTATCGCCGAGAAGGTGGGTGAGATCCGGAGCAGTGTCGGCGATGGGTGGGCCATAAACGCGCTCTCCGGTGGGGTCGATTCCTCGACGGTCACGATGCTGGGGCATCGCGCCTTGGGCGATCGTCTCAAGACGGTCTTCGTCGAAAACGGCCTCATGCGGGCCGGCGAAGCCGAGCAGGTCACGAGCTTCTTCCGCGACCTGGGCGTGACGGTGGAGGTCATCGACGCGCGTGCAGAGTTCTTCGCGGCGCTCAAAGGCGTGACCGATCCTGAGGAGAAGCGTGAGGCCATCACCCAGACATTCTACCGCGACGTCTTCGCCCGGCTGGTCAAAGAAAGCGGAGCGAAGCATCTGCTTCAGGGCACCATCCTCACAGATGTGGATGAGACCGTCGCCGGGATCAAGCGGCAGCACAACGTTTTCGAGCAGTTGGGCATCGACCCGCAGGAGGCCTTCGGCTACCACATCCTGGAGCCGCTCATCCAACTTCGCAAAGACGGCGTGAGGAAGCTGGGGGAAGCTCTCGGGCTGCCGGCCGAACTCTTCCGCCGTATCCCCTTCCCCGGGCCGGCGCTCGCCGCCCGGGTGATCGGCGAGGTGACTCCGGAGCGGGTCACCGCGGTCCGCCAGGCCACGCTGGTAGTCGAGCGGCACCTGTCGGGCTTCGGCGCCTTCCAGTACATGGCCATCCTCCACGAAGACCGGGTGACCGGCATGCGCGACGGGAAGCGCGACTTCGGTCTGCAGATCGAAGTGCGCTGCTGGAACAGCATCGACGCCCGCACCGCCACACCCACCCATGTACCCTTCGAGGTCCTGGAACAGCTGGCCGAGGAGATCATCCTCGCGGTGCCCGGCGTCGTCAGCGTCACCTACAACATAGCGCCCAAACCGCCGTCGACCATCGAAGTCGTGTAGCAGCTCAGCCCGGGTCTGCTGTGAGAACTCAACATCCCACACAGCAGTTTGTCGCCAACCTGATCGCGGCAGAGGTGGGGGTCTCGTGACCGGGGCTGGTGCGAGCCGTTTCGTCGCGGGGCCGGCCTGCGAGACTATGCGGCTGAGACTGGCTGCAGGTACTGCCCACGTTGATGTCTACCGGCCGGACACCGCAGAGCCGGCGCCCCTGGTGATCGTGGCCCACGGATTCTGGCGAAATCGCCAGAGTATGTCCGAATGGGGCAGGCATCTAGCGGCGGAGGGCTTCGTAACGGTGGTGCCGGATCTGCCCGCATGGTCGGATGGGGCCCGCAACGGCAGGTTTGTCTCCGACCTGCGAGCATACTTCTGCCGGAGTGAGCCTTGGAGCCAGCGGATCGACTTGTCGCGGATCGGGCTTATGGGATTTTCTGCCGGCGGGCTGGCCACTTTGCTCTCGGCTGTCGACGACCCAGAGCCTGCCATATGGGTGGGGCTGGATCCGGTCGACCGGAAGGGCATGGGGGCGAAAGCTGCCCCCCTGGTCAAGTGCAGTGCCGTCGTGCTGACCGCGGAGCCGTCGACCTGCAACGGTCGTGGGAATTCTCGCAGCATCATCGCCGCCCTGCCCCGGTGCCGACACTTCCACGTCGCTGGGGCGGTCCACGTGGACGCGGAGTGGCCCACCGACTGGAAGGCCGAGGCGATCTGTGGCCGCTCCAAGGACGAGCGGCGAGCTGAGTTCCGCGAACACGCGACCGTAGCCCTTCGCGAGGCTCTGGCGATGTCGACTGCGTCCGAAAGCCGCTGAGGCGCCCCAGGCTGACGGAGCCGTCCGCGCTCGTGGTCGCTAGCCGCCCCAGCCGCAAACAGCTCACGACCTGAGGGGTGCTAGACTCACTAGAAACCCAACACTGGAGAATGATTCTATGGAGATCAGATTGACCGCCAGCGGGACAGGCTCATTGTCGACCAAGGTGTTCTTCAGCGATGAGGCAGGATTTGAGGTCGCGTCCGTCATCGTGATGGGAAAGACTGACGCGATCCTGATCGACGCGCAGTGGACCCTATCGAACGCCCACCGGGTCATAGCCGAGATCCTGGAAACGGGAAAGAGCTTGACCACGATCTACCTGACCCACGCGCATCCCGATCACTACTTCGGGGTGGGCACGATCGCTGAAGCATTCCCAAAGGCCCGGGTAGTAGCCATACCGTCGGAGGCCGACATCATCAACAAGCAGTTCTTCGGCAAGATCGAGATCTGGGAGAACGTGATAGGAGCTCACAACGTTTGTAGAGAGACGGTGCAGGTCGAGTCTCTGACGGAGGAGTACCTGGAACTCGAGGGGCACCGTCTCGAGATAATCTCCAAGGTCATCGGCGACATGAGATACAACACCATGGTGTGGATACCGTCGATCAAGACGCTGTACGCCAGCGACGTCCTCTTCAACCAGGCCCACCCGTTCACCTGCGAACTCACCCCCGGGGAGCGCGAGCAGTGGATCCGGGAACTCGACAAGATCGAGAAGATGGGCGCCGAAGTGATCATACCGGGCCATCAGAAGCCCGGCATGCAGTTCGACAAGAGTTCGCTCGACTTCACAAGAGGGTACCTGGTCGCCACCGAAGAAGAACTGGCGAGGACGGACGATGTGGCCAGCTTCTACTACGCCATTGCCGAACGCTTCCCGGAAGCGAACCTCCTGCACCTGAGCGGAGAGATGAACGCGAACGTGCTGAAGGGCGACCGGGACTGGCACTGGCGGGAAGAGGAGTAGGCTGCCCTTCGCGCCCAACGCGCGGATCGTCTCAGAGACTGATCCGGCAACCAGCAGGCCGGTTCGGTCGTCGCCGCGGCGGACGACCGAACCGGCCGCGCGGCTTACTCCGATTCTGCTTCGAGCTCCGCGAGGATCTCTTCTTCGATCGCCAGGATGACGAACCCCAGCGCTCTGGAGATATTGGTCGCCGCAACGACGGTCCGAGGAGCGCCGATGATCGGCGCCACAGCCGTAAGCACGCCTCGTGCGTCCTCCAGTGTGACCCCCGACTCGGCGGCAGCACCGATGTTGGCCAAATATGACACAGCAGGTGCGCCCACTGCCGCTAGAGCCGCGATGCGGCAGAGCATCACGTCGCGATCGCCGAGGCTGGTGTTCTCGATCGACGCCGCGGTCATTGCGGCGATAGTGTCGAGAACCGGTGTGTCTTCGCTCATCCTTGACCTCCTTGTCGTTTCGGGCCAGCGGAGGCTTCGGCCGCTGGCCCCGCAACACAGGTCTATTCCCATCAGCAGCCCGACCCAACCCTCAGAAGGGGAGCCTTTGACTCGAAAGTGACGGTGGCAGCCGCAAGCACACCGCCGGAAGTCCACCGTGGGCTCCCCAGGCCTTCGGCGCGGCCGGATAGCCCTGTAATATGGTGGGACAAGTTCGAAGCCGATTGGGGAACGCCCACGGGCACCATCATCCAAAGGAGAGACTCGTGCAGGAATCGACGAACAGTCCAGTGGGGGAATCCGGAGAGAGGACCATGGTCCGTGACATGTGTTTCATCGGGGTCCCCTGGGGGGGCAACGCCTGCATGATCGACGTCAAGGACGGCAGGGTCCTGCGCATCCGCCCCGCCCGCTTCTACGACAAGTACACCAAGGAAGAGGTCAAGCCCTGGGTGATGCACGCCCGGGGCAAGACCTTCGAGCCGGGGGACAAGACGCTCCCCCCTCCCTACAGCATCGCCTATAAGAAGCGGGTCTTCTCCCCGGCCCGCATCCGCTACCCGATGAAGCGGGTGGATTTCGATCCGGCCGGGGCCCCAGGCTCGGTCGGCCCGGGCGGGCGCAACATTCAGAACCGGGGGGTAAGCAAGTACGAAAGGATCTCGTGGAACGAAGCGCTTGACATAGTCACCGGTGAGATGCTGCGCGTCAAGGAGACCTACGGCCCCACCGCCATCCTCTACCAGAACGACCAACACGGCGAGAACAAGACCGTGCACGGACCTCATGGTTGCGGCCGCAAGCTGCTCGACCTGTTCGGCGGCTACACCCACCAGGTCCGCAACGCCGATAGCTGGGAGGGCTGGTACTGGGGGGCCAAGCACGTGTGGGGTTGCGAGCCGATCGGCCAGCAACTGCCGCAGAAGAACCTGCTCTATGACATCTCTAAGAACGCGGAACTCCTGCTCTTCTGGGGCTGCGACCAGGAAACCACCACCTGGGGCTGGGGGGGACAGCTTCCCAGCCGACTGAGTTACTGGTGGACGGAGCTAGGCATCAAGCAGGTCTACATCGCGCCGGACTGCAACTACGCGAGCGCAGTGCATGCGGACAAGTGGATCCCTATCCGGCCCAACACCGACGCTGCTCTCTATCTGGCCATCGCCCACCGCTGGTTCACTCGGGGCACCTACGACAAAGCCTACCTGGCGACCCACGCGTATGGCGTGGAACAGTTCGAGGTCTACGTGATGGGCGAGGAAGACGGCGTGCCCAAGAGCCCCGAGTGGGCGGCCCCTATCACGGGGGTGCCCACCCGCATCATCAAGGCTCTGGCCGACGAATGGGCATCCAAGCGCACCACCGTCGTCATCGGCAATGGGGGGCCCGGCATCCGCGGGCCCTATTCCACGGAGCCAGCCCGGCTGCAGGTGCTGTGTCTGGCCATGCAGGGGCTGGGCAAGCCCGGCTGCAACCAGGCCAAGATGATCGAGTGGGCCCTCGCTGCCGACCCGGAGAACCAGGCGGCACCCAAGCCGACGGTGATCACCGACCTGTATGCCGCCTACCGGGGCGACATGCCGTCTGAGTACGGCCGCGACTCCCTCATCCCCAAGACGCTCGTGCCCAAGCTGATCCTCGACGGCCAGGGCACCTGGTACGGCAACAAATACGGCATGCGCAGCGACCGAGAGGACCAGTTCATCCAGTACAAGTACCCGGCCGACGGCGCCTCCAAGATCCATATGATCTGGACCGACTCGCCCTCCTGGATCACCTGCTGGAACGACGGAAACATGTTCATCCGGGCCCTGCGTCACCCCGACATCGAGTTCATCTTCTGCCAGCACCCGTGGATCGAGAACGACGCTCTGTTCGCTGACGTCATACTACCGGTCGACACCAAGTTGGAAGAGGACGACATCGGCAGCGACATCTTCAGCGGGCAGATGGACATGCTCTTCCCCGAGCCCCCCTGCATGGAGTCGTTGGGCGAGTCGTGCAGCGACTACGAGGTCGTCTGCAAGATCGCCGAACGCCTGGGGATGCTGGAGGAGTACACCGGTGGACTGACCATCCCCGAGATCATCAAGCTGGGCTGGGAACACTCCGGGTCCGCGGACAAGATCAGCTGGGAGGAACTGAACGAGAAGGGCTACTACGTGATCCCCACCGACCCGGACTGGGAGAAGATCCCGGCCGGCCTCATCGAGTTCTACGAGGATCCGGAGAAGCACCCGCTCTCGACGCCGACCGGCAAGCTGGAGTTCTACGCCACCGGTCTTGCCGAGCACTTCCCCGATGACGAGGAGCGGCCGCCGGTGCCCAAGTGGATCCCGGAGGGTGAATCCCACCAGGAGACCATCGGGACGGAGAGGAGCAAGAAGTATCCGCTGCTCGTGATGAGCAACCACCCCCGCTGGGGAGTGCACTCCCAGCACGACGACATCACCTGGTTCCGGGAGATCGATACGTGCAAGGTCAAGGGGCCGGACGGGTATCAGTACCATCCCCTGTGGATGAGCCCGGTGGACGCCAAGTCGCGGGGCATAAAGCATGGAGACGTGGTCAGCATCTTCAACGAGCGGGGCACGGTCCTCGCGGGAGCCTACGTCACCGAGCGGATCATTCCGGGCGCGGTCGGGATCGACCACGGGGCCAAATACGACCCGATCGTGCCGGGCGAGATCGACCGGGGCGGGGTGATCAACACCATCGTGCCCCGCAACACGACCTCCAAGAACACGGTGGGGATGGCCGTCTCCGGCTTCCTGGTGGAAGTGGAGAAGACGGACCTGGAAGAGATGAGACGCAAATACCCGGAAGCGTTCGAGCGTGAGTGCCACCCGACTGCTGGTCCCTGTCTCGCGGGCGTGATGATGGAGGGGGTGGAGTGATGGGCAAGGTCCTCGTCATCGATCTCGCCATCTGTAACGGCTGCCACAACTGCCAAGTGAGCTGTAAAGACGAGCACGTGGCCAACGACTGGACCCCCATCGCCAAACCCCAACCGGATACCGGCCAGTTCTGGAACAAGGTGATCAACCTAGAACGGGGCACGGTGCCCAAAGTGCAGGTGACCTACCACCACACCATCTGCCAGCACTGCGAGGAGGCCCCCTGTATCGAAGCCTGCCCGGCCGGGGCCATCTACCGCCGCCCCGACGGCATCGTCATCATCGACCCGCACGAGTGCCGGGGTAACCAGCTCTGTCTGGAAGCCTGCCCCTATGAGAACGTCATCTACTTTAACGACGACTTGAACATCGCCCAGAAGTGCACCTTCTGCGCCCATCTCTTAGACCAGGGCTGGACCGAGACCCGCTGTTCGGACGCCTGCCCCACCGGGGCCTTCACCTTCGGGGAGGAAGACGATCCCAAGATAAAGGACCTCCTCGCTAAAGCCGAGCTCTTAAAGCCCGAACTCCCCACCCGTCCCCGGGTCTACTACCTCAACCTACCTAAGAAGTGGATAGCCGGCGCCGTCTACGACTCCGAAGCCGACGAGTGCACCGAAGGGGCCACGGTCACCGCGAAGAACCGGGAGACGGGGGAGACGGTCTCTACCGTAACCGACAACTACGGCGACTTCTGGCTGAAGGGCCTTGCGGACGGCACCTACACCCTGACCATCGAGAAAGCGGGCTACTTGACCCAGAAGCTGGGTCCCATCGACGCCACCCAGAAAGACCAGAACCTGGGCGACATCGTACTCTGGAAAGCGTAGGGCTATGAAGGATACCGCAGCGAAGAAGCCGCTCGAGGCCGTAGCCTACGTCGACCTACAGAGGTACCTCGGGAAGTGGTACGAGATCGCCACCATCCCCCAGCGTTTTCAGAAGGGCTGCGTTGGGGTGACGGCAGAATACACGCTTCGCAAGAAGGGGGACATCCAGGTCGTCAACACCTGCCTTGAGGGCACACTGGACGGCAAGCTCCGCCAGGCGCGTGGCAAGGCCCGGGTCGTCGACAAGGCCACCAACTCCAAGCTCAAGGTCACCTTCTTCTGGCCGTTCTGGGGCGCGTATTGGATCATCGGGCTCGACGAGGAATACCAGTGGGCCGTCGTAGGCCATCCGAGCCGGAAGTATCTGTGGATCCTTAGCCGCACTCCCCAGATGGACGAGGCACTTTACACCCGGCTGCTCGGATCCGTTGCCGACGTGGGCTACGACCTGGCCGGGATTGTGAAGACACTCCAGCCGGCCGCGTGAGGCAGCTGCCGTGTGCATCGCCACTCCGCGGCCGCCCTTCCGCGCTATAGTCTCGAGAGTTCAAGAGCAGGCAAACCGCCGAACAGGGAGACGAACATGACCGTCGAGGAAGTGATCGCGCAGAGGAAAAGTATCCGGTCGTACCTGGACAAGAAGGTGCCGGCCGAGAACGTGGCTAAGATAGTCGAGGCCGGCCGGTGGGCTCCCAACCACGGAGACTTCAACATGTCGGTCATCCGCAACGCGGACCTGCTCGGGCGGCTGGACGAGGCGACCTATCAGGCCATGCTCGCCTCGGGCGACGATTTCTTGATCAGCAGGGCGTCTTTGCCCGGATACCGGCCGCTCTACGGCGCCCCGGCGCTGATCGCTCTGTCCGCGCCGGCCGACTACCCTCTCAACCACTTCAACGTGGCCACGGCTGCCGAAAACATGCTGCTCCAGGCAACCGAACTGGGACTGGGATCGTGCTTCCTTCTAACGCCGTCCTTCACGCTGAACGCGGAGCAGAACAAGGCTCTGGCGCAAGAGGTCGGCATACCTGATGATTACAGAGTCCAATGCGCGGTCGTCTTCGGCTACATCGCCGATGAGACCAAGTTCCGAGCGAGCGAGCGCGAGCCGAAGGGTGCCGTCAACTACGTCGACTGAGAAAGGCAACCACGTCATCCATACCGGTGGGGCCCGCCCAAGTACGTGGCTGAGGACAGGATCTATCGGTAGATCACATGCTCCAGCGAAGCTGTAAGTCGGGGCCCCGGCCGACGGCCGGGGCCCTCCGTGTCTACCAGCCTTTGACCGCTCCGTCGACGTAGAAGGTGTTGCCGCCGGCTGCATCCTTCTCGACCACCACGCCGAACGTCTTGCCGGATCGCGAAACACTTCCGACCTCGTAAGTGCTTGCATCGGTGCCCTGCCAGTTCACCTGGTTCACTCCCGAGTCGGCCGTCGGAGCCGTCGCGGCATTCGCAGCTTCAATGAAGACGATTGACGGCTCGATGCCCATCAGATCCACGTCCCCGATCGCCGTGAAGTCGCGGGTGTCGGCATACATCGATTCGACGGCCATCATGGCCTGACGGACCGCGGACTTGGCAGCCGAGTCTTCAGCCTTCTCGCGCTGGCCGAGGTAGACCGGGACCGAGATCGCTGCAAGGATGGCGACGATCGCGATCACCACCAGTAGCTCGATCAGACTGAAGCCTTCTCTGCCCTTTATCCGCGTGCGATCCACACCCAGCATCATTTCCGCCTTGTTTAGCCGATCGATCCCACGAACCTTCGCGGCTAGTCGGCCTCTGTGGCCGTTGGTTCACGTATCGGCGTTCTCAAGGATGGCTTTAGCGCGCGAGCATTCTTTTAGTTCGACACATTCCAGCCCCCGCGCCCAAGATTATTGGGTCAGGACTTGAACCAGCCAGCCTCCGGAGCAGACGTCCGAGAGAGCCGTCTTCAGCCGTGACGCCAGGTGAGGGGGCTGCCTACTCTAGGCCCGTTCTAGCACCTCTTGTAGCTTCTTGTTGGCACATTCCTTGCACCTGTACTGCGGCGAAGGGTCATCTTCCTTGTTGTACTTTCCCGCCTTGATCACTCGCATCACAGTGGCTTCTTTGCCACAGTCCACACAGGTCCCCGATTTCTTCTCCCACCAAATATACAAGTTCACTTGTCCGAATATCCGTCTATCTATCCAATAAAATATAAGTCCACCTATCAGATTAGCTATGATCGCTTCTGAGATGGAGCCAAACGGCAGAAGCCATATCACAAGGGCTAATATGGGAGTAGAGCACTGCCAGCGCAACAAATACAACAGATATTGCTTCACTCTCATTGACCTTTGTCCCCCATACGACTACCGCGCTGCCCTGGTTCAAGAATAGGCGATGCCCGCACTGTCTCGCGACACCTGAAATCGTAGCATGCTGTTTACGCGGGCACTTCAGGGTACAAAAGAACGGCCCCACGAGAAGTCGCCAAGGCGGTCAGTGCCTCCCTCTCCTCATCGGTCATCTGCCGCCCGGCGATTCTCACGCTTGCGCTGTTCAGCGTCCAGAACGGCCTTGCGGAGACGAACCGAGCCGGGAGTGGCCTCCACCAGCTCGTCCCCGGCTATCCACTCCAAGGCCTGGTCGAGGCTCGGCTTGCGCGGGACCTTGAGGCCCACGTCGATGTCCTTCGTTTCGGAGCGGTAGTTGCCCAGCTTCTTGGTCTTGGTCGGGTTGCAGACCAGATCCTCCGGCCGGGAGTGCTCGCCCACGATCATGCCTTTGTAAACGCGATCGCCGGGCGAGATGAAGAGCGTGCCGCGAGCCTGCAGGCTCTCCAGCTGGTAGCCGGTAGCGATGCCTGCCTCGATGCTGATGAGCGAGCCGCGGTCGCGCGCCACCACCTCTCCGGCCCACGGCCGATAGCCGCTGACCTGCGAGCTCATCACGCCGTTGCCTCTCGTTTCGGTCAGGAACTCCGTGCGGTAGCCGATCAGGCCGCGGGTAGGGATGGCGAAGTCGAGCCGAACGACGCCCGTGCCTCCTGCGTGCATCCCTATAAGCTCACCCTTGCGCCGGGCAAGTGTCTCAATGACCACACCCTGGAACTCCTCGGGCACCTCGACGACGAGGTCCTCGTAGGGCTCGAGAAGGTCGCCGTCCGCGTTCCGGCGCGTGATGACCTCGGGCTTCGAGACGCACAGCTCGACCCCCTCCCGCCGCATCTCCTCGATGAGGATGGCCAGGTGAAGCTCTCCCCGTCCCGACACCTTCACCCCGTCGGACCGGCCCAGGTCCTCCACACGAAGCGCGACATTCACCCTGGCCTCGCGCTCCAGGCGGTCCTTGATCTGGCGGAGTGTCACCGCCCTACCTTCTTCGCCGGCGAACGGACCGGTATTGACCAGGAAGAACATGGATACCGTCGGCTCCTCGATCTCGAGCGGCGGCAGGGCAGGATCGATGAATTCTGGAGAGCTGATGGTGTCGCCGATGTGCAGTTCTTCGGGCCCCACGATCCAGACGATGTCGCCGGCGCCGATCTCCGCCACCTCCGCGCGCTCCAAGCCACGGGTGGCGAAAAGACGCGAACTGCGAGTCACGACGGTGTCCAACGACGGGCTCGTCACGACGATCTCCTCTCCGAGCCGGTGGGTGCCCGAGAGAGCGCGACCGCAGCCGATGCGCCCGAGGTAGTCGCTCCAAGCCAGCGTCGACACCTGCATACGAAAAGGTTTGCTCCGGTCGACGTGAGGCGCGGGGACGCTCTCTATGACGGCCTCGAAAAGGTCGTCCATGCCCTCCCTGCGGGCGCCTTCAAGATCCTTGACCAACCAACCGTCGAGCCCCGAGCCATAGAGCACGGGGAAGTCCGCCTGCTCGTCGGTGGCGCCGAGCTCGAGGAAGAGGTCGAACGTCTCCTCGAGGGCGCGCTGGGGATCGGCATGAGGGCGGTCTACCTTGTTCACGATAACGATGGGGCGGTAACCAAGGCGCAGCGAGCGGCTGAGCACATAGCGGGTCTGCGGCATCGGGCCTTCGTTGGCGTCGACCAGCAGGAGCACCGAGTCGACCATCGACAGCACTCGCTCCACCTCGCCCGAGAAATCGGCGTGGCCCGGGGTATCGACCAGGTTGATGCGGTACCCCTTCCAGTCCACCGTGCAGTGCTTTGAGCGGATCGTGATACCGCGCTCGCGCTCCAGATCGTAAGAGTCCATCACCCGCTCCTCCACGCGCGCGTTCTCGCGAAAGACGTGCGCGGCCCGAAAGATCGAGTCGATCAGTGTCGTCTTGCCGTGGTCGATGTGGGCGATGATCGCCACGTTCCGTATGTGTGCAGCCGAAAGCGACATGTTCGAGCTCGGGGACCTTTCTCTCGGTAGCCGGCGGTGCCGGTAGGACCGGGGATTATACAGGGTCCTCGCGTCCTGGAACGAGAGCGTCGGTCACGGCAAGCACGACCCTCTGGACAGGGGCACCGTTTTGTCCCATTGTGGTGGTGGTCTCTCGGAGCCGGTCAGTAGAGGCGTCGACAACATACGCCGGACCAGGAGGTTTGCAGGCAGTGTCACGGACCGCTCAGCCGGGACCTCGTGGATCTTCTGTGTCGAGGCAGGCGTGGTTGACAGTCCTCGTTGCCACCCTGGTCTTCCTGGTAGCGCTCGGCAGTCGCAGGTCGTTCGCGAACGTTTCTCCCTCTCGCACGTTGCTCGATGCCCGCGTTGTCCTTGGTGATCTCCTCGTGATCCTGGGCACAGTCCTGGTCGCGGAGTTTTGCCTGCTGGTCTACGTATGGGTGTCGCATCTCCGCAAGCGGAGATCAGGAGTTGACGAAGACGAGGAGCGTGCTCCCAGTTCCTGGGGTCAGAGGCTTCTTGCCAGCCTCGCAGCGCTGATGCTGTTTGCGCTGTTCATCGGGGTCGCCGCTCGGAACGAAGGTGATGGCCCGACGACCCCGCTCGGCTTCACTCCGCCGATCAGCCTGCCCCCTCTGGGAAGTGATCGGTCCACAGGCCAGACCTTCGTCATCCACTGGTGGATCCTCTTGGGGCTGGCGCTGTTCGGACTGACCGGCCTGCTGCTGACAATCATGTGGCGCCGTCGTCGCCGTCGCCTTGAGACCGAAGCTGAGAGCGCACCGTCAGAGCGCGAAGAGCTGTTGGCTGCGGTCGAAGCATCCCTGGAGGAACTGGAAGACGATCCCGACCCACGGAAAGCCGTCATCGGCGCTTATGCGTGCATGGAACAGGCATTGTCGCGGCACGGGCTGGCCCGGAGACCGTCTGAGGCTCCCCTTGAGTATCTGGCCCGCTGGACGAGCGCGGTCCGTGTCAGCCGCTCGCCGGCCGAGGCTCTCACCCGACTGTACGAGAGGGCCCGGTTCAGTCTTCACTTGATCGATGAGGACATGAAGCAAGAGGCGACCACAGCTCTCCTCACGCTTCGACACGAGCTGGGGGAGGAGGCGGGATGAAGATTTGGAAGGCAGCCTTGCTCGGACTCGCTGCAACTGTCGCCCTCGTCGTCGCCCTCATGCTCACAGGGGTGGCGCACGGCTTGGTCTTGCTCGCATACGTGATCTTACTGGTGGCGCTGCTGCTCGCCGTGCTCATCGGCCGGCTCCGGCGCGTGTTGCCCCTGGCCGTGGAGTTTCGTAGGATGCTGCCCCCGGCCGCCGTGCCCGAGACGCACGTGGAGCAGTTCGAGACGGTGAGACTCTGGGTCGCGATCGCCCGCTACAGCCGGTCGGACCTCTACTTCCGGCTGCGGACCCCGGTGCGCGACATCGTCTCGGCACGTCTCTCCCGGAGCTACGGCGTCGATCTAGAGCGTGAGCCCGACCGAGCGGCAGCCATCCTCGGGCAGGGGCGCGCGTGGGAACTCGTGCGGCCGGACTGCAGCTCGGGCTCAGACCGGTCTGCCCCGGGCTGGTCGGAGCACGAAGTCGAGCAACTCGTCGAGGAACTGGAGAAACTGTGATGGAAGAATTGCCGTTCGAGCGGGTCGCTTTGCTGGGGGAGGCGATCCTGCGTGAAGTCGAGCGCGCAGTCGTGGGCAAGCGAGCCGTACTCGAGCTGGTCCTGCTCGGCCTGCTCGCCGATGGCCACGTGTTGATCGAGGATCTTCCGGGGCTAGCCAAGACGCTTATTGCCCGCTCGTTCGCACAGGCGACGTCGCTGGTGTTCCGGCGCATCCAGTTCACCCCCGACCTGATGCCCTCCGATGTGACCGGCGCCTCCATCTACAGCCAGAAACGGGGCGAGTTCGAGTTCCATCCCGGACCTGTGTTCACCAACCTGCTCCTTGCCGACGAGATCAACCGCGCCCCGGCGAAGACCCAGGCCGCCCTCCTGGAGGCGATGCAGGAGCGGCAAGTCACCATCGAAGGCACCACTCATCGGCTGGACCGGCCCTTCCTGGTGCTCGCCACGCAGAACCCCATCGAATATGAAGGCACCTATCCCCTGCCCGAAGCGCAGCTTGATCGCTTCCTGCTCCGCATGTCCGTCGGTTATCCGGAGCGCGCAGATGAAGCGCTCGTACTGGAGAGGCGAGGCGAGCGTCGGCAGGAGCGCATCGAGCTCGACCCGGTGATCGACCCGGCCACGATGCTGGCTATGCAACGAACCATCGAGAGAGTTCACGTCTCGGAGAGCATCCGGCTCTACATGGTCGACCTCGTCCGGCATACACGGGAGAACCGCCGCGTCCAGGTGGGATCGAGCCCTCGGGGCTCCCTGGCTCTGTACACCCTTGCGCGGGCCCGAGCCGTTCTTCAGGAGCGGGACTTCGTCACTCCCGAGGATGTGAAGGACGTTGCCGTACCAGCGTTGGCCCACCGCCTGACCCTGCGGCCGGAGCTATGGGTGCAGCGGGTGAGGACGGAAGAGATCGTCCGGGAAGTGCTCGACACCGTTCCCGCCCCGTCATCCAGCGAAGCGGAACCGGCGCGCGGATGAAGCGCTCCCCTAAGCTGGTCGTCTATGGCGCCTTTGCCGCGTTCGTCTTTCTTCTGGCCCTCGCGCTCGGCCGCCCCGAGTTAGCCGCGTTGGCCGCGCCGTTCGCCCTCGTCCTTATCCTCGGTCTTGCGTCGCCCCGGCCGGGCATGGTTAGAACAGCGCTCGAGGTCAAGAGGGAGCGCGTGCTCGAAGGTGACGAGGTAGAGGCAGAGCTGGTTGCCCGCGCTCCGTCCAGGACCCCGGTCCTCTACCTTTCTTTCTCCCTCCCCGACGGTGTGAGGCTCGCCGAGGGAGAGGCCGCGTTCCTGCTCGGGCTGGAGGCTGAAGAGGAGCGGCGGGTGCCCCTTCGCCTCACCTGCGACCGCTGGGGTGCCTACAAGCTCGGTGATGCCATCTGGCGTGTGAGTGACGTAGCCGGCCTCCGTTTTATGGACGCCCGCGTGCGCGGCCACTCGGTCCTCCAGGTCTACCCGCGGACCGAGCGACTGTGGTCCCTGGTGAAGCCCTTTGAGACGCAGCCCTTTGCCGGCAACAGGCTGGCCCGAGCCCGCGGCGAGGGCATCGAGTTCGCCGACATCAGGCCCTATGTGCCTGGTGACCGCCTGCGTCACATCAACTGGCGGGCCTCCTCCCTGCATCAGACCCTGCATGTGAACGAGCAGCATCCCGAGCGCAACAGCGATGTCATCATCTTCGTGGATAGCTTTGCGGAGGCTAGAAGCCAGGATGGGAGCACCCTCGATCTGGCCGTGCGGGCCGCCACCTCGCTGGCAAGCCACTACCTGTCGGTACGCGACCGTGTCGGATTCGTCAGCTTCGGCGGCCTGGTGCGCTGGCTCACCCCGAGCAGCGGTAGCATCCAGCACTATCGGATTATCGAGGCTCTGCTCGAGACAGAGATCGCCTTCTCGTTCGCCTGGAAGGACATCGACGCGCTGCCTTCCCGCAGTCTAACGCCGCAAGCTCTGGTCATCGCTCTCACCCCCTTGCTGGACGAGCGGGGCCTGCACGCGCTGCTCAACCTGCGCCGGCGGGGTTTCGACCTGGTGGTCATCGAGATCTCGCCGCTGGCTTATGTCGGCGGCAGTACAGACTCTCTCGATGTTCTCGCCGCCCGGTTTTGGCGTCTCTGGCGAGATGCCATGCGCTTTCGCTTCGAGCAGTTGGGGGTCGCGGTCATCGAGTGGGACGGCCGTGCCCCTCTCGCGGCTGTGGTGGAGGAGGTGACAGCATTCCGTCGTTTCGCGCGATACGCCTCCGCATAGGCCTGGGGGCAGCGGCCATCGTCATCGCCGGTGCTCTCGTCGCCTATCCCATCGTGCGCGCCGGCAGTCTACTCCCGGCCGTGACGGCGCTCGGAGCCGTTGGCCTGCTTTCCACGCTGCTCGCTCTGTTCTTCCGCGTGCACTTCGCAGGCCCTGCCCTCTTCAGCCTGGCAGCCGAATATGTCGTGGTCGAGGCAACCGGCCGGGCGGGCACCTTCTCGATGATCGCGTACGCCGCCGGTCTGGTGGTCTTGATAGAAGTCATCCTCTGGCTGGGGCAACTGCCGTCCTCGGCCTTCGTCGATGCCCGTGTCGTAGGAGTGTGGCTGCGGAACGTGGGGCTGACCGCTCTCGCCGGCGCCTTGCTTGGGTTCATCGCCCTGACCGCCACCAGCTTTCGGGTCCCGGGCGTTCTTGCGGGAACCCTCGTCGGCTGTGCGGCCGCCGTTGTCCTGCTCGCGCTTCCCTGGCTTCTCGTCAGGAATAGGGGCGGTCGAGGGCAGTAGGGGCGGTAACAAAGAATCTCGCGCGACGCCCCAGGTCAAGGTGAATCCTGCCAATGTGGTAGATTGCCAAGGCCAGGCGCGCAGAGTGCCTGGCGGACGCGCGAGGCGGTGGAGCCCCTGGGGATCCATCGTGGTCGAAGCGGAGTACTCGACCTAGGAGGCCTCATGGTTACCGGTCGCGAGAATGGCGGAGCAGAGAGCGGCGCGGGACCCAAGACCCCGGTGGATCAACTGCAAGGCCTGGGGCGTTGGTGGCGTGGCGCGAGCTGGAAGGGCCGGACCGCCGTTCTCGTCCCGCTGGGGATCATCGTTCTCGTCGTTCTAGTGTGGGTGATCTCCCGATTCTTCACCGACTATCTCTGGTTCCAGGAGGTGGGCTTCACCACCGTCTTCTGGACCAGGATCTGGGCGCCGCTCGCGGTCGGCGTGGCCGCCGGCGTCGTGTTCTTCGCCATCTTCTACGGCAATCTACGGCTCGCCCGGCACTTCTTACCCAAGGTGACACCGGCTGGTGATGCCGAGGGTGAGGTCTACGAACTTGTAGACACCCAGACACGGCGAGGCCGTCGCCTCTTCCTCGCGATCTCCATCGTCTTGGGAGTGATATTCGCCGTCGGCTACGGCGGATCTTGGGAGCGGATATGGCTCTTCTTCCGGCAGGTCGACTTCGGCTTCAGTGCGCCGGTGTTCGGCCGCGATGCAGCCTTCTTCGTGTTCACCCTGCCCCTTGCCCGCCTGGTCTTGACCTTCGTGATGCTCTGCTTCTTCTTCAGCTTTGTCGGAGCTCTGGGCATCTACATCTCCCATCGAGCGATACGCGTGGAAGGACGCAGCTTGCGCGCAGCCCCGCACGTCAAGGCTCACCTATCGATCATCCTGGCCGTGGCGATGGTGGGCAAGGCTGTGGACTACCTCCTGGGTGTGTGGGGTCTTGCTTACTCGGAGCGGGGTGTTGCCTTCGGCCCGAGCTACACCGACGTGCAGGTCCAGATACCGGTCTTGCGCTTCCTGGCCATCGTGGCGGCGATCGCTGCCGTGCTCTTCCTCATCAACATCTATTTCAAGGGCTGGCGCCTGCCTGCCCTGGCTATCGGGCTACTGTTCGTCACCTGGCTCTTTGCCGGACAGATCTACCCAGCCATAGTGCAACAGTACCGGGTGTCGCCTACCGAGATCGAGAAAGAGACACCTTATATCGCCAACAACATCAACTCGACGCGCTGGGCCTTCGGGTTGAACGAGGTGAGGACGTTCCCGTTCGAGGCGAACACCAATCTGGATGCGGACTCCATCGAGGCCAACGCCGCTACCCTTGATAACGTCAGGGTGTGGGATCCGACCCCGGCGCTAGACACCTACCGGCAGATCCAGGAGATACGCACCTATTACACCTTCACCGATGTGGATGTGGACCGCTACGTCATCGATGAGATGTACCGGCAGGTCCTTCTGGCGGCCCGGGAGTTCGACTCCTCGAAGCTGACTGGTCAGGCCCAGACCTGGGTCAACCAGCACCTTACCTACACGCATGGATACGGGGTGGTGGTCAGCCCGGTGAGCGAGGCGACCGAGCAGGGGCTGCCCCAGCTCTTTGTGCGCGACATACCCCCCCAAAGCGAGACATCCCTGAGCGTCACGCGTCCCGAGATCTATTTTGGGGAAGTTCCTGACTCCTTTGTCTTGGCCAACACGACCGCTAAAGAGTTCGACTATCCCATGGGCGACGAGAATGTGTTCGCCGAGTACAAAGGGACCGGTGGTGTGGACATCGGTAGCTTCCCGCGCCAGCTCATCTTCAGCGTGCGCTTCGCCACGATCAAGTTGCTGGTCTCTGACTACCTGCGGTCCGACTCTCGCATCTTGTACCGGCGTTCCCTCACCGAGCGGGTGCAGACTATCGCCCCGTTCCTGGACTACGACCGCGATCCTTACGTCGTGATCCGTGACGATGGCAGCCTTGCGTGGATATGGGACGCCTACACCAGTACCGATCGCTTTCCGAATTCGCAGCCGAGTCCGAGTGGCCTCAACTACATCCGCAACTCCATCAAGGTGGTTATCGACGCCTACAACGGCGACGTCACCTTCTACCAGATGGATCCCGATGATGCGCTCGCCAGCGCCTGGGGAAAGGTCTATCCCGGGCTCTTCACGCCGGGCGCAGAGATGCCGGATGATATCCGCCGGCACCTGCGCTATCCGGAGGACCTCTTCAGTGTCCAGGCGGAGACTCTGTCCGTCTACCATATGACGGAGCCACAGATCTTCTACAACAAGGAAGACGTGTGGCAGATCGCCACGGAGATGTCCGGGGAGGACGAGACAATCGTCGAGCCCTACTACCTGGTGATGGCCCTGCCCGGCGTGGGCGAGGAAGAGTTCGTGCTCCTGCAGCCCTTCACCCCCCGGACCAAGCAGAACATGGTCTCCTGGATGGCCGCCCGCATGGACGGCGACAAGTACGGCGAGTTGATCGTCATCGCCTTCCCCAAGGACAAGCTGGTGTTCGGCCCCGCCCAAGTGGAAGCTCGTATCAACAACGATCCTGTCATCTCGTCGCAACTCACCTTGTGGGACCAGGCGGGGAGTGAGGTGATACGGGGAAATCTCCTGGTCATACCGGTGGAGGATTCGCTCATCTATGTGGAGCCTTTGTATCTGCAGTCTGAGAGCGGTGCCATCCCGGAGTTGACGCGGGTGATCGTCGCGTACGGCGATGTTGTGGTGATGGAGAAAGACCTTCCCTCGGCGCTCGACACCATCTTCTCCGGAACACCCACCGGTCCGACCACCACGGTGCCTTCCGGCCCAACCACTACGGTTCCCGGGGCCACCACTACGACGATCCCCTCTGCGACCACGACAACCGCGCCGATCACGACCACAACCACGATCTCAGGGGAGCTTCCGACCGATCGCGGGGCCCTCCTGGATCTGGCCGAGCAGCTCTACCAAGAAGCGCGGGCCGCCCAGCGTCTCGACGATTGGGCTACCTATGGAGAGAAGATCCAGCGGCTCGGTGATGTCATCGCCGCGCTGCAGGCGCTCGAGAGCGCGGCTCCCTAATACGGCAGAGCTTCCTCCATAGTCCCTTCCGTCCACCGCGTTGGACACGCGGCATCATGTGGGCGCCAAGGCAGGCGCGTAGGTCTTGACGAGCTTCGCCGCCAGGCGGAGTATTGTGGAGTCGAGTGGTGTCGGGGGAGGAGGAACGATGGGCAGGCACGAACCGTGTCCGAACGTGACTCGGGAGTCCCGAAGTGGCGGGGGGCGGGAGCGGTCGCGTCGACGGCCGTTGCTTCTCGCTGCAATCCTCGGGACGGCGATCATCTTGGTCCTGGCCGGCTCGGGTCTGGCGCTGGCATTCACCGACACGGTAGGTAACCCGTATGCGACGGCCATCGACGAGTTGGCCGCTCGCCACATTATCAATGGTTTCCCGGGAGACGTCTTCAAGCCGAATGACCCCGTTATCCGGCAGCAATTCGCAAAGATGATCGTGCTGACTCTGGGCTACGAGGTCCCAGCCACCGCGACTTGCCCCTTCACCGACGTCGACGCCACGCCGAACCCCAACGATCCTCTCTATCCGGCCAAGTATGTGGCGGTTTGCGCCGCCGAGCGCATAACCGTCGGGAAGACCCCATCGACGTTTGCTCCCTACGCCAACATCAGCCGGGAGCAGCTCATCACTATGGTGGCCCGGTCCGCTGATCTTCCCGACGCCCCGGCCCAATTCGACCCAGGCTTCACCGTCGGGCAGTTCGGGACTGGCGAGCACTTCGCCAACGCCCGGAAGGCCGCCTCGGCGGGACTCCTTGCCGGGTTGCAGGGGGTGGGTCCTGGATTCAACTTCGGCGCTCCGGCCAGCCGCGGGGAATGCGCCCAGCTGCTTTGGAATCTGCTCAGTCTGGCCGACCCGGCCCTACCGATGTTCGCTGATCTTGAGCCGGCCGGCCCCACAGGGTTCACGTTCACGATCAACACGCCGATCATCTGGGCCGCGGAACATGAGGATGACGGTATCTGGCCGAAGACTCTTCCCGCCAGCACGATCACGGGCCATGTGAACATGCAGATCCTGGCAGTGGGCAATGGTGAGACCACCATCAAGTTGGCCATCGACGCGCTCACTCTGACCGACAACACGGAAGACGCTGAGGACACCATTGCTGAGATCCTACCCGCGTACGTGCTCCTCAGTCTAGACGACCAGGGCACGGTGCTCGGCATCTCCTACGCTACCAAGGGCAAGCCGGAGCAGGCCCTCGGCCAGACTATGGTGGCAGAGTTGGCCACGTTTCTCACCCCGTTCACGTCGGCACTGATGCTGCCCTACGCGGGCCAGCTTGCGAAGCCCGGCGACCACCTGGACATCCAGAAGACCTACTACACGAGTCTCGGCAAGAAGACCATGGATGTCGACATCCAGAGCGACTATCTGTCGTTTGCTTCTGGGGTGGCGGATCTCGGCTTCGACTTGGCGGTCACCAACATCGACATTCCCCTGCGCTTCGACATGAAGCCGTTTCTACCCCTGCTCGGCCACGATGTGCCGCCGGGCAACACACCGTGGATCATGGACCTCAACGTGGGCACGACGATCCTGGCCACCGGCGAGTACAACCTGGATACGGCGTCCGGGCTGCCCACTGGGATGACCCTCTCGAGCACCATGATGCTCGACGCCTGGTTTCATCAGGTCCCGTCGCAGCAGTTGCTCACAATCTGGCCGAACTCCGATTTCGCCCACGGATGGGTCGATCACGCCTACCTGAGGGCGGAGGATCGCGTCAGCCCGATCACGGTCACCTTCAGCATGACGAAGGACGCCGAGTAGGAGTCCTGTTGCGCTGAAGCCGTAGCCGGCGTCAGCGTGAAGGCCATCGTTGCTTACGCGAAGGGAGGTGGAGCGCTCGATTCAGGCGAGTGTCCGCCAGGCGTCGCGTTCGTGAGTTATGAGGGAGCACGACAAAGCAGGATCGTTAGGAAGGAGTAGGAATGAGAAGAATGCGAGTCGTTCTCGGACTGCTGGTGGCGGTGGTCCTGCTACTTGCGATGACGGTCCCCGCCTTGACGGCCGCTGAGTTCACGGATATTGACGGCCACCCATACGAAGCCAGTATCCTGAACATTGCGACACGCGGGTTCACCGGCGGATACGCAGACGGCACTTTTAGACCCGATGATCCCTTGCTGCGCCAGCAGTTCGCCAAGATGGCGGACCTCACGTTGGACTACGAAGTCACGGCAGCCGATCAGTCCACGTTCAAGGACACACCGGACCCCTACGACCCTGTGAACAATCCGCTCTATCCCGGCAGCTACGCTGCGGTCGCGGCGGCCAAGGGCATCATGCACGGCTACCTGAACGGCAACTTCGGCTTCGCCGACAATGTCACGCGGCAACAGGCCATCAGCGTCGCTGTACGTGCAGCCGGCGATGCCCTGGCGGAACCGCCAGTGGACTACACCGGGGTCCTCGACTACTCCAATCCATTCCATGGCGCCAACATCAAGAAGGCTGAGTTCAACGGTCTGCTGGCCGGCATCGTCGATCTGGCCACCTGGGACACGACTAAGAACGCCACCCGCGGTGAAGCGGCCGAGATATTGTGGCAGCTCTTTGATAGGACCGGAAGGGCCGACAAGGTATTCACAAACGGCGTGGTCTACACAGTGGACGATGAGCGCACGGTCGCCGAGGCGATAGCCATCCGGGGCGACAGCATCGTCTTCGTGGGCAGCGCGTCCGAGGCCGAGGAGTGGGTCGGTGAGCACACCGAAGTCGTCGATTTGGACGGCAAGCTGGTCCTGCCCGGCCTGATCGACAGCCACGCCCACGCCACGTCGGGCGTCTCGGATATCTACGAGGTGCCGCTCTACGGGATCGGCTCGGTGGATGAGTACCAGCAGACGATCGCGGACTTCGTCGCCGCCACGCCTGGTCTCACGGCTCTGCAAGGTGCGGGTTGGATCAACTCCGTCTTCGGAGAGCACGGCCCCACGGCCGCCATGCTGGACGAAGTCTGCCCGGACATCCCGGCGGTGCTGAACTCCGAGGACTACCACTCCGTCTGGGTCAACACCAAGACCCTGGAGCTGGCTGGGATCACCGCCGACACTCCGGACGTGGCAGGAGGAGTGATCGAACGGGACGCCGACGGCAATCCGACGGGCACCCTCCGGGAGAACGCCATAGAGTTGATAGCGGACGTGATCCCGCCCTATACCCCGGAACAGCTGGTGGAAGGTCTCACCTACTTCCAGGATTTCGCCCATTCCTTGGGCCTGACCACGGTCTACATCCCTAGCCTGCCGAGCGGAGACACGGCCGGGCTGGAGGCGCTGCACGACTTCGATGCCTCGGGGGAGATGACCATACGCTTCCCGACCGCCATGAACGTCGATCCTGAGGACGACGTCTCGCGCGTGGATGACATCGTCGCCACCAAGGCCGCGGAAGCGGGCGGCAACTACGAGATCGTCGCGGCCAAGATCTTCATGGATGGGGTGCTCGAGGGCGTTACCGCCTACCTGGAAGAGCCCTACGACATCCGTCCCGACTACCGGGGTGAGTTGCTCTGGGACCCGCAAGCCTACGACGAGATGTGCGCCGCCCTGGACAAGGCCGGCATCCAGATCCACGTCCACTCCATCGGTGACGCCGCCACCCGCCTCACCCTGGACGGCTTCGCCTACGCCCGTCAGCAGAACGGGGCGCGCGACGCCCGCAACATGATCACCCACCTGCAACTGGTGAACGAGGCCGACATCGCCCGCTTCGCCGATCTGGGCGTGATCGCGGCGCCGCAGCCTTACTGGTTCGTGATCGACACCTACTACCACCAGGCGGTCGATTATGTTGGCCAGGAGCGCGCCGACAAGCAGTATCCGATGAAGAGCTTCTTCGACGCCGGCGTGACCGTGGCCTCGGCCAGCGACTACCCGGTCTCCTGGCCGCCCGATCCCGATGCTGGCTATCGAGCTCGGCATCACGCGCACGGTACCGGAGGGTTCTGAGATCTACGTCGATCCCGACTACGAGACCGCCCTGTGGCCGGCCGAGTGCGTGACGGTGGAGCAGATGATCGAATCCTTCACGATCAACGGCGCGAAGGCCATCTTCAAGGAGGACGAGATCGGTTCGCTCGAGGTGGGCAAGCTGGCCGACCTGGTCGTTCTCAGCCAGAACATCCTCGAGGTCGATCCCGGCGACATCCATAGCACGATCGCCGCTGCTGACCTATTTCGCGGGGCAGGAGGTGTACCGCAGCGAGCAGTTCACCGAGTAGGGTGCTGCGATTCGCCAAAGACCCAATAGCTACAGCTTCGCCCTTCCGAAACCACAGCCCCCCGGACGCATCCGGGGGGCTTTTCTCTTGCCTCACAGCCTTCGCCCGCGGAGTAGCCTTATCCTGATTGTTGAGGCGCTTGAGGCCAACCGCGAGGATGATGCCTGGAAGGTTTGGGGCACCAGCCGAAGAAATCAGTAGACTGGTCTCAACCACAACCGCACGGGAGCCGAAGATGAGGCGCGGACTAGGGTCAGTATCCGTTCGCTCTCTGGTGGCGTTCGCCGCCGGGTCCGTCTTGGCCATCGCTGTGCTGGCCGCACTCCCGGCGACCGCGCGGGCCCAGCCGACGACACACTCTCAGGCCTCAGCGATGGCCCAGATCTTCACCGACATCAAGGGGAATGAGTCGTTCGCGGAGGCCGTGTACGCTCTTGCCCGGCAGGGAATCGTGGAGGGGCGCCAAGACGGCTCGTTCGGTCCAAGTGAATCGGTGACCCGGGCGCAGATGGCGGTGTTCCTGGCCCGGGCGCTCGGGCTCCCGGAGTCGCCCGGTCAACCGTTCATCGACGTGAACAAGCCGGATTGGTTCGCAGGAGCCGTGGGAGCTCTCTACCAGAAGAGGTTGATCCAAGGCACCAGCGCGATCGTGTTCTCGCCTAACCAACTCATCAATCGGCAGCAGGCGGCCACCTTGGTGATGCGGTGTCTCAAGTTCTTTCTTGAGAGCAACCCTGGGTCCGCAGTCGAGTACGAGCTGTCGAAAGTCCAAGCGGCGGCCTGGCTGGTGGGCTTCCGCGACCGGCCGCTCATAGCCCCTGCCCACGCTGTTTCGGTCGCCAACGCGTACCGCCTCGGGGTGATCGAGGGCCCGGCCGGCGGCTGGTTCTTGCCGACGCTCAATCTGACCCGGGCGCAGATGGCCGTGATGCTCTACCGGGCCTTCTTGCAGCCCATCGAGGCGAAGAACCGTCCAACCCATAGAACTGCCGGCGGTGTCGACCTACGAGGCCCAGTCCGTAGGTTCCAAGGGGAGCCTCGTGTCCATCCTGGAAGCCAGGCTCACCGCGCTTAACTACCCCTGCGGTCCGGTGGACGGGGTCTACGACCGCCGCACGAAGGACGCGGTGATGGCCTTCGAGAAGGTCGAGCGGCTCAGGCGGGACGGGACCGTAGACGCTACGGTCTGGCAGCGCATCTTGTCGGCCAAAACGCCCAGTCCGCGTCGGTCTCTCGGCGGCACCCGCGCCGAAGTCGATGTGACCCGGCAAGTGCTCTTCATGATCACCGACAACAAGGTGTGGAAGATCGTGCACGTGTCAACAGGGAGGCTGGGCACCCGGACCGGCCACTTCACCGTGGGGACCAAATATGAGGGTTGGGTCCAATGCGTCACGCTCGACGGCGAAATGTACTACCCCTCGTACATCGTCAGCAAGACGGCCATCCACGGGTACCGAAGCGTTCCTCCCTACCCGGCGAGCCACGGGTGCGTGCGCGTCCCCGTGTGGACGGCGGTCGAACTGTACGAGCAGCTGCCGAAGGGCACGCCCGTCGACGTCTACTACTAGAGCGCAGTGGTGTCCTGTGAGTACGCCCCAACAGGATCAGGCGTGCTGGCGGTCGCTACCCCTGCGGAGTTGGCACCAGCGCGTCGAGCACGCTCTCCATGCCCTCCGTGCTCAAGTTGGTATGGGTGGAGCCGGTGAGTCTAACGTAGGTGACTTTGTCGCCGTCCGCTTTGAGTCGCTCCACGAGCAACTGCTCTATGCTCTCGTTGGTAATGAGGTCGCCCTCCAACGCCCCGAGATCCTCGAGGCTTCGGCGGATGTCACCGGATGGATCCCGGGCCACGAGCCAGGAATCCTTGGCCCACGGGTCGCCCAGCTCCCTGCTCAGGTTGGGGTCGCCCGACCCGATGATGGTGATGGGGAAGTCTACCCTCCGGCCCAAGCTGGGCCACGGAGTGATGACCTGCATGATGCCAGGGTCCCCATCCAACCACGCGTCCCACATGGGGTCGCCGGCAAGCAGGTAGTCGGCGTCGAAGATCACGAGCGACTCCGGGATGGTAGAGCCCGCACCCTCGAGAGCACCTTCAGAGGGAGAAGCGCCGCTGAACGGTTCCATCAAGGCCTCGTTAGCTCCTCCTGAATGGCCAAAGAGGGTGAGATGCTCGGGGTCCCCTCCGTAGCCGGCGCCAGTGGCGCGGGCAAAACGGACGACGGCAGCGACATCGCCGACCTCTCCGGCGAGCACTGTTCGCAGCTCTTCTCCGCTGATCGTCTCGGGGGTGATGGTGCCGCCATAGTTGGAGATGGCGCGCCCCCAATCAGGCACGAACACCACAGCGCCGCGCTGGGCCACCTTGATCGCCCACGCCTGCAGCCACGTCTTGTTCAACGTGGCCCCATGGAGCATCACCACCAGGGGCCAGGGGCCAGTCTCCTGCGGGGCGTATACGTCGAGTAACGGGGGATCCCACCCCTCTCGCTGGGCCATGTAGGGGATGTCGCGAACGATCTCTATCTCCGGCGCCGTCGTGGTGCTCGTGATAGCCGCGACCGAGCTAGTTGTCGCCGCCTCGGTAGGGGTCACCGCCTGTGTGGGAGTCACGGGCTGCGTGGTCGAGGTCGCGCTCGTGCCGGTGGTCGCGGTCTCAGTCCCGCCGCACGCGGCCACCAGACCGCCCAGTCCGACGACAAGCACGACCACCGATGCGAGGAGCAACCGGCCGACCTTGCCGCTCGGCAGACACTTGGTTTCCATCGGACACCTCCTGCGATCTGGATTCTCGCCCGCGGGAAGAATGGCTGTGGCGGAGCGGATGGCTGTGCCCAACCACTACCGGTCGCTTGGCACCCACTTGAATAGTCCGCCCTCCGTCGCGGCATACAGCGCTCCCCCGGGGGCAGGGTCGGGAGCCAAGGCCGGATTGGGGACCAGGACCGGCAGGTATCCGGTCGGGATGTTCCGCCCGATGTTCTCCCACGAGACACCTCCGTCGGTGGACCGGTAGACGGTGCCCTCCCAGGGGTTGTCTGACCCCGACCATGCATAGAGCGTGTTGGGCGACCGCTGGTCGAATAGTAGCCACATGATCCATTGCTCGAGGCCATCCAGCTTCACCGTCTCCCAGGTGGCCCCGTCGTCGTTAGAGCGGCGGATGACGCTCTTGCTCTGCCCGTCATCGTCGTCAGATAGGTCGTTCTGAATAGCCCATATGGTCCCGGGGTTATAGGGGTCCACGGCGAGGCTGACGACTGCTACCACGTTGGGGTCCGGTGTGTCCCACTCCTTGGGGTCGAGATCGGTCTGGGTCCAGTTGGCACCCGCGTCGGTGGATTTGAACATGTGGGGGGAGGAATCCCCCTTGTTGCCGTATGCGTAGATCGTCAAGGGGTGCTGTGGATCTGCCACCACAACGGGACCGAAGTAGCCGGGGCCTACCCCAAGGTCGGTCCGCTGCCAGGTGTCGCCGGCATCGATGGACCGATAGAGGTAGAAGGGGCCATAGTAGACTTCTTCCGCAATCGCGAACACGGTATCGGGCTGATCGGCGACCACCCAGACCAGTTGGATGAGGCCGTCGGAGTAGCCGGGAGGATCGTTCAGCTGGTTCCAGTTCGTCCCCCCGTCGTCCGAGCGAAACAGTCCCGCGGACGTCCTCGCGTAGAGTCTGGTTGGAATCGAGGGCGCCAGGAGCACCGAGTTCCCGAAGCCCTGTATGCCCCCGCCCTCCAGGATCAGCTCCCATTCGGTCCCGCCGTCGGTGGAGCGAAAGATGCCGGCGTTCGTGGTGGCATAGAGAGTCGATGGACTGTTCGGATCGACCAGAACGCTGTTAACTGCCCTGTCCACCAGGCCCAGGCCGGTGATCGCCTTCCTCCAGCTCCGTCCACCGTCGGTGGATCTATACACGCCGTCCGGGGACGCCACGTAGAAGGTGGAAGGACGAACGGGGTCCACGAGGATATCGCCTGCGTCGATCGACACAACGACACCCGTATCCGAATCGGTCAAGTGCATGTCGTCGCCAGAAGAAGCCAGGAAGGCGTCAACGGCTTCCTGAGCGGCGGCGGGCCTCGGTTGCGGGCTGCGGATATTGGCGAGAGAGAAGGCCTGCTGTCCCTCGGCAAAACTGAGCCTGGTCCAGGTCGTGCCTCGGTCGGTCGACCGCCACACGTCACCCGTGTCGTCATACATGTAGATCGTGGAAGGAGTGGTCGTCGTATCGAGCCAAGGGCCAGAGCTGGTGCTTCCCATTCTCGGGGCCCCAGCTTCGTTCAGGTCCATCCAGGTTAGGCCGCCGTCATCCGAGCGCAACAGGTGGCTAGTGGCTGCATTGTCAGCCTCTGAGAAGCTCGTATAGGCTACGTAGATCGTGGACGGGGAGTTGGGATCGGCGACGAGCAGCACCCCTCCCAGATCTGTCGGTGGGATTGTCGGGAGCTGGTTCCAACTCCCGGCCCCGTCGGTCGATTTGAACAGGCCCTCGGATGTAGAGACGTAGAGAATCGCGGGGTTATTGGGGTCCATGACGAGCGGACCGACGGGTCCGCCTTCGCTGGTCGGCAGCGGGAGACGCTCCCACTGCCCGCCTTGCGCACCGCTCGCTGCCGTTTGCGTGGTCTGGCCCGTCGAACCCGGAGCCATCCCAGCGGTATCGTCGTTGATGACCACGACGGGTTGGTCGTTGCCCAGGTGGTTGACGGCCTCCAGGCTCCCGACAGTAATGGCGGTCACCAGCACGACGGCGATGGAGGCGAAGACCGCGACGCGCCGCGCGCTCCTCGGTTTGGGCGCGAACAGCTGCCTCCGGTCGCCAGCCCGTGCCTCAATGCCAGCCCACACTCCACTGCGATCCACCGGCCCTGCGAGCCACTTCAGTGTTTCTTGGAGTTGCCGGTCTCCGTTCACCGCTATCCCTCCAGGGTTTCTCGTAGAGTCTGCCGGGCGCGGTGCAGGTGCTGTTTGACCGTGCCCTCAGATACGTGCATGACCTCAGCCACTTCACGCTCTGTCAGGTCGCCCACATAGTGGAGAGCAAGAGCAGTGCGCTGTTTGAGAGGCAGGGTCCTTAGCTGCTCCCACACTTCTTCAGCCATCGCCGAAGCTCCCTCCCGTGCGGGGCGCTGCTGCTCGATCTTGAGCAGGAGCCTGGTTTGTCTCCAGACCGAGCGTTGATGCTCAATGATCTGGTTCAGAGCCACTCGCCGTACCCAGCCAGCTGGATCTTCGTAGGTGGACAGGTGGTCCCACCGACGGACAAGACAGACGAAGGCCTCTTGGACCGCATCGGCGGCTATCTCTTTGTCACCAGCTACGATAGTCAGCGCCTGGACCAAACGGTCGTAGTCGTGCTCGAACACGTCCTCGGGACAGCCGCAGTGCACGTGCTCCCGGACTCTGCCATCGCTCAACGGCCAGTCGCTCAAACCGGTCACGCTCCCGGTCTCCAAGAACGTTTTGCCGTGCGTCTGCACCTTCGCCAGCCCCGTCTCTAAATCTCCATTTTCCTGCGTTCGACATAGACTCGTACGGGAGGGTCAAATGGTTGACATGGGGCGGATGAAGTTGGCCCAGGAACAAGAGCGCGAGCCCCAAGTGACTCCGCTTTCCTTCCTTCAACGACCCTCACTTGCCGGTGCTTCAACGTACTCCCGCGGTGTTTT
The DNA here is from genome assembly GCA_963713545.1 of uncultured Actinomycetes bacterium. Classification (GTDB taxonomy): domain Bacteria; phylum Actinomycetota; class Thermoleophilia; order RBG-16-64-13; family RBG-16-64-13; genus CAVPLM01. The sequence goes on along the minus strand of CAVQME010000003.1, from coordinate 645 downwards.
AACCCCGCGTTTCCTCGGCACCAGCTCCTGTGAGAGCCTCCAGAAGACGCGCTGCGCCTCTCGGGACTCGCAAGTGTAGTCTTCCCCAACCCCCAGATCCCTAAACATGCGACTCCGACCGGTGGCCTCCACGAGGACCAGCAGCCCGAACGCCGCTCGTTCTACCCTGGACCGATGGTCGTCAGCAGGTGACGTGAAGGACGGCAAAGGTCTCGTGGTCCTGGGCGCCATCCAACAACTCGAGCGCCTTTGTGAGGGGCACGGTGACGATCTCTACTCCGCGCCGCTCCGCTTCCCTGAAGACCTCAGGCATCACGGCGAGACTGCCGTTCACGCCCGTGCCCACGATCAGACGTCGGCCTCCCCAGGGAATGTCCTCCGCCGCCGATAAGGGCGTATGCCCGAACTGGTCTATGTGGAGCTTGGAAGACTTCTTCTGCCTCTTGCGGACTTTGCCCCCGTCGATCACTACGTCGTAGTCGTAGCGAACGCCACCGACCTCGATCTCGCCGAACCGTATGAACCGCGTCTCCATCGTCCTTGACCCCCAGGCTCCCAGGCCGTCTCCATCACCTCACCCTGCATCGTTCACTTTATTGTATGTCCAGCAGGGCTGAGATGGTGCCAGGCGCGCGATCGGCAGTC